>JAFVTW010000021.1 GCA_017503005.1 Clostridia bacterium | reverse complement strand
GCACAATTTTGGTCAATACGAACCTATATATAGCGGATATCATGGTAGAACTTGTTCTATTTGTGGATATATAGATGAGGCAGAACACAATTTGGTAAATTGTAAATGTACAGTATGTAATGCAGAAGAGCATAGTATGATCGACTGTGAATGTACATTGTGTGATTATGCAAATCATAGGTGGAATGCTGGTGTGTGTGAGGATTGTAACTACGAATGTGAACACGATATAGAAGGTTGTGAATGTACAATTTGTGATTATGAAAATCATAGTTGGAACTATGGAACCTGCTCTCAATGTGGTGGAAGTCATGTTTGTAGTAAAGAATCAGATTATTCATATTATGATTATGGAAGCGACGATGATTGTAGAGTAACTTGTGGTATTTGTTACAATGAATGGTCAGCTGGTCATGATTATGTAAATGGAGAATGTTTAAATTGTGAACATGTACACAGTGAACACTTGTATGATGAAAACCATTATTGTAAATGCGGGATACATAACTGTGCAGAAGTAGATAATTTTGAAATTGTAGAATATAGTGATGTATTACATGCTAAAAAATGTGTGGATTGTGGCAAAGTTGTAGAAACTAATAATCATACTTTAGATGCTAATAATGTATGTACTGTTTGTGGAAATGAGCATACAACCCATAGTTACAATCTATACGAAGGTAGTGATGGTATTCGACATTTTTATGAGTGTGTAGTTTGTGAACATACATATTATGAAAACCACAACTTTGATGGTAGTGGATATGGTGCAATATGTACTGTTTGTAATATAGTTCATTATCAATGTATTGTAGAAGAGTATGATCGTTATGATTATGTAGAACATTATGGTGATTGTGTATGTGGCAACTCAATGGCTGGTGCACATTCATTTAATAACGGTGAGTGTACCCAATGTGATTTTGTTTGCAATCATATTGAGTGGAGTAATGGTAAATGTGTAAATTGTCGAAAAGAACATGAAAACCATACATTTGGAGAACTAGAAGCATTAAACGAAAACTATCATGGTCGTGAATGTAGTGTCTGTGGTTATGTAGAAGAAATTGCACACTCTTTTGTGAGTTGTGTATGTACAGTATGCGAATATGAAAAAGAACACGAGTTCTCATGGGGTGCATGTATTTCTTGTGGAAAACCTCACGACTGTGCTGGAGAAGGAACTCTTGGAAGATCAATAAATGGAAATATTTTTTGCTCGGAATATTGTTCTAAATGTTACCTTGAAAAATTCGATGGTCACAACTATGTAAACGGAACATGTACACTTTGTGAACATGAGTGTACACACACCAACTCTAGTGATGAACCAAGCTATACTCTAGGAGTTTGTGATTATTGTAGACAAGAACATAATCCACATAGCATGAACGAATTTGAACCACTAGATGAAAACAAACATCATAGATGGTGCGAGGACGAGTGTGGCTATGAGATAATAGCTAATCACGATTATATAGATGGTATTTGTACTATATGTTTCTATGAATGTGTAGAACATGAGTACGAAAATTGTGTGTGTGTGTATTGTAAACAAACAAATCATAATTATGCGGATTGCGAATGTACAATTTGTGGAGACACAATTCATAGTTTTAAACCAGTAATACCTGAAGACGAAGAAAACCACAAAAAAGAATGTGCTAATTGTGGACTTATCCTTCTAGAAGGTCATACCTTTAACTTTAGTAGTCATCAATGCGAATGTGGTGTATATCACAATTGTCAACAAGGTGATGATTATCGTTATGAATATGATAGTCCACTAGAATGTAGATTTGTATGTAATGTGTGTGGTGTAAATTATCCTGTAAACCACAGCTGGGCAGATGGTACTTGTACTCTATGTAAACATGTGTGTGAACATAGCTCAGGTGAAAAATTTGTAAGTGTAGATAACGATACACATAATATTTTATGTGGTCCATGTGATAAAATTTTAGGAAGCGAGTCTCACTCATTTGGACCAAATGAACCATGTAAATGTGGTGTATATCACAATTGTCAACAAGGTGATGATTATCGTTATGAATATGATAGTCCACTAGAATGTAGATTTGTATGTAATGTTTGTCATGCAAATTCCCCTATAAATCATGATTGGGTAGATGGTACTTGTACTCTATGTAAACATGTATGTGAACATAGTGCAAGTGGAATACTTGTAAGTGTAAACAACGATATACACAATATAGTGTGTATTATATGTAATAAAGTGTTGGAAAGTGAATCCCACACATTCCCTCCTTACGGGAACCCATGTGCTTGCGGCACATATCATGATTGTGTAGCAGGTAATGATTATTATTATGCAGAAGATGGCGACGATGTATGCAGACTTGTATGTAATGTTTGTCATGCAAATTCCCCTATAAATCATGATTGGGAAAATGGTACTTGCTCACAATGTCATTACAATCATAAATCACACACCTGGGTAAATGGAACATGTAGTTCTTGTGCAGTTTCTCATAATTGTGAAGCTGATAAAAATTGTACATATAAAGCAGAAGACAACTATACTTGTGTAAGTACTTGTAAAACTTGTGGTGTTGTTAAAGAAATAGAACACGATTATTCAAATAGTATTTGTGCAAATTGTGGTAATGTATGTGGACACTATTATTTTTACGAACATATTGATGGAGTATGTGTATATTGTTATGCTCCACACGAAGACCATACTTTTGTAGATGATTATTGTACAGTTTGTTACAAACATGATTGTACTACAGTAAACGAGTTTTCTTATACAACCAAGGATGATGTGATTTGTATTGAAAAATGTTCAGTTTGTGAATTAAGTAGAGAAATAGAACACAAGTATAGAAGTGCTTCTGGTGATTGTGATTATTGTGGACATTATCATCAAAATCATAAAAATGCAAAACCTACAATGAGTGATGATTCCCGTCATAGTTTATCATGTGAAATTTGCGGCATAGATTTAGGTTTTGAAGATCACAACTATAATGTAGTGCAAGAAAATGATTATGAACATCGTAAAATTTGTGAAGATTGTGACCATGTTTGTTTTGAATCACATAAATTTGTAGATAGCAAATGTACACTTTGTGGTTACGAATGTGTAAACCATGAGATAAGTAATTGTGTATGTACAATTTGTGGACTTGAAAACCATAGTTGGAATCTTGGCACATGTGATGATTGTGGGGAAGAGCATGAAGAACATGAGTATTTAGGTGCTTATGAAGATAAGGGAAATTACCACACGAACGAATGTACTATTTGTGGCTATGTTCTTTTAGAAGAACACAACTATACTAATTATGGTCGTTGGCAACCAGGTACACATTATTTTGAATGTGACGATTGTTATAGTGGTTATAGTGAGCCTTGCAATTATGTAGACTGTGTATGTACTATTTGTGGAGAAGAATGTATAGAAGATCATACTAGTTGCGAATGTGAATACTGTGATTATGAAAATCACACCTGGGTAAATGGAACATGTAGTTCTTGTGCAGTTTCTCATAATTGTGAAGCTGATAAAAATTGTACATATAAAGCAGAAGACAACTATACTTGTGTAAGCACTTGTAAAACTTGTGGTGTTGTTAAAGAAATAGAACACGATTATTCAAATAGTATTTGTGCTAATTGTGGTAATGTATGTGGACACTATTATTTTTACGAACATATTGATGGAGTATGTGTATATTGTTATGCTCCACACGAAGACCATACTTTTGTAGATGATTATTGTACAGTTTGTTACAAACATAATTGTCCAACACGAGGTAATGGTGTTTCTGTTAATCTTAATGATGAAGGTCACGAAATAGAGTGCTTAACTTGTCAATATGTAACTCGTGGTAGTCATACATATTCTAATGGGGTATGTACTATATGTGATTACTATCATGACGAACATGATTTTGTAGATTGTGTGTGCTTTATTTGTGGACGTGCAAACCACAATATAATTGATTGTGAATGTACAATTTGTGATTATGAAGAACATGAGTGGAATTATGGATTTTGTAGTTATTGTCAAAAAGAATGTGATCATAGTAGTGTAGAGAATATAAGGTGCACAATTTGTGGCTATAGTTGTTATGGCCAAATAGAAGAGCATAGATATGATGAAAATTTGTTCTGCAAAATTTGTGGATATCATGATTGTGAAGGTTTAGGTAATTTTACTGAAGTAGCAGGTGGTACAGATGAGGCATGTAAAATAATAAACTGTCATGTCTGTGAAAAAGCAAAAAATGTACCTCACGAATATGTTGGGGGATCTTGTAATACTTGTGGTTATACACACGAAAATCATAATTGGTATTATACTGCAGATAGTTATTATCATTATAAAACATGCGAGGTATGCAATTACGACATTCCTGATATTCATGATTGGGAAAATAGTGTATGTACTGTTTGTGAGTATAAATGTGATGTACCACATACTGATTGCACATGTATAGATTGTGATTATGAAAACCATATCTATAATATAGGCGAATGTGAGAGGTGTGGATACAAGCATGTAAATCACAATTTTAGTGAATACGAACAAGATGGTACATCAGAACATAGACGAGAATGTTCTGTATGTGGATATGTAGAATTTGAAAACCATACATGGGACAATTCTAAATGTACTGTATGCGAGTACGAATGTGTAAATCATGATTATGAAGATGGTAAATGCTTACATTGTGAAAAAGAAGAATAAAAATTTTTATAAATAAAATTGAATACTAATATAAAAAAGGCATACTATTTGCCTATGCCTTTTTTGTGGTGTTTCATTCGAGTATTGTCTACAAAACTAAAATGTTCGTCTTTGATTTTGACCCAGTACTCTTGATTTGTTTGTAAATTACCTCGGTAGAATATTCGGGTGCTTTTGGTTTGAGAGCTACCATCTACAATGTAGGTAATATCGAAAAAATTGAAACCAAGTATATTTAGAAATGGGTTTATAAAAAACAGCTTGTTTTTTATATATACTACTCCTATCATAATCATAATGAGTAGAAATACAACTGCCATACTTACTTTTGACAAATCAAAAGTGATAGCGAATAGTACGAACAGCGAAAAATATCCTAAAAAATGCTGGTCTGTGATGTTTTTTGCTGTCAAAATGGTTACTGGCTTCGACTTTTGATTTTTGTTGTGGATTTCTAAAGTTAGTCCTATGATGCCCAAAATTATTACTACTATCATCGATACAAAAATGATAGTATTTAGTACATTAAAGGTTAAGTTGTGATTGATAACTTCCATCACTAATTTTATCCATACCAAAAAATACATAGGGATAAATGCAGACAGAAACATAAGAATTTCTTTGAGTCTATACATATATATTACCTCGATAATATAAGTATTGACAAAAATGGATATATTTAATTCAATAAATCTAAAAAAGAGAAACGATATTCCGTCTCTCTCTTTTTTATTAGCCAGCTGGAGTACCAGGTTCGCCCTGTGGTATAGTTAAGTTTAGCACAAAGTTTGGACTAGTGCCGGTAATACTAGCCGCAGCATCTGTACCCGGTGCACCAGTGGTAACTGTGCCTATAGTTAGTGTAATAGGTTCGGCATCTGCACCAGCCGGACCTTGAGGACCGACAGGGCCTTGTTCACCTTGAATACCTTGAGGACCTATAGGACCAACTTCGCCTTGAGGACCAGTCGGACCAGCAGGACCAACTTCGCCCTGAGGGATAGTAAGGTTTAGTAGATAGTTGGGTGCAGTGCCAGTAATGGTTGCACTAGCAGGGGTGCCTGGGTCGCCAGTAATTACATCGCCTATATCTAGTGTAGGTGTGTCACCGTCTTCGCCAGGAGGACCTTGAGGACCAGCTGGACCTTGAGGTCCTGCTATGGGTCTAACTATTGAGGTCACAATTCGCCCGTTGCAATTATTACAATTATTGTTGCAACTATTGCAACCACATCTGCAATTATTATTACAAATCATTTTATCTCCATCATACTTTAGTATAGTGATAATTATGAACAACTATCACTAATACATATTATTCTTGCACCTTTATTTTTGTGAAAATTTTGAATACATTATATTGCAAAGAAAAAGAGTGTATTTGGTTACTTTGATATTTTCGCGAAATTTACAATGAGTGTTGTGAGGTCGTTATGGACCCCCAAAAAAAACGAAATAGAGGTGTTATATGGAACATTACAGACTGAGAGAAGATGAGGTTGTGCTTTACAAGGGTAGAGTATGTTTGTGCAAGAAAAAAGGTGTAACAGACCTAATATTGACAAACTTGCATATAGTTTTTGTCAATAAGTACAAAAAGTTGTTTTCGCAAGAAGAAATTACAGTATACGATTATTCGATAGAAGATATCAAAATGTACAATGGTGTACCACAAATCAAAACTAAAAATGGCATAACAGAAGTATATTTATTGGATACAGAAATTGAGTTTCGATTTGAATCAAAGAAAGAATTGATTTTGTTTGTAAATACTGCAAACAAATTGCTTACTGGCGAAAGTACAATACAGAAGAAAGCTAAAGAAGTAAGAAGTGCGATTGATTTGGTAGATGAGACTTTGGGTATAGACACAGTGAAGGCTACAGGTAATGTATTGAAAAATGGAGTGATAGGTAGTATAGCCAGTTCTGTATCAAAAGTGTTTGGCAAAAACAAAAAGAGTTGAAAATTTTCAACTCTTTTTTTATTTTAAAACTTGCCTTTGATTAATTGGTTGTATTGAAGGGTAGAAGAACCTCTAAACAATCCTTGTTCTATTAGAGATTCAATTTCGTCTGTTGTCATAAATTGTACAGCCTCTACTTCTTCCTCTTGTAGTACGAAAGGGTAGTTGATAAGTGTATCATCTTCGTACAAGTACACATCAAACATTCCGTGACCTCTAGTAATAGTACCTAGTAGTACTAGTTTGTTTTTGTCTATGGTTAGACCTAATTCTTCTTCGGTTTCTACTGCTGCTTGTTCTAGACTGGTTGTGCCAAATGGTACATGACCACCTGTGACAGCATAGTCGTTGTCTTTTTCGACACTGGCTTTTTGAATCAAAAACTTGTTGCCAGATTTTATCCATAGCACTGCTAATTTTATGTATTCGTTTTCTTGTAGATTTTTGTTTCCTCTCTCTATTGACTTGCCAGTTGGTTCGCCTTTTTCATTATAGATTTCAAGTAACTCCATAATACCTTCCTAAAATTTTGATAATATATTGTATCACAATACAAGTGCTTGTCAAAATATTTTTGAGTTTGGTAATTGTTGGATTGCAGTTTAAAATTGAAAGTGTACAAATCATACAAAAAAAGAGAGCAAAGTTTTGCTCTCTGTATAATGGGGTGAAATATGGGTCTCGAACCCACGACCTCCAGAGCCACAATCTGGCGCTCTACCAACTGAGCTAATTCCACCATAATAGGTGGGGTGTTACCCCAAACCTATATTATTTATTAAAAAATTCTACAATGTCTTTGTCTGCTACTTTGTTTTGGTTGAAGTTGAACATATCTTTGATTGTTACATAATTGTTCTTGATTTCGTCCTCGCCTATGATGATTACAAATGGGATTTTAAGTTTGTCGGCATAATTGATTTTGTTTTTGAACTTTTTGTCTTCTAGGTATAGTTGACAGTTGATGCCCTCTAGTCTTAGTTTGCTAGCAACTTCGTATCCTTTTTCTATAGCAGTGTCGTCCATAGGCAATACTAATACATCGGCAATACTTGTTTTTGTGCTCTTTACTAGATTGTTTTCGCATAATTGATAGAATAGTCTAGTAAGTCCTATAGCTATACCTACACCAGGTAGTTTTTGGTCGGTATAGTATTCTGCAAGGTTGTCGTATCTACCACCACCACATACACTACCTAATTCTGGGTAATCATTTAATGTGGTTTCAAATACTGTACCAGTGTAGTAGTCTAATCCTCTAACTATAGTTAGTTTGATTTGAAAATACTTGTCTGGTACGGCTTGCATTCTTACACATTTTACTACTTCTTCTAGCTCAGCTACACCTTTGTTAAATGTTTCGCTAGTGAAACCAAAACTTTTCATAGCTGCTAGTTTTTCGTCAGTAGTACCTTGGGTAAGTAAAAAGTTTAATAGTTTGTTAGATGTTTCTTGGTCTACTTTGTAGTCTTCGGTAAGTGTAAGTCTTACGGTTTGTTCGCCTATCTTGTCGAACTTGTCGATAAGTCTCATTATGTCTTCTTTTTGACTACTTAGACCTAATTCTTCAAATAGTCCATTTATGATTTTGCGATTGTTCATAAATATGGTAAAGTCGCCAAAATCTAGACTTTTGAAAATTGAATAGATTACAGCAGGATACTCAGCATCATTTTTTACAGATAGGGTATCTTTGCCTATGGTGTCGATATCGCATTGATAAAATTCACGGTATCTGCCTTTTTGAGGTCTTTCGCCACGATACACTTTGCCTATTTGGTATCTTTTGAAAGGAAATTCAATATTGTTCATATTTTGAGCTACATACTTAGCTAGTGGTACAGTTAGGTCAAATCTCATACAAATATCGGTATCGCCTTTGTTGAAACGATATATTTGTTTTTCGGTTTCGCCACCTGCTTTGGCTAGTAGTACATCTGCTCTCTCAATTATAGGTGTGTCTAGTGGTAAGAAACCATAGCTTTCATATACTTTTTGTATCTTAGCTTTTATTTCATTAAACAAAATCTGTTCTTTAGGTAATAGCTCCATAGTGCCAGATAATGTTCTTGGTTCTACAATACTCATTTTTTGTTCTCCTAATTTTCTAATATTTTTATAATTTCAAATAGTTTTTGATTGTAAGAATTAAATTCTTCTATATTTATATACTCATCTTCTTTGTGAACATTTTGTATATCGCCCACACCAAAGATGACAGCTTTGGCACCCATATCTTGATAAAATCCAGCTTCGGTCGAAGCCATATATGTCTTAGGTGTGCCTCCTAATTTACTATACACTTTATTTAGCTTTTTGTCAGCGATTTTTACAAAAGGTGGTATCTCAAATACCAAATTATATTCAATTTCTATGCCTTTGTACTCAATTTTTAGTTTTTCTATGATTTGGTCCAAAGATTTGTATATTCTACTAAGCATTGACTTGTTGAATGTTCGTATCTCAAACCTAATCACACAATTTTCGGGTACGACATTACATAGTGTTCCACCCGAAATTGTACCTATATTTAGTGTAGTAGTTTTAGGTAATTTTTTGGAAACAGAATTTAGCCTGTTTACTATCTGTGACATTGCAACAATAGAATTTATGCCACCATTAGGATTACTAGAGTGACAAGCTTTGCCTTTTACTTTTATTTCTGTTTCGTAAAAACCTTTGTTGCAGTTGTAGGGCATACTACTAGTAGGTTCGCCTATTATGGCATAGCTAGGTTGAATGTTTAGCTTAGTTAGTTCTTTGACTACGGCTTTGACTCCTTCCATAATAGTTTCTTCGTCACTAGTAAGGGCATATATGATAGGTGTGTTGTATTTTTTAAACTCTGATATAGCACTAAGTACATTTGCACTAAAGCTTTTCATATCTGCTACACCTAGTCCGTACAGTCTACCATTGTCTTCGGCAAGCACAAAAGGGTTGGTTTGCCACTTGTCTATATTTGCAGTGACTGTATCTATGTGTCCACATAGTAGTATAGCCTTTTGGGTTGTAGTGTCTAGATTGCAGTTTAGTCCTGCTATTATATTTAGTTGTGAATTGTTCTCATTTTTGATTAATCTATAATCAATATTTTGATTTTCAAAAATCGAAACAATATAATTTATTATTTGGCTATTGTCTTCTTGAAAACTAGGTAACCGTGCTAGGTTTTTCAAAATGTCAATATTACTTAAATTGTTCATATCTAACTCCAAAAACAAAAAAACATCAACGGACTAGGTTTATGTGCCGTTGATGTTTTAGTTTTATATTTTAAAAAAATTTATAACTTTAATAACGGCATAGCAAAAAGTACCTGCCGTGAAGTTTCATGGCAAGTAGAATTAGCTATGATGATGTAAAGTTACAAATAATAATTGTTTCATTTTTTCAATCTCCATACCACATTTTTACTACTTTTGTGATACTTTGTCAATACAAAATTAAAAAAATTTTGACTTAAAATTTGATTTTGGACGGGTAATATTTATTAAATATTACATTTTTTTAAAAATTTTTTCTAAATCACAAAAGTAGACAAAATAGTGATAAAAATTTGTTTGATTTGATATTAATCTTTCCAGATTTTGTCGTTGATAAATTGAGTAAGTGCCATTACGAAAGCAGACTTTGTTAGATCGCCACGAGTGATTACTCCGTGTGTAAGGAAGTTTACTCCACCTTTTTTGCTTCTAAGGTCGTTTTCGTTGAAGATAGCATCCATTACTTGACCTAAATCTGTAGCTATGATTCTATCTACATATTTGTTTGGAACAGGGAAGCTAGGTCCTGTGCCGAAGCTTTCGTAACCAGCATTGTCTTTGATTACAGCTATATATGTGATTACCCATTTGCCTAAGCTATCGGTAATACCACTTTCTATTGCTACAAAGTAGTCAGCTTCTATATTGTTTTCTTTAGCATAAGCCATTAGATTGTTTACTCTGTTTAGTGCACCTAAGTAGATGTCTCCATTTACAGGTTGGTCAGGCACACCAGAAGCAGCCTTGATGCCTTCTACTTCTACATTTTCAAAAAATTCTTCAAATGCAAGTTTTGCACCTTCTATTTTTGCAGGGTTTGTAGTTCCTATTAGTACTTTCATTTTATTCTCCTAATTACTTGTTTTTTAAATATTCTATTGCAGCATTTAATTCTGCATTTACATTGTTGTTTATATCTTCAATTTTTCTCTCTACATATATATCGGGCTGTATACTGCCTTCGCTACCGAATATTTCGCTAAAGTCCCATAACCTTATTGAACAAGAAAATGTCTTGCCATAAGTTTCTAAGTTTTGATTGTATCCATAAGATTTGGCAGCACCACCAGTGCCTTGACCGATTAGGGTAATGCCAAAGGCTTTTTTGAATTTGGCTACGGCAAATCTGCCAGAAGAAAATACGGCATTGTTTATCAGCATAGCACCAGTCATATTTTTACTAGCTATATAGTCTTGTAGTGGGTTTATTATTTCGCTATTGCCACCGGCATTGTCCTTAATATCTAGAATGTATTTTGAAACATTGTACCTTGATACAACTTTGTCTATATCTTGCACAAAGTTTTCAAAAGGATATTCTGGTACTTCAAAACATTTACGATACCATATATGTAGAATATTGTTTTCTAACAATTTAAACCCATAGTGAAAATTGTTGTTTGTTTCTATTTTTATATTTTGCTTATCATACTTTTCGTTTGATGGTTTTATGGTAGTTTTATTACCAGGGCTAAACCAAGTAACAACCAAGTGTGTATCGTCGTGCATGGTAAGATTTAGCCTTTCGCTCTCAAATAATCCTAGCATATCTAGTATGACACCATTGTTTATTAGCTCTGTAATTTTTTCGCTAAGCCACTCATTTGTTTCGTGTGGTATTAGAGGAATGATAGTATCTATTACCTTACTTGCTGGTGTAGAATTTATCATCTTTATTTCTATATATTTATCTTCAATCCTTACATATAGTTTACCGTTTAGGTGTAAAAGTTGATGACTTAATTTTTTGTATTTTGTGAAGTATCTAGTATGTGCATCTTTAAACTTAGCAAACAATTTTAACATCTCTATATCAAATTGTTTTTGAGATAAACTATCGATATTAGGTATAGTGTTTATGTAGTCGGTTAATTCTTGCTTTGTTATATCGTGATACAAATTGATATGGTGTTTTTCTAGTTTGTTTAGTATATCTTTTAGTACTACAGAGTTTGGAGTAGGTGGTAGTAGCTTTAGTTTGTAACAAGTTATATCCATATTTTTGTTGTACTGTTTTATGTTGGTTCGCTCAAAGCTAACAGTCCTATCGAATGCTACAAAGGTATTTTCGCCACCTACTTCGTAGGATAGTAGGATTTGGTTTGGATTGTATTTTTCTATTACTTTACGGCAAGTAGGGTCAACAAGTACCCACTTATTGTCATAAAAACACTCATTAAAGTTGTGACCTTGGTTTGATGTTGGCTTTTTGGTCTCTTGCAAATTTGCCACCCAACTCCTACTAGCAGTGTGTAGCATAGTAGTAGGTATACCTAATTGTTTAGCAAAAGTCATAAACAAAATAGCATAATCGGTACAGCCGGTAGTCTTTCCACTTTCCCAAATTTGCTTTGCAGTACGAGCAAATTTGTTTTCACTATTAAATTTTTCTTCTCGCTCGTACTTCATTTTAGCATCTATCCAGTTAAACAAACTATGTAGTTTTGTATTTGGAATTTTTGCTTTTTGCTTTGCTTCAAAATCGTACATTACTTTTTCTAGTACATAGTCTGTTTCTAGAAAAGGTGCTGTAACTTCATCGAAGTTTAGGTACAAGTCGATATCTTTTTTTGTAAGTTTTTTCATTAAAGTCTAACCTCACAATTTGTATCTATTATATGTTTAATTTTGTTACTAATATTTTAACCCAACATAAGAACAATGTCACTAGTTTGGTATATGCAAATTTTTGTTTTATATATCTTTTTTGTAATATACTACTAGGTCGCCTTCGTATATTTCGTGCATTACAAATTGGTTGTATCCCCAGTGTAAGTATATACCCAAGTTTCTACTTTCTCTAGCTTCGGCACCTATAGTAAGGTGTTTGATGCCGTGCTCTTTGGCATAGGTCTCAGCCATCTTTACTAAGGTAGAGATGTGCCCACCACCTTCGTATGCTTTCTCTATTCTAAAAGCATTCATATTTGCAGTATCTGTGCCGTTACATAGTAGTGGCTTGTCTTTTACAGGACTGCACTCAGGCGAAAATAGAATGGTAATTTGACCTACAGGGTCATCGTTGTTTAGCACTACAAAAGTAGTACATTTACCATTTAGATTGTTTTCTATATATTGTTTTTTCCAGTTTACATATCGTAAGTCGCCATTGTGTTTGGCTATATCTTTGTCCCAGATTTTCTCTAAATCTACAAGAGTTGCTTTTCTATATTCCATATATTTTTCCTTTTTTATATCTACAGCGATTATACCAAATTTTTCTGTTTTTGCATAGTCCCTTTTGTCGTTGATTTTATCTTTTATATATTAATAAATATATAATTTGTTGTTATTGCTTTATAAATCAATTTGAAAAATTAGCAAAGTACTATATACTATTTTTAAAAAAAGGTATTTATCTATAAGGAGTTGTTTATGATAGATAAAGAAAGGTTGTTGTTTGAGCACTCAATATTATCGTTGCAGTTGTACAACTACCTAAGCAAAATTGATTTTAGTAACAATACTGTAAATAGTGCTGCTGTGGCTAGTGCCAAAAGGGTTTTTGATACAATTTTGAAAAGCAAAAATTGTGAAATCAGGAAATCATTACCAGATATTGATATGGCTAATGACGGACCTAGAGAACTAAACATATACGAAATATATATGAGAGTGTATAGTGATTTGTTTGACAATGTAAATATGGTTTTCAAAAGAAAAGAACTATACAGTCATATAGATACTGCTGTGTACAATATATGTACTACTATTACCGAACTACTAAACGAATATAGTGGTACAGACGAAAACCTTGTAAATCTAGCTCAAAATGCAGTTATGATGTTAAAGGGTAGATTCATAAATAGTGCACTTACTATAATGAAAGACAGTATTAGTGGCAAAGCAGATTTGTATACTCATATACCTGCAGACTTTGGTAATTCTGCAGACCAAATATATGCTCTAGTAGAAAGTACAGTGGTACATAAATCACCAGAAAAAACCTGTGTAAACACTATTTATACTATAGACCAAATTAAAGAACTTGTGGGATTGTTTAATTCTGCATTACTTAGTGAAAACGATGCAAACAATCTAAACAATAAAGAAGCATACTCAATATATACACCACACAATACTTGGGTACATACTGACAGGTCTGGATTCAAGTATGTAGACCATCACTTTAATACTGGTTTCGCTAAAACGATTCAAGACAAGAGTAATATTATTCAATTTACTCTACCCAAAGCAATCAAAGAACAAAAAATGTCAGTAGGCAACACTCTAAAAGGAAACTATAGCGAAGCTACATTCTTTGCAGAAAAATTGTATACTAAAATGATGTATCCACAATATTATGGCTCAGTAGTAGGAAATCAAAACAATATTGAGCAAGAAACAGTGGCTATATCTAGCCAATCTGCAGAAGTTGACAATGTTTCAAAACCTAAAGTAGAAGTCGGTAAAGTTTTTGGTAAGATAGGTATGTGGCTATTACTTATACTACAAGGCATAGGTAAGTTTTTTGTTAAGCTCGGTTTATCTTTGTGGAAAGGAGTAGTGGCAGTTGTTAAGGTGGTATCTTATCCATTTGTAGTTTTGTACAAACTATGTGTTAGAAAACCTGTCGTGGCTGTAATATTAGGACTAGTAGTAGTTGCTATACCTATAGCCTGTTTCTTTATACTAAGAGATCCTTGCTGCTATGACTATGGTAAAGTGGTGGTAGAATCTACTTGTACTACTCACGGCAAAGCAGAGTATAGATGTGTAGAGCACAACAAAGTAAAATCTGTGGAATTACCATTTAAACATAATGTAGTTAATAATAAATGTACTCTATGTGGTGGCGGATTTGCTACCGATGCTCAAGATGCATATTCTCAAGAGTACAATGGTAAATCAGTATATTTTGTAAATTCTGTATATGACAATCAAGCAAAAAGGAAAAAAGACGACCATACTATAATTGCTCCATCTATCGAAGACGGTATAGTGGAACAGGTATGGTTGGAATACTGGGCTACTAGTGTAGAAGTGTATTTGCCTAGCACAGTTACATCTTTTGTAGCAACTAGAACCGAAATCAAAAATATAACTATATATTCTCAAAATGCCGATTTAGTTGTAGATTTAGATGATTGCGAAACAAAAAATCTATATATTGTAGGCGAAGTAAAAACCATCACTAATGTAGATGATGTGGACAATATTGTAGTATATGGGACATTAGATAAGGTAATTGTAGAAGAATTTGAAGATTTAGACAAGTTTGTAGTTACTGGTGGGCTAAAAGATATTGTGGCAGAAGAGTATGGTAGAACTTTGTATATTAGCGATGGTATGACTATTACTAATAGTATGAAACTAGATGATGATATTGAGTCTGTATATGTAAGCAGAACTCATACTACACTAACAGCCGATGATGGTGTAGTATATACCAAAGACCTATCTCAAATGGTGTTCTATCCAAAAAATAGTAGAGAAAAAACTCTTGAATTGCCTGATAGATTTACCGATACTGAGAGTTTGGTACAACTGCTTGATGGTGTCGAAAATTTGAGAACTATAGAATATCCAGACGGACTAAAAATTGTACACCTAAACTATCTTGCTAGTACAAAAATAAAAAATGTAGAAATAAGCGAAAATGTAAAAGAAATATATATAGGTGATATAAGAGGGTTAAAGTCTGTAGAAATCGATGATTCTATTGCTTTTGAAATTTATAGAAAAAATGGTGCAGAGTATACCGAAAAACAACCAGGTATATGGAGGCCAACTGACAACTCAAAACAGAATGCTGAATACCTAAAGAATTTAGGTTTCACTGCTAAATTGGTAAGAGTATAACAAAAAGACCACAATTAATATTGTGGTCTTTTGTTTATAATCCTAAAGTGTTTAGTTTTTTGTCTGCATAGTTTTTGATTACTAATTTGCAGAATCTTTTTACTTCTTTTATTCTAGATTTGTTGAATTTGTGTACTAGACAACAACAATCTATATCTAGAGTATTTGCATTTTTTAGTGAAGTAATAGAGTCTTCAAATATAAAACATTCTTCTGGTTTTGCTCCCATAGTGTTTAGACAAGTAGATAGTAGTGACTTGTCTAGTTTTGTACCATGAGTATTTTCTTCTGTGAATATATAGTCGAATTTGTCAGCTATACCAAAGTGTTCTAGAGCCACTCTTATAGTTTTTTCTCTAGTAGCAGAAGCTATTGCTAAGGTATAACCTTGCTCCTTTAGATAGTTGATATACTCGATTGCACCTTTAATAGGATTGATTATGGTTGTAAAGTTGGTTTCCATGGTAGTGTACCATAGGTCTAGCACTTGTTCTGGTGTCATATCAACATTTGATAGTTTGATAAATAATTCTGCTACTTTGTAGTTGGTTAGACCTTTTCTAAGTATTACCATTTGTTTGTTTGGTTTTTGACCATAAACAACAAAAGAATCTTCGTTCATTAGTTTGTACCAGCACCAAAGTGAGTCCATTATTGTATTATCAAAATCAAATATTATATATTTCTTTTCCATATTGTATCCTTATATTTTTGTCTGTAAGGTAAGTTTTGTTTTTTTATATTATATATTTTTAAAGGGCTAATGGCAAAGCAATAGGCCTTTATTTGTTAAATTTTATAAATCTTGTTTTTAATAAAATTGTAGTTGTGTTATACTTTTTGTGTAAGGACTGGTTTTTTATAAAAAACCAAATAGTGTTTTTGGGGTATACAAATGAAGATAAAAGAATTTATAGACAAGCACAAAACTCTTATGGAAATAGCTAGATTTGTAATCGTAGGTGGTATAGCTACTGTTATAGATTTTGTGTGTATGTCTATATTTATATACCTATTTAATATGGAAACTTATGGCTACAACATCATAAATGTAGTATTTTCTAAGGGTGATGCTACTGTATGGAGTGTGGTAGTAGGTACAGGTGTTGGATTTGTAATTAGTTTAGTATTCAACTACCTAGCTAGTATATTTTTTGTGTTTAGCGATAATGGATTTGCTAAGACCAAAAAAGGTGCTGTAGCATTTGTGCTTCTAGCAGTAGCAGGATTAGGTATACACACTCTATTTATGTATATAGGATATGACCTACTACATATCAACGAGTGGATAGTAAAAATCGCACTAACACTTATTGTAATGGTGTTTAATTATGTTACTAGAAAGTTTTTAATCTTCAAAAGCGACAACAAAGAAACTTTAGAAAAAGAGTAATTTTTTTACAAAAGGGGAAAAGTTTATGAAAAAAGACAATGTAAAGGTGAGTGTGGTTATACCAGTATACAACGAAGAAGAAAGTATCAATATGTGCTTTACCGAAGTTGATGCAGAGTGCCAAAAATTAAACAAAGACTACGAAATCGTGTTTGTAAACGATGGCTCAAAAGATAGAAGCTTAGAGATACTAGAAGAACTAGCTAGTAAACATAAACAAGTCAAAGTAATCAACTTTTCTAGAAACTTTGGTCAAAGACCTGCACTAATGGCAGGGTTTAAGATGGCTACTGGCGATGTAGTTATCAATATAGATGCAGATTTACAAGACCCAGCTAGTCTTATAGGTAAGTTTGTGGCTAAGTGGGAAGAAGGATACGATGTAGTGCTAGCCAAGAGAACTAGAAGAAAGGGCGAAAGCTGGTTTAAGAAAATTACTAGCAAGATTTACTACAAAGTATATAGATGGATTACAAAATCTAAAACTCCACTAGATTGTGGTATATCTAGACTGCTATCTCGTAGAGCTATAGACAATATTTTAAAACTTAGCGAACATCGTATATATTTAGCAGGTATGACAGAGCTAGTAGGATTTAAGCAAACAGTGATAGAGTACGACAGGGACGAAAGAAGGGCAGGTAAAACTAAGTACTCAGTAAAGAGTTTGTTTAATTTAGCTATCAACAATATTTTGCCTTACACATCATTTCCTATCAATTTTGTATTAGGATTAGGATTGTTCTTAGGAGTGGTAGGTGTGATGGGATTAGTTGCACTACTAGTACTGTTGTTGTGCTCTGTACCATTCTCTACTATATGGTGGTTGGTGGCGGCGATTACTACAGCTACAGGAGTAGTAACTACTAGTGTAGGTATTGTAGGACTATATGTACTAGCCGCATATACCGAAACATTAAATAGACCTAAATATATAATTGCTCAAACATTTAATTTGGGAGAAGATAATGAATAAAATAAAAAATCATTTCTCCACCAAAAAGAATTATTATATAGTTGCTGGTGCAATTACTGCATTGTTCCTTATTATATATGCTTGTTGTGGTGCATTTCCATTTGGTACTAAAACCATAGCACACTATGATATGTATCATCAAATTATTACATTTATGAATTTGATTTTTGATGGACTAGAAGGGGAAGTGGGCTCGTTGGTGTTTTCCAACAAACTAGCTGGTGGTGCAAACATTGTAGGATTTTTGTGCTACTTGATATTTAGTCCATTCTATATAGTGCTACTTATGTTTGGTAGAGACTATGTGATATATGGTATCAACTTAGTTTTTATCTTACAAATAATTGCTATTGCAATCTCATTTATGTGGTTTGTAAGGAAGTATTTCAACCTAAGTTCTGTATGGCAGATTTGTATAAGCATTGCATACTCACTAAGTGCTTATGTGTTATTTAATTACACATGGTTTTCGTGGTTGTTTCTAGTAATGCTTATGCCTGTACTAATTCACAATTTTTTACAATTAGTAAAGTATGGCAAGATGACAGGATTTACCATCACAGTAGTTTTGATGATATTCAACTGCTATGGTGTAGGCATGTGTGGCCAGATACTTTTGTATATACTATTTAGTATATTTGTATTTTTGATGGTGGACAAAGACAAAAGAAAAATTGTAATGTCTAAGCTTCTACTTTGTTATGTGATAGCTCTAGGTGTTAGTCTATTTATGCTAGGACCAAATGCTCTACAACTAAGCGAAAGCTCTAGGGTGTCTAGTATTGCCGAAGGGTTTTTGGAAAACGATATGTTTAGAAATATCCCTTATGGTATAGCATATTTGCTTATAGATGTCGTGTTATTGTCATTAAATATAGTTTTTGTGCTTATGTTTAACAAGAAAAGCAAATTTTCTAGTTTCTTATTAGCATCTTTAGTGTTATGTACTATACCTATTATACTAGACGGAATTACACTTGTTTTGACCTTGGGTAGCTACTACGGATACAATATGCGAATGAGCTATGTGCTTACATTCATAATGTTTCTATCGGCTATCGTGGTTATCAAAAATATTACCAAAGAAAACTTTGTGGCTAAAGATGTCAAACCAGAAAAATACACAAAGAAATTTCTAATCATACTACTATCGGTAGGATATGTATTCTACTTTGTATGTGGTATTGTATTCTTTATACCACTATCAACCATTCTAGCAAATGCTACAGTAGTACCATTAAGTGTGTTACTAATATTGGCTATGGTGGTTGCTATTATAATTACAATAATTTTGACTGTCATAAATACAAAAAATGGTAGGGTAACCAAGAAGTTTTTGTATAGTATACTTTTGATTGTATTTGGTGTGCAATGTGTAATGAATCCTGTACTGTTTACAAATCAAGGTTTCAAATCAACTACTAGAATTGTATATCTAGACGAACTAAGTGTAGACAAGAACAATGCTCGACTAAAGGATTTTAATGGTGAATTAGGCGACAATGAACATTTGCTTACAGGGTTCTCTAGTTTCTCTTGTTTTGCATCCCAGGTACACAAAAATGCTGTAGCAATTGGAAAAGCATTTGGTTACAAAAATGGCACAAATGTGATAGATAGTTTTGGTGGAACTGTTTTGTCAGATGCATTTTTTGGATATGAATATTTTGTGGCTGAATACGAACAAAATAGACCTTATCTTACACTTGTAGATAAAAAGATTATAGACAAAGATAATACTACCTATATTTATAAAAATAGTTTGTATTTACCTAATGCTGTAGTTGTATCTAAAGACAAAGAATTAGATATTACAGAAGATATTTTTTCGTCTACACAATCTCTATACGAATATTTGGGTGGCACTGGTGAGATTATTTCAAAAGTTTCTCTATATGACCTAATTAAAGATAATAGTGTAGAGCTAGTTAATTACAAATTAGATGGTGCTTTGTTAAAATTAGATGAAAGTATGAATACTTCTGTAAATGGTGGTCAAATCAAACTAACAATTAATCCTAGTGATTATAATAAGGTTGTATATACTGTTTTTTACAAAGAACTATTTGAAAGTGGCAAAGATATTTTGGTTGGTTTGGGACAATCGGATTACCTAAAAGAATTTAGAGAAAATATGTTTTCGGATGTGGGGTATGTGTCCAAAGGTAATTTTTTAGTATATGACATAAACTTTATTGAAGATTTGGAAGCAGACAAAATTTTTGTAGCTCAACTTGATTATGATAAGGTTGAAAATTTGATATTAAATTTGCAAAATCAAACTGTAGACTTTGCATTAACATCTAATGGATTTGAGCTCAAAGTAAATGGTAGCCAAGACCAAAAAGTAATAGTTACTAATACAAATATAAACGGAACCCAGGTTTCTCGTAATGGTCGAAACTACGAACTAACAGATTTGGAACTAATTGAAGTAGAACTAGTAGATGGCGAAAATCACATATCTTCTACATTCAAGTTCCCTTATGTAAGGACTATCATTCTAGCAGGAATGGTAGGTGTGATAATTTTGGTTGCAGGTATCGTGACAAACAAGTATCTATTAAAAAAGAAAAAGATACTAAACCCATTGTATTATGGTGCTGTAGCTTGCTCTATACTATTTACTGCTGTGGTGTACCTAATGCCATCACTAATTTGTGTGGTAAGAGTATGTTTGTTCAAATTCTAAAAACAAAAAAGATATGACTAAAATCATATCTTTTTTTATTCTTCCCACAAATCTCCAAACAACACAGACATTATATTATTGTATCTTTCTTGAAAAGAAATTTTGGTTACATCGCTTAGGTCTTCGTAGTCTTTTTGGAACCATTCCATAAACTCTTCTGGTTTGGTAAAATTAAATTTTGTGGCACCTAATATAAAAGCACTAGATATATTATCAAAGTGTGCAAGTATATCGGCATCTGCTACACACAATTCTTCTATATTTGTGGCATAACTACTAGACCTGTGGTTAAATATACAACCTTGTACCTGTTCTATTCGGTATTCGGGATATCCATATTTATTTAGTAGTTCTCCAGCTATTATTTCTCCATTTTTGTGATGGTCTGCTTTTGTGCCTACTTTTGCCATTAGTGCTACATCGTGCAAAAGAGCGGCTAGTTCTACTATCTCTTTGTCGGCATTGTGTGTTTCGGCTAGATACATAGCTTCTTCTACCACATACTTTATATGGTTATTCCAAAAATCGTATCCGTCTTCGGATTCGTCTATATATTTTTTATTTAGCAAAAGTATTTCGTTTTTGATTTGTTCTATAATCATACTGCTATCCTTTTTTGCCTTTAACTTTGTTGTGATAATCTAGTGTGATATCTATGCCCATAAGGTCTATTTTGGCAAGTGTTGTAGATGTTTTTAGCTGATTTAGACATTCTATAGCCTTGTCGGTTAGTATATCAAGTTGTAGGCAGTCATTTGCTACAGCTAGTTTTATTTTGTCGTCTTCGTTAGTAAGTAGAGTGTCAAATAGTTTAGTTAGATATTCTCTGTCGTCTCTAATTTTATTAATTTCTTTTGCAATTTTTGTGTATGCTGCATTGTGCTTTTTTACTGCAGCCTTGTCAGCATAACTTTCCACATCTCTAATCACATCTTTAAATATTTCTACATACATTTCTGCAGTTAATTTATCCATAATTTGCCTTCCTTTAGGGTTTTTGTGTGTTGTCATCAAAGACAGTAAACACTGTTGAAAATTTTTCTTATATCCTCGCTATGCAATAAAGCTAATTAATTTTTTGTGATATATTTTTTAGTGTATGGTGAAGTTATTTTTTACAACTTTCGACAAATTTTTTAAATATGGCATCTATATTGGGGTTGTCAGCTAGTAGTTCTGGGTGAAATTTTAATCCCATTATAAATTTTTTGTTAGGGGCCTCAAC
The DNA here is from genome assembly GCA_017503005.1 of Clostridia bacterium. Lineage (GTDB taxonomy): Bacteria > Bacillota > Clostridia > Christensenellales > UBA1242 > UBA6345. Next base: position 1,208 of record JAFVTW010000021.1, on the reverse strand, counting down.
ACCTTCTATATAGCCATCAGGACTATAGCAATTTGCAACTAGATTGTTTAATTTATCTGCAACCCACGAGTGTATAGAATTTACTTTTATATTGTTACAGTTTACAATTTTATGTAAAAGTGTGCCAGATACAATTTCTATATCGTGGACAAGTTTTTCCCCGAATTTGTTGTGACTATCGTCATTAGTTGTGGTTGTTCCACCTAAACTGCGAACAATATTGTTGTATCCTGCACATATACCCAAAAGTGGAATGTTGTTGTCATAACAATATTTTGCAGCAAACTCCTCGTAATAATCGCTGTTTGCACCACCTTGCAAAACTATTCCATCACAAAGATTTAGCATTGTTGCAAAGTTTTTCTCTTCTTCTTTGGTCATAGTGATTAGGTGATTGCCAGCATCGTTATCGTTAAAATCAACAGCTTGGTTTTGTGGTAAAATGCCCAAAACATTTGCACCGTGCTTAATCAAGATTGATCTAGTTAGACCATCAAAAACTTGTCTTCTCCACAAAAAATTAGGGTCGTCGAAATCATTAAATTTTGCTACTATTCCAATTATGGGACGGGTTTTATTCATAAAAAATCCTCATATTTTTTTGTAATGGTGCTCCCGCCAGGACTCGAACCCGAACTAATGGTTCCGAAGACCATTGTGCTATCCATTACACCACGGGAGCATATTTTGAATTATTAAGTTTTTATGTTTAAAGTGGCAGGAACCATTAGTTCGGGGTGTATTGGGGTCCCCGAAAGAAATGCGAAGCAGATGTTTTGGGGTAGAGGAGAAACTAAGTATTTGACGAAACCTTGTGAAAAGTAATGAACAAGGTGAGTAGTATACTTAAGTTTTGACGAGGTTCCGAAGACCACCAAAGCTATCCATTACACCACGGGAGCATATAAATTGTACTAAGTTATAAAAAGAATTATCGACAAGTTAGGAATATATTTACACATTCAATATATCATAATTTATGCTCTTTATACAATTTGTTTGCCATAGTTATCGTATTATTTGTACAGTTGTCGTGTTGTGTGCTAAAATTTATATGTATTTAGGAGAAATTATGGATAAAATTAAGTTAAATTATGAATTAGACGAATTTAAATTTGTCGAATACAACGAAGATAAATATTTAAACAATACTGTAGAGGAATTGGAAGAACTAATCAAAAAAGGGCAATTTGATGCTTGTTATGAAT
>JAFVTW010000001.1 GCA_017503005.1 Clostridia bacterium | reverse complement strand
TTGTCAATGTGCTTTGCATTCGTTTTTGTTGAACGCATTGGTAGTTTACTATATATCAATTAGCAAGTCAACACTTTTTTTAAACTTTTTTTAAAACTTTTTTTATACCCACAACCGCCATTCCGTGTGTTTCTCGTTTTTGACCCGTTTTTGCATTTCTTTGTGCATTTTAACCATATGTTTTAGGGGTAAATAAATCAAAATATATATAAAAAGATAATGTTTTAGCATCAAAACACAAAAAAACAATTTGTAAATTTGGAAGAAAGCATTATTATTTATATATGAAAAAGATATTAAATAGAAATGATATAAAGATAATAGCATTAATAACAATGGTCCTAGACCATATAGGTTGCCTAATAGAGGGTGTTGCTCCTATATGGATATACTACATACTTAGAACCATAGGAAGAATATCTTTCCCTTTGTTTTGTTACTTTGTAGCAGAAGGATATTATTACACAAAAAACAAATCTAAATACTTAATACTTTTACTAATATTTGCAATTATAAGCACAATACCTCATAGTTTGTTATTTGAATGTAGTATTACCAACTTCAATATTTTATTTACATTTATAGTTTCTATTCTATTTATGATGGCATATGACCACTTCTACAAAGGTCAAACTAACTTCAATAAATTCTCAACAATATTTATAATGATAATAATTAGTATGTTTATATACCTAATACAGTATATTGGTGTTTCATTTTCATACGGACTATATGGAATATTCTTACCTTATATATTCTATGTGTATAGAGAAAGCCCTGCCTTAAAATACATAATGTTTACCACATTACTATTGTTAAACGGAATAATACAGACTACTATCATATTCTCAACTGTAGAAAATGCAACCATCAATACCGTAATGTTTGAAATAATTTCCTTATTTGCTCTAACATCTATTCCTATAATGATGATGTACAACGGCGAAAAAGGTAAATACAATCTAAAATACCTATTCTATATATCATATCCAGCTCATATGCTTGTGTTATATTTGATTAAAATAATTTTTATGTAAAAAGAGACAATTTGATTCGTCTCTTTTTATTATATGATTATATTTTTCTATATATATTATATATATTATATAAGAAAATCCGATATTGACTAAATACATAAATTATGTTAAACTATATTTGTATGACGAAAACAAACAAAGGAGATATGAAAAATGGATGAAAAACAACTATTAGAAGCACAAAAAGCTAAACTAAGAGCAGACCTAGACGATTTTAAGACTGAAGTTATAGATGTAATTAAAGATAAAGAAAAATATAGTATCAACTATAATGAAATCGGCCTATACTATGGCGGCAGATCTCTAGACCTTGCCCTTATCCACAATGCAACTGCAAAAAAGAAATATGATGCATTTGTAAAAGAATTTGCTGCAGAAAGTGCAAGAATCAAAACTATGGAAGAAGCTCTGGTAGACAAAAGGGTTCAATTAAACCTAGAACACAATCATATCTCATTCGAAACAAAACTAGTTCATGAAGCTATAAACAAAAGAGACGATGATGACGAATACGAATTCAGTATCTATGTAGATGGAAATCCAGTCTATACCGAATCAAATATGAGCATGAGAAATCGTTATATTTCCAACTTTGATATGATTTCTTGTGTAGAAAGAGCTATCTACGAAGCAGAACGACTAGAAAATAGATACGAAGAAATAAGACAATACAAACAACTTAAAGCTCAAATTGCTTCTTTGGGAGCACCTACTTCACTAATTGACAAAATAAAAGTTTCAAGACTAGAAAAAGAAGCTAAAAAACTAGAAAGACATGGTGCAGTATCAAGTTATGCCAAAATCCATGCTAATATGGATGTATTAAAAGCATTTAGACAAGACTACAACAAAAAGAAAATTGACGGAACAACAATTGTAGAAGATGAAAAAGCTATTAAAGAAGCAAAAAATGAGCTTAGCAAAAAAAGCGAAACCATGGGAAAGAAACTTGGTGAAATTTCTCATGATATCATGGCTATCAAATATGCTACAATTTACAAAAGAAACTTTGACATTTTAAGAATGCAAAAAGATGGAGCAAAGGCTGCCCTAAGAAGAGTAATTGGCCACAGTGAATACTACACAGATGCTTCTATCGACAAAGTAGCAAATAATATCGACGAAATATTACTAAACTACGACATCGCAGCAGCACTACACGATGATTATAGAAAGAAATTCTTTAATCCAACAACTGGCACATATACCGAAAGATGGAAACCAGTTAAAGACATAGACTTTATCAAAAAGTTTAAAGGCAAAGAGCTTCCATCTAACCTAAGAGTAGTTGATGGCAAACTAGAAATTGACATCACAAACTCTTCATTTGAACAATTAAGTCTAGACTGGCAAGCAGAAAACTATGCTGCTGCCAAAGTTGCTAAACAAGTAGCAGAAAAAGGATATACCGAAGACATGGCTGGTGCTGTAGGAAGCATTATTCATGACGACAACTGGTTAATTCGTAACGAATATGCTAAAGGCACAGACCTTGATGTACCATTTGCAGATCTAACCAATGTAGAAAAAATGAAAGATTTAGTACAATACACTGTAGCTCAAAGAGTTATCAAAGAAAAACAACAAAAAGACGAGGCTAAATCAATTATGTAATAAAATAGGCAACCACAAAGGTGGTTGTCTTTTTTTGTTTAAGCAAAATCAAACAACCAAACCCCACCGTATTCTATAATTTTTCTTAAAAAACGGATATTGACTATAGTCATAGTAAATGGTATAATAATATTGTATTGAAAATTACAACATTTGTGAGGAGAAAATTATGACTGAGAAACAAATTTTAGACCTTAAACTAGTAAACGATGTTGAAGCTTTAAAAAACGATGTAGTAAGAAAGATTACTGACACTGGCACAAAAAGATTTATTGAAGTAGGAGCAAGGGGTGAAAAATGCTTACTTGCTATCGAAAACAATAAAGATTTAGAGCAAAAATACTATGCCTTTTCTAAAAAGTATTTTGACACACAAAAACAATTAGACAGCTTACACGAAGTATTGTCTAGCAAGAAAAAAACAATGCTATCTAAATGCAATGCTAGAATCGAAAAAAATCTAGTATTAGACAAATCTTCTGGTAGAAACGAATACGAATTTAAATACACATTAGTTCTAAATGGCAAAAGATATCTTACAAGAACAGCTATAGATACTCATTTTGATGAAATCGAATTTATCAGTGATGCTGCTGTAGATGCAAGATATGATTGCAACCACAAATACACACAAAGAGATATCGAAGCTGTAGAAAAATTTGAAAACGATTTCCTATTTGGTAAAGTATTAGGTAGTTCAATATTTGATGTAAACTCAAAAATTAAAGAGATAGATCGTGAACTAAAGAAAGAACAAAGAGAATTTAAGAAAGTATTAGAAGATGCCGCTGACGATATTATTGCACTAAAATGTGCTACAGTATTTAACAACAACAAAGAAGCATTGCTAAACCGTTCAAAACTTGCAAGATACGAATTTGACAAAGCTTTAGGTATAAATGGTGCAAATTTATCTGCATATTTTGAAAACTTTGACGAAATCAACGATGCTTTCGAAACAGCTAAAAAATTACACAATATAAATGTTTTGGCTAATGTAACTACTCACGAATGGAAACAAGTTGAAGATTTCGACTATGTCGAAAAACATACTAGCCCAGACCTACCAAGTTATCTAAAAAGAGAAAACGGCATTCTATACATCAACCCTGCACTTTGCGAATTTGGCGAACTAAGCACAGACTTACAAATCAGCACATTTGAAACTGCTAAAATTGTAAATATGGCTGCAAAAATGCCAGAAAGTAGCACAGCAAATAGAGTTGTTGAAAGTGAAATCAATAAAAATATCTGGTTAAAAGATGAAAATGGCAAAAATACAGTAGATACCCGTATGATTGCCAACTATACAAAACTAGTAAATCAATTAGACAAAAAACAATAATAAAAAACCACCTAAATTAGGTGGTTTTTTGTATACTGCTAAATGCTTTCAAAGGCACTTTTTTGTTCTTTTCAAATACAGATGGCAATATTTCCAATCCCAGTGGGTGCGACAAACTGGCACTTCCTAATTCTATAGTTACAGCAGGAACATCGTAATTTAGACTAACCCAGTCCGAAAATCCACCTACACTACCATCACTTTTGACTACCTGATATCCATTTACTGCACTAATTTCCTTTGCAAGAGCATAATCTCTAGCTAAACTTTGAGGACTTAAGGTATCGAATCCATAATATATTACCTCACCTTTTGTATGCCAAGATAGGGAGCAGTCAAAACTAATCGATTTAGCAAAATTTATAAGTATAGCCACTTCCCTTTCGCTCTCAGGGTAAAACCCTACAAAATTACCCGAACTAGGACACTTTACATTTTGAACACCTGTTCCCCATTCTGCATCAAAGTTTACATTAAGGTCTACCCCCAGTCCATTTGCTTTCCACAAAGAAAAATCGTTGCCACCATTTATAAGGTTCAATATTTGTTTTTGAATATCACAAGTCACACTAATATCGCCATCTAATACCAGTGCCACACCATCAGGATTAACTAATGGCACTATATAAAATCCACCATCAAAACCACCATTACTATACTGATCAGCCAAATACTTGATTTCTTCTAGTAAAAACAATGTACTCAAATACTCTCTAGCATGTATACCACCCTCCATCAGCACTTGCACACCAGTAGTATTGCCTACAAAAAAAGCATATATGGGCCTACCAAAAGTGCTATAGCCTATAGTATCCATTTTTACATTAGCTAAACCACCTAAGCTTTCTATATACCTCAACAAATCATCAATATTCATATCATATCCCCTATTTTTTATATGTAAGACAATAAAATATTGATAATTGTGTGCTATTTGCAGATAGACGATTGACATATCATAGCTTAAAAATATAAACTAACAAAGGTAAGGAGAAAAGTATGGATAATGTAGAATACAAAAACCACAAGACCGAATTTTCTTACAAACTATACAAAGAAAATAGGTTCTTTAGAAAGTCCAGAGCAATTGTTGTAAAAGATAATGAAGTACTAGTTATAAGAATTGACTTCAAAGATGGCAGACAACCTCACTACCTACTACCTGGTGGTGGTGTAGACGACGGCGAAAACATCAAAACCACAGCAGTTAGAGAAACACTAGAAGAATATGGTGCAATAGTAGAACCTGAATTTTATCTAGGCAAACAATACTACAATGTACCACTAACCAGAAACGGCGAAAGATTTATATCTAGAAGAGTAGAATTCTACTATGTATGCAAATACATAAGAGATGACGAAAATGCTGCATTTGGTATAGAAGGCGAATTTTCTAATCCGGAAAAAACTTATACAAAAACAACACTATCTCTAAAACAACTTAAATCAATGAATTGCAAAGACTTAAACGATATGGATAGCAAAAACTTCAAAAAGCTAATTAAATATATCGAAAACAAAAAATAGAGCGAAAGTCGCTCTATTTTTTTAGTACTGAGTAATCACACTACCTTCTTCGTTGTTAAGTTTTGTTACAACAACCTTGTTATTGATATATTCTTGCATTTTCTCTACATGTGAAATAAATCCTACTGTAAAGTCTAATTTGATTAAGCTATCAAAACAAGCTAATACATCATCGATATAATCTTCGCTTAAGTTGCCAAATCCCTCATCAATAAAGAAGAAATTGAAAGATTTGTTGTTGTTTACAGCAATACTTTGAGATACACCCAAAGCCAAACTCAAACTGAATATAAACCTTTCGCCACCACTTAATGTTTTAATTGATCTAGCCATACCACCATTGAAATTGTCAATAGCCATAAACTCACCAGCATTCTTACTAGAATACTTAAGCATATATTTGCCTCTAGATATACTATACACAAATTTATTTGCATACTCAGATATCATATACAAATACTCTTCTGACACATAGTCTACCAAAGCATTTTTAGATATATAACCAGCCAATTTTTGAGTTAGCTTCAAATCTTCATTAACTAGGTGCAGCTCTGTCTCAATCTTATTTTGTTTAATTAATTTCTCAGCATTATTGTCTAAGTTTGTAAAGTCAATACCTAATTGAACTTTTAGAGCATTCAATGTATCTGTCAAATCAACTAATTTTTTGTGCTTAGCTGCTACAACTTCTGCATCAATCAATTTATTATTTAATTCTTTGGTTAGTTTCTCCACCTTTGTTTCATAATACATTTTTTGCTTTTCGTAATTATTCAAATCATCAACCTTGATTTGATAATTAGCTTCTGTTACATCGGTCTCAAATCCACTAGCATCAAAACCCTTTGGAATTTGTAATTGCAAATCTTTGACTTCATCAGTTAAGAATTTAGATGCAACTTCTAATGCTTTGATTTCTGCATTTGATTTATTTATTAGATTATTGATTTCTATTCTTTCATTTTCTTTAGATAGAATTTGAGCATCTACTTCACTGATTTCACCTGAGCAATCTACCAAATCAACAAATTGATCTAATTGCATAGTGAAGTTGGTGATAGTATCATTCTTCTCTTTCATCTCATCTTTTATATTTTGAAGTTCTGTTTTTAAATTTGTAGAATCTAAATTGTATTGAATCTTAGAACCAAAATATTCTGCATGTTTTTTGTTTGCCTTAGACAACTCTTCATTTAGAGCAGTTTGTTTCTTTAGAAGTTCGTTGTTAAACTTATTTAAATCTTTTAGTTTAACTTTCAAATCTTGTAGCATCTTATCTCTCATCGCTAATCGATTTTCATAAAATCCTACAGTATTATTAATTTTCGCAAACAATGTCAAAATGTCTTTATGAATTTTGTAATCTTCTACATCTTCCAAATTTGTATAATTGATAGAAGCTTTGATATCTCTAAGTTGAGTAATAAAGTTTTCACTTTCAGACAACAACAATACATCGTGTACAGCCTTTAGTAGCTTATCATTAAATGCAATTTTACCTTCAATAATTCCTATCTCCACTAAAGCATTCTCTAGTCCTTTGGCTGTCTTGTCTTCTAAGTCTGTAAGCTTTAATAATTGTTCTAGTTTGTCTGCATGTTTTTCTTTTAGTGTCAAAACTTGTGATTTAAAATCGTCAATAGTTTGTATAAGTAATTTTTTCTTTTCTACAGACAATTTAAATTCATCAGCTTTTACTTCTAAAACTCTCTTCTTGTCTTTTAGTTCGTTGTAGTCATTTTCTAGAGATTTTAGTTTTTTGTTATGAGCTTCAAGTTCTAATTTGATTGTTTTTATCTTGTTAGAATTATCATCTAACTCTACAATTTTTTCTCTAATCTTTACAACTTTGTTTATATTTTCCTTATTGCAACTATAATTATCAATTGAAATTTTTAGTCGTTTATAGTTATCTTCCCTAGACTTTATGTCATCAAGTTGATTTTTTGCGGCAATTAACTCAATTGTTTTGTTGTTTTTGTCATCTAATTCTTTCAATTCAAAACTTAAAGTTTCGATTTGTTTGGTTAGAGATTCTATCTTCAACTCTTCTTGAGATATTTGTTTTTGTAAATTGTTTTGAATCTCTTCGGTTATACCACCAAAGGTTTCTAACTGAGCAGTAAGAGATTGTTGTTTGGTTGTAAGGATATCTAATCTTGATTTTACTTTTCTATTTAGGTCTTCGCCAAATTGCTCAAGGTTAAATAGTTTGGATATACTCTTTTTTCTATCTGCAGGAGTATCTAGTAAAAATTTATCGAATTCATTTTGTGGTAAAGCAATACATTTTAAAAATTCCTTTTTACCTATACCCAACAACTCATCAAGCTTAGCATTTACAATATCGCTTGAGTCTCCCAGGTTCTCGTTGGTTGTCAAATTGATAAGGTTTGCTCCACTACTTAGACCACTTTGTCTTAGCCTATAGATACGAGCAACCTCGTATGTATTTGCTACACCATCTCTTTCTAATTCAAATTCAAATTTGATAAAAGCATCTTTACAATTTACATTGATGATATTTGAAAGATTGTCCATATCGCTAGTACCAAATAGTGCAATTGTAATACAGTCCAATATTGTACTCTTTCCACTACCAGTAGCACCAAAAATACCAAATAGATTTCCTTCAGCCAACTTTTTAAAATCAATGGTTTGTTGAGTGGTGTAGCTGTTGATTCCACATATAGTAAGTTTACTAGGCTTCATACACAACCTCCCCCATCAATTCCATAAATAATTTTGTAAGTTCATCTTCTGGCTTCGCTCCAGTTTTATTTTCCACAAACTTTTCAAAAACTTCTTTTGTAGATAAATCTTTTTTGGTTATTACTACTTGGTCACTAATTCTCTTTGGTTCTACACTGATTGTAATAACATTTTTAAATTTTGATCTAATATCTTTGATATCTTGTGGATTTACAAAATCCATATCTTCAAATATCAATCTTACAATTTTGTCTGTATTAGCATTTAGGAAAGACATAGCCTCTTCTACAGAAGACACCCTTTGAGAAATCAAATGCTTTGCATCAATACTAAACTTCTCTACAGAATTTACACCCTTCTTGCTTATATCTGCTACTACTACATAGTTCTCCACAGATATATCATCAAAGAATTTGTTTACAGTACTACCTGAGTAATATATATGGTTTTGTTTATCAACTGTAATAAATTGATGTATGTGACCCAATGCAGTATAGTGGGCTTTTGATACTAAATTTTCTCTATCCACAAAAGATATAGCCCCACCAACGACTTCGTAATTAGAAAACTCTTCTGGTGTACAATTTATAGGATATGTAAGCAAGTGGCTAACAGCTATGTTGATAGTGTCTTTTCTAAAACCAGACAAAGCAGGCTTAAACCATTCTTTGATACTATCTTTTAATTGTTCGCCATCTTTTTTGATTTGTTTGTATCTATAGTATGAAGGATATGGCATTGTAGCTACCACTACTTTTTCTCCAGCCTTAGATCTAAATTCTATATATCCTACACCACTATCTACAGGAACAACATTTTTACCTTTTAGATCGGCATAATGAATTTCTCCCATTTCGCCTACTAAGTATATATTGTGTAGACTAGCAAAAACATTTGCATTAGCAAACCTCTTTGGCTCATCATGGTTGCCAGCTATAGCTATTACTGGGCGATTACCATTGTCACTAAGTTTGATAAGTGTGTCAAACACAAGTTTTTCAGATTCTGCACTAGGCAAAAAAGAATCATAAAGATCACCTGCAATCACAACTATATCTACTTTTTGTTTGTTAGCAATGTCTACAATTTGTTGACATACTTCTTTTTGTTCTTCTATTCTCAAAAAGTCATCTGTCCTACAACCTATATGCCAATCGGCAGTATGCAAAATTTTCATTATACACTCTCCTTTCTTTACAGTTAAAAGTATAACATAATAAGCTTGTAAAACAAAAAGTTTTGAGCACACTCTACAGTATTTTCTCAAAATTTACCGATTGCAATATTTTAAAAATTGTATTACAATTAGTTTAGTTAAAATATCAATTTATGATATACTTTTTTTGTTAAACAAAATTCTAAGGAGAAAATGATGTCTTTTTGTAAATTATCTAGTGATTTTTCAAAAAATGGTTACACACAACTAGAAAATAATTTCATTGTTGAATTTGTGCCAAATATGAATCCACTTACACTTAAAGTTTATTTGTACGGACTATATTTATGCCAAAATGGTATCGACCACAGCATAAAAGACTTTGAACAAGCATTTGATTTGTCACAAGACGACATCATTAGTCTGTTTAAAAATCTAGAAGAATTAAATCTAGTAGATTGCATAGAGATAGACCCTATGGAGATTAGATATCTACCTGTAAAAAATTCTTCTTTATTCCTAAAGAAATTTGATGTGAAGAAATTCAAAACTTTCAATGTAAAGTCTCAAGATTTACTAAAAAGACAAATCGATATAAACGAATACAATCAATACTACTACCAAATAGAAAAACACAATCTAGAAGAAGATGCCGTAGTAAGAGTAATTGAGTATTGTGTAGCTAAAAAAGGCGACACTGTATCTGCAAACTACATACTTACCGTTCTTAGAAACTGGGCTCATGAAGGCATCAAAACTATAGAACAAGTAGATGCTAGAATACTAAACGAAGAAAGATACAATGACGATATCAAGCTAGTACTAAATGCTCTAGGCACAAAACGAGCTTGCACTCTAGAAGAAAAGTCTATATTCCTAGACTGGACAACAAAACTAGGCTTCACTCTGGATTCACTAGTACATTTAGCCAAAATTACCAAAAACAAAAAAGGAAACTTCCTTAAACTAAATGCTTTGGTAAACAAATGCTTTGAATTAAACAAGTTTAGTACCAAAGAAATCGACGACTACTTCGATATGGAAGAAGAATACTACAGTATTGCAAAAGTAGTATGTCGTAATTTAGGTGTACACTATGACAACCTAAGCATTGTAGTAGAAACTTATGTATCAAACTGGTGCAACTTAGGTTTTGACCAAAGTGCACTAGCCAAATTGAGTATGTACTGCTTTACTTCTGGTATCAAAACTCTACAAGGACTAAATACTACAGTAAACAAAATGTTTAAGCTTGGCATAGTTACTAGCGAAGCTATAGATATTTACATAAACGAACTAAATTGCTTTGATGACAAGATTGAAGAAATCATTGCAGAATTCGGACTAGGCAGAAATGTAAATAAGTTTGACCGTGCCCTATACACTACATGGGTAAACGACTGGAATATGCCTGGAGAACTTATAGACTATGCCGTAAAACAAAGCAAAGACAAAATACAACCTATGCAATTTTTGAATAGAGTATTGTCTATATATCACAACAAAAACATCACTACAGTAGAAGATGCTAAAAAAGAAAAAATAGAATTTGAAAGTTCATACAAACAAACAAAAACTCCAAAAGTAGAAAAACGAGAATACACCAAAGACCAACTTTCTAGTTTGTTTGATGTAATCAACGAGGTTGAACTATGATAAATAAACAAAATTTTAACCTAACAATTCAAAACATTCTAAAAGACCGTCGCGAAAAAGCAAAACAAGTAGCAGAAGACAACCTAAACCTTGCACTAAAAAATGAAAAGCTAAAACAATCTTTCTACAAAGTAAGGGGTTTACAGGTTGATTTGAGCAAGTTTGACAATGGCTCAGCAGAGGCAAAACAAATCTTAGCAGAAATTGAAAAAGAAAGAGTAATCTTAAGAGAAGAATTAGCAAATTGTGGATTAACCAAAGAAGACCTAAAACCACAATATAGCTGTAAATTATGCAACGACACCGGTTTTGTGGATAAGAAAAAATGTTCTTGCTTCAAAGCAGAACAAAACACACTATACCTAAACGAGTGTGGAATAAACAAAAATAGTCTACCTTCATTTGACAAAGTAGACTATCAAGTGTTTGGTAGCTACAAAGATGATGTAAAGAAAATATATACACTTACACAAAGCTTTGTAACCAAAGAAAACGGTACAAAAACAAACTTAGTACTATATGGCCAAACTGGTGTGGGCAAAACTTACCTTACCGAATGTGCACTAAACGAAGCTTTAGATAGTGACTTGTACACTGTATACACTACAGCATTCAAGTTGAACGAAGTTTTCATAAACTATCACATAGCTAAGCTGGACGAAAAACAATATATACTAAGTCCATACTTAACTAGCGACCTACTAATCATAGATGACTTAGGCAGTGAAAATATTCTAATGAATGTAACTATAGAATACTTATATCTGCTACTAGATACTCGTAGCAGAAATGGTCTAAAAACCATAATTACTACCAACCTAACCCCTGGCAAAATACAAGACACCTATGAAGACCGTGTATTTAGTAGAATATTTAATAAGCAAATAGGGCTACAAATCACAATGCCCGGTGAAGACTTAAGATTCAAAAAATAAAAAGGTTTAAAAAATAAAAAGTAAGCAAATATTTGCTTACTTTTTTTATCTAGTCATACCACCAGTTATTTTGTTTTGTAGTGTTGATAACTTTTTTGTTCAAAATTTAAACTAGACACATTTGGATCAGAGAATAAGTCTGTACAGTATGTAATTATATCTTCAATATGCTCATTAATCTCTTTCTTTAAATTTAAAACATCACTACTGGTAAAGCTACTTTTTTTTGATTTTTCCAAGTATTCAATATAATTTACAATAACACAGGTATCGATAACCAACTTTTTTGCCATATCACTACTCCTCATCTTCCGATTTTACAGTAGTTACGGATTTGTACATATTATCCCTATACTCTTGTGGTTCTTTCCATTGATCTAGCAAGTATTTCTTTAATTTTTCACCTTTCAATTTACTTATTTTAGCATTCTCCGCCCTTCGCAAATCATAGATATTTTTCATTCTTAACTCTCTTTCTTCTCTATGTGCCCACTCATAATCAAGTGCCTTAAGTCGTCTTTCAACATCTTCTTTTGGGCGACCTTTCATTATTTTTATTATTTTCTCTCTTTCATCTTTATACTCTTGTTCTTCTGGATACAATAATTGTTCTCCCACTATTTTGCCCCACTTCTCCATTAAGCTAGCATACTCTTCATCAGGTATTATCTTTTTTCCTCTTGGCTTTGTGTCACAATAATAGTTCAAGTGGTCTTTCTTTTTCATTTCTACAATATCTTTATCTCTTACTTTATCAAATTCGTTTTGCAACTTTTTTAAGTCTTTATAAAGCACTTTTAGTTTCTTTTCATCTTTCTCATTGTCTATTAAATTAAAGCATTCTTCTAATTTGATAGATATAGCTTGTAATAATGTCATTATACGACCCCCTTCCATACATTTATATTTTAATAAATATTATTACTTTTGTAAATACAAAAAAATATGGTATCAACCATATTTACTCCTCATCTTCCGATTTTACAGTAGTTACGGATTTGTACATGTTGTCCCTATACTCTTGTGGTTCTTTCCATTGATCTAGTAAGTATTTTTTTAGTTTTTCACCTTTCAATTTACTTATTTTAGCATTCTCCGCCCTTCGCAAATCATAGATATTTTTCATTTTTAACTCTGTTTCTTCTCTAGAAGCCCACTCGTTTTCAAACCATTCTAATCGACTTTCAATTTCTTCCTTTGGGCAACCTTTCATTGCTTTTATTATTTTCTCTCTTTCATCTTTATACTCTTGCTCTTCTGGATACAATAATTGTTCTCCTACTATTTTACTCCACTTCTCCATTAAGCTAGCATACTCTTCATCAGGTATTATCTTTTTTCCTCTTGGCTTTGTGTCACAATAATAGTTCAAGTGGTCTTTCTTTTTCATTTCTACAATATCTTTATCTCTCACTTTATTAAATTCGTTTTGTAACTTTTTTAAGTCTTTATAAAGCACTTTTAATTTCTTTTCGTCCTTTTCTTTTTCTATCAAATCGAAACATTCTTCCAACTTATAATAGATTGCATCTAATAAAATCATTTTAACCCCCCTTCCATACATTTATATTTTAATAAAAATTGCCACATTTGTAAACACAAAAAAATACACAGCAAATAGAGTTCAATTACTTATTTTAAAAGTATCAAATAATTTTGTTTTGTTATTTAAAATTTTGGATTATAATATATTTATATTTTACATAAAATAAGGATATAACATATGAAAATTGTAGTACAAAGAGTAAAACATGCAAAACTTGAAATAGATGACCAAATATACTCCCAAATTAGACACGGACTAGTATGTTTTGTGGGATTTACCGATGGCGACCAAGATGTAAATATGGACTGGTTTGTAAACAAAGTATCCGGCCTAAGAGTATTCGAGGACGAAAATCAAAAAATGAATCTAAACTTAACCCAAGTTGATGGCGAAATAATGATAGTTCCAAACTTTACACTATATGCCGACTGCTCACACGGATTTAGACCAAGCTTTATCAATGCACTAAAACCAGACCAAGCAACACTACTATTTGACCAAATTGTAGATAAATTTAGAGCAACTTTGGGCGAAAGAGTAAAAACAGGTGTATTTGGTGCCGATATGCAAATAACACAATTAAACGATGGTCCTATTACAATTGTTATTGATAGCGACCAAATATAAATTTTAAATCAAACTTAAACTAATTATGAGTATAAAAATGAAACTTACTCGCAAATTGTTAGTGGCACGAAAAGAGATAATTGAGAAAAGGAAAAACAAACTTCAACCCACATCAATTTACGATATATTAGATGTCAATAATATAGCTAGAGACACATTGCAGGCTCTAAAGACTATAGCTGCAAAAGAGCTAATAGTCACTACCGAAACTATAGCAAATGTTCCCTGCACTCGATTTCAACCCAACTGGGACTTGAAATATTTTTCTAATACTCCAAAGCACCCAGAAATACTTATGATATACATTCACGGCGGTGGATTTGTAGGTGGATTTATAGAACAAGGCACATACTTTATCAAAGCAATAGAGAGGAGAATAGGCTGCAACACCATAGCCATCAACTACTCACTATCACCAGAAGTAGTATTCCCTTATGCTATCAATCAGATAGTAAATGTGTACAGCGAAATAATCAAAAATCACAAACCAAACAAGATAATAGTAGCAGGAGAATCTGCTGGTGGCAATCTATGCCTATCATTACTTCTTAAAATTAAAGAACTAGGTTTACCTATGCCAAAGATGGGTATAGTAGCATCAGGCTACTTAGATTTAACTAACCAAACAGAAAGTTTTGTTGCGAACGAAAAGACAGATGTATCACTATCTGGCAACCAGCTTACCTTAATGGCAAAAGCATACATAAATGGTGAAGACCACAAATCGCCTAACACCACAGAGGCATTCAAAAATCCTCTAGTATCACCAGTATACGGAGATTATAGCGGCTTACCACCTATTTTCTTTAGTGTTTGCCGTGACGAACTACTATACTCCGACACAGTAAAAGCAGTAGAAATATGCAAACAATGCAAGGTCAAACATAAATTATATACTGCCGAAAAGTGCTTTCATGCACACTTAATCATGGGAGACTTCTTTGCAGAAAGCAAAATTGCCACAAACGAATTAGCAGAATATATTCAAAATATATTCAAACTAAAAGAAATATATTTACATATAAACAAAGGTTCTATAAAAAAATAAAAAGATGCTATTATTTAGCATCTTTTTTTGATTTTGTTTTAAGTTCAGCATTTTCTTTTAGAAGGTCTCTAATTTGTATAAGAAGTTCTTCTTGGCTAGGATGTAATAACTTTTCTTCGGCTTCCTTTCTAGCTTTTTCTTCTGCATCAAGTTTTGCTTTCTCTTCTGCAATTCTCTTCTTTTCTGCCTCATGTGCTTCCCACACTTCTTTAAATGATTTACCTTCTGCTTTTGCTTTAGCCCAAATAGCTTTTCTTTCAGCTTTGATTTCTTTTTTGCTTTGTTTTTCGATAAATTCACTAATTTCTTTTAGTCTATCGTGTGAAGCATTTACAATTTTAACAATAGCAAAAATTGTTACTGCTATAATCAAGAAATCAATAATAGCTGTTACAAAAGCACCCCAGTCAATGTATATGCTATTTGCTAGGTCGATTACTTGTTCTCCATTAGCATCTGTAGTATATGCTTTACTTAAGAATGTAAATACAGAAGACAAGCCATCTTTACCACCTATCATAGCAATTAGCCAGTTTACAAACGGACGAATAATGTTGTTTGTCAAAGAATTTACAATAGCAGTAAATGCACCACCGACAACAACACCGACAGCTAGGTCTAATACATTACCACGAGTGATAAATTTTTTAAACTCTGTGTAAAGTTTTTTCATATGTTACTCTCCTTTTAATTTTTTAAAACAATCGTAACACATAGCTTCATAAGTTTCATCTCCACCGATTACTACTTCTTCACCATCTGTTACTGGTTTTCCATCTACCATTCTAGCATTAATTATAGACTTATGTCCACATTTACAGATACTTTTTAGTTCGGTAATGCTATCTGCTAGCTCTATAAGTCTCTTACTACCTTCAAAAAGCTCTGTTTTGAAATTAGTTTTTAGACCGTAACAAATTACTGGTACAAATGTTGCTATATCCCTAAGGTCTTCTATTTGCTTCTTGGTAGCGAATTGACATTCATCTACTATAATCACATCACATTCATGTTTATGTTTCTCATATAGCTCCATTATACTTTCTGTAGGGCTAAATGTTATACATTCTGCCTTTAGACCTATTCTAGATTTTACATAGCTTACACCGTTCTCGTTGTCTCTAGTATCTATGCTAGGTTTGATAAGCAATACATAGTATCCTTTTTGAATATAATTAAATCTACACATCAATGCTTGTGCACTTTTTGAGCACCCCATAGTGCCATGTTTGAAATATAATTTTGGCATACATTTTATCCCCTTGTTTTTTCCTGCTAATATCTTAAACCAAAATTTATAAAACACAAAACATTTTGTTTTACCCTTTTTTTCATTTTGAAATAATTAGTCGTTTTGACTAGTTTAAAATAAACAAAAAAGAACACGATTTGTTTTCGTGTCCACTCTAAATTTGTTCGATAAAAACAAAAAAATGGCGAGTAGCCATTTTTTGATATGGTAGCGGCGGTGGGATTCGAACCTACGACCTTGCGGGTATGAACCGCACGCTATAACCAACTAAGCTACGCCGCCAAAATGGTAGTCCCAAGGGGAATCGAACCCCTGACTCCACCGTGAAAGGGTGATGTCTTAACCTCTTGACCATGGGACCATAAATGGTAGCGGGGGCAGGATTTGAACCTACGACCTTCGGGTTATGAGCCCGACGAGCTTCCGAGCTGCTCCACCCCGCGACAAACAACCTTAAAAATTAAGGCAATATTATAATACCTAATTATTCAACCAATGTCAATAATTTTTTGAGAAAATATTTATTATTTTTTCAATTTGTACTTAGTTTATAAAATAACGGCTAAATATAGCCATTAATAAAATAAAAAAGATTACAGATTTGCTCTGTAATCTAGTATTTTATTCTACATTTGCTACATCATCTGGAGTAAATGCATGAGGCAACAAATCCTTAATCTTGTGCACTTCGTATTTTGTAACAGAATTTGCACAAATAATATCTGCATTAGGCAAAAGTTCTGCAATTACTTGACGACACACACCACAAGGATATGCAATATCATCTCCACTACTACCTACAATAGCCAATTTTACAAAATCTCTATCACCATTAGACACTGCAGAAAATATAGCACTTCTCTCAGCACAATTTGATGGACCATAGGCACAGTTTTCTACATTTGTACCTAAATACACTTTACCATCTTTTGTAAGCAAAGCTGCACCTACTTTATAATGTGAGTATGGTGAATAAGAATTTTCTCTTGCCTTTAGGGCATATTCAATTAGTTCTTCGTTTGTCATAAATATACACTCCACATTTTCTATTCTACCATTATTCTACCTCAAATCACAAACTCAAGTCAAACTATCACACATCAAAATAAAAAGCATCGAATTTTCTTCGATGCTTTCCCATTATACTTTTGTAAATTCATTGTTAGAACAACGAGGACATGGTGGCATTTTGTCATACTCTCCCACACTTACATCTTGACCACAATTTGTGCAAGAATATGTGCCACTACCTGGTTTTTCGCCTGTTTTGATAATTTGTGAATCCATAATATATTCTCCTTTTATTTAGATATATATTTAATTTGTGCAAAACTAAAAAACATATTACAAATTCTTCACACAAAAAACTTGAAATCTTGTCAAAAATAAGATATATTTAATTGTACAAAATTTATACAAACTTTACAACTTTATATATGCAGCGGTGTCAGAGTGCAAGCTCTCACTCAACTACTCTAGCTCGCAAGTCGTTCAACTTCTTGCTTTGCTTATATGTTGGTGTTCGCTTACCCCAAAAGTTACTGCCTTGCTCCTTAATCTTTTGGGGGCCCCAGTATTCGACCACTCTATTTCGTGTGAGAATACTTATAAATTGTACTTTAATACAAACTTTACAACTTTATATATGCAGCGGTGTCAGAGTGGTCTAATGTGCACGCTTGGAAAGCGTGTGTACAGCAATGTACCGAGGGTTCAAATCCCTCCTGCTGCGCCAGTAATACAAAGCAAGTTCTTATTGAGTTTGCTTTTTTATTTTTAGTCGGGATTTGAACCCTACGGGTATCAACTCCTGTCGGAGCCAGACCGCAAACAAGTTGCTCCCGGCTTTGGTTAAAAACTTGCCACAGGCAACTTTTCTATACACGTCGCCCCTCCT
>JAFVTW010000020.1 GCA_017503005.1 Clostridia bacterium | reverse complement strand
GTTATTGTTCTCGCGCTCTTTTGTTGAACGCATTGGTAGTTTACTATATCTATTCTTCTAAGTCAACACTTTTTTTAAACTTTTTTTACTATTTTTTTATCTTTTTTTCTTATCCACTAAACACATACCCTGGTGTTTGTGAATTTTAGCCGTTTTATGGCACTTTTTAGCCTATCCCCACAGAAACTTTGGTTATTTTAACCATACATAATCAATCAACTTCTCTTATACTATATTATAACTATATTATTTATATATAATAACCATATTAAATTTGCAATACACCTGCCCTACAACAAAAAAATCACCCCATTCCATTGTTGGGGTGATTATATTATTTTTCATCATCGAAGAAATCAAATGATTTCATAATTTCATCTAAATCTTCTTTTGGATTTAGAGCATCTTTAAGATCAAATCCACTTTCATTTGGTTCTGGATATTCAATAAAGTTGAATGGAGAACCACTAGGTGCCTTTTCTAATTTTTTCTTTGCAAAGTTCTTTGCATAAGCATTTAGATGCAGGTCATCGTCAGAATTTAAATATTTATCTGCCAAACTTTGTGTTTTGCTTGGTTTAGCATTTGTTGGATTAATTAAGTTTAATTTTTTAAGTCTTTCATTAATAGAAGAGATAGAACTGTAACTCCTACTTTCCGTTTCTGGTCTAGGTTGAATAATTGTATTTGCTGTTTGCTTTGGTTGTCTTGTAACCTTTTGAATTGTTTTTGTATTCAAAACTTTTTTTGCTTTTGGCTGCTCTACAAGATCTACAGCCTTAGAATTTACAGCATAGCTCATTTTGTTTAAGATATTTTTTATAAAATCATCGCTAGTTCTCTTTATTTCTTCCTTTATAGATTTAGTATCTAATGTAAGACCATTTTGAGAAACTTCCCTAATGCTTTCCTTAAAATTATCCATCAAAGCACTTATATAACCATTTTGATTTACTTGTGGACATCTTTTTTCTACTTCTAATAGCAAATATTCCCATCTAGTATACAATGCATTCAATCTTTTGATTTCTAGATTGTACACATTTTTTGCATTAGTCTCTATTTGCTCTGCTTTTTCTACAGCATATATAAGAGCCTTGCTAATCTGCTCATCTTTACTTTCATAATTAGCAAGTCTAGCATTCAATGATTCTATCTCTTTTTTTAATGTAACTACTCTATCTTTTTGTTCACGAAGTTTATCTTCGTACTTTAGATACATTTTGTTGATATAATCATCTACTTCACTAGGATTGTATCCCCTTTTGTCCAAACTAAATTTAGCCATTACTTCTCCTTTTTATTTCCATTGCAATTTTGACTATCATTTTATGAATCAAAACTGCAAAAATCACACTAAATACCTCAAATACAATAAATTGTATCAAATTAATAATCTTAAATGCAAACAAATATGGAAAGATAGCCAAAACAAGTACCACAATTCCCAACTTTGTTTGAAACCAGTCTTTAAATATTACACCAACAAACAGCGAACTAATAGCCACAAACAATATCACAAATGGCCAGTAATAACTATTGTCAAACGATGCAACACTAAAAACAATCAATAGTAGTCCATTCAAAAACAAATTTAAACCAAACCACAAAGCACTATCACTTTTGAAAATAATAGCCTTTAGCACAAGTAAAAAACCAAATTCAATACACAACATATAAAACCAAAAATCATTAGAATTGTTTGGTATTAATTTGTCCATCGAATTAAATACTACTAGCACTATAAATACTACTAGCAATACCATAGAAATAAATCTGTATACTAAAAACCTTTTCATACACAATAATTATTGTGTGTTTTTGCGATTTTTAACCAAGTTAATAATAAATATTGTAATCAATCCAATTGCACCTATAGAGAACATAATAATACTAGTAAGTGCACTCCACTCAATAGTTGTACCCGGCACAACCATAATAAATTTAGGGTCACGAAGTTGCTCTAAGAAATATCTAATAAACCCATAATAAGCTAGATATGTACATGCGACTATACCTTTCTGTTTAGACTTTCGCAAAACTAATAGCAATATAAAGAAACCTAATAGGTCTAATACACTTTCATAAAAGAAATTAGCTAAGTGCCATTTACTACCTATCTTCACCCCAAATGGAAACCATTGTAGTGCTTCGTTAGTAATTTCCCAACCATACACTTCTTTATTGATAAAATTGCCCCATCTACCTATAGCTTGACCCAATATAAGTACAGGTGCCACACAATCCATAGCAGACAAAATATTTTTGTGTTTAAGCAAACAGCAAATTACTAGACCTACTGCTCCACCCATTACACCACCATATATAGATAGCCCACCATTCCACACTTGACACATTTCCCAAAAGTTTGAGTACAAATCCAAATTGTTTACAACAAAAGCTATTCTAGCACCAACGATAGACAATGGAAAAACCCACCAAATAAGGTCGTATGGAAACTCCGAATCAATGTCTCTTTCTTTCATAAGATCTGTAGCCATTACTACAGCTAGCAAAAATGCAGATCCCATCAAAAAACCATACCAGCTAATATCCAAAACAAACATATCTAGTATCATCAAAACTATAATAATAGCTGCATATACTGCAACAGTCATTAGAAATTTTCTAGTATTAATTTTAAAACCTAAAAAATTAAAATCTTCTCTCATAATTCACCTTTATTTATATATGTTTAGTATATATGTTTACTACAGTTATTGTCAAACCAACAAACTTAAATTTCACACAAAAAAATGGCAGTTTTTGTATTGCCATTTTTTCTACATTTTTCGATAGATTAAGATACTTTAGGTCCAGCAGCTACCACCAAACCATCTCTTTCGTATACTGTAATGTCTCCATGATTAATATTTGGATGAGTATTGTGATAGTACTCATATATACTTAGAGCTTTCAAAACTTTTTGAGATGTATGATCTTCTGCTTTCATTATTCTAAGATTTAGACCATAAGTAGTCAAAATATCTATGGTTGTATCTACATCAAATTTTAGATTGATAGTCTTTATCAAACCTTTGCACAATTTGTTTGTATAACCAGTACTAGATAACATATCACCTATGGCTTCTAGCATATTTTCAACTGGCAAATTAGTGAATTGACCAGCAGAAAAATCGTTTACTGTATAATTAAGACCCTCTAATGTCAAAATAGCTGGGTTTGTTTGATTCGCTTGCACTTCTTTGTCTGTAATCTTTAATACTTTCAAGTCATAATCTAGATACACATAACTATATCCTGTAGCAGCATTTTCATTTACAACTTTTAGTACATACAATTCTTCTCTTTCAGAAACAGATACTTTTATTTTGTTTGGGAATTTAATTTCCATACCTAGAACTTTCAAATACGGATTGTTTGTTTCTAGATTATCAATGTATTTTTGTTTATTTAAAAGGAATACACTCTCACCTATATCAAATTTTGCACTTGATATAATTTGATTGTCTGTAGTATCACTTAATACTTTGGTAGAAGTTCGCCAGCCTAAATCCACAGTGTTCAAAGTAAACACTGTGCTACACAAAACAACTATTAAGGTAAAAAACACAAATATGCTCAATATAATTACAAGTCTAATGTTTTTCATTCTTTTACTCGTGTAATTCTGGCTCCTAAATTATTTAAGTCGTTTTCGATATGTAAGTATCCTCTATCTATATGATATACATCATTTATTGTTGTATACCCTTCTGCACATATACCTGCTATCACAAGTCCTGCCCCACTTCTAAGGTCCGGTGCTGTTACACTCGCACCAAACAATCGTTTGACACCACTAACAATAGCCATTCTATCTTTTACTAGAATGTCGGCACCCATTTTCTTAAGTTCAGTATATATCTTAAATCTAGTTTCAAATAAATTTTCGATAATCATACTGTTTCCCCTACACAAAGTTTGCAAAGTCAACATTTGACTCTGTAAATCTGTAGGAAACCCCGGGTACGGCAAAGTTTCTATTTTCGAGATACTTCTTAGTCTACAACCTACTTCAATTGTTATTTTATCATTATTTAATTTAATTTTGCAACCGCTTTGTCTAAGTTTAGATATTAATGCTGTATTAAAACTATGATTTGTGTCTAATAATGTAACTTTTCCACCTGCTGCAGCACAAGAAATTAGATAAGTACCAGCAATAATCCTATCGCTAATGGGTTTGTATTTTACACTATGTAGCCTTGACACACCCTCTATAACTATAGTACTAGTGCCCGCACCACTCACCTTGCCACCCATCGCATTTATAAAGTTTTGCAAATCTTCTATCTCTGGTTCTTTAGCAGCATTGTATATAGTTGTAGTCCCTTTAGCCAAAACTGCAGCCATCATTATATTTTCGGTAGCACCAACAGATGGAAAATCTAAGTGCACTTGACCAGCACTTAGATTGTCAGCATTACAATATATGTATCCGTGCCTTTCTACAATTTTGACACCCAAACTCTCTAGCCCTTTGATATGTAAATCTATAGGTCTAGCACCTATATTACACCCACCAGGATATGCTACTTTTGCCCTACCAAATCTAGACACAAGTGGCCCTAACATAAATATAGAAGACCGTATTCTTTTGGTATACTCCTCAGGTATAGCATACTTATCTGCCAAACTAGAATTTATAATCAAAGTATCATCTATTATCTCACACTCTGCACCTAGTTCTTCTAGGATTTTGATCATATATTCTACATCGGTATATGTAGTACATTTCTCAATCTCTACTACACCATCACACATTATAGAGCAAGCTAATATAGGCAGTAAGGCATTTTTGGCTGTAGGTATAACCACATCACCATTTAGCTTTGTACCACCCTCTATAAAAAATTTATCCATAAAAATCTCCACAATATTATAGATATTACATTTTATGGAAAAATTGTCTTCGTTGTTACACAAATATCTGTTTTGTATCATAAAAACATATTTATATAAAACAAATAAGAGCACTATTTTTAGTGCTCTTTGTATTACATGCCCTTATCTTTACTTGCTTGAATTTTACCTACAATTTGATTCAACACATCAGGATTGTATGTATCACCAACTATCAATCCGTCTACTGGTATATTTACTGTTGCCAATTTTTGAAATTGACCACTAGCAATAAATTTATCATTTATACCTTGATTACCATTAGCTTTACTCATATTTTTGTAATCTTTAGGTAGTACTAAATTAACCACAGTTGGACATTTAGCTAGTTCTCTTTGAATAATATTGAATCCTATTTGAGTGGTATCCATATATTTTTTATATTCTTCCGGATACTTCTTAGACATTAATTTTGCCACTTGCTTGTAGTCATCATCTAGCGATACAGCCATTCCACCACCCATATCAACTATCGCTGGTGTAGACAACTGATCCACTATACAAGTAAGCATTCTATTTTCAAATTGTTTTTGATAAAAATGCCATGCCACTTCACCAAACTTATTAGCAAAGTTTGATACATCGCCATTGAAACCCATTTCCTTGTAATTAGGAACTTTAGGCAAAAGTTTTCTCATTTCCCTTTGTCTATCGCAAACCCAATCGTCATTTCTAAATCTCTTTAATTCTTGCTCAAGGTCTTTTTTGATATTTTCATCAGGACAAACTTCAATTTCTGCTTTTAGTTGAGATATTCTCTCTTTTACCTTTTGCTGTCTAGAATCAATCTCAGCTATAGTCTTTGGACAATGCCTTAGTAAATCGGTAGTAATTACTGGCATACCAGTTTGTCTGCCCAATGCCCAAGATGTTAGTGATTTACCAGTACCAACCGGACCTATTATTACTATAGAACGACTCAAAACTTCTCTATTCATAACAAATCCCCCTACCTTTTTATTATATCATAATTATCCTACAAAAATCAAGATGAGTAGCACACTCCACTACTCATCTCAAATCTCAACTATTTAATTTCTCCTACCACAAATTTTACATCATTTCTAATATTTACACTGTCTTTTGTGTAATCTTCATAAAAAGCTTTAGCTATCTCTGGTGGCATTAGTGGTAAATTAGGAATATCAGTAATTTCAATAAATTTGGGTATATATACACCATTGTTTCTGTCTGGCTGATATTCTTCTCCCTCTCCAGAGCCAAATTCTCCCGAAACCCACTCTGCCAGATAAAAATGCTCTATACTATTTTGATTTTCATAGGTATATAGCTTTTTTATAGGATTTACTACTAGCCCAAATTCTTCCCATACTTCTCTTTTTACACAATCAACCTCTGTTTCGTCGCCTTCCATTCCACCACCTGGGAATGTATAAAACACCCTATCTGCTCTTTCACGATACATAGATACAATTTTGCCATCAACAACAATAATTGCCCTTGCTCTAACTCTTTTTGAATTCATAAATTTATTTCCTTTTTCAAATATAATTTATACAACTATAATTTATCACAAAACCTACAAATAAGGCAAATTTAACACAAAAAAGAGTGGAAAATATCCACTCTTTTTTTACACCATTTTTTCTATACAAGAAACAACCTTGTCATATAACAAATCCACAAAAGATTCGTACATTACAACCACTTCTGGTTGTTGTGCATTAAAATAATACACTTTTTGGTCTGGAACATCTTTTTTGAATGCATATCTGCCACCCATATTGTCAGCAGCAAAAAACATCAATCTATAATTTCCATTTATTTTCAGTTGTCTTACATAGTCCTGTATTGCCTCTTCATTTGCATAATCCTTATAATTCATTGCAAATTGTTCAAGATAACTCCACATAGAAAAAATTGTAAAAATTTCACAGTGGAAACCATCATACATTTCCATAAATTTTACAAAATCTTCCGGCAAATTCATACAATCAAAATTTGTAGCAAAATAATTTCGCACTTCTTTGTTTGTTTGTACATTCATCTTAAACAAATCCGGAAATTCGTTTAATTTAATAAAAACATTTTCCAACTTTTCAATCATATTTCCATTTTGCATATTATCTACCATATCCCACAAATTGTTGATTTCTAGTTCTATTTATGCCACCACTAAAGTTATCATTGATTTGACCTCTTTCTTTAGCCTTTTCTTCTAATTGTCTATATCTTTCTTCTTTTTGAGCTTCGGCTTGTCTTTGATTTACCCTTTCTTCCTCTATTCTTCTTTGTCTTTTTTCTGCCTCTGTTTGGGTAACTCCCTCTATCATTCTTTGTTCTTCTATTTTTCGACTATTCTCTGCTTGACGAATTCTTTCTGCTTCCACTCTTTTAGCCTGTTCTATATCAGCGACTTTTTTCTCTGCCAACATATCTCTATGTGGAACTTCTCTTTGAATACCTTGAGCAGCATAAGTTGTAGCAGTAGAAGCCAAATCTGCCATATCTTCATTTGTACTACTAAATAATGTAGGATTTTCTACAGGCACAATCACACTAGATGTGGCTCCTGTATAAGGATAAATTTGTTGACCAAATTGTTCTACTCCTGAGTTGTCAAAATATCTCACAAAAGTAGAACCATCAGACAATTTGAATGAAATACTGTATTCATCAGTAGTTTCACCTGTAGCCATATATCCCACCATAGATGTAGCTTCGTCCCTACCGGTAGTAATCTTTGTTCTAATTGCAGTATTTTGTTGTGGAGTTTGTTGATCTACCACATCTACTCTTCTATACCCATTTGGTGTAATTCTATAAAACATAGATGTTTTGCTTGAATTTGCCACCAAATATTCTTCTCCACTTGGGGTAGTAATTTGTTTTACACTATATACTCTATATCCAGCATTATCTTTTAACACATCTTTTACATCATCATAATGGTCAAAATGTGTCAACAAAGCTATATTCTCTTGAATAGCTTTTGTTCTCTTTCTATCTTCTCTAGCAAAGTTTAATTTAAAAATATCTTTGCTTTGAGCATCTTGTATTAGTAATTCTCCACTAGATATTCTACTAGGAACAATTTTGATTACTTGTGGTTGACCATTAGGTGTAGTAGCTGAAATTTGATAAGTGCCCTGTTCGCTAAGTTCTATA
The DNA here is from genome assembly GCA_017503005.1 of Clostridia bacterium. GTDB lineage: Bacteria > Bacillota > Clostridia > Christensenellales > UBA1242 > UBA6345. Next base: position 4,314 of record JAFVTW010000020.1, on the reverse strand, counting down.
GTAAACTCAGCAGTACCCACCTTGGCTTTGACTGCACTAGAGTAGTGTTTTGGGAACACATCACTAGATATAAACTGTCCACCCTGAAAATTTATAGCAAATCCTGTAGCAGTCTTTTTTACTGCAAAATCTACACCCTGAGCAGGAATTTCATATACAGATTTTTGTTGTTGCACCGTTCTATCTAGAGTAGATCTAAGCAATGCACTAAACTTTTGTTTTTCGGCATACTCTAATGGTTGAATAGAAGTAATTGCATTTGCAGCTCTCAAAATAGCACCAGTATATTTTTTGGTAAAATTAGGATCCACTTTCGCAGAAGGAGCCTCAGTCATAATAGCACTTGCAATTCTTACAAAATCAGCTGTGGTATATTGCTCTGGATTTTCTGTAATCTTTTGCAACATCAAATCGCATATCAAACCTTGTGCAGCCAAATAGTCTGGATCTTCTAAATGATACAAGTAAGCATTTGCATTGTTTCTAAGTTGAAATGCTTCACAATGTTTGTTAAATTCCTCAAAGTTTTTTCTGCCTAATATTTTGATATAATTTGGCAAATCACCCCTCAAGAAATCCTCATAATTTATCTTTGTACCAGTAAGTGTATTCAAAAACTTAATTAGGCTAGTTTGTGCAGGATAAGAATGGAAACATTCTTCTTCTGAATAAATTTCTTGCTTTACTAACTCTGTAAATGCTTCACATATAAAACCACCATCTAGAGCAGAACCAGCCTCCAAACCTTGTGCAGTTCTTTTGGTTACATTTCTTTTCATTCCACCTAGTACCAATCCTGCTGTTCTTACAGGAAGCTGAGTCTCATATCTGTCGCCATCTTTAGAATATGTCAAAGTTTTAGGTCCTAGAGTTAGTTGGTGTATCAATTCATGACATAGTACACCTTCGGTAGTGGTATTTCTACCCATATACTCTTTACCCATACCTATTCTTCTAGTATCGTTATTGTGTCTGCGATGAACACCAGCCCAGTGTCTCTTAGAAATTTCATCATCTATATAAAAAGAAAACACCTTGCTAGAAGCCAACATTTCTTCTACGATAGGTTGATAATCAACAACATCATACCAACCGTTCTTTATAAAAGCTTTGTCCATTTTGTCCAAAACAGCACTCAAAGCCCTTTTGTATTCAGGGATATATACAGGTTCGCAATCAAATTTTATATTATTAATATTTTTGTCTTAAATATTGAAATGGTGTCATACGAATATCTCCTATTATAGTATTGTAACATAAATTTATAGAAAAATATATATCTTAACACATTTTTATCAATAAATTATTATCAAAAAAGAGGCAATTTTGTTTTGCCCCTTTTAATTCTTTTTTATTAGTCATTAAGTTCGTAAACACATTCAACTTAAAATTTTGATTGTCACCTTTTGAAATGTTTAGCAAATTACAACTACACCCACAAAAGGTAGCAGGATTTCTGTTGGTACTATATTACCTATTAACACAAATTATTGCATTATAAATTGAAATTAATTTTTAACAATCAAATCTTCAATATTTCCAGTTGTTGGTAATTCTATTTTTATATATTCCCCTTTAGACCAATAACACTTCCAAGCTCTAGCTTCTTCTTTTGTTTTTAATACCCAATATTCATTATCAACAATTTTGAGTGCCGTACAACTTTCAAAAGCTAATGCAACTCCTTTAGTTGTCTTCATCATTCTCTTCAAATCTTCTTGTCTTGCACTTTCATTATCATAATGTGGACAATACAAAGCAGGAATAAAACCAAGACCAGTTACTTTTATCAACTTAGTCGAATTACTTGTAAACTTTCGAGAATCACTATTGCCAAAATTGTGCCAACAAATTGCTCCAGCACTAATTCCACACAAAATTGTTCCCTTTTCACCTGCTGTATGTAACATTTCATCAATATGATATTTTCTTAATATATTCATCAGTCTTAGTGTATTACCACCACCAACATAAACAATGTTTGCATCAGTTATTTTCTTAATAACAATATTCATATCTAGCAAATCTTTTTCTCTTAAATGTTCGCACTTACAGCCCAATGCAGTAAAATTCTTACACATCACACTGTAATAGCCTTCTGCAGCCTCTGCAGATTTTTGAGTGAATGCAATAAATAAAAAGTTAGGATTTTTCTTCCCAGACATTTTTACAATTTCTTCATCAAATTTCTTTATCTCATAAGGTGTACCTGGACGACCATTTTCGCCACCACCTATTGCTAATATTCTCATACAATTTCTCCTATAGCTACATTATATCACACAAATAAAAAATGTATATGAAATCGCATACATTTTGAATCTTTAGTGATTTAATACTGAATCATATTTTTTTGACTACCTATCAAAATATTTATTAAATAAAAAAAGAGACAATTTCATTTTGCCTCTTTCAATTCTTTTTTATTAATCGTTAAGTTCGTAAACACATTAAACTTAAAATTTTGTTCATCACCTTTTGAAATATTTAGTAGTATTCCTACTGCACCCATAAACACCATTAGACTAGTACCACCTGCACTCATAAACGGTAGTGGTATGCCCGTGGGCGGAATACTACCTATTAGCATTAGTTGTTGTATTAAAAAATTTTGACATAAAAAGAGTGGAAAAGTTCCACTCTTTTTATAGGTTTATTTTTTATGGTTTTATCCCATATATTTATCATATAAAATTTGTCCAGCAACTTTATCTGGGCTTGCAACACCTGTAATGTAAGGGTGTAAGTTTTCAATGTCTGTTACTTCATTTGCACCATATACTTCAATTGGAAGGAATTCTGTGATACAAGTATCAACAACAGAAACAATTAAATGTGCATTATCAGCATAGAAGAACACACTATTTGTTTCTGATTTTAAAGCTTTTAATTCTGCAATTTGACCAGTTGTAATAGTTTCAGTTGCATATCCTAATCTTGCTTTAGCATTTAATTGATTAATAGCTGTTAAAACATCGATATCAGAAGAAACCCAAGTAACTTTATTTAACATTCCGCTTCTGAACACAGTTGTAACTAAACTTTCGATGTTTGCTTGTGTTGCACTGGTCTTAACTTGAATGTAAGGGTGAATTGCCATATATTTACATACTTTAATAAATTCTTCAAATGTAGGAATTTCTTCATCGGCATATGCAGCAGATTTCCAAGAACCAAAGTCAAATTCTTTAACTTGGGCAAGTGTCATATCTGCAATATTACCTTCTCCATCAGATGTTCTGTCAATTGTGTCATCGTGTAATAACACACCAACACCATCACTAGTAAACGATACATCGCATGAAACCATATCAAAACCTTTTTCATGTGCTAATCTAACAGCTGCAAGTGTGTTTTCAGGAGCTTCGGTAGAATAACCCATAAGAGCAATTGAATTCATACCATAACTATTAACTTCGTCTGATTTATCAGGTGTAATATGAACTGTCTCGGACTCAACTAAAATTGAACCATTAATTTCAAAATATTTTTCCCAATCTTGAGTTAAATAAGTAATCGCTCCATTAGCTGGAGTTCTAAAGTTAATTCTTACATAAGAATCTCTTGATAGAGTTAAAGTTTTTGTGGTTGCATTAAATTGATGTCTTACTACACTATCACCTGCATCAGCACCAAGGTTTAAGGCTCCTGATGGTGTTGTGCTAGAAATCCAGCCAGTATCTTCAGCCAAACCAGGTGTAGTAGAATAAGCAAAATTCTCACCATCAGCTGAAATAGAGAAACCATATTGATAGTTTACATCATCACCAACACACTTAAATGTTGTGCCAGCTTTGAATTTATAAGGATACCAAATAGATGTTCTCTTAGGAGTCATACTGTCAACAGAACCTAAAGCATTACCTTGTTTTTTTACATATTCATAATTAGAATAAGTTGCTGCATTATATACAAATTCTTGTTCAATTTCTGCATCATAAATACAAATATTAGTTTTTACACCATCAAGAATAATAAATCCTTCGCCATCAAAAGCAATACTTGGTGTATCACCTTTAATTTTATACCAGCTATATTCTGTATAATTAGTAGGTGGTGTTTCGCTTGTTCCATTGTAAATACCAATGTAATCGCCTGTTCCTGTTGCTAAAATATCAGAATCTTCATCAGGCATTTCATTTGCAAATTTAATATGTGTGTAACTAGATGCACCAGCTGCACCTGCAGCTCCATTAGTAATGTCAAAATTTGTAGTAGTTCCATCACTAAATGTAATAGTATATGTATCCACTAATCCATTAGTGCCAGTTTTTTCTACTGAAACTACAGTTACACTACTACCTGGTGCACCTG
>JAFVTW010000019.1 GCA_017503005.1 Clostridia bacterium | reverse complement strand
ATGCTAAACCATTTTGTGTGCAAAGTAGAGAATGGTGAATTTAGTGATGCTGAGTTTGCTCCTGTATATGCTCAATTATCTCAAGCTGAAAGAATTTGAAGGGATAGTTATGGATATAAGGAAACTTAGAAAAAGTGATGTAAAACAACTAGAATATATAGAAAATGAACTATTTGACAATCCTTTTAGCGAAAAATCTTGTATGGAAGAATTATCGCTAGAGAATAGACTATATATTGGTTTGTTTGATGAAAACAATATGTTAGGCTATGCTGGTGCATCAGTTGCCTTTGAAGTAGCTGATATTATCAAGGTGGGTGTATTAAAAAGTGAGCAGGGCAAAGGCTATGGCAAAATGTTACTTGCTTCGCTTATAGAAATGCTTGCTAAAGTCGGTGTAACAGAAATTATTCTAGAAGTCGAGCATCAAAATTACAAAGCGATTAATTTGTACTTAAGTTTTGGATTTGAAGAAATTAGCGAAAGAAAAAATTATTATGGCGAAAATTCTCATGCTAAAATTTTAAGGAAAGAATTAAAAAATGAAAATTAATTATAAATATTATGGCAAAGGAAAAGAAACTGTTTTATTTTTACACGGTTGGGGTGCAAATTTAAACAGTTTCAATTTTTTTTGTGAAAATCTAAAAAATGAATATAAAATTTTACAAATTGATTTTGTTGGTCATGGGGATAGCGAAAAATTAAGTTATCCCTTTTTTGTATTTGATTATGCAGTAGAAGTATTCAAAATATTAAAGAAAGAGAATGTTGATAGGTTAAATATTGTTTGTCATTCTTTTGGATTTAGAGTGGCGATTATGTTAATTAAATTTTTTGATATAACTGTAGAAAAGTTGTTTGTCAGTGGTGGGGCAGGTGTTAAGCCCAGATTTAACATATTTACTAAATTAAAAATATATAGTTATAAGTTTAAAAAATTTTTAAATAATAAAGGTTTGTGTTGTTTTGATATTTTAAATAAGGGGAGTAGTGATTATCAAAAATTAAATAATATAGAGAAAGAAAGTTTTAGAAATATAGTCAATTACAATCAATCAAAATATCTTAAGTTTATAAAAGCTAAAACTATCCTTTTATGGGGTAATAAAGATAAAGAGACACCACTATATATGGCTAAATTTATTAAGAAGAAAATTAAAAATTCAAAGCTAGTAGTTTTGAAAAATACAGGTCATTTTTGCTTTTTAGAAAATAAATTTTATTCACTAAAAATATTGGAAGAATTATTGGGAAATTAGTACTATGCAATCTATTATGCAAACAATCAAACTATAGGGAGATTAAGGGGATTTGGAGTATTTTATATTTGTAATTTTGACTATAATATTAAGTGTTGTAAATCTATATAATTTGTATCATTATTTCGGCATATTGCAACAAAATTATTATTACAATTTAGTTAGTCTAAAATGGTACTATGATTATAGAAATCCTGTTTATACTAAATTAAAAATAATTTATATTGTAGCTATAATTGTTGAAATTGTTTTATTGTTTTTTACTGTATTGTTTAAGTTAAATTTGTATATATTATGTTTAATAGTTTTGCTTGTTGTTCCTATATATTGTTTTGTAAATTCTAAGTTGCTTTTGATTAAGCTTAAAAAACCACTAGTATTTACTAAAAGAATTATTAGATTAATTTTGACTACTTTTTTAATTAATTTTATATTGTTTTTTTGCTGTTTGTTACTTATTAAAAATGTAAGTGCTTGGTTTGTGTTTTTGATATTAACTCTTTGTTTGTTGAATGCAGTTATTGTATCGATAGCTAATATAGTTAATTATCCTATAGAAAAAATCATACAAAGGTACTTTATTTATAAGGCAAAAGGAAAATTAAAACGGTATAAGAATTTGAAGATTATTGCTATTACGGGTAGTTATGGCAAAACAAGCACAAAAAACTATTTGTGTAAGATGTTGTCTACCAAATACAATGTGCTTTGTACTCCATATTCTTACAATACTGCTATGGGCATCACTAGAACCATTTTGGAAAGATTAAAACCGTATCACGATATTCTAATTTTGGAAATGGGTGCAGATCATAAAAACGATATAAATAAGTTGTGTAAAATTGTTAAGCCTCATATATCTATAATCACAGCAGTAGGTGAGCAGCATCTACAAACATTTAAATCATTAGAAAATATTATTAATACAAAATATCAACTAGTGCTAAATACTTTGCCAGATGGGTTGTTTGTGACAAATTTAACCAACAATTATTGTGCTAATTTTTATAATAGAAGCCCTATAGAAAGTCTGGGTGTTGGTTTAAATAAAGGTGATTGTAAGATTTGTAATATAAAGTGTGAAGAGGACATAATTAAGTTTGAATTTGAATATTATAAAGACAAATTTATTTTTTCAACTAGGTTGTTAGGGGAATTTAATGTGGTTAACATCTTGATGGCTATAATCGTAGCTGATAGGTTGGGTATAGATATAAATTCTCTGAAAGATGTAGTGCTTGATTTGAAACCTGTAGAACATCGGCTGGAACAAAGGGTGCTTGGTAATGGTGCTATAGTTATTGATGATAGCTTTAATAGTAATCCAGTTGGAGCAAATTATGCTATAAAAGCCCTAAAGTCTTTTAATAAGAAGAAGTACATAATTACATGTGGAATGGTGGAATTGGGCGATAAACAGTATATAGAAAATTACAATCTTGGTACTCAATTAAATGGTGTTGATGAGGTTTTGATTGTGAATAATTATAACTTTGAAGCTATAAGTGATGGTATGATGTCTGTAGGATGTCAAAAACCTAAAATGTATGACAGTTTCAATTCTGCCTACAAATATATTAGTCAAAAATTAGATAATAATTCGGTACTTCTTATAGAAAACGATTTGTCTGATTGTTATATAAATTTTTAAGTGATAGGAGTATATATGAAAGAAAATTTGGCAGTTATCTTTGGTGGTGTAAGTGTAGAGCATGATGTTTCTATAATATCTGCATTGCAAGCAATTAATTATATAGATACTAATTACTATAATATAATACCTGTTTACATCTCAAAAAGTGGCTTGTGGTATACGGGTAAGGAATTGTTAAATCTAAACAATTTTAAAAGTTTGGATTTTAGCAAGCTGGAGCAGGTTTCTTTTGGTTTGGGTGATAGAATACTATACAAAAGGTGTATAGGACAATATATTAAGTACAAAAAAATAGATGTAGCTCTTGTGGTTATGCATGGAATTAATGGTGAAGATGGTAAGGTTGCATCGATATTAGATATGTGCAAAGTACCATACACTAGCAGTGATTATATTTCTAGTTCGGTGTGTATAGACAAGTCTATTTTTAAATCAATAGTAAAAGGGTTGAAGGTGTCTAATATTAAGGGTTTTACTGTAATAGATAGTGAGTACTATGCAAATACTAAAAATATACTAAATAAAGGTAAAAAGTTTGGTTTTCCTTTGATTGTAAAACCTTCAACACTTGGTAGTAGTATAGGTATAAAAGTATGTGAAAATATTGATGAATTTAAAGTCGCATTAGAGTCTGGTTTTGAGTTTTGCTCTAAAGTTTTGGTTGAAGAGTTTTTGACGGATATCAAAGAGATAAATGTAGCTATCATTAGAGATGATGACAATCTTATTGTTTCTGAGCTGGAACAACCTATAAAGAACAATAAGATTCTTAGCTTTGAAAATAAGTACATAAATGATTCAAATTCTATGGAATCGGTAAGTAGGGTAATACCTGCAGAAATAGATGAAGAAATAAAAAATAAAATTGTAGATATTGCAAGGCTGATTTATACTACATTGAATTTGAGTGGTGTCGTTAGATTTGATTTTATTCTAAAAGATGAGAGGGTGTATATAAACGAAGTCAATACTATACCTGGTTCATTGGCATATTATTTGTTCAAACCAAAGGGGATACCATATGGACAGCTTATAAATATTTTGATTAAAAACGCATACAAAATGTATGACAAAAATTCTAGTAAAACATATACATTCTCTAGTTCTATACTTTTGAGTAATAATTTAGGTGTAAAAAAATAGGTAAGAGTATATCTTACTTATTTTTTAATGAATATGTATTTATAATAGTGTATAAGTATGCAGTAATGTGTAAAAATATACATTATGATTACATGCTTAGTAATTTTGTTTGTATGCTAGTTCTAAGGCTGTTGCTTTGTATGGTATGAGTCATATTTAGTAGAGCAACTTTCTCTGCTGCAGTAAAAAATAAGTTGTTTAGCATTACACAATTATTTAGATAAATACCACCATTTTTGCCTGGTTTTGATGTGATGGGTATATTGTTTGAGTCTAAAACTGATAGGTATCTGTACACGGTTCTTAGGCTAATATCGTACTTGTTAGCTAGATATTTTGCTGTTACTTTCTTGTTTCTAATTAGTGTAAGTAATATTCCAAATATAATATCTATTTTCATATGGTCTTCCTTGTTTTATTTTAGCTTATTATATCACACTAATATCAAATATCAAACATATGTTCTATATTAATTTTAATTTTGGTTGGTTTAAATAAAAATAAGGTATGACTAGCTATACCTTATTTATTTTACAAATGTAAATATCACTTTCACCAAAGCAGTTTGTAATTAACTGATTTATATTGTTTATTTGACCTAATAGTATGTAGCTATTATTTTCATCTACAAAAGTGTTCAATGTTAGATGTGTATTTATATTTAGCTCTATTTGATTTTTTATTTCACCTAGAATATTTGTTGTTAGTATTATTAGTTGATTGTTTGTAGTTTGTATAGCTACTTGAAATTCGTTGCTATTTGATAATATTTTGAACTCTTTTACATTGTTTGTGATTGTTTTGTTTGAAAGTAGTGTTCCGTGACTACAGAAATTATGGACTACTAAATTATTGTTTTGTTTTCCTATTAATATATGTTGGTTGCTTTGGCTTAATATTACTATGCTTTTTGTTTCGGCAATGTATGTGTTTTTGACTATGTTAAAGTCTAAATCTAGTAGAATAATTCTGGTACTATTGTCTTGATTAGCAATCATTACTATATTTTCTTCGGTAATATTGATTGTTTCTATTTGGCTATTATCTATTTGATTTATTACATCAAAATAATTTAAGGTGAGTATGCCTATAATTATTTGATTGTTACTATTGAATATAAGTAGTGTTCCGTTTGAATATTCACAGGCTAAGGATATTGAATTTATTTGATAATTAATTGTGAAGGTTTTGTCTGTGATGCAGAAATGTGCATTTGTGGAATTATTGTTTTTTATCAGTACTATAGGTTCGTTTGATATAACTAATTCTGCATTTGGATTGTTATCAAAAAAGGCAATATCAAAAGTTTTGTTTGATATATCGAAGGTTAGCAGTTTAGTGCCTAAATGGTTGATAAGTATATATATTTTGTTTCTATAAATTTTTGATGATAATATTTGAAAACTTGATCCTACTTCAAATAAACTTGTAGATTTTGCATTGCCTAATGTGTCTACGATTAAAACATAAAGGGAAGGTTTTGAGTTCGTGGTAAAATATTTGTCAGTACTATTTGTTTTGCCTATGATTATAAAATCTTCAAGTTTAAATATTTCAAATACTTCGTCTACACCACTACCACCAAAATTGTTCTCATATTCTACATGATTAATTGATGATTGTCTGGCTGGAATATAGCTGAATGTGGGTTTGGGTTCTGTGTTGGTTTGAGATGTTGTTTTGTCGGTAGTATTAAGGGTATTTGTTTTTGATATTTGTGTGATAGCTATCATTATTCCACACATTATTGTAAGTAAAATAATTAATGATATATAGTTTTTATAGTTTTTCATAATCACTCCAAAAAATATTATTTATTTGGATTATATATATTTTGTTTGGGTTTGGATTAAATTAGCAAAAGTTTTCAAAATTTTATAAATTAAAATAAAAAGCACCAAAATAGTGCTTTTATTTGTTTTTTTATCCGTTGTCTATGCTTTCTAGTATTACTTTTAATATATTTTCAGTTCCATTTTTTCCTTTATATTTTGACTGATTTTGAGATATTATATTTCTATTTTTATATAATTCTTCAATTTTTGACATTAAGCTTTGTTCGGTCATTTCTTCTTGTTTTAACTCTATTGCAAAGCCGTTTTCGACAAAATATTTTGAATTTAATAGTTGGTCTCCTCTTGAGTTGCCTTTCGGTAAGGGGATAAGCAACATAGGTTTGCCCAGTACTAAAAATTCATTTATGGCATTACTTCCTGCACGACTTAGTACAATATCTGCTAGTTTGAAGAAATCTTGAATATCTGGTGTAAATTCTATCTGGTAATAATTCTTAGGTTTTATATTATTGTTTTTGTTGCCTTTACCAACTATGTGTATTACATTGAATTTTTCGCAGATTTGTTCTGCAATTTTAAACATACATTCATTTATTGCTTTTGCTCCTAAACTTCCACCTATTACAAGCAGGGTGGGTTTTGAGTTGTTGAAATTGCAAATTTTTCTTGCTTTTGAACTATCTCCCATAAATAGTTCATCTCTAACTGGACTTAGTGTAAACACTCCGTTTTTTATAGACTTGGCAGTTTGCTCAAAACTACAACACATCTTTGTGCAAGTTTTCAAAATTAATTTGTTTGCTAGTCCTAAGTTAAAATCACTTTCATGAGCCACTATAGGTATATTTAGACTTTTGCAAGCAAAGGTTACAGGTACACTCACATATCCGCCTTTAGAAAATACGATGTCAGGTTTTAGTTCTTTTAGAATGACTTTGCTTTGATTGTATCCTTTTAGTAATTTAAATGGGATTAGTAAGTTTTTTAAATTTAACCCCCTTATTAATTTTACACTAGTAATGGGAAAATATTTTACTTCTGGGTGCTTACTTATTATTTCTTTTTCTATGCCTGTGGTACTGCCTATGTAATATATATTTTTGAAATGTTTCTTTAAGTGTTTTAGTAGGGCAATATTTGGCATTACATGTCCTGCTGTTCCACCGCCACAAAGTACTATGCAATTATACATATTTTCTCCTTAAATTATATTTTTACTTATCATTAATATATGTTTATTTTTACATAAATATTTTAATTTTTTGTATTTATTGTCAAATAATATTCTTTTTATTGCATAAATATACAATCATATGTATAAACATTCTGTTTTGTATTTAGTTTATTCTTTAAATATGGCTATATTATTGTGAATTTGCGAAAATAACTTTTTATTTTGATTTTAGTGTGATACACTAGTATGTAATCGAAATTTTTGGAGGCAATACTTTGAGTAATGCATATAATAGTAAAGATATTTTAGTTTTAGACGGACTTGATGCAGTTAGACTTAGACCTGGTATGTACATTGGTACTACAGGTGTTAAAGGTATGCATCATTTATTATGGGAAATTGTAGATAATGGTGTAGACGAATTATCAAATGGTCATGGTAACAAGCTTACAGTTACTATGCATAAGGACAATTCTATTACTGTAGCAGATAATGGTCGTGGTATCCCTGTAGACAAACATCCAAAATTGAAAGTTAGTGGTGTAGAAGTTGTATTTACACAGCTACATGCTGGTGGTAAATTTAATAATTCAAACTATGCTTATTCTGGTGGTTTGCACGGTGTTGGTGCGAGTGTAACTAATGCTCTTAGTGAATGGTTAAAGGTAACTGTATACAAAGATGGTTACAAATATGCTATGGAATTTAGTGCAGTAGAAAAAGGTAAAAAAGTAACTGGTGGTGTTCCTAAAGAACCACTTAAAATGATGGGAAAAACCAAACTATCTGGTACAGAGGTTACATTCTTGCCAGACAAGAGAATATTTGGTGATGCTATTTTTGATTTTGATACTATCAATAAGAGATTAAAAGAACTTGCATTTTTAAATGGTGGTGTTGAGTTTGTATTAATTGATGAAAATGTAAAAGATGAAGAAGGCAATTATAGAACCAAAGACTATAACTTTAAAAATGGTCTAAAGGATTTTATTAAGTACCTAAACGATGGTACAAATGTTGTGTACAAAGATCCTATTTATATCGAAGGTAAATCTGATTTGATTACTTTTGGTTGTGCTATACAACATGCTGATAATTACAACGAAAACTTCTTTAGTTTTGTAAACAATATTCCTACTAGCGAAGGTGGTACTCACGAGGTTGGTTTAAAGAGTGCTATTACAAGAGCATTCAATGATATTGCTAGAGAACAAGGGCTACTAAAGGATAAGGAACAAAATCTATTAGGTGAAGACTACAGAGAAGGTATAACAGCTGTAATTTCACTTAAGCTAAAGAATGTACAATTTGAGGGTCAAACCAAAACCAAGTTAGGAAACCCAGAAGTAAGACCTGAGGTTGAAAATTTGGCATACAATGCACTTATCGAATTTTCTAAACAAAAAGGTAGCAAGAATATAATTGCTGAAATTATAAACAAAGCTAAAGGTGCTGCAAAGGTAAGATTAGCTGCTAAACATGCCAAAGAAACTGCTAGAAAAGCTACTAGTGCAGATAATTATAGCTTAGTAGGTAAGTTGAGTAGCTGTACAGGCAAAAACTATCTTATAAACGAATTGTTTATAGTAGAGGGTGATTCTGCGGGTGGTAGTGCAAAACAAGCTAGAGATAGACACTATCAAGCAATTTTACCACTTAAGGGTAAACCACTAAATGTTGAGAAGAAAAGATTAAATCAAGTATTAGACAACGAAGAAATTAGAACTATTATCAGTGCTTTGGGTGCAGGTATAGGTACAGATTTCAAGATAGAAAACTTAAAGTATAACAAAGTAATAATACTTGCCGATGCTGACCAAGACGGTGCACATATTAGAGCAATTTTGCTTACATTCTTCTACAGATATATGAGAGAACTTATTACAGAAGGTCATGTATATGTAGGTGTGGCACCTCTATACAGAGTATACAAAAAGAATTTTAGTGAATATGTTTATGATGATGACAAGTTGGAAAAAGTAATCAAAAAGTGTGGTGCTGGATACCAAATTCAAAGATACAAAGGTTTGGGTGAAATGACAGCTGATCAGTTGTGGAATACCACAATGGCACCAGACAAAAGAGTATTGGTTCAAGTCCAACTAGAAGATGTTGCAGAAGCTGAGAGAATGATTTCTACCTTTATGGGAGATAATATCGAAGCTAGAAAAGCTTATATTAGCGAAAATGCAAACTTTAACAAAGAATCAAACTTTGAACATATTGGAGAAGTTAATGGCGAAGAAGAAAGATAGTAACTTTACAGATGAGGAGATGGCTGAATTAGGTATCATAGACAATCAAATTGGATTTGATGAACTAGAAAAACCTAAAAGAAAAACCAGAACTAAGTCTAGTATAGTAGAAGATAAAATTGAAGAAATTCAAGAAGATGAAGTAGAAGAAATTGAAGATAGTGAAAGTGAAGATGAAGAATCTACAATCAAACCTAAAGGTAGAGTAACTAGAAAGAAACAAGATCCATCATTTACATCATTATTAGGTGAAGGTGGTGCTGGAGATGGTATTGTAACTAAGAGTGTAGAACAAGTTATTCACGAAAGTATGATGCCATACTCAGAGTATGTTATTTTGGATAGGGCATTGCCTAGAGTAGAAGATGGTTTGAAACCAGTTCAAAGAAGAGTGCTATATAGTATGCTTGAGGTTGGTGTTACACCAGACAAACCATATAGAAAAAGTGCTACTATTGTAGGTACTTGTATGGGTAGATATCATCCACATGGTGATAGTAGTATTTATCAAACTATGGTTAGATTAGCACAAGACTTTAATATGGGAATGTGTCTAGTAGATGGTCATGGTAACTTTGGTTCTGTAGATGGTGATGGTGCCGCAGCTATGAGATATACTGAAGCTAGACTTAGTCCTATAAGCCTAGAGCTACTAAAAGATATTGAAAAGAATACTGTAAGCTGGAGCTTTAACTTTGACGATAGTCGTAAAGAACCAGATATGTTGCCAGGTAGATTTCCAAATCTATTAGTAAATGGTGCTACTGGTATTGCTGTAGGACTAGCTACAAATATTCCTACACACAACTTAGGTGAAACTATTGATTGTGTAACAGCATACATTGATAATCCAAAAATTAAGCTAGAAGAACTTTTAAAAATAATGCCTGGTCCAGATTTTTCTACAGGTGGATATATTTTGTCTACTAGCGAATTTGATGATGTATATCGTACTGGTAAAGGTAAAATCGTATTAAGAGCCAAACTACACATAGAAACTGGTGATAATGGCAGAAAAAACATAGTTATTACCGAAATTCCATTCCAAGTAAACAAATCACAAATGCTTCAAAGAATTGCTAAATTGAAAGAAATGGATCCTACTTGTTGCTTAAGTCAAGTAGCAGATATTGTAGACGAATCAGACAGGTCTGGTACTAGAGCTGTTATCAAACTAAAGAAAGATGCAAATGTAAAAGCAATTATCAATTATTTATATGCTAAGAGTGATTTGCAAACTAACTTTAACTGCAATATGGTTGCAATTGCTGAGGGTAAACCAAAACAATTAGGTCTAGTAGAAATTATTTCTTACTATGTAAAATATCAAAGATCAGTAGTGTACAATAGAACTAAGTTTGATCTTGATGCTGCAGAAAAGAGAAAACATATCTTAGATGGATTGTTAATTGCAATAAAGAATATTGATGATGTTATCAAGATTATCAAGACAAGTAAGAGCACTAGCGAAGCAAAACAGAGATTGATGGAAAAATTCTATCTAAGCGATGTTCAAGCTCAAGCTATACTAGATATGAGATTAGCTAGACTTACTAGCCTAGAAGTAAACAAATTAATCAACGAACTAGAAGGTTTGATTAAATTAATTGCAGAGCTAAAGGCTATTTTGGAAAGTGAAAAGAAGTTGATGAATGTTGTTAAGAAAGAACTTAACGAAATAAAGAAAAATTATGCTATTCCTAGACAAACAGAGATTGTTAGTCCAGAAGAAGATTCTGCTACACTTAGCGATGATTTGGCAGAGGAAATGCCTAGTGAAGAAGTTCATGTTGTTCTAAGTGAAGCAAATACACTAAAGGTTGTAACCAAGAGAAGTTATGGTTTAGCTACCAAAGGACTAAGTGCTAATCCTACATTGTTTGAAACTTGCAAAGCTAATGTTGTATTACCAAGCAACAAGAATATATATCTATTTACTAACTTAGGTAATTGTCACAAGGTAAAAGTTGAGCAAATAGGTATGTGTAAACTTAAAGATAAAGGTACACCAGTTGCTAATTTGGTAAAGAACTTTGAGCCTAGTGAAAAAGTAATAGCAATGTTTGATTTTAATGATAACGATATTGAAGCAGAACTTATTTTTGTTACAAAGAAAGGTTTGATGAAAATTACTAAACAAAATGAGTATATTTCTTCAAAACAATCAATAGCTGCTATCAAACTAAAAGATAATGACGAATTAGTATATGTAGACTATGACAATAGAGAAAAATCATTGCTTATGTTCTCAAAAGAGGGTATGGCAGTCAATGCTATCAAAGACGATGTAACTCCATTAGGTAGAGTAAGTGCTGGTGTAAAAGGCATGGCATTGTCAGGTAGTGACGAAGTAGTTAGTGCTACATTAGGTGGTGCTATAGCTTATACTATTTTTACTTCAAATGGTTTTGCCAAAGTTATTAAAGAAACAGAAATACCTCTAACAGGCAGAGCAAGAAAAGGTATAAAAGTAATTAATGCTAAGAAGCTAGATATCAAGTTGTTATTAGCTACTGACTTAAACAAAAATAAAAATTATGTAGTTGTTACAAAAGAAAATAAAATGTACTATGTAGAAAGCAAAAAACTTAGTCTAGAAAATAGATTAGGATTTGGAAAATCTGTAGTAGCAGAAAAGACTGGTGCAGAAACAACACAAGTTATTCCCTATGTAGATAACGAAAATTAATAAAAAAATCACACATTTTTGTGTGATTTTTTTGTTTGTATTGTAATATTTTAAGCTCTTAAACCATATATATTTTTAGATAATTTTGATTAAGTTTTTTGTATATCAATATTATAAAAAATTGCCTATATTTCGGCAAATTTTTGCATAATAAAACACTTCAAAAGATAAACATTAATTCAATTTAGTATTATCATAAAGGAGTGTTAAATATGAGATTTTTAGTAGTCAAATCAAAATCAATTATTTGCATATTATCGTTGCTTTTGTGTGCTGTTTTGTTAAGTGTAAATATAGGATATGGTAATTGTGCTAGTGTGTATTTTGGATATGCTCCTAGACTTGTTCCTATATATTCTGTAGATACTACAGAGAAAAAAGTAGCTATTACTTTTGATTCTGCATGGGGTGCAGACAAAACTCTCAAAATAATAGAAACACTCAAGGAGTTTGATGTTGGTGCTACATTTTTCTTGTGTGGGTTTTGGGTGGAAGAATATCCTCAAATGGTAGAAGCTATAGATAGTGCCAATCTTGAAATAGGTACCCATAGCAATACACATGCAGATTTTGTAAAACTGAGCAAAGATGATATGGATATGGAACTATCTAGCTCTATAAACTTAATTAAAAAGATAACTAACAAAGAAGTAGAATTGTTTAGAGCTCCATATGGTAGTTACAATAATGCAGTAATTGAGAGTGCAAATGAACACAATCTAAAGACTATACAGTGGGATGTTGATTCGCTAGACTGGAAGGGGCTTAGTGCCACAGAGATATGTAATAGAGTGATTAGCAAGGTGAAGAATGGAAGTATTATACTATGTCACAACAACTCTGAGCATATTTTAGAAGCCTTGCCGCTAATGTTGGATAGATTACAAAATATGGGATACGAAATAACATCTGTAGGCAATTTGATTATTAAAGATAATTTCTATATTGACCATCAAGGAATTCAAAGAAAAAAATAGTTGGAGGATGAAATGAATTTTGAACAAATGAACAATAATAAAGTGTATGTAGCAGGAGAGGTTGTATCTGAGCCTAAATTTAGTTATGAAGTATTTGGCGAAGGTTTCTATGAGTTTGATTTACTTGTAAAAAGATTAAGTGATGCTAGTGATGTAATACCTGTAACAATTAGTGAAAGGTTGCTCACTGAAGGGGAAATTGTACTAGGAAAAAAGATTGCTTGTTCTGGACAATTTAGAAGCTATAATAAGCTAGTCGAAGAAAAGAGCAAACTTATGCTTACGGTATTTGTAAGAGAGGTTTTGGAGTATGATCCTAGTGTAAATCCAAATCAAATTGAATTGACTGGTTTTGTGTGTAAAGAACCTATATATAGAACTACACCATTTAAAAGAGAAATTAGTGATGTATTGATAGCTGTCAATCGTAGTTATAATAAAAGTGATTATTTACCTTGTATAGCTTGGGGTAGAAATGCTAAGTTTGTAAAAAACTTGTCTGTAGGAGATAAGTTGCAAATGTGTGGTAGAATTCAAAGTAGGGTGTACCAGAAGAAGATTGATGATGAAGTTGTAGAAAAAACTGCATATGAAATTTCATTATCAAAAATCACAAAAATTACTGATGAGGACAGATATTCAGTTGTTGATTATTCGTACCAAAACAACTATTATGCAAATTAATGATTTTGGCCTATATCTAGATGTTTTAAAGGTACTATGCAAAATATAAAAGACACCACTAAATTGTGGTGTCTTTTTGTTGTTAATTAGAACTTTTTTGTTTTACATAAATTATTACAGAAGCAGTTGCTATTAGTATAGAAATTGCTAATAGTATATATGCACTAGCAATATTTGGATTGTCTTCTATAAGTTTAATGTATTTAGTTTCTACATATCCTGATAGCTGTTGTTTATCTTCGGTGATAACTGTAACATATGTGTATTTGTTATTAGTATCAAATTTTTCTACATATATTTTTTGATTGTTTGTAAGTTCGGCTAATAGTATGCTTTTGTCTGTAGGTGCACCTAATAGCATTACTCTATTGTTGTCTGCTACTATGATTTGAGCATTTAGGTTAGGTAAAGATCTAATCTCTTCTGTGTCTTGAAGTGTAACATCACTTGCATTTACATATAGAATGTTATCGCCATTTTTAACGGCATAATATTCTGAATTGTCTAGTGATATTATTTCAAAGTTTACAACAAAGAATGTTTCGCCGATTTGTGATTCTTTGTATATATAATCGTGATTATTTGTATCGGAAAGTATAGTAGGTAGTGTGTATAGTTTTATGTTTTTGTTTATTCCTACTACAATTTGTGGTTGATTTACAGGGTATGTTGTGATACTGATAAAATCTTTGTTTATATAACCATAATTAATTATATTGTCTTTGTTGTACATTACATAGTATGAGTTTTCTACATCACTAAGTATATATATGTTTGTATCTTTAGCTAATAAACTTGTTGGATTTGTATTGTGTGGGTATTCGTATATATAACAAGTAGAAACTATGTTTCCACTAGACAATATTGTGTTTAGTGGTGTTATTTCGTTTGTATTTACTATATGATTGTAATTGTCTAAGTTGTTTACAAAACCAGCTTTTTGAATTTTAACAATATTATTATTGTTATTGTTATAGCAATATATGTTGCCGTTTACTTTGTTTATTTCGATAATAGTCAATCCGGTAGTGTTGTAACTTAGTAATGTGTCTATAGTCAATGTGTTGTTGCTAAAGTTTATTTTTTGAATACCAGATGCTGTGATTGCATATATATTTCCATAGTAATCACTAGAAATTGCTTTGATTTGTTCTGTTAGTAACAATTCTTGTGATGTTTCACTATTTTCTATATCTACTAAATAAATGCTTTTGTTGTGGTGAACTGCAATATATTTATTATTTAGAATAGTAAGGGTAGATAGATTATCTACATCTATATTATCTTCGATTATATTGATTGAATTTTTGTTGTGTTCAATCATTTTTAATTCGTTTCTTGAATAATCAATATAGTATAAATTGTTGTTACTATCTAGCTTAATATCGCTAATATCATATCCTATGTCTAATCTATTGATTGTGCCGGTAAGGCTGTTGTATCTAACTAAATATTTGTCATAGAAATAAGCAAAATTTATATTGTCGTTAGTTGTATATAGGGTTGGCTTAATCAAGTCGGTTTCTTTATATTTTGTTGTTATTTCTATATTGTTGTTGTTAATGTATTGTAATCTATTGTTTTTGCTATCTGCTACTAGGAATGTATTGTCGTTTACTATAGTTATGTCTGTAGCATTATAAAAGTATCCTTCTTCGATTGAAGCATTAGTAAGTTCGATGTGAGAAGGTGACAATTTTTTTGATAATTGACCACTTGCAGTGTTGTCGTTATCTACTAGGTCATAGCATTGAATTGATTTGTTGATGTAGTCTGCAATATATATCTTTTCATTGTATGTTTTTATATCAACAATGCTAGATAATTCACCTTTAGCCACAGATGTGCCAGTAATACCTTTGACTTGTGTGCTAGCTACTTTTTCTAAATTTGAGTATGATTCTTTTAAAATTGCCAGGTCTGTATTTTGACCATTTAGATTGTATCCGTATGTTAGGACAAAGTATTGAGTATCGTCAATTTTTAATAATTCTAAATCAGCACAATTTAGACAATCAAAAGTAGGTGTTGTGATAGAGTTTGTGTTGTTACTATATTTTATAAATGTTTGATTAGAATTTGTATCTAATATAGCATAAGTGAAACTATCATTTAGACATAAAGTTGTGATTGTAGAAGTGCTAGGTATATCGTAGTCGTGGAAGTCTACAATGGCATTTGCTTGAATTTCTACAATATTTAATTTGTTTGTTGTAGTGTAAGCAATAAAAAGTGATGTTTGTGTTTCGTAAGCATTGAATGTATCACATTCGATATTGTTTAGTCCGGTTATAGTAACTTCTACATTGTTTTTTAGTACTTTTAGAATATTGTTTGATTTAAATAAAATATAATTTTCTGTTTGTTTTAAGTCAGTTACGGTTTCGTAATTTAGGGTAGTAGGTATTTTAGTTGATTTATTAAATACTTCTAAGTTGCCATTTGCTAGATAAATATAATTCTCTAATACAGCAAAACTGTTTAAATTGCCAAAGTTGTATTGATTTTGATTTTCAACAAAACTTATAATTTCGGTAGTTGTATTAGAACTAGAAGACTCGGCAAAAACAGGTGTGTTGTTTACACCTGTAAGCATTATTGAAAATATAATTAAAACCAACAGAAACATTTTCTTCATAAGCACCAACTTTATATTTATATAATATATATATTAACTATAGTAGTATATCAAATAAAAGAAAAAATTTCCATTAAAATATGGTTTAATATATTTTTTGATTGTTGATTTTATTTATTTAATCTAAAATTTTAAATTTTTATTTATTATGACAAACTGTTGTCATATTATGGGTGATAATATAGAACAAGTGTTCGATAAGGTGATGCAAAATCGACACAAAATGGCATAAATTTACAAAAATATACAAATTTGTACAAAAATGTGTCATATACTTTTGACTTATTTCATTTTGTCAATATACAATAATGGCAGTTATGCCAAAGGGGGAAAGGAATGAGAAGAAATATCGAAAATGAAATATGGGGCAAAACATTATTGAGTTTGTACAGGCATTTGGGAGCCATGGCAAATTCTATTGATAATTTAATTAAGCGAATAGGCATAAATTCGGCTTTTAATCATCATATCTACAATTCTACATTTGTAGATTCAAACAAAATTATAGAATTGACCGAAAGAAAAATTAAAATTATCAATCTTAAAGTTCTTATTGAGAAATCTCTAGATAATCTTAAAATTAACGATTTGAAAGTTTTGTCCTTGTATTATATCGATGGCTTAAATTACAAAAAGATTTTAGAAGTTCTAGATGTAAGTGAACGAACATTTTTTAGAAGGAAAGAGTTGGCTGTAGCTAGATTTGCTGAAAATCTAAATAATTTGGGATATGGTGCACATCGATTAAATGAGTATTTAAAGAACGAAAGCTGGATTAAAAATACCTACTATCAAGTAATCAATAGTACTTCTAAGGTTTTTGGTAGTAAGAAGTCTAACAATCAATATAAGCTTATGAAATTGGTTCTAAACGATTTTGGTTCTAATCATCTAAATAAATCATTTTATTAATTTTACAAATTTTCATCGAAATATATAGGAGTTTTTATGGTTTTGTCAGTATTTTTTGGTTTTATATTAATATTTTTGAATTTTCTAGGTTTGTAGAGTAGATACAAAATTACAATACATGGCATTAGTGTAAGTACAATAATTACTATGCACTCTATATTTGTTAGTGGATTAATTTTGCTAAAATCATCGCCTTTATATATAGTTACATTTTCCATATTTGCTAGTATAGGTGTGATTGATTTTGTATATCCAGAATAAATGTATCCATAGTTTCCATTGTAATTTGTCAAATACCAAACAGAGCCTTTTAGATCTACAGCTTCTTCGCCGATAATTTTGCCTATATAATTTAATTTTGTGTTAGATGGTACTACACAAATAGTATTATCTACTACATTTTTGATTTGAGGTGAGGTTCGCATATAACAACCATTACCAGAGATAGTAAAGGTGGTATTTGTAGGATAAGGTGTGTTTGGTATCTCATTTATTAATTGAATGTCTTTTTTTAGCACAAAGCCTGTTAGACCATTATATTCTACTTTGTAACAATCATTATTATAGTTGTTTAAAATTTTTACAAAATAACTTTTTTCTAAAATACACCATCTATTTTGGTTTGAATTAAACTCAGCACTTTTATACAGATAAGTGTTTGAGTTTTTTATTTGAGCGAATTCGGGTGTTTTAGCTTCTACTACAATATTTTGAATATTAAATTGAGCAAAAACTATCAAAATACATAATATTAAATTTTTGAAAATACTACTTAGTTTCATATTAGTAGTATAAACCTTTTTATTTTTTATTAATAAAAAAATCAATAGATGTTTTTATCACAAAAAGGAGGATTATGAAAAATAAGCAATTAAAACAAGAATTACTCAAAAAACTAGATTCTGTTACAAAAGAAATTCTTAGGCGAAAAAACAATAATACTCTTTCTAGATATAATACAGGCAAATTAGTGCATCAAAAACAACTTGATTTTCATAAGTGTGCTAAGCGAAACAGGTGGGTTTTTGGTGGTAATCGTAGTGGCAAAACCGAGTGTGGAGCCGTTGAGACCGTGTGGTTGGCTACCGGTACCCATCCATACAAACCAAATAAAAAGAATATATCGTGCTGGGTGGTTAGCTTGTCTAGTCAAGTGCAGAGAGATGTAGCTCAAAGTAAGATTTTGTATTACTTAAATCCTGATTTAATAGTAGATATTGTGATGACTCAAGGAAAGAAAGAAGCTCCATATCTAGGCATTATCGACACAATTATAGTCAAAAATGCTTTAGGTGGTACAAGCAAAATAGGGTTCAAAAGTTGTGATCAGGGTAGAGAAAAATTTCAGGGTACAAGTTTGGATTTTGTGTGGTTCGACGAAGAACCTCCGTATAATATTTATTTAGAATGTAAGATGAGGGTTTTGGATAAATGTGGCGAGGTTTTCGGTACAATGACACCGTTGAAAGGACTTACTTGGGTATACAACGAAATTTATATGAACGAACATGATAGTGGTGAAGTTTGGTGTGAATTTATGTCGTGGGAAGACAATCCATTTTTAAATAAAACTGAAATTGATGAGCTAACGAATTCACTGAATAATGACGAACTTAATTCTAGAAAATATGGTAAATTTTCTAGTTTTGGTGGTCTGGTGTATGGTGAGTTTGAGGAATCTATACATGTAATCGATCCTTTTGAAATACCATTAGAGTGGCAAGACACAATGAGTATTGATCCTGGGCTAAATAATCCGTTGAGTTGCCACTGGTATGCCTGTGATTACGATGGTAATGTGTATGTGGTTGCTGAGCATTACGAAGCAAAAAAAGACATACAATACCACAGTAAAATGATTATCGATAAATGTAGAGATTTAAACTGGAAATCATTGTCTAATGGTAAGTATCAGGCGATTATAGATAGTGCAGCAAACCAAAAAACATTATCTGGAACAAAAAGTGTAGCAGAATTGTTCTATGACTTAGGTATTAGTGTAAACACCAAAGTCAACAAAGATTTGTTTTCTGGTATACAAAGAGTGAAGAGTTATTTAAAAAATGCAAATGGTGAGCCAAAGCTGTTTATATTCAAAAATTGTACAAATATGATTAGAGAAATTAAAAATTATTACTGGAACAAAGAAGATACTCCTTTCAAAAAAGATGACCATTCCTTAGACGAACTTAGATACTATATTCAAAACAAACCTGATATTCCTCTAAAACAAGTAGAAAAGTCAATAGTGCAAAAGAATAAAGAACGACTAATCAAAAGGTTGAAGAATCAAAATTATGGACATTAAAGAAAAGTTAAAACAAACTCTTATCAAAAAAGCTACTGGATATAAGGTTGAGGAAAGTGTTTGTGAATATGGTGTGGAAGAAGATGGGGTTAGGTTGCTAAAGAAAAAAGTGTCTACAAAATATTATCCTCCGGATATAACTGCTATTAATCTGTTATTAAATGAAAAAGATATAGACTACAAAGATTTGACCGATCAAGAATTAGAAGAAGAAAAAGAAAAGATTTTAAAATTATTAAAAGAGGTTGAAGATGGAGATAAAGAAAAATGATTTAAAAATCAAGTGTGATATTATGGGGTGCAAAAATTTGGTTAATTATAGTGTGTCTACTAGTGATAATCCTAGAAACAACTTAAATATATGTGAAAGTTGTCTAAAAGAACTACACAAACAATTTAGTAAAGTGGTAACTCCTAAAAGTATCAAAAATATTTACCAGAAGGGAGGTTTAAATGAAAAAAACAAATAAGTATAATGAAGAATTTGATGAGTTAGCTAAAGAAGTGATTGAGGATTTTAAATATCGTCAGCAAGAACGAAAAAGATTTGAAGCTAACTGGCAACAAAATATTAACTTTTTTGTCGGTAATCAATACTGCTCTATAAATGCTAATAATGACATTGTTGATTTTGAAAAACAATTCTTTTGGCAAGAGAGAGAAGTCTACAACCATATAGCTCCTATTGTAGAGTTAAGGCTTAGTAAATTAAGTAAGGTTAGACCTAGTATGACAGTTATACCATTCTCAGATTCTGATAACGACATCAATTGTGCTAAGGTTAGCAAGAATATTCTAAAAGCAACTAGTTACAAATTGAATCTTTCAAAAACAATTAGTGAAGCAACTGTTTGGAGTGAATTGTGTGGCACATCATTTTACAAAATTACATGGAATAATTTGAAAGGTAACACTATAGGTATAGACGAAAATGGTGCTCAAATTAATGAGGGTGATATTCAATTAGATGTCGTTAGTCCATTCGAAATTTTCCCTGATAGTTCTACATATAACTCTATCGATGATTGCCAAAGTATAATGCATGTAAGGTCATACAATGTTGATACAATCAAAGATATTTGGGGTGTAGAAGTTGAAGGTGAAGACATAGATGTATTTACTCTTGACCAGGTTGCATCTGCTGGTGGATTAGGATATTTTGGTCGTGTTTCTAGAGCTGGAAAAACAGTAAAACATAATTCTGCAATTGTTATAGAAAAATATGAAGCACCTTGTATACAGTACCCTAATGGCAGATTAATAATAGTTGCTGGCAAAAAAGTAGTATATGTTGGCGAGTTGCCATACATAAATAAAGCAGAAAACAAAAGAGGATTTCCTTTTGTTGCTCAACATTCTATAGTTAATCCTAATAGTTTCTGGGGCGGAAGTGTAGTTGAAAGATGTATACCACTACAAAGAAGTTACAATGCAGTTAAGAATAGAAAACACGAATTTTTAAATAGAATCAGTATGGGTGTAATGGCTGTCGAAGATGGTTCTGTCGATACAGAAAACTTAGAAGAAGAAGGTATGGCACCTGGTAAAATTTTAATTTATAGACAGGGCTCTAATATGCCTAGACTTATAAGCTCAGGTAGTGTTCCAAATGATTTTAGCTATGAAGAAGATAGACTGCTTAATGAATTTTTGACTGTAAGTGGAGTTAGTGATTTATTACGAAATGCTAATAGTGCTACAAACTTAAGTGGTGTAGCATTAGAGCTACTTATCGAACAAGATGAAGCTAGACTTATTACTAGTGCTGAGCAGATTAGGGAAGCTGTCAAAGAAATTAGTAAACAAATTTTGAGATTGTACAAACAATTTGTTGATGGCAAAACTTCGTCTAAGCTGGTTGCAGATAATGGAAGTATAGAAATGTTTTACTGGAACAAATCTGATATTAATTCGGACGATGTTGTATTTGAAACTGAAAACGAACTAAATGAAAGTTTGGCTCAAAAAAGAAATATGATTTTTGAGATATTTAATTCTGGGTTGTTGCATGATGAGAGTGGTAAACTTAATAATTCTGTAAGATACAAACTTTTGGAACAATTAGGATTTGGTGTGTGGGAAAATACTCAAGATGTCAAAACATTACAAATCAAACGAGCAAACAAAGAACATTTATCTATTATTGATAGTTTTAGTATTGATGATCCAAAAGAAATTGATGATCACAATTTGCATATAAATGAACACACATGTTTTATGCTTAGTGATGAATTTGAAAAGTTGTGTACAAAAAATAATAAAGTTGAAGAAAAAATGCTTGAGCATATTAGAAAACACAAGCAATTTATAAATATAACAAAAAATATGATTATGGAGGAAAACAATGAGTAAAGAACAACCTTTATGTGATATGTCGGGCTATGTTTCGGAGGAAAGTAATGTTGTTGAGTCGGCAGACAGCACAGTGGGCTCTTTAAATAAATTTAAGGATTTGAAAAGTTTAGAAGAGGCTTATATAAACTTGCAATCCGAATTTACACGAAAGTGTCAAAGACTTAGTGAGTTAGAGAAGGATAATTTAAAAGCTAACACTTTTAACCCCTTGTATGAAACTCCTGAGTGGAAACAGATGGTAGGGGATTTTGTAGCCAAAAATCCTACTGCTCAAAATTTTGCTTCTGAGATTTATGAAGTGCTATTAAGTGATAAAGTTTTGGCTAGTAGTCCAAACTCCCTAGAATTAGCATTTGAAAAGGTTAAGGCAAGCAAATACATTCCAGAAGAAGATTTGGTAAACGACGAATCGTTTCTGGAAAAATATATTTTAAATAATGAAAAAGTAAAGAAAGTTATTATTGATAATTATTTAAAAGATATCAAACAAAATAAATTGCCACAGCTAATAAACAGCTCAAAAACTGGTAGCTTGGGGATTACACCAAATAAAATACCGGGTAGTTTGAGTGAAGCTAGAGCTATGGCAGTAAAAATTTTAAGTAAATAGGAGAAAATGTAATGGTAACATTAACTACAGCTCAAGATGCTCTAAAAATCGTATATCTTGGTGTCTTGACAGAACAATTAAATATCAAAAGTAATCCACTTTTATCTAAAATTAATCAAACATCTGCTGATGTGTTTGGCAAGGAAATTCACAAAATTACATCTTATGGTGTAAATGGTGGTGTAGGTGCTGGTACAGAAGATGGTGATTTGCCAAAAGCTGGTGGAAATAACTATGTAAAATTTATTTCTACACTTAAAAATTTATATGGCACTATTGAAATTTCTGACAAAGCTATAAGAGCTAGTGAAAGTAGTGCAGGTGCATTTGTAAATTTATTGAATGCAGAAATGGAAGGACTTATCAAGTCTAGCAATTTCAACTTAGGTCGTATGTTATATGGTGATGGTACTGGTGTTTTGACTAAAACATACGAACATATAGGTGGTAACAACTATATTATTCCTGAGAGTATACAAAATTTCGTAGAAGGTATGAAGGTGTCTATTTACAACAAGACTGATGGGGAATATCATCCACAAGGAGCTTGTTTTAAAGTTTCAAGAATTGATAGAACAACAAATAAAGTGTATTTTGACAAGTTTTTTGCAGCAAAATTAGATCCAGCCGAAAATCTATTTGTAGTTCAAGGTTCATACAATCTAGAAATTTCAGGTTTAGGTCAAATTTTTGGAGATTCTAATAATTTGTATGGTTTAAGTAGACTAACATATCCTTGGCTAAAACCATATCAAGAAACTGAAGTTGGTGAAATTTCTGAAACTAAGATTCAAAAAGCTATCGATTATCTAGAAGAAGTTGTTGGATCTAATGTGAACTTTATTACTTGTTCTAGTGCAGTAAAGAGAGCATATCAAGAACATTTGAGTACATACAAAAGAAATATTGATGTGATGGAACTTAATGGTGGATACAAGGCTCTATCATACAATGGTATTCCTCTAGTATCTGATAGATTTATTGATAAAGATACAATGTATTTATTAAATACTAAAGACTTTAATCTACATCAATTATGCGACTGGCAATGGCTAGAAAGTGAAGATGGTAGAATTATTCATCAAGTAGCTGGTAAACCTACATTTACTGCTACACTTGTTAAATATGCTGATTTAATTTGTGACCACCCTTCTAGTAAGTTCAAAAGTCTAATGTTTAGACCTTTCAAAAAGTGCCGAAAAATAAGGGGTTTCAGCGATTTTAGATTTCCAAAAAATTGCAAAATAGACATTTCCTTGTGCAAGTTTTGAAAAATTAGACTTCGTGCAGTGAAACATAAAACAAAAATAAAGTTTTTGCTATCATAGTCAGTAGGGAATAAATTGTCTAATATTTTTTATGAAAATGCAACACAAATGAAAAAACTATGTTATACTAATTGTAGAAAACATAGGAGAAAGGGTATGGGGTTTTTGAAGTGGTTATTCGGAACGAATAAACAAATATTAAGAACAGAAATAGTTGAAGAGACAGATGGGCTTGATGAAGATGAGCAATTCACCAACATAATTATTGGAGATGAGTTGGGTGGATTTGATGGGGCTGTTGCTGCCGATGTTTATAATCAATACCATAGTGCTAAAACAACATTTCTAGTAACCTATACAGATGGAACAACTGAACTCGTAGAAACAGAGAATGGCAGTTCCTGGTATAGAAAATACATGCGATATTTGAACAAATAAAAAACCCTGTTATACACAGGGCTTTTTCATAATATGCATAATACTATTTGAAGTTAAAAAATGCTTTATTTAAGTGTTTGCTAATTCGGTCAAGAACCTTGTAAACTGACTTCATTTTTTTGCAGTTAGCAAACTGATTAGCAATTAAAGATTTTTGTTCATCAGTTAAGACAACAGGCTTGATGCGAAGTTGCAAAACATCAAACAGGTCAGGAATCAATAACTCATCATTTTGTGGGTTATAGTCCTTTGCATTCCTTGCAGCCATTCTACCAAGATACTCTGGCATAGCTGGAATTGATGCATCAGCATCATTTATAATTTTACTCATAGAGCCTCCGATTTATGCAAAGTCATTAGGGTTGATAATTTTAATCTTGCAACCTTGTTCCTTTGCGAATTGCACAGTGTTTGCTGTGCCACTAGGCAAACCATTCCAAACTGCTATAACCACATCAGAGTTCTCAACCATATAGAGATTTCGTTTGTTCATACACTCATCAGTGTAGTGATCACAAACATAATGAACAGAGTCGCATTGCTCAAGAAGCTTTTGATAACGAAGTTGTGCTTTTTGAGGCCAAGGACTTTCTTGCCCAGGACAGGGTATAGCACCTTGCAAGGTTACCGACTTATAGGTCTTCCTCAATTCAATAACCAATTCAGCAGCAATAGT
>JAFVTW010000018.1 GCA_017503005.1 Clostridia bacterium | reverse complement strand
CCCTGTTCGGGGAGCCAATAAGAAGATAGGTAATTAAGCCTATCTTTTTTTGTTTTATTTTGAGGTATGATAACGGGTTCGAACCAACGGTTCGTCCTGTCGGCCTGACCGCAACAAGTTGCTCCCGGCTTTGTCTAAAAACTTGCCACAGGCAACTTTTCTATACGAGTCGCCCCTGTTCGGGGAGCCAATAAGAAGATAGGTAATTAAGCCTATCTTTTTTTGTTTTTATTATAGTAATAGTATAAATAATTTATTATTTATCTTTTTTAGTTTTCTTTTAAATTTTAAAATGGTAAAGTAAATATAAGGAGATGCTATGATACAAGTTTTAGATGAAATTTTATTGAGTGATGATGTTGTAAAAAACTTTTTTGAACATTATTCTAATACTGATTTTCGTGAATGGTTGTTGAATGTATTGCCAGAGGTTGCTGATTGTGAAAAACAGCAGCAAGACAATCCTTGGCACATTTTTGATTGCTTAAATCATATTTTAACTTCCGTATCTAATATCAATGCTCAAACTAAGGATTTGCCAGATAACATTAGAAGAATGCTTAGCTATGTTATGTTTTATCACGACATAGGCAAACCTGCTTGTCACATTCGTAGATTTGGTAAAATATATGGTAGAGAAGTAGATAGTTTTTTTGGACATAATTTAAAAAGTGAAGAGATAGCTAAAAGAACATTGTCTTATTTTGGATTTAATAACAATGAAATCAAAATTATGTTAAAACTGATAAATAAGCATGATATCTTTATGTTTATAAGAATGAATGATGATGGAAACGAGCATCATAGAGTGCTTTCTAATGATTTACTTATGGAAGAAATTGAAGATTTGAATTCGGTGGGTGACGGCAAGACCCTTCTTAGGTATTTAATAAAAATAGGAAGGTCAGATAATCGTGCTCAAAATCCACAAATGACCAAACCTTCTCTAAAAATGTTAGATTGTATGGATCAAATGTTGGATAAAATTTAGATAATTGTAGGAGATGTATTATGTTTTGGGAACAAATATGGCAAGAAGGTATCCTTCTTATAGATTTAATACTTTCTGTATTGATGGGGTTTAGTATTGGTCTAGAAAGAAAGCATAGACTAAAAGAAGCTGGTGTTGCTACACATACTGTGGTATGTTTAGGCTCAGCACTAATTACAGTGATATCAAAGTATGGCTTTAATGGCTCTGATCCGGCTAGATTAGCTGCTCAAATTGTTACTGGAGTTGGCTTTTTAGGTGCTGGTATGATTGTGTATAGGCAGCACGAAGTTAGAGGATTGACTACTGCTGCAGGTATATGGGCTACAGCTGGTATAGGTATGGCTTGTGGTGCTGGTATGTATGTAATTGCTGTAGGTGCTACCGCTATTATAATAGCTGTTCAATGCTTGTTTAATATGAACTTTAGATTGTTTAAAAATAAAAAATACTATTCTATCAAGATTATATTTACTCAAACTGAGAAAGAAAATAAAATCATAAAAGAAATTTTTGGTACAGATAGATTTAATCATTTAGTTATTACTAGAAGTGTAGATGGCAAAGTTACATATAGTGCTACATTAAATACTGATGTAGAATATTCTTCTACTAAGTTAAATCAAATTATGCAACAAAATTCCTTTATATCTTTGATTGAAAGATGTGAAAATGAATAATATTTAAAAAGAGTTAAGATTTTTCTTAATTCTTTTTTTGTCAAAAAGACTTGCATTTTTTTATTAATATGTTACACTAAAAATTAGGGGAGGAAATTATGATTCTAGATGAGTTTGATAAAAATAGAAAAGCAGTAATAAATCCTGAAGATTTTCATAGTCCTACAGAAGATTTTCCTAAGACTTGTGTTTCGTTCTTCTCAAAAAGTGTAATGGAAGAATTTGTAAAACAATTCAAGCCTCAGGTTATAGGTCATGTATCTAATGCTACTATGAAATTTGATATATACAAAGTGATGGTAGGAGATATTGCTGTAGCTGTTACACAAGCTCCAGTAGGTGCACCAGCAGCTGTAGCAAATATGGAAGAGCTTATCTCTATGGGTATAGAAAATTTTGTACATGTAGGATGCTGTGGTTGTTTAAAAAATGATATAGAAGATTATTCTATTATTATTCCTACTGCAGCTATAAGAGATGAGGGTACTAGTTACCATTATGCTCCACCAGCTGATATTGTAGAACTAGATAAAAAATGTGTAGATATAATTGAATTTGTAGTTAAAAATTTAGATTTTCACTATGTTAAGGGTATAACTTGGACAACAGATGCCATATTTAGAGAGACTAGAGATAAAGTTGACCGTAGAAAGCAACAAGGTGCTATCACTGTAGATATGGAATGCTCTGCTTTGGCAGTACTAGCTAAGTTTAGAAAGGTAAATTTTGCACAAGTATTTTATGCAGCTGACAACTTGGGTAATGAAGAATATGACCCTAGAAGTTTGATAGGCGGAGATATTGATAAAAAATCAATAGTTATACCTATAGGTATTAAATGTGCAGTAGAATTATATAGATTAACAAAATAGTGAGGTATTTATGAAAGTAGCTATTGTTGGTGGTGGCGCAGCAGGAATGTTTTGCGCAAATATATTGAGTGAGTCTAGCATTAATGTAACATTGTTTGAAAAGAACAATGATACACTAAAGAAATTTTTGGTTACAGGAAACGGAAGATGTAATGTAACTAATTTATGTGATATTGATGAGTTTATAGATAATGTATCACATAATTCAAAATTTTTGTTTGCTACATTAAATAATTTTGATTCATTTGATTTGGTAGAGTATTTAAGAAAAAATGGTGTTACTACTAAGATTGAGAAGGGTAACAGAGTTTTTCCTTCCACAAATAAAGCTATGACTGTTAAGCAGTTTTTAGATAGCAACTTAGGTGATAATATTACACTAAAAACTGGCTGTGAAGTAAAGAAGATACTAAGAAGTAATGGTAAGTATAAAGTAATGTTTGGTGCTACTAGTCAAACATTTGATGCTGTGGTAATTGCAACGGGTGGTCTAAGTTATCCTACTACAGGTAGTACTGGTGATGGATACAAATTTGCAAAATCATTAGGACTAGAAGTAACCGATACCAGACCTTCGCTATGTGCTATAAGGCTTATCAATGTTCCTAAAAACTTTGAGGGTACACCATTCAAAGCTAGGATTACTTTTGAAAATAACAATAAAGAAATTGCTGTAAAAGGTGAAGGATTGTTTACAGGATTTGGTATATCAGGTCCTGCAGTGCACAAGATTACATCATTAATCAAAGAACATGAGATAGGCTTGAGCACTATTTCGCTAGATTTCTTGTATAAGAAAACTTATGAACAATGTGTAGAAAGTTTCAAGGAATATATAAGAGAAAATCCAAAGAAATTTGTAGTACATTTGGTTAATAAATTTGTAAATATAAAGTTTGCAAAAGATATTCTATTTAATTTAGATATAAATGAAAAATTGCAATGTGCAAATGTTTCTAACAATCAAATTCAACAAATTATAAATAAATTGAAAGATTACAAGTTTGAAGTTTTGGGATTTGAAGATATCAACAAAGCAACTATTACTCGTGGTGGTGTAGATTGTAAACAAATCAATCCATCAACTATGGAGGCAAAGAAAAGTAAAGGTTTGTACTTCATAGGAGAGGTGCTAGATGTCGATGCTCAAAGTGGTGGATTCAATCTGCAAATAGCATTTTCTACAGCTTATAGTTGTGCTAGAGACATCATACATAGTAGTTTTAGATAATACACAAAAATGCACTATATTTAGTGCATTTTTTATGTTTTGCATAGTATTGAATTTGATGTGTTGTTTGCAAAAAATAATTTTGTTTTGCTACAATTAAATTGCTTAAAAATTTTAAGTTTGTTATACTAACAAAAAATAATAAGGAATGAATTTATGAGAAAATATGATGTTGCAATTATAGGTGCTGGTCCTGGTGGATTGACTGCTGCTATCTATGCTATGAGAAGTGGACTAAGTACTGTTATTATAGAAAGAGATATGATAGGTGGACAAGCAAGTTTAACTTATGAAGTAAATAACTATCCTGGATTTGTATCTATAAGTGGTTCTGAGTTGTGTGCAAAGATGCACGACCAAGCTACACTTTTGGGTGCTGAAACAATGTATGGTGAAGTTAGTAATATCAACTTTGCTCCTATGAATAATTTAATAATTGTAGAAGGCGAAGAAGTGTTTGCAAATACAATTATTTTAAGTATGGGTGCAAAAGCTAGAACACTAGGTGCTGATGGCGAAGTAGAGAATATGGGTAAAGGTATTTGCTACTGTGCAGTAAGTGATGGTGCTGCTTACAAGGACGAAAATGTAGTTCTGATAGGTGGTGCTACTAGTGCTGTAGAAGATGCTATATATTTAAGTAATATTTGTAAATCTGTTACTGTGATTAACAATTTACCAAGCTTTACTTGTGGTGAGCAACTTCTAAAACAATTTGAAAAACAATGTGCAGAAAAGAAAAATATAAGTGTAAATTACAATTCAAAAGTTATAGAATTTGTGGGCGATGAAGATGGATTAAAGGTTGTAAAATTCCTAAATGATGATGGTACTGAAGTAATTACACCTAGTCATGCTGCATTTATTAGTATAGGCAGAGCTCCAGATACAAAACTTGTAAGAAATAGTATTCATCTAGATGAACAAGGATATATAGCAGTTGATGAAAACTTGGAAACAAATCAACCTGGTGTATTTGCATGTGGAGATGTAATTGTTAAAAAGGTAAGACAAATAGTAACAGCTTGTGCTGATGGAGCTATAGCTGCTACTAGTGCTGCTAATTATATAAACGAAAATAAATAATAAATAAGAGCAAATTATTTTGCTCTTTTTTTTAACTTTAATTTAAGTCTGTGCATATCTAAAATATATATTTAATTTGTGGAGTGTGAGATATGCTAAAGTATTTTGGTACAGATGGAATTAGGGGAGTAGTTAATGAAAAGTTGGATTATTTACTAGCATATAATGTGGGTAAAAGTTTGGCTAAATATATTAAGAGAAGAAATCTAACTAAAAATGTAATAATAGGTAAAGATACTAGGGTGTCAGCAGATATGTTGTCTTCGGCAGTTGCATGTGGATTGTGTGACTATGGTGTGAGTGTAAAACTTGTGGGTGTAGTTCCTACAGGTGCTGTATCATATTTAGCAAACAAACTAGATGTGGGAGCTGGTGTTATGATAACGGCATCACATAATGCACCTAATATGAATGGAATTAAACTTATAAACAATTTGGGGTATAAGTTTTCTACTATTGATGAATATGAGATAGAAAAATATATAGATTTAAAGTTTGCACCAACAAAAGTTAAGGGGGATATAGAGAGTGCTGATTATCTAGTAGATAAGTATATAGACTTTTTGGTGGGAGATGTTGGTATTGATTTGAGTGGCTATAATATAGCTATAGATACTGCCTTTGGTTCTAATTACTCTATAGCAGAAAGGGTGTATAAGAAGTTAAATGCAAATGTTATAATTATAAACAACACACCTAGTGGCAAAAAAATAAATGTAAATTGTGGTGCACTAAATGTAAGAAAATTAGTTGAAGAAGTGAAATTACACAAATGTGATTTTGGGTTTGCTTTCGATGGCGATGCCGATAGACTGGTGGTAGTATTGAGTGATGGAAGAGTGTTGGGTGGAGATGAATTGCTGTTTGTTTTTGCAAATTATTTACAATCAAAAAATAAACTTAATTCACTCAAGGTTGTTGGTACAATTATGACTAATTCTGGTGTAGAAAAATGCCTAAATAATCAGGGAATAGGACTTATAAGAACAGATGTTGGCGATAGGAATGTAATAGAAACTATGCTTAGACACAATTATTCGCTAGGTGGTGAAAGCAGTGGGCATATATGTATATCTAGCTTAAATACTACTTGTGATGCACTACTAAATAGTCTATTTTTACTAAAGATTGTAAAAGAAGAAAAAGTAAATATTTTTGATGTTTTGCTTAGATTGAAAAGGGAGAATCAAACAATCAAAAATATAGCAGTATCTAGCGAATTTAGAAATGGTTTCGATAGCAATATAGAGTTTAAAAGAAATCTAGATGTGGTACAAAAGAAATATAGTGGCTTAAGGTTAGTAGTTAGGCCTAGTGGAACTGAAAGTGTGATAAGGGTAATGGCTGAAGGTAATCAAATAGAGTGTATGTATGCTATAGAAGATATAGTGAAATTAATTAGTAATTAAAAAAAGGAAGCAAATTTGCTTCCTTTTTATAAACTGAATGTAGGACCATCATCTGTGTGGGTGGTAGGTGTTGTGTTGCCTTCTTGTTTTTCCCTTTGTGCTTTTTGAACTTTGTAGTATTCAACAATGTCTGACCTTTTGTGCTCTAGTACATAATCATAGTCAATTATCTTGCCATACATTTTCTTAGCTTGTTTTACTGTTTTTGCATCTACAGGGCATTCTACAGTTAAGTATTTTCTAGGTTCTGTAATTTTAGGATTGATAATTTGAGCTAATCTTTCTGGTTTAAATGTTCTAAGCTCATTTATTTGTGTACAGAAATCAGGATTGATTTCGTAATTTGTAATATTGTATTTTCTAGCTATATATCCTTGAATAAGTTCTGTAGGTATTATACCTTTGTGAGCTTTTGCAATTTCTATCAATTTTTCGTTTGTTTGATTGTATTGATTTAGTTGTTCTTCAAAAGATAATCTTTTACCTTCGTGTTTGCCAAATTCTGGATCGATAAATTCTCTAAAATCAATTTCTCTTGCATTGAATGTTAAGAACTTTTCTGGAGAAGGTGAACTTTTAAATTTTAAACCATTTACCAAATATGCACATCTGTGCATTAATTCAAAGTTTGCATCTCTTTCGTGCATATGGCTAGATGCAGATATTTTCTTTAGCTTTGTGCCACCATGGTTGTCAGAAGGAGTTACATTTTGATGGTTTCCTTCAAACTTTCTAAGTAGATAGTCTGGCATATTGAATTTGATATCTAATCCGTAGCTAGCTGGCATATCTGGATCTAGGTGTGCTACAGAGTCTAGTCTGTATAGTTGGCAAGGTATACCAGCTTCGCCTGCATAGATAAGTGTAAGTGGACAAGAGATAGCAGGGGAGTTTTGGTAATATTTTTCGTCACCTAGTAGCATATAAGTTTTGTTGTCTATTCTGCATTCTAGAATTTTTCTAACAACCAAACATGGTCTATCATGGTCGCCCACAGCATTGAAACACATTTCTGCTACGATTGTTTTTGGACTACCCATTATTTGGTTAGGTAATGCTTTTAGGCTGGTAGGAACATTGTCTGTTACATTGAATGTATCTGCTAGTTCTACTAGTACTTTCTCTGCATACTCTGGTTTGATGCTACCATTTTTGGTTAGTTTGAAGTAAGGAAGTTCTGGTTGATTGTAGTTTTGCATATATGCAGCATAGTCGGTATTGTCATCTTTGTATTTTTCTTGAATGTATAGTCTTCTTACTTCTGTTGCATATTGTTCTGCAGGTAAACTGTATCTTTTAAGGTGGGGTAAAAATCGCATAGTTTCCTGACGGCTACCTTTAAGAAAGTTGTTTATATCATAAGCAACTTTTAGGTAAGCATTGTTGTTGGCTAAATGTAGGATAGGTGTGCTTTCGTTGTTTTTGCCAACTAGTCCATAATGCTCAAAAATGGATTGATTAGGTTTAGTTTTTAAAACCTTTTTTACATTTTTTGAATTATAATTTGTTTTACTCATAATTCTCACCCCATATTTGTTATTATATTTTAGCATTAAATAACAGGCAATTCAATATATAATTAAAATATTTGTTAAATCTTTTGTTTAAGTGTGCATATGTGCTAAAATCAATATGATAAAATTAATGGTAGGTATACTATGTTTGTAATTTCTAAAAGTTGGTATCAATTACTAAAAGATAAATTAGAAAGCGATAAATTTAAAGAGTTTTCTGCATGGCTGAATAAAGAGTATAATACAAAAACGATATATCCTAAGCCAGAGAATGTATTCAATGCAATAAATAAGGTAAAGTATGAAGATGTAAAAGTTGTGATTATAGGTCAAGACCCATACCATCAACCAAATCAAGCACATGGATTATCTTTTTCGGTAGAGGGCGATGTAGCTACTCCACCTAGTTTAAAAAACATATTTAAAGAATTACAAAATGAATTAGGTTGCTATATACCAAACAATGGTAATCTAACTAAGTGGGCAAATCAAGGCATACTTATGCTAAATAGTGTGCTTACAGTAGAGTATAGCAAGCCAAATAGCCACAAGGGTAAAGGTTGGGAAGATATCACAGCTGGTATCATCGAACTACTAAACAAGAGGGAAGACCCTGTAATATTTTTGTTGTGGGGTGGTAATGCTAAGGCACTTGGTGCAAAAATTGACACTTCAAAACACTATGTATTGACAGCTGCACATCCTAGCCCTATGAGTGCAAATCAAGGTGGTTGGTTTGGTAATGGTTGTTTTAAGAAAACCAACGAAATTTTGGATTCTTTGGGTAAGACTCATATCGACTGGCAAATAGAAAATGTAGGTACTTTAATTTAATAGTTGGGTATTTACAAGTCGGTGGTTGTATGCTAAAATAAGTTAGATAAATTTAGAGGTGAATTGAATGAGTTTACTATTGTTAGCTACAGAAGAAAGATCAGATGCATGGGTACCATTTGTTATACTAGCTGTTATAGCTGTGGTTGCTGTGCTTATTGTTTTGGGTTTAAAAAAGGTGTATGGCAAGGATCAAGGTATGGTTACAAAAAGTGAACCTAAGGTTGTTGCTGTGCAATTAAAGAAGGCTTTTATGAAGCCAAATGAAATGGTTTTCTTGAAGGATTTGTATAAAATATTGCCTGCAGAATTTATTGCTTTCCCACATGTGGGTGTAGATAATATTGTAGAACCAAAAGACAACAAGGTTTTATATAATACTATCCTTAGTCAATATCTAGATGTATGTGTATTTTTGAAGAAAACTATGGAACCAGTTTTAGCTATAGACTTGTATGAAGCTAGTCCTATAGAACAACAAATGAAGCAATTACATCCAAATGTAATAAAAGCATTAGCTACTGTAAAAGTTCCACTTTTGCAATATCAATTATCAGAAGAGTATGATATTCAAGATTTGAGAACTAGAGTAATTGATGCTATGCCATCAAAAATGGTTGCTATGCTTAAAGAAAAAGTAAAAAACGACAAAAATATTCTATAATTAAATCTCCTTGCTGTTGCAAACGGGTTTAATTTGTGATATAATGTTTATACTGCACTAGGCGGAGATGTAGCAGCTCTCCATTCCCAAATGCTATATGTGGGGCTGACAAACTATATGCGGTGATAACTGATTAGGTTGTAAGTACTAATTGAGTTGTTGAGTTTAAGGTCTTATGCAATATTTTGCTGCGAATCATGTCAGGGTAGGAATACAGCAGCATTAAGTAGATTTAAATATGTGCCATAAGGTAGCTTTAGAGGAGATTTGATTTTTACTTTAATCTAATTAAGTGTTACTAATTATAGCCGTGCAGTATTTTTTGTTTTATAGAGCCTAATGGCTCTTTTTTTGTAATATAAACATTTTTGTTTACATATTGTTTATTAATTTATTTTGTTTAATACCAAGTATTGTGGTAAACTAATAAAGTAATTAATTGTGATGAGGTGTCGTATATGGATGATTTGACAAATTCTAAACGATTTATAAGAACATATAATCAAATTGATGCGGCTTTGAGAGTACAAGGCGATATGAAGAGAAGTATTAGCTATACAGAAGCTGTAAGAAAAGCTGCTAGAACAAATTCTTTTGTTGCCAAATACGAAGACCAGCTTATCGATTATGGTAGACTAAGAAATGCAATAGTACACAATAGTGACCCAGATATTACAATCGCTGAACCACATAGCGAAGTAGTAGAAGAATATGAAAAGATTGCTAAACTTATATGTACTCCACCACTTGCTGTAAAGACTGTATGTAAAAAGGTTGTAAGTACCATTGAATACAATGTAAAGTTAAAAGAAGTAATTGAGTATGGCTTCAAGACTGGTTTTAGTAATATTCCTATCTTTAAAGATGGAATGTTGATAGGTGTAGCAAATGGTCAAAAAATGATAGATGTTATCGGCAAAAAGATATACGAGAAGAAAGACCTTTGTGATTATATAGAAAACACAACTATAGAAGAAGTGTTGAAAGAATTTACAAATGACAACTACTATACCATAGCTCCAGAAACTATTACTCTAGACAAGGTGTTAAACTTGTTTACAGAAAATAGAAGACTATTAGTGGTGCTTATTACTAAAACTGGTACATTGCTAGAACCACCAGTAGGTATTATAGCATTGTCAGATATTATGGATATCAACAAGATTCTAGATAACTACAATTTAGATGATAATCAATAAAACATAATCCGTATCTTAATTTTTTAAGGTACGGTTTTTTTTGATGCATTTTGTTGAATTATATACATTTATGTATATATATTAAAATAATTGACAATTAGTGCCGGGGGGGGGTATACTCAAAATGCTATATTTTTTAGGGGAAATAAGAGTGTATCAAGGAATAGTATTTCTAGCATCGACATTGTTTGTCTTGATGTTTTGTGTGTTTACTAGAAAAACAGACAATAAAAAGTCGTTCTTATGGCTTAAAATTTTTACAGTGCTTTTCTGTGCTGTAGGATTTTTTAGATTTATGCTGTCAGATGGATTCATTTGGGTAATAAATGGATCTTTTTATTCTGGTGTTTTTTACGACAAGGTTGATGTATTGCAAAGCATACTTAGATGGGGATATAATCTAAGCTATTGTGTTTTGCCTATGTGTATATTTTTTGATAACAGATTGTTTAGAAATGTGGCATTGTATATATGTCTTCCTTTTTCTATGCTTTCAACCATATTTCTAAATGATTATATGGTTTATTTCCTAGACTCTACAGGTAGAGGACTACACTTTGTAGAATGGTTTAGATATGCTTACTTTATGTTTGAATTAGTACTAGCTAATTCGTTGCCTGTTATTATGGGTATTAAATCAAAGCACTGCTTTAATGTAAAAAGTTGGACTGAGTGGAAAAACTTTTTGATTGCAACACCACTTATATTTTTGCTGCTAATTCCTGTATATCTTCCTCAATCATTATTTGGATATTCTAGCATAGTGGCAAAGGCATTTTCGATGGGGCATATAGTGTGGTTGTTGATTACATTCTTGATTGTAGCTTTGATTTATATTTACTTTAGATTTAAGGACTACAATGCACGATATCAAGTGTGCATCTTTTTGTGTTTGGCATTGTTTTTCCACTACAACTCTTTGTATTTGATGGGATTTTCTATTCCTAGACTACCTATACAGTTGTGTAACTTAGGTGCTTATTTCTTTATGATTTGTGTACCATTTAAATTAACTAAAATGTTTAACTTTGCATTTTTGGTAAACATTGTGGGAGCACTGATTGCTATGGTAGCACCAGATATTAGTGGTGGATTGTTTGGTTTTTGGAATGTGCACTTTATTTATGAACACTCATTAGTGCTTATTGTTCCAGCAGTATGTATGTTGTTACGAATTTTCCCTAGAATAAAGGTTAATTCTCTAAAACATATGTGGTTTGGATTTTCTTGTTATTTCTTGTTCTGTTTGATTTCAGGTACTATATTAAATGGTTTCGCTGTAGAAACAGGATTTAAAGTAAACTATTTCTATATATTTGATTTAGATAAGGCTTTTGATTATTTCCCATTCTTGTCATTTAGTAGTAAGTTTGTATTACATTTAGGCAGATTTGTATTGTATCCCGTGTTCCAGCTTATTATTTATTTAGGATTTATTGGTATAGTTTGTCTATTCTATTTGTTTACACAAATGATGTATAAAGTAATTGATGATCATTTGGCATTGAGAAAATCAAGAATAGAATTATTTGAAAAAATTACTAAGAAAAAATCCAAAGCTCCAACAGAGTTTGTTGATTAGGAGATTGTTATGTTAGAAATAAAAAACTTGTCTAAGCGATATGGTACATCACCAATCAAAGCTGTCGATAATTTATCTTTAAAACTAAAGCCTGGCGAGGTGTTTGGTTTCTTAGGCCCAAATGGTGCAGGTAAGAGTACTACAATTAAGAGTTTGGTGGGAATATTACCTTTTGAAGATGGTGATATATTTATAAATGATGTATCTATAAAGCACAATCCTTTGCGAGCAAAGATGCAGGTAGGATATGTTCCAGACAATCATGCTGTTTTTGAAAGATTGACTGGTAGAGAATATGTAAATCATATGGCAAACTTGTACAATGTAAGTGTTGCTGATATGGAAGAAAGATGTAATAAATACCTTAAAATATTTAAGTTAGAAAATGCTTTTGACCAACAAATCAAAAGCTATTCACATGGTATGAAACAAAAGATTTCTGTAATCGCTGCACTAGTGCACAATCCAAAATTGTGGGTATTAGATGAACCACTAACAGGTTTGGATCCTCAAAGTGCATATCAATTAAAACTGGCTATGAAAAATCATGCTAATGAGGGTAATACAGTATTTTTTAGCTCACACATTTTAGATGTTGTAGAAAATTTATGTGACAGATGCTGTATCATTAAAAAAGGTGAAATTCAAGGGATATACGACCTAAAGAAAATGAAAAAGAATAACGAATCTTTAGAACAATTATTTATGAAAGTAATATATGATGAAGATTAGTATATAAAGGAGTTAAAATGCAGACAGTACTAAAACTGTTTAAACTTCAAATCGACAATAGATATGATATTTTAAAAACTTCAAATCTAAAGAAGATGATTTTGCAAATAGTGAAGTATTTGATATTAATATTTGCAATTACCATAGTATTTGGAATAGTGTTTTTTTGTATTTTTTTGTTAGGATTTAAGATAAATGCTGAGTTAATAGGTATTGTTCTATTAATTACACAATTAATATCCTTGTTTTTTGCAATAGGTAATATATTAACGAACCTATATTTTAGCAAGGAAAATGAATTGTTGATGGTTTTACCAGCCACTCCAAATCAACTGTTTGTTTCCAAAATTTTGGTTATTTATTTGCAAGAAATGATAGTCAATTCTATGATTGCTTTACCTATATTTATAGCACTGGGTGTAGTAGGTGGTTTGGCAAATGTTTATTATGTTTCGATATTGATTTTAATGATAGTTTTTCCTATATTGCCTATTGCTTTGGCATCATTAATTAGTGTACCATTGATGGCTATTATCAAGTATCTAAAATCACATACTACATTGAGTATAATTTCAATTTTGGTATTAGTTGCTACAGCAGTAAGTTTATATTTGATGATTATAGGTAATATGACATCTACTTTTGCTATAGTTAGTAAACAAATTGAGACTGTAAGAAATATAAATTTAAAAATATTAGAGATAGGTAAGGATTTTATACTATTTTATCAATTAGCTATGGCTATGTTTAGTTATGCTAAATGGTACTGGATAGCTATATTTGTATCAATTTGCTTTTCTATTTTGGTACTGGCTTTGGTAATAATAAAACCATTTTATTTCAAAACAGCTATGTCAAATCTTGAAAATAGTATCAAACCTCTTGTAAAAGAACAGAGTTTCAAAAAAAGAACTGGTTTCCATAGTTTGTTGGTGAAAGAACTATTGTGTTTATTTAGATCACCTAGTGCTGTATTTCAATACTTTTTGTTTACACTACTAATGCCTTTTATAGTATTTAGCTATGATAAGCTAATGCTTTCGTTGGCTGTTAGTCAGGCAGGTGAGGTGATGATTGCTGGTTCGCATGTGTTGATTGTGGCAATTTTTGCTATGCTATCAAACATCATATCAGCTACAGCAATATCAAGAGAAGGTGGAAATTTCTATATATCCAAAATTTCTCCAATGAATTATTTTAAATTTATTGCAGCAAAAATGGTGTTTAACATCTGTTTTACATTTAGTGCTTTGTTTGTAACTATGATTGTGTCTATGTTCTACTTGACAAGTTGGCAAGTAATTATGGGTACTATAGCTATAATGTTAGCAAGTGTAGGACATATTGCTTTGAGTATAGATATGGATATCAAAAATCCAGTGCTAGACTGGTATTCTAGCGAAGAAATGTCAAAAATGGGTGGAACTACAGCTAAAAGCATGATTATAGGTATGATTATTGCTGCTTTATTAGGAATTATTATAATTATGATGGCATTTAGCGAAAATGTACTATTGCCATGGATAATAATAATTTTGTTGAGTCTTGTATTCTGTATACACAGAGTGTATATTTTGATATTGAGAATTAATATGTCTTATGACAAAATTGAAGTTTAAAATATATTAGGAACTTATGAAAAAAACTATTGTTTTAATTTTATTAATATTGCCAATATTCCTGATGATAACTATTTCGTTTGCAGGTAGAATTTTCGCTACATACAACTTTGTGTATGTAGAGAGTATTTTCTTTGTAGATGAGTTTGAAAACAATTTGGAAAAGAACCAAATAATTAAACTTGATATAGG
The DNA here is from genome assembly GCA_017503005.1 of Clostridia bacterium. Classification (GTDB taxonomy): domain Bacteria; phylum Bacillota; class Clostridia; order Christensenellales; family UBA1242; genus UBA6345. The sequence continues at coordinate 42,006 of JAFVTW010000018.1, read as the reverse complement.
GGATACATTTCAAACTAAAATTAAAGTATATCCCGAACTTGCTACAAATAAAAAAGTTACATATACTTCGCAAAATGAGAAATTTTGTACTATAGACGAAAATGGTAAAATAACAGGTGTTAGTTATGGTACTACATCTGTTGTGGTTAAAACAGAAGATGGTGGCAAAACTGCTAGTATTCTAATCAAAGTAACTAAAGATAATGTAACAGGTGTTACTTTGTCTAACAAAGAAATTAATTTGGCAGTTGGTGAAATTCAAACTTTGTATGCCGAAATTATTCCGGACACTGCACTAAACAAAAATGTAACATGGACTAGTAGTGATGCTACGATTGTTAGTGTAGATGCTAATGGTAAATTGAAAGCATTGAAGGAAGGTGAGGCTACAATTACAGTAACTACTGTAGATGGTAGCTACACCGATACTTGCTTGGTTGTGGTTAGTGCAAGTAAAAAATTACCTTTGGAGTTTACTATTAAACCTATAGGTAATAGTTCTATTTGCTTCACTTCTGAGCAAGTAATTATACTAAAGAACTATTTAACTTTCGACCCAGAAGTTATTAGTTCTTTGCAAACTGTAAAGTTTGTAATCAAATCTGGTGACAACTATGCAACTGTTGACGAGTCCACTGGTGTAATTACATTTAAGACAGCTAACAAGACTGTATATGTTGTTGCCTATGTTGGAGATAAGAATAATCCAACTTATCAAGCCGAAATTAAATTTATTTGGCAAAATAATATATAAAAGGAGAAAATATGAGGAAACTAAAGAATTTAGCACTAGTTTTATGTCTTGCACTTGTGTCAATCTGTTTGACAGCTTGTGGAAACAATGTGGAACTTGTGCTATCTACTCAGGATGGCATATTGACTGCTAAAAGAGGCGAAACAATTCAGTTTTTGACCGAAATTAAATCTTCAAATGAAGAAGACAAAGAAAAAACTGTAACTTATGAAATCGTTTCAGGTTCTACTTATGGCACAATTACAAATACTGGTTTGTTGACCATCAAAGAAGATGCTACTCCTGGTGAAAAGATTAAAGTTGTTAGTACCTTGGATAAGGTAAAATCAAACGAAGTGGAAATTGTTGTTTCAAGAGTTCCTATTACTCAAATTCAAATATCTGCTAAAAAGACTGATATTGTTAAAGGTGGATATGTTGATTTGTCTGCTATAGTTACTCCTGCCGATACTACAGATAGTTACGAATGGACTATTGTAGAAGGCGAAGCTAATTGCGAAATCGTAGGCAACAAACTTATGGTTAAAGACGAAGCTACTAGTGATGCTACAATCAAAGTAAAAGCTACTAATGGTTCTGTATCTAGTAATATACTTTCATTTAGAGTTGTTGCTACTCAAGTGCCTATGACAGCAATTCAAATTACATCTTCAAAGACTGAAGTTTTGAAAGGCGATTACACTACTTTAAGTGCAACAGTTACTCCTGCTAATACTACAGATACATATGAATGGATTGTAGTTAGTGGTAGTGAATATTGCACAATCGTTGCTGATAGACTTACAGTAAAAGAAACAGCTCCTGCTGGAGCAGCAATCGTAGTTAAAGCAGCTAAAGGAAATACACTATATAGTAACGAAATTACTATTACAGTTACTACTACTAGAGTAGAACTAACTGGTATTGCTATTTCTGCAGATAAAGCAAGTGTTGTAAAGGGTGGTTATGTTACTCTTTCTGCAGCAGTTACTCCTGCAAATACTACAGATAGTTATGACTGGGTTGTTACCCAAAATGCAAATTTATGTGAAGTTGTTGGTAATAAATTAATGGTTAAAGAAAATGCTACTACAGGTGCTGTAATCAAAGTAAAAGCTACAGGTAATGGTGTAGAAAGTAACGAGATTTCTGTAACTGTAGAAGCTACAAGTCAAGAACAATTGTTCTTAAACTTCTCAAATGAAACAATTAGTTTGGACAGCAAAAACAATTCTCAAAACCAAGTTCTAGAAGTAGAATTGTACAATGGTATGGGTCAAGAAGTTAATGATAAACAAATCGATTTTGAAATCACTCAAGGTTCTGATTTAATTGAAATTACTCCAAATGGATATGTATGTTCAATAGGTATTTTAGGTCATGGTACAGCCAAAATTACAGCTACAGTTCGTGGTACAGATATCAGTGAAACTGCTACTGTAAATGTAATTGTGCCTCCAGAAACTATTAAACTTCCAGAACTTTTTGAAACAAAGAGAATAGGTTATAAATATAACTATTCTAAAGTAGATGCTCTACCATTTGAGGTAGAAGTAGTTGGCTCTAAAGTGTGCCAAGATTATGTAGTTAAATTCGAAAAAGTAGGCGATCCTACTGCTACAAATATTGCTACATATGATAAAACTGAAAAAGAAATCACATTCAATACTACTGGTGAAATCAAAGTTACTGTAACTTCAAATTCTGGTAGTAATCAAGAGACATCTTCTGTTTCTTATACATTTAATGTAAACAATGGTATCAATGTAGAAACTTTTGAAGAATTAGAAGCATTGTTGGAAGGTCAAACATACAATGGCGAAATTATCAATATCGTAGCACTAAATGCTGCTGATAATTACAACATTGTACCTGCTATTGCAAAACAAGCTAAAAGCGATGAGGTTTTGACACAAATTCAACAAGGTGCTGCTTCAATTAATACAAACAAAAGTGTAACCATTCTAGGTAACAATCACACTATTGATATGAGCGGTTTAGCAAATCATACTATTGAAGAAATGAATCGTCTTAGCCTTTATGATAGACAACCTGCAATTATGAAAATTGTTCCAGTAGTTGGTACAACTGTTACAGTAAATATTAGTGATTTGGTATTCAAGGGTAATGGTGCTATTGACCATGCTGAACACAATGCAGAAAAACCTATAGGTATAATTAGATATGGTTTAGTTTTAGGTGATAACGACAATAATGCTATTACTTATGCTACTATCAAAAATGTAAAAGTAGAAAAAACAGATGTAGGTATTAGAATTCATCATACTATAAATAGTAAATTTGAAAATATCGAAGTAAATGACATTTTTAGTAATGGACTAGAGAGTGTTGCAAACTTAAATATTACATTCAAAAATATGACTTATGGTTTGTGCGGTGCATTTGGTATTGAAATTACTGGTGATGAATGCAAAAAAGCTGGTGCTACATTTGATAAAGATCAAACAGTTAATTTTGAAGGCTATACTATTGCTAACAATACAAATGATGGTTCAACAACATATTTAAGTAACTACTATGGCGGACTTGTACCACCACTACTTCTAGGAAACTTGGCTTCTTATGATCCTGCTGTTGTTGACAATATAGCTAAAGACGGCAAGTTGATCTTTATATCATTATTGTTTAATGACTTTAGTAATATGTCAAGCCCTGTAGTAAATCCTACAGATGTTAATTATGTTAATGCTGATATGAATGGTAAAGTAAATCTAAATGATATTACTGGTAAAGATACTATACATCAATTCATTGAAATGGATGTTCTAATTATAGGGGATGCTGCAACAATGTTAGGAGTTCCTTCAGGAACACCACTTGGTAGAATACTACTATACAACCAAAATTATGCTGGTTAATATATAAACAGAAAACATGCAATTTGCATGTTTTTTGTTTTTTATCTAGAATTACATTGTTGGGAAATTAAGGGTAGTAGACAAAGATGTAATTTGGGTGTATTTTTAAAGTTTGTTATAATAACAAAAAATATTTTGATAAATACTAAAAATGTATTAAAATAAAATCGTATGAGACTAAAAAAATGGAAAAAAATAGTTTTAATATCATCTATGGTGTTATTGTTGTTGTCAATAATAGCTATTTTTTGGGTGATTATAGTAAACACTGCTAATATTAATTCAAAAATAAACATTTCTGCTACTGACTGCCTAGGTACTGTGGCTATAAATATCAAGAATGCTGATAATGGTATGCCGTACTCATATTTTGTATTTGAAAATACAAAGAAGGGTGATGAAAAAACACACTTTTTCCAAAATAAAAACTTGCTATTTAAGACCGATACTGATGCTATAACTATAGAGTTTACAATCGAAAATCAAGCCTATTTTAAGACAAAATTAGAGATAAACAATTCGGGTCCGGGTAGAAATGGTAAAGTTGTTTTTATGATAAATGGTGTTGAGCAAGAAGAGACAGATGTTATTATTTTTGATGCACTAGAAACAAAGACGATTTCTTATGTTGTATCTAAGCAAAATCCTGCCGCTCCTATAAGGGCAAAGTACAATATGGATTTGAAATTGACTAGAATGTATAGTGAAGATTTGGTTCCTGCATTGTGGAGTTAATTTGAAAAACTTTTGGTTTTTAATTATATATAATTAATTACTGAAAGTTTTTTTGTTTAGGTACTTTATTTTTTTGTAACATAGTGCTATAATTGTTTTCGTTTTAAGAAAAATGTAGGTATGTAAGATTATTAAATTGATGCAATTTTTAACCTTAATTTAATCATACTTATTAGGAGAAATATGGATATTAGAAATGTGGCAATTATTGCCCATGTAGACCACGGTAAAACAAGTTTGGTAAATGAACTACTTAAACAAGGTGGTGTGTTTAGAGAAAATCAACAAGTAGCAGATAGAGTAATGGATAGAAATGATCTAGAAAGAGAAAGAGGTATCACTATCCTTAGTAAAAATGCTGCACTTATGTACAATGGTGTAAAGGTAAATGTAGTAGATACTCCAGGCCATGCTGATTTCGGTGGAGAGGTAGAGAGAGTACTTAAAATGGTAGACGGTGTACTACTAGTAGTAGACAGTTTTGAAGGCCCTATGCCCCAAACCAGATTTGTACTAAAGAAAGCTTTGGAGCTAAACCACAAAGTAATAGTAGTAATCAATAAGATTGATAAGAAAGACCAAAGAGTAAAAGAAGTTGTAGATGAAGTATTAGAATTATTCTTAGAGCTAGATGCTACAGAAGAACAACTAAATAGTCCGTTTGTATATGCTTCTGCTCGTAATGGTGTTGCTACACTAGATTTTGGTGTAGAAGGCACAAATATGCAGCCTTTACTACAAAAAATAATTGATTACATTCCAGCTCCAAATGCTGATACAGAGTCTCCATTCCAAATGCTAGTGAGCTCTACAGAACAAAATGATTATTTGGGTAAACTAGCTGTAGGAAAGGTTGAGAGGGGGACATTAAAAGTAGGTCAAACAGTTGCTGTTACAAACTACCACGATGAATCAGTAAGTTCTAGCTTTAAGATTAGCAATATATTTGTTTTTGAAGGATTGAAGCAAGTTCCTACTGAAATGGCATCAGCTGGAGATATAGTTTGTTTGGCTGGTAGTACAGAGGTAACAATAGGAGATACTGTATGTGACAAAGCACAAGTAGAGGCAATTCCTTTTGTAAAAATAAGTGAACCTAGTGTAGAGATGACATTCTCAGTAAACAATAGTCCATTTGCAGGTAAAGAAGGTAAGTATTGTACTAGCCGTCACCTTAGAGATAGACTAATTAAAGAAAGTGTAAAAGACTTAAGTTTGAAAGTATTTGATACCGATAGTGCAGATAGCTTTAGAGTGTTAGGTAGAGGCGAAATGCACATTTCTATTTTGGTAGAGAATATGAGAAGAGATGGCTACGAATTTCAGGTAAGTATGCCTAAAGTTTTGATTAAAGAAATCGATGGTGTAAAGTGTGAACCTATCGATAGACTAGTAATAGATGTTCCTGAAGATAGTGTGGGAAACATTATGGTAGCTATGGGTGAAAGAAAAGGCGAACTAGTTTCTTTGACTAATGTGGGCAATCGTACTAGATTAGAGTTTTTGATACCTTCTAGAGGGTTATTTGGTTACAAGAGTCAATTCTTGACCGATACTAGAGGTGAAGGTGTAATGAGCTCAATCTTTGAAGAATATGCACCATTTAAGGGACATATTGACAGAAGAAATTGTGGGGCTCTAGTTGCTTATGAAACAGGTGAAGCCGTTCAATATGGTTTGTACAATTCTCAAGAAAGAGGTAGGCTACTAATTACTCCTGGAGCTAAAGTATACCAAGGTATGGTAGTAGGTATGAACCCTAAGGGCGACGACATTGTAGTAAATGTATGTAAGAGAAAACAACTATCTAATATGAGAAGTTGTGCTAGTGATGATGCTCTAAGATTAGAGCCAGTAAAAGCTTTGACATTAGAAGAAAGTTTAGAATTTTTGAACGATGATGAGCTTTTGGAAGTTACTCCACAAAGCCTAAGAATTAGAAAAATTATTCTAGATCACACACAAAGAGGTCGTGCTGATTTTAGAAGAAAAAATAACATTGATGTATAATAAAAAATTATTAAAATAATGCTAAAAAAAGTGCTAAATAATCTTGACAAATTGCTGTATATTATTTATAATTTACTTGCAATATTTAAGGGTTGCACTTTTTTTTGTACTAGCCCCACAAACTAAAGGCAAAAATTAAATTAATTAATTTTGATTTTTTATTAGGAGAATATATATAATGAAAACAGTTATGTTAAATGCACAAACTGTAAAGAGTGAGTGGTTATTAGTAGATGCTGCTGATATGCCTTTAGGTAGAGTAGCTAGCCAAGTTGCTGCAATTCTTCGTGGCAAACACAAACCTACATTTACCCCTCATTGCGATGCAGGTGATTATGTAGTAGTAATCAACACAGACAAAATGATTTTGACAGGTAATAAATTAAACGACAAATTCTACTATCGTCATTCAGGTCACCCTGGTGGTTTAAAGCAAACAGCTTACAAAGACCTTATGGCTACAAAGAGTGATTTTGTTTTAGAAAAAGCAGTTAAAGGTATGCTTCCTAAAAATACTCTAGGTAGAGAAATGTTTAGAAAACTAAAAGTTTACAAAGGTGCTGAACACCCACATAGTGCTCAACAACCAAAACCATACAAATTAGTAGGAGGAGTTAAATAATGGCAGCAAAAAAATCAGTTCCTGCAGCTAAAACAGTTGAATTTGGTGCTACAGGTCGTCGTAAACAATCTATTGCTAGAGTTAGATTAATTCCTAACGGTAAAGGTTTAATTACAATCAACAAAAAAGATATCGAAGAATTCTTCGGTCTAGGCACACTTAAATTAATCGTTAACCAACCACTAGAACTAACAAACACTGTTGGTAAATATGACATTTTAGTAAATGTTCATGGTGGTGGACTAAGTGGTCAAGCTGGTGCTATCCGTCAAGCTATCGCTCGTGCTTTAGTTAAAGCTGACGAAAGCTTAAAAGATGAAATTAAGAAAGCTGGTTTCTTAACTCGTGATTCAAGAGTTAAAGAGCGTAAAAAACCTGGTCTTAAGAAAGCTAGAAAAGCTCCACAATACAGCAAGAGATAATTTTGTTGTATACAAATTCGTATATACAAAAAGCAAACCAAATCGGTTTGCTTTTTTTGTGTAAAATTGATAGTTTAAATTTGTAATGTATGATACACTTATATTGTTTTTAAGGAGATATATATGGTTAGCAAATTAATGTATGCAGAATATTTGAACAGAGACGAATTATACTCTTGTTTGTATGACGAATTTGAAAATTGTAAGTCTGTAAAAGTATTTAGAACCTTACAAGATTATTCTGGTAATTATGATGAGATATATAATGAATATGCTGTACTTAATCTAAAGGAAGTAGAGCAAATGTTAGCTGATTTTTATCTAGACAATGTCCTACTAGAAGGTGATAAAAATTGTGAACATATCTATTATGTAGCTGAGCCTGTATCTACATATCTAAAATTTGAAGCACTTAGAGTATTTGTGTACAACCAAATAGGACACAAAGTATATGCTACCAAAACTAAGGGAGAGCAAGACTTTGTAGTGTTTGATGATACTTGTGCAGTGGTATTAGATTTTACTGACCAAGGAGCACTAAAGGGCGGTTTTGTAACTACAAACAAAGTTGATGTGATGGAAGTGTTGTCTGAGTACGATAAGTACAAAGTAGATGCTGTTGATTATTTAAAAGCAGTTCCTTGCGAAACTTCTACTAAGAATGGCTTAAACAAGAAAATAAAAGAACTTAAATATAGTTTAAAACTTGATAAGTAACAAAAAAGATGTTGGGTTTACCAACATCTTTTTTTATATCAATTTGTGTTTAATTATATCTTTCAATGATTCTACAAAATCAACATCTGTAAGGTTTGCAATCTCTGCAATTATCTTTTCTTTTACTTTGGTTTTGGTTAGTAGGGTAGACAGATATGTGTATAGTGAATCGGCAAGTTTTTTCTGTGTAAAGAAATAGTATACAGATTCTGGTTTTGTGTCATTAGTTTGACAATGTTTCAAAAATAAAACCAAATTTAGTGGTTCTTTTTTTAGCCAAAACTTATCTTCGAATTTATCTAATTCACTAATAATCTCTTTTCTATCTAGACTTTTGTTTATGCTTCTTAAGTATTTTGCATAAATGTTGTTTTTTAGCATAGTCTTTAGTGTTTGTTCGTTAGTAACAGCTTTTTTGAAATGCTTAGTAGTTATAAATTCGGCATAAGATTGATTATTGTAAAATATTTCATACATTTTTTCTTGTGTTTCCATAGCTAATTTATTATATCATATTAAATTAATTTTTCAAATTGATTATTTGTGGTATAATGAAGTTGAATTTGGAGTAAATATGTTAAAAATAATTTTTGTATGTACTGGCAACACCTGTCGTAGTCCTATGGCTGAGGCTATTTTGAAACATAAATTAAAGCAAAAAAATATTACTGATGTTCAGGTAAGTAGTGCTGGTATAATGGCAGATACAACTATGAGTACTAGCTCAAATACTATACGAGCATTAAAAGAAATGGGTATTAGTTGCAAGTCAAAGAAGGCAAAACAACTAAAGAAAACAATGGTGAATGCTGAAACAATTTTGATACCTATTACTAAAAACCATGCAGAATATGTAAAGAATGTAGCTAGATGTATTGCTCTTAGTGATTTTAGCAGTGGTATAGATATTCCAGATCCGTATGGTTTGGATTTGCCGGTATACATAAAGTGTGCCAAAATTTTGGATTTTATATGTGATGAAATTGTAGAATTGATTGTGAAAGGAGACTTGAAATGATTTATTTGGCTTGTGACCACAACGGTGTAGAAAAAATGAAGTTTGTAAAGGAATGGCTTACAAAAAATGGATACGAATATGTATCTGTTGGAGCTGACGAATATGTAAAAACTGACTCTTATGTTGACTATGTAAAACTTGCTAATGAGGAAGTTAAAAAAGAAGGCAATATGGGTGTATATATGTGTGGTACAGGTGTTGGTGCATGTATAGCTGCTAATCGCTGCAAAGGTGTGAGAGCTGTACTATGTAGTATGCCAGATACAGCTCATTTTAGCAGAAGACACAACAATGCTAATGTTTTAGTTTTGAGTGGTGGATACAAAGGTTATCCTAAAATGTGTAAATTTAAAATGGCTAGAATTTTAAAGGCATTCTTCAAGACTGAGTTTGAGGGTGACAGACACATTCAAAGAGTAAAAGACCTAGATGAAATGTATAAATAAAAATAGCACTTTAAAAGTGCTGTTTTTTATTTTTATTAGAATATTTTTAGATATACTAGAATATCTATGTGGTATGAAAAGAAAGTTTGTTTTGTTGAGTTTTATATTTGTGTTTTTGCTTGGTGGTTGTGGTAGTAATAGGTTGTATGATATGGTCCTAAACAATATTGCAGAAGTGAGGGTTGCTCTATGGGAAGGTGAGACTCAAGATATGCAAGTATCGTTTATAAGTGGTTATAGAGAAAAGGACTATGTTGTAAATGGATATTGCACTGAGCCTATAGAATTTGGAGTGCTTACTTTTGATATTGACGAAGATATAGTTCTTGGTGATGTGGTGAACTATGTAATATCTATAGGTACAGTAAGGTATGATGGTGTATTAGAACACAATCCGTACAATGATACTTATGTGTGCGATATTCTTAGATTTGTAAATTCTACTGATGTGATAGTAGCTAAAATTATTGCAGGGGAGTTTGTTGATAGTGTTGAGTTATCTTCGGTAAATTTGGACTGGTCGATGGATTATAGGGAGGCATTAAGGCTGGCAGTAAACGAGATGAGAGAAGAAATAGGTGTTATGGTAGAAAACGACATCTTTTTGGGAGAATGTTATATAAAAATTCTTAATGATGAAGATGTGGATAATTCTCACTACTGGTATATAAATTTTGTGTCTAGAAAGGGACAAAATTATGCTGTAATTATAGATCCAAATTCAAGTGAAATTATGGCTAAAAAAACAATTTAGAAAAACCTTGAAAAGCTGTGAGATTTCATAGCTTTTTTGATGTTTTTATATTGTAAAAAATTGTGCTTTTTTGATGATATTTTTTTGATAAAATTTTACATAAACTCTTTATTTTTTTTTCATAATTTGATATACTTAAATTGTATAAAAGTAAGGAGAAAACAATGGGTGTAAAAAACAATATTGTAAAGCCAATATTTTTTACATTTTTAGCAATGTTAAGTTTACTTATTGCTGTCTTTTTTGTTTTTCATTTTGCTTTCCCACTTAAGCTAAGTAAATGGTTTTATAGTATGGGTGCAAACAAGTTGGCTGTTACATATATGGAAAGGGCTTACGAAGATGACGAAGACTACAACACATTGTATTCTCTATTAAATTTAAGTATCAAAACTGAAAATCATGAAAAAGTAGAAACTTTCTTTGAAAAGTTTTATGCTGATGATAACTATGCTTTGTATGTATCTACTATTGATGCAAACAATGCTACAAAAAATGTTTCAAATCTAGTTAAGAGTTCTTTGTATAGTGAAGACAACTACCTAAAGAACAAGTACATTTTGGCACTAGTTAGTCAAGGTAAGGTAGAAAAAGCTTATGATTTTGCTTTAGAAAATTCTGCACTAGTAATCACAGAAGAAAATATCGGTATCTATGCTTATAAGTATATGTTTGATAATGAATACGAGTTTTCTGTTTTAGAAAATTTTGATTCTTTCTGTGTAGAACTTGAAAATTATTTTAATGAAAACCTAAATTACTTTTTTCATATGACTAGAGTAAGAGAACCTCAACCTATCAATAGTTTGGTAGTAGGTTGCAGAATAAATGAAATTGCAAAGAATTTAAAGACTATCAAACAATATGATAGTGCTTTGATTACTTTAACAGAAGAACAAATCAACGAGTATGTTTTGGAGGTTAGCAAAAGAATGCCGTTGTTTGTTTAATTAGGAGCACGGATTTAAATGAAAATTGATTTAAGACTAAATAGGGATTATAAGAAACAGCTAACTGATTATATCGATGTTGTTTGTTCAAAATATGATTTTATTGATATGGAACTACTTAAGCTAATGGTTTCTATTACAGAAAAGACAGGTTTGCAAGTAGATGTGCTTATCAATCGTAAAGGTATAGTAAAAGATGTTTTTGTATCAGAAAAGGACAAGACAGACTTAACTTCTCTAAAAGAGAACCCTAACTGTGGTGAGGGGCTTAGGCTAGTACATACTGTACCAAAGGGTGATAGCAATCTTACTACACTAGACAAAGTAGCTTTGACAAATTATAGATTAGACTGTGTGTGTGCTATAGGTGTATCTGTTACAGGTATGGTAGGAGCACATGTTGGCTATCCTAATAGTAAAGATATGAATATCGTATATGTACCAAATGTAATGTACATCAATAAGTATGGTCTACTAGACAAGATTGATACTGTTCAAAATCATAAACAAAAACTAAAAACTGTAGAGTTGTATAACAATTTCAAAAGACAACAAAGAGCAATTTTGGTTATGGCTGAAATTGAGAAAGATGATGACATTGTTACAGACCTTAAAGAGCTAGAAGGTTTGGCTACTACTGCAGGAATTTTGGTTGTAAACAAAATTTGGCAAAAGAGACCAAAGCCAGATCCTAAGTATGTGATAGGTGAGGGTAAACTAGATGAAATAGCTAGAGCTGTAAAATTAGATGGTGCAGATATGGTTATTTTTGATAATCCTCTAAATGGTAGCAAGATTAACAACCTAGAACTTGCTTTGGGTGTAAAAGTTATCGATAGAAGTATGCTTATACTAGATATATTTGCTACTCGTGCTACTACTAGCGAAGGAAAATTGCAAGTAGAATTAGCACAACTAAAGAACTCATTACCAAGACTTGCTGGTATGATGGGTACAGATGGTAGATTTGGTTCTGGTGTGGGTATGAGAGGCCCTGGTGAAAGTAAGTTAGAATTAAACAAAAGAGTTATTCTAGAAAAGATTCAAAAGCTAGATAAACAACTTCGTACAGTAAAAAAACATAGAGAAATCAACCGTCAAGGTCGTAAATATTCTAAGAAGAAAACTGTAGCTATCGTAGGTTATACAAATAGTGGTAAGAGTACACTTATGAATTTGCTTACTAGAGAAAAGTTGTATGCTAAAGATGAACTGTTTGCTACACTAGATACTACTACAAGAAACCTTTGGTTGGACTACAATCAAGAAATTTTGCTTGTAGATACTGTAGGATTTATTAATAAATTACCACACGAATTTATAGATGCATTTAGTTCTACATTAGACGAAGCCAAGTATGCAGACTTACTATTGCATGTAGTAGATTTGTCTGATCCTAACTACAAAAAACAAATGAAAATTGTAGAAGAAGTGCTTAAAAAGATAGGTGCAAAAGCTCCTGTACTTTGGGTATTTAACAAGATTGACTTGCTACCAGGCTTTGTAGAGGTTCCTGGTATGAAGGAAAGAAATACTGTATATATCTCAGCAGAAGATGGCATCAATATTGATGAATTAAAACTAAAAATTTTGCAATTTACTAGATAGTATGCAAACTACAAATTAATCCTATATTAAGGACATTTATATATATTTGCATAATACCAAAAAGTCGGGAAGAGTATCCCGACTTTTTTTGTAATAACGGATTTTTAGGTGGTTTAATTTCTGCAAGTGTTACAGCCACAGCAGTTTAAAATTAACAAAATTAAAATAATGTTCCAGCAGTCCATACCACCGAAGCCTGTGTTGCCACCACAACCACATAATAACATAATTAATAATAAGCAATAGCAGTTGTTGTCGTTACCGTGTTTGTGATTTTCGTAGTGATTGTCGCCGCAGCCGCAACCACCCATATTATTCATTCCGAAAAACATAGTATAAAATCCTCCTAAAATTATATCAGCAAAACTAACAATACAAATATATTTTTAGGTATGTACGGTTGTTGTTTTGCTTTTATACTTCATACTATGCAGGTTTCAAAAAAATGTGTTCGGTTTTGATAATTTTTTTGGAAATTATTTACAATTATTTTACATATTTTGGAAAATTTGAGTTATATTAAATTTAAAGCACAAAGATTTTGGGAGTAAAGTTGTCGATTATATATTTATATATATAATATTTTAAAATATATGGCTGTTTCTTATAATATTTCGTTGACAATTAATACCAAAAAAGATAAAATTAGTTAGTTTAATATTTATATTACTTTAAGGAGATTCCCACATTATGAAAGGTAAATACATTGTTCCACTTATTTTAGCTTCAGTTTCTGCTACTACTTTTGGTGCACATGCTCAATTTAGTGTAAAAGCTGACTATGATGCAGAGACTACATTAAGTGGTGACTTAATTTCAATCAGTGGCTTTGAAGGTGAGGGTACTATAGGTACAGCTATTACACTTCCTGAAGCTAAAGATGCTGCTGGTAATGCACTTGCTGGTGCAAAAATTAAGGTTTTAGATCCTCGTGGCAAAGAAGTTACTGTAAATGCTTCTAGACAATTCACACCAACTTTGAAAGGATATTATACTGTAAAATATTCTGTAGAAACAGCTGGTCAAATTACTACTGCTACTGAAGATCTTAGAATTTTAGTTCAAGGTGATGAATATGCTATTTCTTTACCTACAAATAGCAAGTATGTAATTCCTGCTACTGTAAAGACTAATACAGAATTATCTATTCCTCTACCTACAGTTACAGAAAATGGTGAAGAACTATCTGCTACAGAAGTTGCTTCTCACATCAAAGTAAGTGTTGCTAACTTAGACAATGCTTCTACAAAGAAAGAGTTTGATGTAACTAAGACTGATGATTACGATGCTACAAACAAAGTATTCAAGTATAAACCAACTCAAGCTGGTGTATATGAAATCGTATATCGTTATGTAGATGCTAATGGAACAGTTCAAGATTACAAGACTGATAAATTCACTGTTAAGAATAATTTTTCTACAGATGATATGGCTTTGTCTTTCTCATACAAGAGCACAAAACCTACTACAGCTGTTATGGGTAACGAAACTACATTGCCACAAATCAAAGTATTTGATAAAAACAATGCTAGTGTAGAACTTGAAGCTTATGTTACTATTACAGTAAAGAATGTTGCATCTGGCAAAACTTATGAAGTAAAAGACTATAAGTTTACTCCAATGGAAAAAGGTGCTTACGAAGTAACATACAAAGCAGAAATTCCTGTATATGGTAAATCTACTGGTACAAACACATTCCGTATTGAAAATGTAAAAGATAATGTTAGCCCAGAAGTATTTGTTTCAAATGCTTATACAAAGACAACTGCTAATGGTGTTACAACTATCGACAAAGTATACCGTGACAACGATAAAAACGGTGAATTCGGTACAGGTGATGTAGTATTATTTGATGCTAGTCTAGATGAAAATAAAAATCTATCAGCTACAGAATTGAAAGAAAAGATTAACAAAGCTATGGGCGATGCTTCATACAATATCCCATCTGTTGTATATCTACAAAGTGATGGTACAGGTACAGCTAAAGCTACTGTTAAACTTCCTGCAATCTATGCTGCTGATAACTTCTCAGATTTCAGCAAACTTACATTTACAAGAAGTGTAAGATCAAAAACTGGTTTGATTACAGAAATCAAAAAGACAGAAGCTAACGGCACAAAAACAGCTTATGCTCCTAATGAATGGGCAGAACATACATTCACAGCTGAAGGTGAATATACAATCCGTTACGAAGTAAAAGACGAAAATGGTAACACATATATGGATTCTACTCCTATTAAAGTATTATCTAGCGATGCTACTTTAAAGAAAGATGGTGTATATAAATTACCTACATTAACATTCCCAGCTACTTCTAGCTATGCTAAAGCTAGCGACACTCTAAAAATCAATCAACCATCTGCTACAGATGAACACGATACTAGAGTAGAAACAAGAGTTTATTACTCTTTAGCTAAAGATTTCACAGCAGCTGACAAAGTTAATGAAATTACAGAAACAAACAAGAGTGGTCAATTACTTCTTGATTTAAGTAAAATCAGTGGTATTACTACAGCTGATAAAGTATATATCCATGCTGTAGCATACAATGACTATGCTCAAGATTATGCAATTATCACAAGAGAAGTTCAAATTATCGATACAAACGATGGCACTCCTGCTACATTTGTAAATGCTGATACATTTATGACAGCATTAGCTACTAAAAACGATAAAGATCCTATCGATGCTAAAGGTATGATTGCTGGAAAACCTGCATTCGACCAAAAAGAAGTTGTTAAACTTCCAGATTATCTAATTACAGATGTTGAAGATACAAACTTGAATATTACTCTTACTGTAAAAGATCCTTATGGCAAGGTAGTTACAGTTAAGAACTCTTCATACGAAAAAACAGTAGAAAGAGATGCTCAAGACAACATTACTCTAAATAAATACTCTGTTAAAAACGGCACATTCGTAGCTGACTATAGTGGTGTATATACAATCACATATACAGCTAAAGATGCTGGTGGAAACATCGTATCTAAATCTTATGGTGTAAGAGTAAGAGATACAGAAAAACCATTAATTCAATTAAGTAGTTATGCTCCATTTACTGAAGCTGTTGAAGTAGGTAAGTTTGTAGAAGTTCCTGCCGCAACACTTACAGATAAGGGTGTAACATTAACTGATATTACAACAAATATTCCATTTGAAAGCCGTGTAGCTGGTAAAGCTGGTACTTATTGGGAATTAGTAGAAGGTCCTTCTCTAAACACTATGGGTACAGTAGGATTTACTCCAAATGTTGCTGGCGACTATGTAATCAAATA
This sequence comes from Clostridia bacterium, assembly GCA_017503005.1. Classification (GTDB taxonomy): domain Bacteria; phylum Bacillota; class Clostridia; order Christensenellales; family UBA1242; genus UBA6345. The sequence continues at coordinate 25,837 of JAFVTW010000018.1, read as the reverse complement.
TTATGGTTGGGATACAGAAGGTAACCTAACAGAAAGCAAAAAATATACAATTACTGCTTCTGATAGTATCAAACCTACCATCGTATTAGAAAAAGATTATATTCTAAAGAAAGTAGAATGGAACGAAGATGATGTAGTTACAGTTTATGCTCCTGGTGTTGTAGAATTATATGACGGACACCGTGATGCAGACGATCCTACAAATGACTTTGACCAAACTCCTGTAAGTGATATTACACTAACAGTTAAAGTATACGACAAAAATAACAACCTTGTAGAAAGCGAAGCTGTTGAAGAAGATGCTCAAGGAAATAAATTTGAAATCAGTGCTGGTGTATATGCTACTCGTTACAAATTTGTAGCTGAAGCTCAAGGTGTATATACAATTAAATATATTGCTACAGATGCATTTGGTAACTCAAGCGAAGAAGAAGTTTCTGTAGCTGTAGGTGATACAGATGCTCCAGTTGTAGAATGGGTTGACTCAGAAGAAGACTTCAAAGCTACAGCTAAGATTGGTGACACATATGAATTCAACTTGGATATGGTTACATTAGACGATATCGTAGGCACAGATTCTATTGTTAAACCAAGTGGTCAAGATGCAGCTGATTATAAGATTACAGTTAATATGTACGATTCTTCTAGTTCATTAGTTACAAACTTGTACAAGAACGATGACACAAAAGAAAATGCATATAAATGGGAATTCGAAAAATCTGGCACATACGAATTGAGAATTGTTGCAGAAGATAAAGCTGGTAACAAAACAACAAAATCAATGAATATCGTAGTTGCTGAAGATGAAGTAGAAGAAGAAAAGGTAAACCCAGTAGTTGGTACAGTATTAATTGTTGTATCTTCATTAATTCTAGTAGGTGTAGTAGTTTACTTTGTAGTTACAGGTAGATCAACTTCTACTAAGAAAGGTCCAAAAGCTAAGAAACAATAATAAATTACAAATCAAAAAATAATCGCTATATTTAGCGATTATTTTTTATTCTCATAGTACTATGCAAAGTGTGTGATATATAAATATTTTATACTAATTTGTTGTCTAAAATAATTAATCAAAAAAATCTAATTAAACTTTGTTTACAATTTATTTGTTATTTTGGTAAAATTAATTGAGAATAATATTTGTGGGGGATTTATGCTAAATAAAAAGAATGCTGCGACATTAAAAGTTCTTAATATTTTGTGCGAAGATAGTTCTTACAAAGTTTTGGAATTAGGTAGTATCAAGTCAAAATTTCCAAACAAATCAAAAATATCTAATTTAGAATTAGAGCAGTCTTTAGAGTTTTTGAAAGCTGGTGGCTATATAGATATTAAGTATGCAGAAGAGAATACTTACTGTCTTGCTGTATGTGCAAAGGGTAGAATGATTCTAGAGGAATCTCTATTTGAGTCTAATACCTTATCTAGATTTAGTAAGTTGCTTATATTTACTTCACTTAGTAGTGGTGTTATGGCATTCTTAGGTGCAATGCTAGCTATATTATTATTAAAATAATTTTAGGTTGATATGTTAAACGGTAAAGAAAAAAAGGTAATGCAATATTTGTATACAACTTGTTTGGGTAAACGAAGCTCATTAATTGAGCCAGACGATATCCTTAATTTTTTGCAGCCTAAATATGATATAAATACAAATGAATTAGACCAGTTACTAAATGCTTTGGTTTTGGAAAATTATATTGACCTTGTGAACTCTGATAAAAATGGCAAGCTAGTATATTGTATTTCGCTAAAAACCAAAGGTGAGGGGTACGAGAGAGAAAGAAAAAATGCAAAAAGAAACCTATATCTTATACTTACTAGAACTATAGTTTTGGCTTGTATTTCATTTGCATTTACACTGCTTCTAAAAGCAATTTTTAAATTTTAAATTATTGATAGTTTTTAAATAATAGTTGTGTTATAATAAGTCGAACAAAAACATTTGTTCGACTTGTTTGTTTGTATAAATAAGTATATTTTATGATAATAATTGATTAGGTAATATGGAAAATTTTGAACTAGTTAGCAAGTATAAACCTACTGGCGACCAACCACAAGCCATTCAAAATATTGTAGAAGCAATTAATGATGGTGTTAAATTTCAAACATTGTTGGGTGTAACTGGTAGTGGTAAAACCTTTACTATGGCTAATATTATAAACCAAATTAATAGACCAGCACTTGTTATTGCTCACAATAAGACCCTAGCTGCACAATTATGCAATGAGTTTAGGGAGTTTTTTCCTAACAATAGAGTGGAATATTTTGTGTCCTACTATGACTATTATCAACCAGAAGCATATATAGTTAGTTCAGATACATACATCGAAAAAGATATGAGTATCAATGATGAGATAGATAAATTACGACATTCTGCAACTTGCTCACTTTTTGAGCGAAACGATGTTATAGTAGTGGCATCTGTTAGCTGTATATATGGGTTGGGTGAACCAGAGAACTATTCTAGTATGTGTCTAAGTTTAAGGCCTGGCGATGTTGTAGGTCGTAATCAAATCATAAAGAAATTGCTATCATTACAATACACTCGTAATGAAATGGAGTTTAAAAGAGGTACATTTAGAAGTAAGGGTGAAGTAATAGATATTGTGCCTGCATCTAGCTCTGATGTTGCTATTAGGATAGAGTTTTTTGACGATGAGATTGAGTCAATATCTGAAATAGAAGTGGTTTCAGGTAGAAAAATTTCTAAGTTAAATCATGCTTTTATTTTGCCGGCTAGTCACTATGCTGTATCTAGCGAAAAATTACAGATGGCTTTTGATCAAATCAAAGCTGATTGTCTTCAAAGGGTAAAAGAATTTGAAGATGAAGGTAAACTTATAGAGGCTCAAAGAATAAAAGAAAGGGTGTTCTATGATCTTGAAATGATGAAAGAAGTAGGTTATTGCTCTGGTATAGAGAACTATTCTAGATATTTTGATGGTAGAAAACCAGGCGAACCACCATATACCTTAATTGATTATTTTAAGAAAAATTTTGTAATATTTATAGACGAAAGTCATATGACTGTGCCTCAAATTAGAGGTATGTATGCAGGCGATTTGGCTAGAAAGACAAATTTAGTAAACTATGGCTTTAGATTACCTGCTGCTTATGATAATAGACCTCTTAATTTTGAGGAATTTGAAAGTAAACTAAATCAAGTAGTATTTGTGTCTGCTACTCCTGGTCCATATGAAATGGAACATTCTGATGTGGTTACAGAGCAAATTATACGACCTACAGGACTACTTGACCCAGAAATCAGTGTAAGGAAGATAGAAGGTCAAGTAGATGATTTGATTACTGAAATATTTAAAACTATCGAAAATGATGGTAGGGTGCTTGTAACTACACTTACTAAGAAAATGGCAGAAAACTTAACTAGCTATCTTAGTGAGCGAAAAATTAAAGTTAGATATTTGCATAGCGATATAGACACATTAGACCGTGTAGAAATTATAAATTCACTTAGACTTAGGGAATTTGATGTTCTAGTGGGCATTAATCTACTTAGAGAGGGGTTGGATATTCCAGAAGTAAAGCTTGTAGCTATTTTGGATGCCGACAAAGAAGGATTCTTAAGAAGTAGTTGGGCTCTAATTCAAACCATAGGTAGAGCTGCTAGAAATGCTGAGGCTAAAGTAATAATGTATGCTGACAACATTACTAGAAGTATGAAAGTTGCTATTGACGAAACAAACAGAAGAAGACAAATTCAACATGCATATAATGTTGAAAATGGCATTGTGCCAAAGACTATTATCAAACCTGTAAAGAATACCTTAGAAATCACTAAAAAGGCTACAGATGGCAATATCAAGGCTAAAGATGTGCCTAATGAGATAAATAGGCTGTCTAAGCTTATGAAAATGGCTAGTGAGAGCTTAGACTTTGAACAAGCTATTGTTTTAAGAAATCAAATTGCTGAACTTAAAAAATTGTTGAAGGATTAATTATGCTAAAAGAAATTATTGTAAAAGGTGCTAGAGAAAACAATTTAAAAAATATAGATGTAACTATACCTAGAGGCAAGTTAGTTGTTTTGACAGGTGTTAGTGGTAGTGGCAAAAGTACTTTGGCTTTTGACACAATTTTTGCTGAAGGTCAAAGAAGATATATAGAGAGCTTGTCTAGCTATGCTCGTATGTTTTTGGGACAAATGCATAAGCCAGATGTTGACCTGATTGAAGGTCTAAGTCCTAGTATATCTATCGACCAAAAAACAACTTCTCATAATCCTAGAAGCACAGTGGGTACTGTTACAGAAATTTATGATTATCTTAGATTACTATATGCCCACTTGGGTACACCATATTGTCCTAATTGTAATAAGCCTATTACTACTCAAACAATCGACAATATTGTAGAACAGGTTCTTAATTTGGGAGAAGGAACAAAGGTTATTGTTACAGCTCCTGTTGTTAGAGGAAAAAAGGGTACTTTTCAAAAGGAACTAGCTGATTATCTAAAGGAAGGTTATTTAAGAGCAAAAATTGATGGAAATGATTGCACATTAGATGAGCCTATTAATTTAGATAAAAATGTAAAACACGATATTTATTTGGTTATAGATAGAATGATTCTAAAACCTGATGTAACTACTAGACTAACCGAAAGTTTGGAAAATGCTTTAAAATTGACAAATGGTGTAGTAGTGGTAGAAGCTAATGGCGAAGAAACATTGTATAGTATAAACCATAGTTGTCCTATATGTGGATATAGCATAGAGGAGATTGCTCCTAGAACATTTAGTTTTAATACACCGTTTGGAGCTTGTCCTAAGTGTAGTGGTTTGGGGTTTATGCAGGTAATCGATAGGTCCAAGATAATCAAAGACGAAAATCTAAGTTTGATTCAAGGTGCTATTAGTGCTACAGGTTGGGCATATGACTTAGGTATGGGTAATATGTTTTTCAAGGCTGTTGCTAGAAAATTTGGTGTAGAAATAGACACTCCACTAAAAGATTTGCCAGAAGAAATGGTGGACATGATTCTATATGGCACCAAAGGCGAAAAACTTGATGTAACATACAAGTTTAAGGGTGAGTGGGTAGAGTCAAAAATGAAGTTTGAGGGCATCGTACCAAATCTTGAGAGAAGGTATAGAGAAACAAACTCTGAGTATTCAAAGAAAGAAATTGCTAAATATTTTAGTGAGTTTGAGTGTGATGTTTGTCATGGCTATAGACTAAAACCTGAAGCTTTGAATGTTAAAATAAAGAAATTGAATATTATAGAACTTACAAACTTGTCTGTATCTAAAATTAAAGAGTTTATGGAAAGTTTGAAGCTAAACAAAACTCAACAACAAATAGCTCAACCTATTTTGAAAGAAATCAATGCTAGATTAGATTTCTTGATTAATGTAGGATTGAACTATCTTACACTAAGTAGGTCGGCAGGAACTTTGAGTGGTGGTGAAGCACAAAGAATAAGATTAGCTACACAAATAGGTAGTGGACTAACCGGTGTATTATATATATTAGACGAACCTAGCATAGGTTTGCATCAAAGAGATAATGATAGATTATTGTCCACATTAAAGCATCTAAGGGATTTGGAAAACACAGTTATTGTTGTAGAGCATGACGAAGATACTATTCGTGCTGCTGACCATATAATCGATGTTGGCCCTTATGCCGGAGTGCATGGTGGCGAAATAGTGGCTAGTGGTAGTGTAGATGATTTAATTAAGTCCGAAAGGAGTATTACAGGTAAGTATTTGAGTGGGGAGCTAAAGATAGAAACTCCTAGCATTAGAAGACCTGTAGAAAAAGGATTTATTAAGATTAAGGGTGCTAAACAAAACAACCTAAAGAATATAGATGTAGATATTCCTATAGGTGTAATTACAGCTATTACTGGTGTTAGTGGTAGTGGTAAGAGTAGTTTGATAAACGAAATCTTGTATCCTGCAGCTAGTAATATGTTAAACAGAAGCAGATTGCCAGAGGGTAAATACAAACTTATCGAAAACTTAGATAGATTAGACAAAGTAATCAATATTGACCAAAGCCCTATAGGTAGAACACCAAGAAGTAATCCAGCAACTTATACAAATGTGTTTAACGATATTAGAGAACTATTTGCAAAGACTGTAGATGCCAAAGAAAGAGGCTATAGTGCAGGCAGATTTAGCTTTAATATATCTGGTGGTAGATGCGAAAATTGTGGTGGAGATGGCATCAAGAAGATTGAAATGTTCTTCTTGCCAGATGTGTATGTAACTTGTGATGTTTGTAATGGTAAAAGGTACAACAAAGAAACTTTAGAGGTAAAATATAAAGGGAAAAATATAGCCGATGTACTTAATATGACTATATCTGAAGCTGTAGAGTTTTTTGAGAATGTACCTAAAATTAGAAATAAATTACAAACATTAGTAGATGTAGGTTTGGGTTATATCAAATTAGGTCAACCATCTACAGAACTTAGTGGTGGTGAAGCTCAAAGAGTGAAACTTGCTACCGAACTAAGTAAGAGAAGTACAGGTAAGTCGTTGTATATACTAGATGAGCCAACTACTGGTCTATCAATGTATGATGTAGACAAACTAATCAAAATATTAAACAAACTAGTAGCAAATGGCAATACTATTGTGGTTATAGAGCACAACCTAGATGTGATTAAAATTGCTGATTATATAGTTGATTTAGGTCCAGAAGGTGGCGATGAGGGTGGACAGGTAGTAGCTAGTGGTACTCCGGAAGAAATTTGTAAAAATAACAAAAGTATTACAGGAAAGTACTTAAAACCCTATCTAAAAAAATAAATTGTGTGCTATAATATAGTATATAATTAGAAATATGTGGTTTAGAGGAGATGACAGATATGTTTGTAACAGATGTTGTCGTAGAGAAAAATTCATTAAATTTAATTAATGCAAAAATAAAAATTTCATTTACATTTTTATTTTTGATGGGTATAGGTTTTGCTGCAGCACTAGCTATGATTATTGCAGGTCTTGTTAATAAGGTTACAGATTACAATACTTATTTGTTTTCTGCTTTTGGTATGGCAATATCTGTATTTTGGTTTTTTGTATCATTTAATGAGTACAAAAAATCTAGAAGAGCAGCTATAGAGATTATGGAAAGAGGTTCACATACAATTACAGGAGCTATTGAAGTAAATGCTGACCGTAAATACAATACATTTACAATTATGAATTTTGTATGTGCTATACTTGTACTAGTTTGCTTTATTGTTGAAATTGTACTACAAATAGTAGAATTCAATATTTTGACATTATACATTTTGCCTATTACTTTTGTATTAGGATTATATATGGCTTATCAAACAGCTATAGGTTTGATTAATGACAAAATGTATCGTCAAGTTATATTTCAAAAATAACAAAAAGACCACCATTTAGGTGGTTTTTTTATAAGATATTCTGTAGGTTAAAGCCCATTATAGGTATATTCTTTTCTGTGTATTCTTTAAGAAGGTTTACTTCGGTAATAGCATCATCATAGTCGTTGCTAGATACATAACTTTTCAATTTTGACAAACTATCAGTTACAGTGCTTAGGTCTTTGTGGTTAAACATTAAATATAAACCATATTCGTGTTTGTCCCAGTAGCCTTTTAAATTGTCTATACTATCAGTAACTACTGTTAAATTGTTTTCATTTTCTTTTACTAAAGTTTGCAATTCTGCTGTTTTGTTGTCTAGTCTAGTAATTATTTTGTTTACGGCTATCATTTCGTAAGTTCCTATACCTATCAAAGATATAAACAAAACTAAAGCTATAATTGTTCGTTTTACCATTTTCCATCTCCATTGTAGTTGGTTTCTACAACTTTGTAACTACCAGATTTAGGCTGAATATACATACAGCCTTTGTTATTTATAACAGCATAAACAATGTCGTTTAGATTTAAATGAAGCTTTTTGATATTGTTTAATATAAAATTTGCATCTATTTGTGCTAGCTCAAGGTTTTCTTTTACAGGCTTACCTTCGCTTATTAGTATTATAGGTAGACTATTTTCTTCTACGATTATTTTGGCATTGTTTGCATTCAATGGTGCAAAAGGTGCACGAGGTAGAACGGTTAGTGTTCCATTTGTTTGCATTATTGCATATAGCACTTCTTCTAAATTGAAATATCCACAACCTCTAAGGTTTTCCATTAGGTCATTGAAGTTCATATTTAGTCGCTCTAATGATTTGTAGTCTATACCATTTGGATTTATTACTATAATAGGTTTACCATTGATTAATTTTCGCATTTTTACACTTTTCATACTAAGGAATGTGAGAATAAAATGCACCAAAGAAAGGGTAATTATAGGTATAATTCCGTGTATTAATGGTAGTGCAGTTTCTGCCATGGGTATAGTTGCTAAGTCAGCAATTATCAGAGTAATTACAAACTCAAATGGCTGCATTTCTCCTAGTTGTCTTTTACCCATAAATCTAAGTAGTAAAAAAACTACCAAATATATTATTATGCTTCTAATTATTAATGTAAATGTCATATTATTATTGTTGTTAATTTGTATGTTTTTATACTAGTAAAACAAAAAGTATTAAGATTTACTTAATACTTTTTTATTTGATAATTTATTTTTGATAGTTTGTATGTCTAGTATATTGAATACAATCATTAATATTGCTAAAACTGCGACACTTATAGCTCCACAAATAGCTAAGCAAATTAGGTCAGGGAATACAAAATATAAAATATTGTATATCCATTTTGTGAGTAATAGTGTTGGTATACAAATTAGTGTTAGCTTAAATATTAGGCTTATATACAATTTGGATTCGTTTAAAGTTTTGTTTATTTTGAGAAGATTTAAGATTGCAACCATTAACATACTAAGTCCTGTGCCGTACATAAGGGCATATATGCCTACAAATTTTGGCAAAACCACTATTGATAATAATAGTACTATACAACTATATATGTAATATTTAAAGGTTGATTTTTCTAGATTTAGACTATTTAGTATAGAACTAGATATTTGTGATAATCCCATAGGAATTATTATCCAGGCACAATTTTTTAGATAAGTGCCTGCAGTGATGTTGTTGTATAGTAATGTACAACTTTGTTCTCCTAGTGCAATAAAGAAAGGAATAATTATAAAACTACAACATATAGTAAACTTAATTGCAGAAGAAATTTGTTTTTTTAACTCTGTATATTTGTTTTTGTTGTACAAACTATTTAGGTTGGGAACTATAGCCATTGCCAAAGAACCTATAAGTGTAGATGGAATAGTGAGTAGAGGCATAGTCATACCCATTGCTATGCCTAGCTGACTTAATGACTGTTCGTGTGTATATCCAGATGAAATAAGCATAATAGGCATTAAAAACGACATAAACGGCTGCATAAGGCTTGTAGCTAGTCGAATCAAAGAAATAGGTGTAGATGATTGAAATACACTTTTAATATGATATTTTGGACTTTTAATGCGACCATTGTATTTAAAATAAAAATACATTCCTACAATCGTGCTTAGTATGCAGGCTAGACTAGCAGACAAACCTACAGGGTATAGGTCATTTTTAAAATCAACTAAAAATACAAGTAAAAAGTAGCAGCTTATTCTTATAATTTGTTCTATAAATTCTACTATGCTTACTTCAAAGAATTTTTCTTTGCCCCATAGATATCCTCTAAAAGGGGCATATACACCAGTAAACAAGATTGCAGGTAGTAGGGATATAAGCAAGCTAAATGCTATAGAAGAACCAAAATAAGAAACAAAGAAAGGTTTGCCTATTAGTATAATGATTGCACATATCAAAAAGGTAATTAGACTAATAATTAGACCACTTGTTACACTAGCACTGGCTTTGGTACTATCATCATTGTATTTTACTGTTGTTTTTGAAACAGCAAGTGGTATGCCTGAGTTTAATATAGTAACAAATACCATAAATACAGAAGCTACTATTGTGTAAACTCCTAGCATTTCGGTGGTTAGTGTTCTAGATAAAAATATTTTGTAAACAAATCCTAACACCCTAGTGAGTACAGAAAATATTGTAATTATGGCTACGGCTTTAAATAATGATTTTATGATTGCACCTCATTAAACTTTATATTATATGTGTATTATTAAGTATGCAAAAACTTTACTATAAAATTAAAATATCAATATTATTGAGGCTTTGTCATATATATAAAAAAGGAGTAAATTATGGACTTTGAGTATTGTGTAGAAAATTTTGATACTATAGAAAGTATATCAAATAGATTTGATGTGTCTGTTGATGCTATTGTCGAACTTAATCATATAACAGGGTCGTTGCCAAAGGTTCTAAAGATACCAGTACAAAGCAAGGGTGGTTATGCAGTATTGCTTAATTTTAAACGGGAATATTTGGCATTTAAAAATAGTGATAAGGTAAGAACTAATTTAGCAAAATTAAATTTGTATGGAAATGATGATGATGTATGCCTGTATAGACCTAAGGATAATTCGATATATATAGTGGGTGTACTAGATTCATTAAATGGTATTTGTGAAAAATTCAAAGTAGACAAGGAAGAAATAAAAAAATTAAACAATCTAAAAACAGACAAGTTGTTTATAGGACAAATGTTAAAGCTATGCAAATAGTTAAAATATGACTAAATATAGATGTTTTATAGTGCTATGCAAAAAATAAAAAGCCCATCGAATGATGGACTTTTTATTTTAATTATTTCTTATCATCTGGTTCTACGATTTCAACTTGAGGTTGTTCTTCAGAAGGTTTTTCTGTAACATCACTAGCAGGTTGTGGGTTAGATTCTGTATTAGTTTCGCTAGCTTTCTTAGCTTGTCTTGCTTCTTCTTTGGCTTTTCTCTTTTCTTCCATATAAGCAAGTTTTTGTTTCTTAGCTTCTTCTTTAGCTTTGCGATACTCGTTCCACATGATTTCTTCTTGTTTAGATATTTCTTCAATCTCTCTTTCGATTCTATCAATTTCTTCTTGAATATATTTTTGTCTTTCAGTAAGTTCTTTAACTTTTTGAAGATGTCTAATTTCAAGAACTTGGATTGTAGTATCTTTCTTGTTGTATTTCTTAGCTTCTTCAGCAGATTGTTTGTCAAGCTTCTTGATGTAAGCCTTGAATTCTTTTTCGTATTTAGCTTTGTCTTCTTCTGTTAAGTTTTCGGTAGAATTTAACTTATCGTTATATTCTCTTGTAACTTTTTCTCTTTCGATGATAATTGTTTGTTTGATTTCTTCGTAAGCTTGTAGTCTTTCTGCTTGTAGTTTTTCTGCAGATGCTTTTTCAGCTTCGAATTTTTTAACTAAGTCTTCAATTTCTTGAGTGATATCTTTGTATTCGCTGTTAAGCTCTTTGATGATTTCGTTTCTTAGTTCTATTCTTTCTCTCTTGTCTAAGTCAACTTCAACAGTTTTTCTACGGTCATATCTTGTTTTAACTTTTGGTCTCTTAGTGAATTTGAATTTTCTAATTGTTGAACCAACAATAGCAATGATAATTGCTAAACTTGTTAGTAGGGAAGGAACAACTACCCAGTCGAATTCGCTACCAGTAAATTCTGTTTCGCTATGTTCGTGGTCATGTTCAATTTTTTGTTCTGATAATAGAATTGTTCTAATTGTTTGTTTTGAAACTGCTTCGTTGTAGGTAGCTTCATTTAATTCTTCTACTACAACATCGTCAAAGAATACATAACCGCTAGCTAGGTTTTCTTCTTCACCTAAACCTAGAACTACATATGTTTGAGCATCTGCATCTGGTTTGATTAAGAATTCGTATGTTGCATAGCCATCTACTAGGTCTTTTTCTGTGTCGATAGCTTTGAATGAATTTTCGTATCCATTTAATGCAATTGTTGCACCATAGTTAATCATATTTCCGTCGTCATCATATTTGTGATTTTCTTGAGAAATATTTATTGTTTTTACTTTTACAGAAATTCTGTAGTATCCGTCGATACTTAAATCAATTTTTTGTGTTGCTGTCATTGTAAAGTGAGTGTCTACTGCACTCTTGATAGCCAATACATTGTCTCCTGTAGGAGCAGCAGGAACTGTAATTCCAGCAAATGAATCGCTAGTATTCATTTTGGTATTTAATGCTCCATATGTTACAGAGTTTGTTTGAGCATGGTCTGTAGCAGTCCAGTTGTATAGGGTAGATAGGGAAGAACCAGTGCCTTCATATAAGTCGAAGCTATCATTTTTCTCTACTGCTAATTCAACTTTATATTCGTAAGCATATTTTGCAGCTTTGAAAGCTTCTTCTGTAGATTCATTTACTGTTACATCGTCAAAGAATGCAAATCCTTGAGCATTGTTTAAAGCTAGAGTTAAGTTAAATGATGTGATGTTGTTGCCTACATGTACATACATATTAACTTCTTTCCATTCGCCATTTGTATTGATAGTTGGTGTTGTTAATGCTGTAAATGAAGAATTAGCTAGTGTGATTTTAGCACCTGTTGTACTAGAATCTGGAGTTGTATATTGAGTATTTACTAACATTGAAATTTTGTAGTAACTTCCAGCATTTAGAGTGAAATCTTCGCTCTTGTAGCTTTGAGATGTTTGAACCATATTGCCTATCATCAATACATTGTTTGATGAATTATCGGTAGTAGCACCTTCAATTCTTTGGATAGGTGTCAAACCAGGATTTGTAATATTTACATCTAATTCTTTGTCTGCAATATATTGTTTAAGTTTGTTAAACTCACTTGTTTTTGTATTGATTGTACCTACTAGATTTTCTTCTAGAATGTAGTTGTCATCTGTTTCTAATGCCCAGTTGCTAACTGCTAGAGGGTAGGTTAGGTTTGTTTCAGTTTTTGTAGCAATGTTGAAGTTGCCGTTTGTGATTGTAAATTGATTATTGTCTGTATTGTAAGAGTAGGTAGCACTATTTGTTGTAGAACCTGCTGTAAATTTTTCGTTGCTTACTCTTTGTACTTCGATATCGTCTACAAATACATATCCTTCAGTTTTTGCATCGTTTGTACCCAACCAAATTTGTAGGGTAGCTTTTGTATTACGAAGTGGGTGTCCTTCTACAAAAATTTTGTATTGAGACCAACCATTTGTTGCAGGGGAAGTAGATACTGTAGTAGCTGTAGTTACTTGAGCTTTTACTGGAGTAAATTCTTCTTCGCTATCTTCATCATTTTCGTTTACTTGTTCTACTAAGATTGTAGCACCATTACCTTTGTTGCAATCAGATTTGGTCCACAATGAAATCATATATAATTCATTTTGTTTGATTGTGAATTCGTTTGATTTGATTCCTTGAGCACCTGATACTTTGTTGTACATAAATAGAATACTGTCATCTGTTGTTTTGAAGTTTGTACCAGGATTTGAAATGCCACTCTCTGTATCAACACTTGCATTGTAGTTTGATGTAGAGATTACCTTTGTCATTTGATTTTGGTCATGTGAGCTTTCGATTGTTTCCCAGTTTGTAATAGCATTTGATTGTCCAGGAACTGCTTCATCATTGAATGTAGCATTTTTGATAAAATCTGCTGCTTCATATTGTGATTCAAATAGGTTGATTACTTTACTGTAAACTGCATCTGCAGAACTTAGGTTGCTTCTATATGTTGTTTCGCTATATTTAGTAATTGATACACTATTGAAGAATACTGCACCTTGACTAGTTTTGTTTTGTTCTTTTCCGCCTAACCATAGTTCTAATGTTGCATTTTCGGTAGTAAATTCATCTGTTTCAATATATAGGGTATAGGTTTCCCAAGAAGAGTAGTCTCCTAGAGCATTGTATGTTGATATAGCTGTAATTTTAGAATCAACATCTTGGTTCTTTAGACCAGACAAGTAGATAGATGCTTGAGCTAGCTTTTCGGTTTTTAGAGTAACAGAAATAGAATAGTAGCTATTAGGATCTAGAGTGAAACTTGTGCTCTTGTATCCAGCTCTACCTTGACCTGCATAACTATTGATCATCAAATGTTTGTATAGTGGGTCAGAAGATTCTGTGGCATTGCCAGCAGGTTGACCAGGGTTTGTTTCAAGCTCATACTTTTCTTTGTTGTCAGGGAATTGAGAATTGTGTGAGTTGATAACACCATTTTTGATTTTTTCGTTTTCTGCAGGATTTTCGAATGTCCAGCTATTAGCTCCGTATGGAGTAGTAGATGTGCTATAAGAATTAAAATCACTATTTGAAATAGAGGTTAGGGTATCTTGATAGCTAGCATATACAGCTGGAGTGTTGTTGAAGTTTTCGAAATTGTTAACTAAAAAAGAAGTGCTAAACACACTTAGTGCTAACATTCCTCCAACCAAAAATCTTTTGAATGCATATTTTTTGTTTCTAGTTTTCATAATTCACCATGCTTTTTATATTTGCTTTATATATATACTTATACACAATTAGTATTATATAAAATATTAGTCTTCGATGCAACTGTTTTTAATTATATAATAATTAAAGGCAATAAACTTTTTTCTGTGGAAATATACAAAAAAATATGATTTGTATACATTGTAAATTTGGAAAATTTTGTAAATTTCAAAAGTAGTATGTTCCGTTTTTAAAAAAATTAGTCATATCAATTTTACTTTTACACAAAATAAAAATATGAAAACAAAAATTGTAAAAAAATATTTAAATTTAATATCTATAAAAAATGCAGAATTTTTTAAAGATTATCGTATAAAAGAAGTTAAAATAAAACCCTATATAAAGGGGAAATATTATAATAAAGTTTTTAAGAAAGGCTGTGTAAATTTTAAAAAAATTGTTGTCAAAATAGAGGGTAGATATGGACTAAAAACAATACCAAATTTTAAGCCTGCAAACCACAAAATTTCTTTGGATAATTTAAATACTGTAAGTAGTAAATTTGGTAAGACAAATGTATTTTATACTTCTAAGGAAACCAGCAATGTTTTAAAATTTATTTGGTTAATTTTTATAGGTTTGATTATAGGATTTATAAATGGATTTTGGGGTGGTGGTGGTGGAATGGTTTGTGTCCCCACGCTTACTATATTGTTAAATTTGCCAGACAAAAAAGCTCATGCTACTGCAATTTTGATAATGTTGCCACTTAGCTTGGTTAGTTTTGGGGTGTATCTATTTAAAGGTAGTATAGATATGGTTTTAGCTGGCATTATTGCAGGAGGGTTTACTGTTGGTGGTATATTAGGAGCATTGTTATTGAAAAAGACAAACAACTTAGTTTTGCAAATTATGTTTGCTATTGTAATTATACTAGGTGCTATCAAAATATTGTTGTAGGTGAAAATATGTTGTGGATATTTTATGTTGTTGCAGGTGTTGTTAGTGGTGTAATTGCTGGTATGGGAATGGGTGGTGGAACCTTATTAATTCCTATACTTACAATCTTCTTTTCTTTAAGTCAAACTCTTGCACAGGGTATCAATTTATTTGCTTTTTTGCCGTGTGCAATTTTTAGTTTGATTATTCATATCAAAAACAAATTAATAGACTTTAAAATAGGTCTTCCTATTATATTTGCAGGTGTATTATCTAGCTTTGGAGCTAGTGTTTTGGCACTCAATCTTAAGAACGAATTTTTACAAATTATGTTTGGAATTTTCTTGCTTGTAATAGGTGTCGTGCAGGCGGCTATGGCAGTGTCTACCATTATAAAAAACAAGAAAAACAACAAACTAAAGTGTCACAAAGTTTTAGTGTTTAAATTTGTAAAAACCACAGAATAAAGGCACATTCTATGCTTTTATATGTTTAATTTGGGTGGTTTAAATAATGTCTTTAATTGTTTGCCAAATATTAGTTTTGGTGGTATAATTTAGTATCAAAATTTTAAGGAGATTACTATGGCTGCTGTTATAGACAAAAAAGTTTGTGTTGGCTGTGGTGCTTGTGTTGCAACATGTCCTGTAGAAGCTATCGTTCTAAAAGATGGTGTTGCTCAAGTTGACCCAGACAAATGCATTTCTTGTGGTGCATGTGCAGGTACATGTCCTGTAGGTGCTATCAAATTAAATTAGTACTAAAATTTGATATTTTTTTAAAAAAATTAATTTGTAGACAATACAAGTTAATTTTTTTACTTAAATTTGCAAAACTACCTATACAAAATAAATTATTTATGTTATATTATTTATGTATTGTGGGGAAATGTGCACAATATAAGAAGTTTTGATTTTGTGGTGGAAACAAACTTGAAAGATCTATACAAAATTAAGGAGAGTTCGTATTTTGGAAAAAATAGCTATTATTGAACTAGACACAACAAAAGTAAAATTGGTATTCGCCAATGTTACAAAGAACAAATCTTTCTCAATTTATAATCATGTAGATGTACCTATCAATTTAATGAAAGACTTTAATGAAGAAAATGTAATTAAGTCTACTATCATTAAAGAGGTTGTTGGTGTACTATCTGTTTTCAAAAAGATGATTGATAAAGAAGAAATCACAGAAACAATTTGTGTTGCTACTAGCAAAATTAACGAAGCAAAAAATCAAAACGGATTTTTAAATGAAATTTTTAGTACTACAAATTTTAGATTTAGTATTTTAGAACCAGAGCAAGAAGTTAATTATGTATATACAGCTGTAATTAACTCATTTAATAAGCCTAAGGGTCTAATTGTAAATATTACGAACTATACAACTGAGATTTTACTATACAATCGTCGTAATATATTAAATACATATGTTTTACCATATGGTTCTGTAAGCTTAACAGAAAAATTTGGAAATCTATCTACAAAAGAAGCTATGGATAGTGCAAAACAATTTGTATATGATAGCATCAAAGATCAAGAATGGATTTTTAATCTAGATGAAGAGTACGAAGTTATAGGTACTGGTGAAATATTCTTAAGCTTAAGTGAAATTAGTCGTAGAGCTAGAAAATATCCTTTACAAGCAGAGCACAACTATTCTTTGACTACACAAGATGTAAATAAGGTATATGATGTTGTATCTGGTATGGAAGTAACCAAAAACTCTAAGATTAAGGGAGTTTCTCAAGAAATTACTCAAAAATTACCTGCAGGACTTGGAATTATTTCTGCTGTTATATCTAACTGCAACAAAGATGTACTTGCTATTAGCAAAACAGGTCTAGTAGAAGGTATATTGCTAAACAATGTATTACCATTGACACTAGAAAAACCTATTAGTGATAATTTGGGCTATAGTTTACAAGTATTGACAGAATACTATGACAAACAACCTAACAATGCAGAACATGTATACAATATAAGTATGATTTTGTTTAAACAACTTAAAGTTTTACATAAACTAAATCGTAGCTATGTAAGAGTACTTAGAGTAGCTAGCTATATGTCTGCTTGTGGTCTAAGAGTTACAGACGATAGTCCAGAGAAAATTAGCTTTAACATTATCTTAAATTCTCAAATTTATGGTGTATCTCATCAAGAACTTGTACTTGCTGCATTTACTTCTCTTATGAGAAATCCTGACAACTTCAATCTAGCTGACTGGGTAAAATACAAAGATTTAGTTACAGAAGCAGATCTAGATGCTGTTAAGAAATTAGCTGTTATTCTACAAATTGCATTAAGCTTAGATTGTACTAAGTTTGGTAGTGTAGTAGACATTAGCTGTGATATCTTGGGTGATAGTGTTATTATGAAAACTATTACAAATGGCGATGTTTCATTAGAAATTAAGCAAGCTAAGTTATCTACAATAGATTTTAAGAGAGCATATAATAAAAATTTAGAGATTTTATAATCATAAATAACAAAACCACACAAAATTGTGTGGTTTTTTGTTTTTAAAATTGAAAGATTTTGTTACAATAAGGGTGTGAGGTGGATATATGGCACAATTTAATTTAGCTATTGACTTGGGTACTATAAATACTGTGATTTATGTTGCAGGTTTGGGTGTAGCCCTAAAAGAGCCTAGTTGTATTGCTATCGAGACAATCAACAACAAAAGAGTGGTAAAATGTGTAGGTAGCGAAGCTAAAAAGTTAATAGGCAAAACTAACAATAGTATAGAAGTTGTTTTTCCTATAGTAGAAGGTGTAATACATAATTTTCAATTAGCAAAGTTAATGCTAAAAGAATTCTTGAAAAAAGTAGCTCCTACTGGTATAGGTAAGCCTAGAAGAAGAGTGGTATTTATGCATGCTTGTGGCTTAACAAAGGAAGAAAAAAATAGAATAAGAGACTTAGCATATGCCTTAAATATTACAGCAACTGCACTAATTCCATCAAGTGTTTGTGCACTTATAGGTATGGAAGTAGAAGAAAATGACCCTAATTCACATTTTGTAGTAAATATAGGTGGTGGTGTTACTGATATTGCTATCATAAATAACAATCACATTATTAGAGGTGCTACTATAAATGTAGGTGGATTACAAATTGATGCAAATATATGTAGTTATGTAAAAGAAAAATATCAAATTGTTTTGGGTGTAAATACTCTTGAAACAGTTAAAAATAGCATAGGCTCATTACTAAACAATGACATTAGTGCTATAAATGTAGTAGGTCTTGAAATTGATACTCAAAGAAGAAAAGAAATTAGACTATATTCTCAAGAAATATTGCCTATAATTGCCGGTGCATTTAATAAAATTGCAGAAGCTTGCGAAGCATTACTAAATATGTGTAGTAGTGAAGTACTAAGTGATATAAACATATATGGTATATATGTTTGTGGTGGAGTAGCGAATATTACCGGTGTAGACAAATATATGTCAAAACTACTTAATTTGCCTGTATATACAGATGTTGACCCTGATAGCTCCGTTATTTTGGGTGCAGGAAACCTACTAAACAATCAAACTTTACTAAACACTATCTGTAAAGAAATGAAATAATATTAAACCAAGTATATTACTTGGTTTTTTTATTGCCTAATTTTATGTAAAATGTAGAAAAAATAACAATATTGACATACTTTTTTAATTTCTTGCCTATAGAAATAGCATATGATTTACATATCAAGAGTAAATCTTTAAACTAAAATAAACTTAACAATAAAAGGTGAAAAATGGCTAGAAAAATTGTTATAACATCTGGCAAAGGTGGTGTGGGGAAAACTACTATTACTACAAATTTGGGAGTAATGTTGAGTAATTTAAAGTTAAAAGTGCTCATATTAGATGTGGATTTTGGTCTAAATAATCTTGATGTGGTAATGGGAGTTGAAAATAGGGTTGTGTATGACATTATAGATGTTTTAAAGGGTAAATGCAGAGCAAAACAGGCACTTTTGCAGGATTTTTTTAATCAAAACTTATATATTTTACCAAGTGTGCATCTATTGAACAATTTTAATATAACTAGTGAACAACTAAATTTCGTTATTTCGCAGATTGAAAGTATGTTTGACTATATTATTATAGATTGTCCTGCTGGAATAGAAGTAGGGTTTCATAGAGCAGTAAAATGTGCTGATGAAGCTATAGTAGTAACCACTCCACATATGTCGGCTATTCGTGATGCAGACAAAGTTTTGTCATTACTAAATAGTTATCAGTTAAATTCCATCAAACTAGTAATTAACAGGGTAAGAGGTGATTTGATTTGTGATGGTGATATGTTTAATCACGATACTATAAAGGAATATTTGAATATAGACTTGCTGGGTGTAGTGCCAGATGATGACTATATAAATTTAGCATTAAATATGGGTGGTGGAGTATGTAAAAATAGCAAGGCATTTGATGCTTTTGAATTGTTAGCAAAAAATTTGCACAATGGTGAAAGAAATATTTATGATTGTACTAAAAAGTATAAAGGTGTCATTGGAAATCTTCGAAAGAAAATAAGGAAGTATGTGTAAGTGGGTAAAGATATTGTATTGTATGAAAATAGACTGAAAAATATTTTGGTAGCCGACAAGGAAGAAAATCCTATGAGGGTGATTAATGTTTTAAAAAGTGATTTATTGTGTATTCTAAAAAATTATATGGAAATAAATGGCGACGATTTGGATATTAGTTTGACAGTAGACGAAAAGGGAATGTTTGTATTTAATGCATATTCTAAATTTCGTAGGCTCAAAAATTTAGGTGCTATTAGAAATTGATATGGTCTAATAAATGAATTTGCTTCATATTATAAAATAAAAAATATGGTGCAATATGAGACGATTGAATGTTAATTTGAGTTCTAAAAAAAAGATAAAACATATTTATATAAAACAATTAAAAAAGAACAATTACAGAATGTGTGCAATATTTTGTGGTATTATTATGCTTAGTGTATTGGCTGTAAAAAATGTAGATATATTTAATGGTTGTGACAAAGTTTGTGCTCATATATACAATCCTATAAGCTCGTTGTATAACGAAAATAGTTCTATAGTTTTTGCTAGTAACATTGTAAAAAATGTAGACAAAAACAAACTTAAATTTATTACACCGATTAAGTGCAGTGAAATCAAAATTGAAGATGGTGTTATAAGTTATACTATAGATTCTAGTATAATGGTTGTGTCGCCAGAAGATGGTGTGGTAACTGCAGTTGGGTATTTGCCAAACGGAGAAAAGTATATAGAGATTAGTCATTCTTTGGGTGTAAAATCTAGAATAGAAAATATATATTTGACTGGTGTGGTTTCCGGTCAAGTAGTCCGTAAAGGTGCAGACATAGCAACAACAAAACTTAATGAAATTGTTACATTTTCTATATATGATAATGGTCAAATTGTATCAAATATAATATTAGACAAGAATCAAATTATATGGCAAAACTAACTGTTTCTTTTCACCCATTATTTATTATTTTCTCTTTTGTGTTAGTGTATTTTGGTTGGTTTGAAGAATTTGTTGTATATTTGATAGTTTTATGCTTGCACGAATTTGCACACTACTTCGTGGCAAAAAGATTAGGTTATGTGCTAAATAAAGTAGTATTTATGCCATACGGGGCTGGTTTAGGTGGTAAAAATCAAATCATACAACCGAAGCATGAAATTATAATTGCATTGGCAGGACCATTACTAAATATAATTTTGATTGTAATTACAGTGTGTCTATGGTGGATTTTTCCTACCACATATTCGTATACATTAGATTTTGTGTACTCTAATTTTGCATTAGCTATTTTTAATCTATTACCGTTGTTTCCGTTAGACGGTGGTAGAGTATTGGTAGGTTATTTGTCTAGTAAAATTAAGAGAAACAAAGTGTACAAAATTATGAAAATATTAGGATTTACATTTAGTGGTTTGTTTTGTGTTTTGTTTGTTCTTTCCGTATTTACTCAGATTAATTTGACATTGTTTTTTGTTTCGGTATTTTTATTTATTTCTTGTTTTGGTAATGATGCAAATATTTATTTTGAGCGAAGCTATATTAATAATTTTAGTAAAGATATATCTTCACCAGTTCAAATTGTGAGTTATGTAATAGATAGCAAAACTCCACTGTACAAACTTGTCAAAAATATTAATTCAAATAATTTTGCTATATTTTATTTGATGGAAAATAATAAGATTGTAAAGTCGATAACAGAAAATGATGTTCTAAAGTTGTTAGAAAAAAATCAAGCAAACAATTAGTTTGCTTTTTTATTTTTTTAATATGTGGTATATTATGGTATCAAATATTTTAAGGATGATTGATATGCCATATTACATTACAAAAGATACAATCAACAAATCAATAATTAATATATTTACAAATGCACATTTGGGGTTTGATGATATCAACTTGATAGGTGACGACTTGATAAATTTTTCTTTTAATGCAGTTGAAAATTTTGAATTGTGTGCTAGAGTTGAAAAAGTTAAATTTATTGTAGATGACTTGTATGAAGTTTGTGATATGTTGTTTCAACTAAAAGAATACAAGTTTTATCTAAGTTATTTACTGAAAATTATGCTGTACTCAAAGCATTACAATGACATTGCTAAATTTATGTCTCATATGTTTGTTGCACATATAGGTGACAGTTTTTATGTTAGTAAAGATTTTAACTATGAGTTTAGTGAAAGGTATTTTGATAGATTTATAGAAGCAGTTAAGTTTTGCGAGATTGATAATTTCAAAATTATTCCATTTTTGTTTTATATTTTTTATAGTAAAGATGTTGAAGCATGTTATAAATTTTTAAGACCATGCAAAGAATTTTTGAAGGGGATTATAAATACTAACGAAGCTAGTTTTTTGGACTATATCAATACCGAAGAAAACTATAAGAAAGGTTATACCATATATCTTGATTTGTTTCCAGAAAAAGGTGCACAAAGACTGATTGATAATTTAGTGAATGAAAATTACTTTTCTAAAGATGACTTGTGCGATATTTTCTTGATAAACAAAAATATTTCTTTGACTGAGTTGTACAACTATATTTCTAAGCAGAGTGGTGACAAACAAAAAATTGCATTAGACTTTTATTTGTCTTTTGGGCAAGATGTAAAAAACACTTTACCTAGCCTATATGAATTAATCAAAGATGATGAAGTTAAATTACAACTAAAAGATGAGATCCAATTCAACAAAAATTTAAAATTTGACAATGTGAATGATTTCATTTCTTTTGTGGATAGTGAAACAGATGTTCAAGTTGAAACAGGTATAAGTAATAAATTTTTAGTTTATTTTAGAAATGGAATAAAGGTTAGTGATAAAGTTTTAACTTATGTATTTAATATCTTTAGAAATGTATCTTCTGCTATAGTTGTCAAAAAATACTCATATTTTAAAGAGTTTTTTATTGAAAGCGAACTAAACACTTTTGGTAGAAATATGTTAAATACTCTAGAAAATAAGATAACTAATGAAAATAAGTGGAAAATTGCATTAATTTGCACTATTTGTCCTGATGTAATTATATCTGATTTGGTTCAATTAGTTCCTACTTGCTTGGGATATACAGAGCTTAGCAATTTTGTACTTAGCTGCCTAGTGGAGACTAACAATTCGCAAGTGGTTAGTTTGATTAAACAATTATATCAAGAAAGTAATAACAAAAATATTTACTACAATTATCTAGAAATTTTGGCTAAAAACAACTCAATTTCACCATTAGACTATTTAGATGAGATGGTTAGTAGTTATGGACTTAGCGAAAATGGCACAAAACAAGTAGTATGTAATGGCGAAAATCTTATATTTGAAATTGCTGACAATCTTACTGTGAAAGTAAAAAATTTAAACACATTAGAGTATATAAACTTAAGTAATCCTAGATTTGTAGATACAGCAAATGCTATACAATTATTTAATGATTTGACCAAAGAGATTAGATTCCAGATAGATAAGTTTAAACAAGCATTTGAAAACAAAAGATATTGGAATCCTGCAGTGTTTAATGCAAATATAATGTCGAATCCTATTTTAAAGAAAATTGCAGCTACTCTAGTGTGGGGTGCATATACTAAAGAAAATTTAGTTAAAATTTATTCTAATATCTATGAGATTGCTAATGAGCCTGATTTGAGTTTGAAAGTAGCACTAGTACACCCTGTAGAGTGTGTAGAAAGTAAACCCGAAGTGTCATTTCAACCATTTAGTCAAATGAATAAACAAGTGTTTACTGCAAACAATTACAATTATTCTGCACATTTTACAAATGAATTTAATGGGGTTGCAGTTAGTGAAATTACACTTAATGCAAAGCTTAGATCATTAGGTTACAAAATGACAGTAGGAGATGATGTTTACTACTACAAATTATTACCTGAGCATAATTTGCTAGTAAAAATAGAATTAAACAAAGCAAATTACAAAAATTTAACAATAATAGGTAATATTAAGTTTTATAATTTGAACTTGATACAGACTATCAATAATAAATTTATATTGTCTGGTGTTACACCAGAAGAAATAGGAACAGTAAACAAGAGAGTATATTCTGATGTCTTAAATGATGTATATGTAGCTTGTTACTAAACAAAAAGTCATTAGTTTTTAGCTAATGACTTTTTTAGGTGAGATATGTTTCTGAATTGTGTGCCACAAATATTGTGCTACCACAGGTAGGGCATATAGGTGAAATATGCTTTTCGTCAAAATCAATATGTGCTCCACATATATTGCAAATGTATTCGCCATTTGGTTTGAAAGAATTTGTTATCATAAATTTGTCCTTTTTGTATATCTTGTGTGATTTTTAAAATTAATATTCATTTACTTTTTTAAAATTATCTTATTTGATATACTTATCTCAATGAAAAATATTTTTAATTCTAGACCGTTGTGGATAGCTATTATTAGCTTAATATTTTCTATAGTTGTTGTGTGTAGCAACATCTTTTTTGATACACTAGTATCTAAACTTTTTGTAGTACTTATGATAGTGATTGTTGTTGCACTAATAGTATTTTTGGTTATCAAACTAATCAAAAAGAATAATAATGGTGTAATTTCTATTGTTTGTGCAATTATATTTATGATATGTGGTGCCATTTCAAGTGTTGTTGTTTTAAATCAAAAAGATTATAGTTTTGGTAATAATGTAATTGTATATGGTAGAGTTGGTGATGTTGATAGCTATTCTAAATTAGATTGCATTATTTTGGAAGATTTAATTATTGATGATGTAAGTGTAAGCGGTAAGCTAGAACTAAAATGTTTTGGTGTGGCTAGTGTGGATATTTCTGTAGGTGACATTGTAACAACTAGTGGCGATATTATTAAGACAGAAGTTTCATATGATAACTTGTACTATTTGTTAGACAATATAAATTATAGTATGTCTTGCACTATTAGTGATATAGAAGTTGTAGGTAGCAGTTACAATTTTAGAGCAGCTATTTCTAACAAAATTAAAGATAATTTAGATAGTATAATGAATGAAACAAATTCCGCCATCGCATATTCTACATTGTTTGGCGAGAAAGATGGTATGCCTACTGAAGTCTACAATATATTTAGTTATGCAGGAATTGCCCATATATTGGCTGTGTCAGGTTTGCATATAGGCTTTTTGGTATCGGTGATATTGCTAATACTTAAACTTCTTAAATGTAATAGGGCAATTAAAAATACGATATTGTTTGTTATTTTGATACTCTATGCTTACTTATGTGATTTTACACCTAGTGTATCTAGAGCAGTAATTATGGCTATAGTGCTTACATTGTCTAAGTCTTATAGAAAAGAGTATGACTCATTAAACTCTTTGTCTTTGGCTGGTATAATAATATTGTTGTGTAATCCACTTAATTTATTTATGGCTGGATTTCAATTAAGTTTTATATCGGTATTTAGTATTATTACATTGTCTAAACCTATAAGAAATGTTTTAGATAGTGTAAAATGTCCTAGTAAATTAGCAGAAACAATTGCTATGTCTATGGCAGTAAATATAGGGTTATTGTGTGTAAGTGCACAACATTTCAATCAAATAAACTTTATATCTGTAATATCTATTATATTTGTAATTCCTATTTTCTCTATATGTTTTAGTATAATGTTTCTATTATCGTTTTTGGGATTACTTATTCCTGCAATAAATTACTTGTTGATGATACCAAATGTGCTGTTGCATTTTATTAAACTGATAGCTAATATATTTGCACAAATAAATATACTTAGTTTTGATTTGTTGAAGTTTAGTTATATATTTGTAGGATTGTCTATTCTATGTACATATCTTATTCATTATGCAATAATCCCTAAAAACTACAAAAGAATATTGTGTGGTACAATTTTGATGATAATTGTAGTAAGTGCAATTGTTGTAAATTTGCCAAAAACATTTAATGATGATTGTGCGATTACTGGTCAAACATTAGATGGAAACTATGTGTTGGTTACTACAAACAATGATTTTAGATGCTTAGTAATAAATGGTGTAAGTAGTCAAAATGAAATTGTCGATATGTTAAACAAAAATAATATTTCTTATATAGATAGTGTGGTGGTAAACAATTATAACTTTAATCAAAAAGAATTGATAGAGTAT
>JAFVTW010000017.1 GCA_017503005.1 Clostridia bacterium | reverse complement strand
TTAAATTAATCATCGCATCATTAAGAATATCAGATAGTTCCCCTGTCTTGTTGTAACTCAGATTCTTTTTCATAATCTCTCCTTATTCTTGTTTTTGTAGCTTTTGTTATACTCCACAAAACATCATACAAACTAAATATAAATTTGGTATCAATTTTAAATTTCAATTCATCTTGTCTAAATCCTGTAGATATTTTTTTGTTTAATTTTATATCATTACTTTTCAAAAGCATTTGTGAATACAATATAGAAATAAATATATTAATAATCGCCCCCATATAACTAGCTAGACAAGGATTTGTTTGACACACTAATGCAAAACAATATAATTTAATAATTGTAATTTTATTAAAAATATTTTTTAAAATATCTTCCACATATTTTATTTTCTCATCTTTAAAATCAATCTTAATTACAATAACCTTTCCCCTCTTTCTATTTAGATTTAACTGATCTCCAACTAGCACGATGCCAGAATTAAATATGGTTATAAAACCAAATAGTTTAATTTTTATATAACCCATATTCTCTAACAAATCATATTCTAATATCATTCTTAAACTTAATGTTATCATCAACAACAATATTAAAGCAGTTAAAACAATTATCAATATTTTCATATAATTAGTATGGTTTTAAAAACAAAAAAAATGTATTGAAAATTCAATACATTTTTTGTTATTATTCATCATCTTCTTCATCTTCAAATTCGTCATCTTCGAATTCATCTTCTTCGAACTCTTCTTCGTCTTCTTTAAGTGCATTCAATAAGTCATTTACTACCGAATTTTCCTCTTCAACTGGAGCTTGATTATTTTCTTCTTGAAGTTTGTTCTCTGCTTCTTGTCTTGCTTTTTCTTCAGCTTCAAGTTTATCATTGTCCTCTGGCATATGAGAATAGTCAAACAATCCAGCATTTTGAGGAGTTTTGATAACCTCAATTCTTTCCATAAGCTCATCGTAATCTGGCAAATCTGATAAAGAATTCATGCTAAATCTTTTTAAAAATTCATCTGTAGTACCAAACAACAAAGGTTTACCTATTGCATCTTTACGACCAACTACATCAATTAGTTTATTTTCTAGCAAGTTATTGATAGCATAATCCGAATTAACTCCTCTAACTTGCTCAATTTCTAATCTTGTAATAGGTTGTTTGTAAGCAATTATTGCTGCAGTTTCCAAAACTGCCTTTGTAAGAGCTTTTTCCTTAATAGGATTAAGAACTTCAGCCACTTGATCAGCATAATCAGAATTTGAACATAATTGAGCTTTTTTGTTGTATGTAATTATCTGTATACCACTATTTGACTTTTCGTGATCTTCTTTTAGCTTATTTATAGCAGCTTCAACTTCTTCAACCGACACTCCTAATTTATCAGATATATCGAAGTATTCTACACCATCTCCAGCCACAAAAAGTATACTTTCAATAATTTTATCTAAATTTTCCATTAAAAACCTCTATTCTTCATCGTTTTTCACAACTTCTTCATTTGAATTTGAATCTGTAGTCTCTTCTTTAATATGCTTACATATCTCTATATCTTCAAATGAATCTGTTTGAAACACCTTTATTTCTTGCAATTTAAGCAATTCTAGCAAAGCCATAAATGTTGTAATTATTTCGTCTCTAGATATACTTTGCATAAACAATTCACTAAACATTATTCTAGGCTTAATTATTAAAGCATCTTTTATAGATGCAATCTTTTGAGTAACAGTAAACTTTTCTTTAGCAATTTGCTTTGGTTCGTTTTCAGTCTCTATTTTGTTTGCCCTGGTCAACAATTTTGTAAATGCATTCAAAAGAATATCCATACTCATATCTTTCAAAACAATTCTAAATTTGCTAGCCTCCTCCTCAGGAGCTTTATAGAAACGATTAACATTTTCGGCAAGTTTTAATTTTTCGCTTGTTTCTTTAAATAACTTATACTCTTGCAATCTTTGCAACAATAATGCTTCTGGGTCCTCTTCATCAATCTCTTCAGAATCAATTAATTTAGGCAATAAAGCTTTACTCTTTATCTCAATTAATGTAGCAGCAACTTCAATAAATTCACTAGCCTTTTCTAGGTCTAGTTCTGGAATATTATCCATAATCGCCAAATATTGCTCTGTAATCTTAGAAAGCTCAACATTTTCAATTTCCATTTTGCTTTGCTTGATTAAGTGCAACAACAAATCTAGAGGACCTTCAAAGTTCTCTAGTTTGAATTGAAGTTTATCAGAAACTTCTTCATTATTAACATCTTGTACAACTTCTTCTTGTACATCTAATTCTTTATTATCTTCCATTTATAGTAAAATTGTTCTCCAAAATAATTCTAAAGGCATACCAACCCAAGATACTAATGTACCTAACAAATTACCACCCAATACAACTAGTACAATAAGTATATAACTACCATATTGTCTCATAAAATTAACAAATTTGTTATCATACTTAGTTAGTGCAGAAATACAATTAAATCCGTCTAACGGATAAATAGGCAGCAAATTAAATACAAACAAACATATATTTAACGAATATAGCAATTGTGAAAAATACAATAAAAATAATTGAAAACCATTTAGTGATAATAATGGCATAAATGCTATACAAGCATAATAAATTCCACAACCAATAAAAGCAAGTATCAAATTAACAGCAACACCAGCTATAGAAGTTAAAAGCATACCTTGTCTATATTTTCTAAATTTGATAGGATTAATCTCTACTGGTTTAGCCCAACCAAAACGGAACAATAAGCAACAAACAAACCCTATAGGGTCCATATGTGCTAAAGGGTTAAGTGTTACTCTTCCCATTTCTTTAGGAGTGTAATCACCCTGTTTGTAGGCTATAAAAGCATGACCGAATTCGTGTAATGATAATGATAGCACCAAAACCAGAACCATAGCAAGTCCGGCACTCACAAATTCTATACCTGTAAGTCCATCAAGTAAATCTAACATAACTTTCCTTTTAAATTTTACATATACACTATTTAGTATATAATAAATATAAGAAATATGCAAATATTTAGGCGATTTTACTATATACACTTACATTATATCCTGTCATACAAAAAAGTCACATTAAATTAAATAATGTGACTTTTCTTTAATAAATATATATATTTTAACCCACTAATTCCCAGTTTTTTGCTATTTTTGTAACAATATCTACAAAGTCATGTTTTTCCACATTCTCACTTAATACAATATCTACTTCGCCAACAATTCTACCACTACTTAATATTGTAGCTACACCAACTTTAGTCCCCTTTTGTGCTGGAGCTTTGACTTTATCAAAAACCTCTATATTAACCACATATTCTGTCTTGTCACCTTTGTTTGTTACTACATAAAAGTCATTATTGTACTCAATATTAGCTGTTGATTTTTTTCCACCAAACACAGGAACATCATCTAGTTTTTCTGTCTTATCAACAATCTTTACATTCTCAAAATTTGCAAAGCCATAATTAAACAAATCCATACTTTCTTTGAATCTATCTTGAGCTTTGTCACACTTTAATGCAACAGCTATTAAGTCTAAATTACCATTACTAGCAGAACTTGCTAAACAATATCCTGCCTCATCTGTAAAGCCAGTCTTGCCCGTTTTACACTTGTCATAATACTTTATAAGCCTATTTGTATTTACAAGCTCAGTTTCCCTACCACTAGGATGTACAAACTTGTCCATCCATATATTAGAATATTCTACATACAAATCATACTTTGAAATTTCTTTCAAAATCAAACTAGTATCCATAGCAGTAGAGTATTGATTAGGTGCAGGCAAACCAGTAGCATTTGCATACACAGTACTATGCATACCTAATTCTTTTGCTCTTTTATTCATAAGTTCCACAAAAGCCGATTCACTACCAGATATACTTTCAGCCAAAACCACAGCAGAATCGTTAGCAGAAGCTACTACTACACTTTTCAATAAATTAGCCACAGTATAGCTACTACCTGCATCTAAAAATGCCTGACTACCCTCCATAGAGCAAGCATGCTCACTAGCTACAAGCTCGTCTTCCAACTTTAATGCACCACTTTCCAACTTTTCTAATGTTATTAAACTGGTCATTAATTTACAAATACTAGCAACCTGCATCTTTTCATTTTCATTTTTTGATACAAGAACTTTACCACTATTTGCTTCCAACAAAACATAACTTTTACTAGTAAAATTTTCAAACATATTATAGGCATAATTAGCCAAAACAATTCCTTCTTTTTCACTAATAGTTACACACATAATTGCAAGTATAAAACAAACAATAGACACAAATACTTTTCTCATATTTCACCTCTAATTATTTGTTTTATTTTGTGTAATTACCTATAAAATATGTAAAAAAACAACCTATTTTTTTGATAGGTTGTTTTTTTGTAATATTAAACTTTATCGTAAATACCATTTAGTTTAACAACAAATTTTTCACCAGCATTTAAGCCAGATACTGTAAATTTAACATAGTTGTCATTGTCATATTCTAGTGATTGACCTTCTGCATTAACATCTGCTTTTACACCAGCTTGGTTGCTTGTATAAGCTGTTGTATTACCAGAATAATTACCAAAAGTTTTACCAGCCAACAATGAATTTAAATCAAATTCTACATCAGTAGCCAAAGCATTCAATGCTACTTGTTTTGTTGCTGTGCTTGAAGATGTACCAGCTTTAATTTGATATGTAACAGTAATTGTTTTACCAACTGTTGTACCATTGCCTTGGAAGCTAAGAACCATTTTTGTGGTTTTAGCACCTTGTTTAGCCATTACAGTAAATGTTTCGTATTGTTCTGCTGTGGTAAATCCTGCAGGTGCTGTAGTAACATTTACAGCTGTACGGCTCATTTTTGGATACAATGTTTTGGTTGTACCATCAAATGTATTAGCCAAAGCTTGCTCTACAATAGCAGGAACTACAATACTGTAGCCTTTGTATAGTCTTGGAGAGTTTGCAACTTGTTCTGGAGTGAATACACCATTTTCGAATGGAGCACCAGAAATAAATGAAATTCCAACTTCATGATTATTTAATGTGAAATAATCTGAATTGTAAATTGCATCATCTTTTTGTACTAAAGTTGAACCAATAACTGAATCTTTAATAAAATTAACTAATTTTGTTTTTACATCACCATAATAGCCAAGCTTTGCAACTGAAGCCAACATATTGTTATAGTTGTCAGAACTATAAACACCATTAACTGTTGAGTTTGTAAGAATTTGAGCAATAGCCATTTTTAAATTATTTTTATATGCACCAGCATATACAGAATATGTACTATTTGCCAAACCTTCATTCCACCAATTCCAAGCATTAGCAGAAACTGATGTTTTTGATAAGTTTGAAACATAAGATTCCAAAGTTGTTCTACTACCTTCAATTGCACCAGTAAAATCAATTGAACTTATGTAATATAAGAAATTAGGTGTACCTGTATAATTAATTAAACTTTGGATGCAGTCTTTACAATTTAAATCAACCTTTAAATCTGCTCCCCAAGCAACATTGTGATTACTATGAGAAGATGAAGCAGAATTAGATAGAAGTTTTTGTGCCACAACCTTAGCTTGATTTTCACCTAAAACATAATTATTACCATTAACTGACTTTAAAGTATAGTCACTAACAGCAATTCTTTCATTTGCATCATTAGCACCATATACCAAAGTTAACCTTTGTAATACATCTTGAGCTAATACATCAATTTGTGTATCAACTAACTCAGCGAATGTTGCCAGATTACCATTGATATCCTTAAACTCTGTTTGAGTATAAGTATATTTTACACCGTTAGAAACAGTAGCTGCAGATAGTAAAACTGGAGCTGCAGGTGTACTAGGTGTAGATGGTTGTTCTACAGAACTACCACCATTATTTCCGCCACTGCCGCCATTGTTATTGTCGCCACCATCTCCGTTATCTTTGTTACCACAACCAACAAGTGCCATTGATGAAACACCCATCACTAATGATAACAATAGAGTTAACAATGTTCCTTTTTTCATATTAAATTCTCCTTTTCCCTTTTGAAGTAAAACTTCAATCTTGTAATATATTTAAACTAACAAATCGTTAGAATAAACCAAATTAACTATAGTGAAATATATCACCTTTTCTTTCCCTAAATATATTGTAATATAAATAATTTCAAAATTCAATAGTGATTTTAAAAATATATACAAATATTTATTAAAACATAAAAATATGTAAAAAGCAAAAAAGTGTCTTTGGCCTAAGTATTTAGGTCAATCGACACTTTTTATAATTATTTAATTAACATCATATGGAGATATTGAGAAATCAAACACAATATCTTCATAATCAAAAAAGTCTACATACTGACAATTTTCATCATGAATACCAGCATCCACTTTTTGACCATTAGAGTGGTTTGTACATCTTTTTACAGACACAATTTCAAAAGTGATTTGAACATAGTTGTTACCAGCATCATAAGTAAGAACATCATCACCTTTAAATACATTTGTAAACATATCCCTTAAAGATAGTGCTGTACCATTTGAACCATCATTGTATACACCAAATGGTGTAATTGTGGTATCATTTTCGGTTATATATTGATCCTCAGCATTTTTGTCACTATTCTCTGGGAATAGATCAAATGTAACTTCGTGGAATTCTCTAAAGTACTCAATTCTTTCTGTAGGATTAGATGCATTAGGCAAAGTATACACCTCACCGGCAGAATCTAATTTGATAACACCATCATTATCGGTGTCTGCATCACATTTAATAGTTTTGCTTGTGCTAACTAATGTTGAACCATTAGCTACATATTCTACATTTACCTTTAATTCTACTACTACATCATCAGCATAGTACTCTATATTAGTAAGTGGGATAGAAGCACTAGCACCTTCTTTAATTACACGACCAGTGTCAATCTTAAGCTCAAAACCTTCTAGTTTCTTACCTTCTTGAGGTTTTAGAACAATTTTGTTTACAGACATAGGTCCTAAGTTCCAATCAACATCTTGATCTTGAATAGCATCAAATATACTAAAATCAATATCAGTAGAATTTACTCTAGCAAATTTTGGATAAATACTTGTAGTTGTGCCAGCAAAAGTATTACTTAAAGCTTGTTTTACAATTGCAGGAATTACAACACTATAACCTTTATAGAATCTTGGAGAATTAGCAATTTCTTGTGCAGTAAATACACCATTTTCATATGGTGCTGTTGATGCAAATGTAATATCTGCAACACCACCCTTACTAGCAATATACTCTTTCTCAAGTAATTTATTATCAAAATCAACTAAACTATAACCGATAACATTATTGATAATATAGTCAACCAATTTATTGTTAGCTAAAGCAGTTTCATCATAGAAATAACTATTAAGCCAGCCTAAATTTTTGATATTCTTTGTCATATTTTCATATTCTGTTGCATTATAAGCAGTAGAATATGTTTCTTTGCCTGACATCATCTCTGCAATAACCATTTTCAAATTGTTTTTATATGCAGCAGAATAACTATCGTAAGTTGTATTAGCTAATCCATTATTCCACCAAGCCCAAGCTTTACCACTAACCCTTTCATCTGACAAGTTTGAAGCATAAGAAACCAAAGTTGATTTACCACCTTCAATAGCACCAGAAAAATCAATAGAAGTAATATAATATAAAAAGTTAGGTGTGCCAGAATAATTAATCAAATCTTGAATACAATGAGCACAAGTTAAGTCTACTTTTAAATTAGCACCCCATGTATGATTATGATTATTGTGAGCAACAGGAGCAGTTTCACTAGTTAAAATACTTTGTACAGAAACTTTTGCTGTTTTTGAATCATAAACATAATCAACACCAGTCTCTGTTTTTAAAACATAATCAACAGAATCATTTTTTGCACCAACTGAATTACCTGTACCAGTTTTAGCACCATAAATAGTTGTTAATCTATACAAAATATCTTGTGCTAACAAATCAATTTGACGGTCTACCAAAGTAGAGAATGAAGTCATTCTATCTAGTAGAGGGTTTTTGGTTGGGTCAAACAACATAAGTGATCCATCAGCATTTGTAAGAACGGTATAACCTGAGAAATAATCACTGAATTTACCTGTGTTTAATCCAGCATCTTCTGGTAGATTACCATTCTCATCTAACTCAATGTCGTCTCCACCACCATCACCAGATTCTGAGCCTGATGTTGGCTTGCTAGGTTGTGCACCTGGGCCATCACCACCACATGCTGTAAACATAAATACTGAGCATATAAGCAAGCAGAAACAACACAACAATTTTAAAATATGTTTTAAGGTTGATTTTGTTTTCATAATCTTCCCTTCCCTTTTATTTTTTTACCAAATAAAGCAAGAATTGCTTTTGATTATGTTAAGTACTAGTTTGTGTAAATTTACAAAAACTACACTTATACAACATTATTTTACAACACAAAGCCATAAAAGTAAATAAAAAAATAAATATACTTATTAAAAATAAGTAAAAAAGACGGATTATTCCGTCATTTTTAATTCACAATAATAGTGATTCTTATAGCTGGAAGGCATAAATATTTTAAAAATAAGCAAATAGCTCCAGCTAATACAATAAGCCCTATACAATTTTTGATTTGCAGCAAAGAACAATTTTGACTTTTGCAACAAAACTCTTCTTTTGTAGAAACACAACAAAAAGCAACTAAACAAAGCCAAAACAATAGTTGAAAAGGTATAAAAAATATAATTACATTTACAACACCTAAAAAACCATAAGTTAACACAAAAACCGACACATCAAATGCAACTACATATCCACAAACAATCAACACAATAAAACATAATATTTTTTTCAAAAAAACATTATTTGTACATACTATCAAAATACAAAAAATCAAATACTTGATAAGTGGAAACCAAAACAGTCCTATACCAGATTTGTCCCCTTTCAACATATCAACTATTCCAACATTCAACATATTGCTTAACTCAATATCGCCAGCATATTTCCCACAGTTAAGCACACCAAAAACTATACCAACAATCAAAGATAATATACAAATCCAAAAAAACTTTTTGTATGTTGAATAGAAGTATGAAATATTTGATTTTAGACAATAATTATACCTGATATATCGTGAATCCATATTACATTATATTCAAAAAGTTACACAACTTGATTCATTTCCATCACACTATTCATAATTTGATCTACTAGATAGCCAATCATTGTCTTATTGCTAATTTTGTTTATCTGAAAGAATATATTATCCTTGATACCATTATCTAAACAAAATTGCTTTGCACACTTAATTGAATTCCGTATATTTCTCTCTATATTTATAGCTGTAGTAGCATTATGCTCTGCAACATAAGGATATATTGTTTTAGACAACGAACACAAAATACAATTGTGGTCAATTACATATTCTACACATTGCTTAATATATATAAATCCACTATATTTAGGCAAAAATCCCAAACTTAATAAATACTGAGTTAAAGTAGAATTTACAGTCCCATTTTGCATACAAACTATCTCCCCTTTGTCAAATTACAACAAAGTATAGCATGTATATTTGTAAAAATCTACCAAATTTCAACATATTTGTACAAATTACTACTATTTTTGTACAAAATTATTATTCATCCAACATCCAGTCAATATACAATCCAAATCCCTTTGTTGGATCATTTACAAACACATGTGTTACAGCCCCTACAATTTTCCCATTTTGAATAATAGGACTGCCACTCATACCCTGTACTATTCCACCCGTTTTTTCTAACAACTCCTCGTCCGTTATCTTAATAACCATACTTTTACTTTTGGCACCGATTTGATAATTTGTCTTGATAAGTTCCACATCAAATTCTTGAATATTTGTACCATCTACACATGTAAGAATTGTAGCTTTGCCTGGCTTAGCACTCAGTTTTCCACCTATATCAATTTTTGATTTACCTAACACAAACTCGCTATCTTCACTTAAATTACCATACACACCATATTCTATATTTTTGTCCACAACACCTTGTGGATTTTTACCTTGCAAAAATAATCCTAAAATTTCACCAGGAGCCCCTTTAACACCTTTTTTGACCCCGACCACATTACATTTGTATATTTCACCCTCTTTGATACTGAAATTCTCACCAGTATCAGAGTCAGTAATAGCATGTCCTAATGACCCAAACCTAAGTGAATCAGGTTTAACAAAAGTTAGAGTTCCTACACCAACCGCATCGTCTCTTATCCAAATACCTAATTTATAACTATTAGTTTGAATATCGAATTCTGGTTTTATTTCGGTAAAATACTCAATATTTTTTCTTATATACTTCACTTCAATAATACCACCATTATAGTTAGAGAGTACCGATTGAATATCTTTAAGCGAATTAACTTCTAATCCATTTAAATGAGTAATTCTATCTCCTATACTCAAACCAGAACTTTGAATAGGTGCAATATTTCCATTCTTTGTAATCACATAATTACTACCAACAACTATTACCCCATTACTCTTTAAAGATAATCCTACACAATCTCCACCTAAAAATACTTTTTCATCCTCAACTACCGACACCTTTAGGTTCTTTATATTAAATAAATTAAACAACTTAAATTTCACATCATATTCTTTTACATCATTATCGTCTGTACCACCACTTACACAAGCAACATTTACATTCAAAAAATCAAAACATTTAGTAAGTTTCTCAAATTCTTCAACCGTAACGATATCTCCACTGTTTAGCATCATTATTTCACGATAAGGAAAAGAAATACACAGCAAAACACACATCGAACACAATAGAAAAAACACAATACTTTTTCGTGAAATTCTCATAAAAAAACTACTCCTGAAATTTATCCAAAAGTAGTTTAATTATTATTAAAATTTTTATTCTGGTAAATAATGTTAAGCTTGTGTATTTTTATATTCATCTGCCATTTGTATAAGTTCTAATGCACTAGCCTCTGCAGTTTTTGTATTAGCATTTAAGCCCAACATTCTAGCTATCTCTTTAATTCTACCATTAGAATCTAAAAGCGAAACTGATGAAGATGTAATATCGTTATCTACAGACTTTTCAATCTTAAAATTAGAGTCCGCAAATGCTGCAATTTGGGCTAAATGTGTAATACAAATTACTTGATTATATTTTGATATATCAGCAATCTTCTTGCCTACTTCTACACCGATTAGACCGCCTATTCCAGCATCAATTTCATCAAATATCATAGTCTTAATACCAGATGTATCTTGCACTACACACTTAAATGCCAACATAAACCTACTCATCTCACCACCAGAGATAATTTTTGATAATGGTCTAAGTTCAATTCCTGGGTTTGCACTAAATAAAAATTCAACATTGTCTGCACCATTTTTTGTTGCCTTTTTCTCTATGTTTGACAAATTGTAATCATTTGCAAAATTAACCTCAAACAAGCCATTTTTTATACCTAGATATTTCAATTCATTTAGCAATCTATCTCTTAACCAAGCACCCATCTCATTTCTTTTAGCAGTAAGCTTTTCACATAAAGAAAACACTTCTTTTAGGACTATAGATTTTTGACTATTAAGCTTAATAAGTGCTTGTTCTGAATTTAATAGATTTTCTAACTTAATCTTTGCTTTTTCTAAATATTCAAGTACAGATTCTACAGAACCACCAAACTTTCTTTTTAGATCTTTAATTAAATCTAATCTTTCTTCTAATTCATTCACTTCTTGTTCATCATAATCAGTCGAATTTATAAGATCTGAAATAGATTCACTAACATCATTAATCTCATACATTACAGAATTTACTCTGTTTTTAAGATCTTCTATTTGTGGAGAAATATCACTAATCAAACCTAGAGTATAACTAGCAGTTTTTAGCTGATTTACAACATTACAATCACTACCATATATCGCATTAAAGCTATCGTTTAGATTTCTAGATAATTTTTCTGAATTAGCATAATATTTTCGTTTTTGAATAAGTTCATCTTCTTCTCCAACCTTAAGCTCAGCCAACTCAATTTCATTTATTTCGTGCTCTAATAATTTAATATTTCTAACCTTATCTTCACCTTCGCCACCAAGCTCAGCGATTTGATTGTTAATATCTTTAACCTTATCTAATTGAACACCTAAATCATCTTTTAACTTGTCTATATAAGGATCCAATGTGTCTAAAATTTTAATATGATTTTTAGCATCTAACAATGCTTGATGATCATGTTGACCATGTATATCAACCAAATTAATAGTAAGCTTTTTTAGCATTCCCAAAGTAACAGCTTCACCATTTACTCTAACTTCATTTTTACCATTAGTATTATAGTATCTCGAAATAATAATAGTTGTTTCAGGCTCACAATTAATACTCTCAAAAAAACTAGTAATCGCATCATTTAAACACGGTAAATCAAATACAACTTCTACCTTTGCAAAATCCTTACCTGTTTTAATAAGAGTTTTGTCAGCTTTACAACCTAAAACAAAATTAAGAGAATCTATGATAATACTTTTACCTGCACCAGTTTCACCAGTAAGAGTATTAAACCCCTCACCAAGTTTAATTATGTTTTCTTCTATTAAGGCTATATTGTTTATCTTTAAACTAGAAATCATTTAATTTACCTTTATATATGTAATACAAATAAATTCTATCAAATAATAAAAAAAATAACAATCAAAAAATATTAGCAATAAAAAAGCACACTAAATAGTGTGCTAAATTTTATTATTCACTAATTAAAACTTCATTTAGTTTTTGTTGAACCATAAATGCATCTTCAACATCAACTGTAATGACCATTACAGTATCGTCACCATATGTACAACCCAAAACAGCATTTAGTGATAGTTGATCAATAAAAGAACTAACCATACTAGCAGTACCTCTAAGGGTTTTTAGTACAACTAGATTCATAGCATTCTTTACTGATATTACACATTCTTTAAATATATTCAAAAACTTATTGGATACAGCTTGACTAGGAGCAGAAACAATAGCATATTTATATTTTTTAGAATCTGTTAAAATCTTAATTAAACCTAACTCTTTGATATCACGGCTAATTGTTGCTTGAGTTACATCAAAACTAGCAGCCTTAAGTTCTGCCACTAATTCTTCTTGGGTTTCAATTTCCTTTGCACCGATTAATTCTAAAATTTTTGATTGACGAGAGTTTCTTGCCATTTGCCTTATCCTTTTTAAGTAAATTAATTTTTATACATTCAAAAATTTTGAAAGCAACATAATTATACATTATCACAATTTTTTATGCAAGTGCTTTTTGCATATTTATACATTTTACTTTTTATTTTTATTCACAACATTTTATATTTATAAATTGCACGCTGTATAAATATTCTGCATAAATATACAATGGCTTTATTAAGCCATTTTTTAACAACAAACAAAAAGAAAGAAGTAGTTAAATCATAACTACTTCTTTCCATATTTGCTTAAAAATATTCAAAAAATACATTTGGTCAAATTATACAAATTTATTTGATGTGCATAAAAATTAGTATTGAATACCCCATACAACAAGGTGTTTTGCCTTCTTACCACAGCACACACACTTATCACCCACAGGTTCTTCATTCTCTAAAATACAACGAGATTTTGTACCACGAATTTCTTTCATTTTCAATTCACATTCTTGATCACCACACCACATAGCTTTTACAAAACCAGGCTTAGTATTCATTATCTTTTCTACCTCTTCCATATTTTGGCAAACATATGTAAGTTCATCTCTTCTTTTTAATGCCCTGTCATACAAGTTTGATTGAATATTATCTAACAAAGTTTTTACTTCATTAACAATATCACAATTCATATCAACAGTAATTTTTTCTCTAGTATCTCTTCTAGCTAGAGTGATTACACCATTTTCAAAATCTCTCTTACCTAGCTCTACCCTAACAGGTATTCCATTTACTTCATGTTCTGCAAATTTATAGCCTGGAGTTCTATCTGTAGTATCAACAAATGCAGTAACACCACTTGCTTTTAATTTATCACAAATTGAATTAGCTAATTGAACAATTTGTTCATCATTACCAATAGGAACAATGGCAACTTGTCTTGGAGCAATTTTTGGTGGCAATACCAAACCATTCTCATCACTATGAACCATTATAAGTGCACCTATCATTCTGGTTGTAACACCCCATGATGTTTGGTACACATATTCTTGTTGATTGTTTCTATTTAAAAATTTAATATCATATGCTTTACTAAACTTTTGACCAAAGTAGTGTGTAGTTCCACTTTGAAGAGCCACACCATTATACATCAAAGATTCAATAGTATATGTATACTCTGCCCCAGCAAATTTCTCTTTTTCAGTTTTTCTACCAGTAATAGCAGGAATAGCTAAATATTCTTCAAAGAATGTTTTGTATACATTTAACATTCTAAGAGTTTCTTCTTCCGCCTCTTTTGCTGTTTCGTGAATAGTATGACCTTCTTGCCACAAAAATTCTCTTGTTCTTAAGAAAGGTCTAGTTTCCTTTTCCCATCTAACAACATTACACCATTGATTATACAATTTAGGCAAATCACGGTATGAATTAATCTTTGAACTATAATAATCACTAAACAATGTCTCACTAGTAGGTCTAACAGCCATTCTCTCTTCTAGTGCATTACCAGCGCCACCTTGTGTAACCCAAGCACATTCTGGAGCGAAACCCTCAATCAGTTCACCCTCTTTCTTTAATAAACTTTCAGGAATAAACATAGGCATATATACATTTTGGTGACCTGTTTCCTTAAACATCTTATCCAACACTGATTGCATCTTTTCCCAAATAGCATATCCATTTGGCTCAAACACTATACAACCTTTAACATTTGAATACTCTGCCAAATGTGCAGCCTTAACAACATCTGTATACCATTGAGCAAAGTCAACTTCTCTATCTGTAATTGCTTTATTTTTCATTTTATACCTCTAATCCTTCTTCTTTAAATTTATCTAAATCTTGTTTTAAAATAGTAACCTTACCTTTTGCCTTGTTTAATTCGGAA
Source organism: Clostridia bacterium (assembly GCA_017503005.1). Classification (GTDB taxonomy): domain Bacteria; phylum Bacillota; class Clostridia; order Christensenellales; family UBA1242; genus UBA6345. The sequence continues at coordinate 91,439 of JAFVTW010000017.1, read as the reverse complement.
TACAATTCTTTTACAATTTCATTTCCTTCTTCAAACAATTTAATACTTTCTTCCAAAGTTACCTCATTTTTATCTAATTTTTCAGCAATTTCTTGCAATTTTTTCAATTTTTCATCAATATTCATATTACACTCCCACAACTTCGGTTTTACCATCAGCAAACACAATATCATATTTATTACCAGACTTCATATGCTTACTAGACTTGATAGTTCTTCCATCTTTTTCAATTTTTGCATACCCTTTATTTAAAATATTCATAGGGTTTAGCGATTCAATTTTTGATTTCAAAATCTCCAATTTATGCTCACAACTATCTATTTTTGACGATATCAAATAACCAAATTTATCCATATAAGACTTGGCTGTTGATTCAATTTTTGTAAGCACACCTGACACAGCATAACACATTCTGTTAGCACTATTTTCACATTCAATATAATAATTGTTTATTTTAGAAGAAACAGCATCATACATAGTGTTTACATAACTTTCAATCAACATAAAATCGTCTGCCAACAAATTTACGACACATTCTGCAGCAGCAGACGGTGTAGGAGCTCTCAAATCAGCCACAAAGTCAATTATTGTAAAATCAGTTTCATGACCAACAGCAGAAACTATCGGTTTTGTAGAACTATAAGTCGCAGTTGCAACAACCTCAGTATTGAACGGCTGCAAATCTTCTATACTTCCACCACCTCTAGCCACTATTACCACATCAACATCATAATTGTTAAAAAACTCTATACCTTTAACAATCTCAGTCTCAGCACCAACACCTTGTACCTTCACAGGATACAAAACAATGTTTACAGTAGGATTTCTTCTAGTAGTTACATTAATAATATCTTGTATAACAGCACCTGTAGCACTTGTAACTACACCAACTTTAGTCACCCTTTCGGGAAGTGGTATTTTTCTAGAAATATCAAAGTAACCCTTTCCTTCCAACTCTGCTTTTAATTTTAAAAATTTTTCGTATAGAACACCCTTACCATAAGGAGCAATTTGATAAGCATTAAAAGAAAGTTTGCCCCCTTTAGCATAATAAGACACGGTACCCACAACCAAAACAACATCGCCTATTTGTGGAACATCAAACTTATTAGCATTAAAAAGAACACAGGACAACAATCCTGTTTCATCTGTAAGATTGAAGTAAGCAATATTATTAGAAATCTTATAACTGCTTACTTCACCATATATACAAATATTATGAAGCATACCTTCTGCTTCAAAAATATTTTTTATATAATTATTAACTTGTCCTACACTTAAATATTGTTCACTCATAAATTAATTTTTAGCAATACTAGCAATTACACCATTTATAAACGAATAACTCTTTTCTGTACTAAATTTTTTGGCAAGTTCTACAGCCTCATTAGCCACAATTTTTACAGGGTTTTCCTTATAAAATTTCAATTCATAAGCAACCATAATCAAAATAGCTAAGTCAACCTTAAACAATCTATCCAAAGTATAGCCTTTTATATTTTTAGAAACAATGTCTTTCAACTCATCAAAATGAGCCACAATCCCCTCATAAAAAGTTTTGATAAATGCTAAATTTTCCTCATCAAAATTGTTGTCTTTTAAAAATTCTTCATAATAACAACTATCTTCGGGTTTGTGAAAACACAACTCAAATGTTAGTTTAAAAACAGTTTCTCTAGCTAATATTCTACTCATAAGTTTAACACCTCGTAAATTTAACACATCTAGTATAGCACATATTTTTTTAAATTTCATTAAATATTACTAAATTATTTTATATAAATATAATAAAAAAATTAACCAAGCAAATTGCTGGTTAATTTTTATCTTCCTCTTCTTTTATAAAGTCAACACCTAAAACATGAACATTAACTTTTTCAATTTCAACATCTATCATACTTGATAGACTGTTTTTTATATTTTCTTGTACCTTATATGAAATTTCAGAAACATTGTAGCCATAGTAAACATTGATGTACACATCTACACTATATTTACCATTATTATTTGTTAGCTTAACACCCTCATAATAATTATTGCTACCAAACCATCTCTTCAATGCAGAACCAAAGTTTGCAACCAAAGAACTTACTCCGGAAATTTCCTTTGCAGCCAAGTTTACAACTGATAAAATGATGTTTTTATTAAATGTAACATTACCTTTTGTTACTTTGTTTGTAGAATTATTGTTTGTATATAACATAGAATTCCCCTTTTTACATTACATATAATAATAGCATCATTTTTTTATTTTTGCAATTATTCTACTGGGAATATTTTAATATTATCTAAGTCGTATTCTGTTTGACCTTTAATAACATCTACAATTTGAGCAACTTCACTTTCTTGAAGTTCTGCACTTTTTACAATTACATTAATATTTGATGTAGAAGTAGAAACCACAACATCTTCAAAACCTTTAGCCTTAATCAAACCCTCTAAAGCCAACTCTGTCTCCATAAGTGCAATTAATTCTGTCTTTTTTGTTTCAGCAGCAGTTTTACTTTCAGCACTTGCACTAGAACTAGCTATAATTGCATCTAAATATAAAATTTCCTCATTTCTAGTATCTGTTCTATCAGTCCTATATGTACTAAAGAAGTTACCAGCAGTAACAACATTACCACCACTAGCTTCACTAGCAATTTTATTATTTAAAAAAATGTTTAAACAACCAGTAATTACCAATAACAAACAAAAGCCTGAAATAATAAACAATTTCTTTTTCTTTGATAACATAAAACACTCCTTAACTATATATTTGAACTTTGTTGCTAGATATATTTAGCAACACCATAACTGCCTGCATCAAATCTAATTTGATGCCCACATCTTTTGCACCACTAGCAACCACAACCACACCAGTAACTTTAGGCGATATTTCTGTAACAATCAATGGAACCTTTGAACCAGACGAAGTAAGTATAATAGGTTCGTCCAATATCGTAGTACTTGTTGTTGAATTTTCACCCATACTAGAATGATTGCTTTTCTCTTGTGAATTAGTAGCATACTTTAATTCTGGTCCACTATCTACTGTAACCATCACTTTTAATTTTCCTACACCACTTATTCCACCCAACACCTCCTCGAGTTTTTCTTCCAACTTTTCACAGTACTCCAAACTAGAAGTATAGCTATATGATTTTTCATTCTTATTTACAGTAGTTAAATCTTCTCCAAAAGAACTGCTTAGTATTATAAATGCTAATAAAGCAAAAATTAGAACAACAATTAGTGATTTAATTTGCTTGTTTTTTAAAAAGTAAAAAACACCTCCTTTTGTAGATTTTTTTGAATTTATCAAAGATTTATCACCATCAACAAAATTATCAGTTTTATTAAAAATATTAAAAAATTTACTAAAAATTGATTGTTTTTCGCTGTTTTTATCCATATTTTTGATGTTTTTTGTAGATGTAACAATTTTATCTTGTTTGTTATTACTTAAATTTTCAACTACCAAATCAGACCCCATACACAACCACACTACCCTTTTCTATATCCAAAAATTTCAAAACAGTGTCAATTATTCTGTTCTTCAAATCAAATTTGTTCTCACCACAATCAACACTTGTTGCATCAACATACACCGAATCAACGACAAAACTTTCTGCAAAAATATTCGCATTTATTATCACACAAGCTCCATTTATAGATTGTTTCTCCAACTCCAAAACAATATCTTTTTCAAGCAAATTTATTTTTTCCTGATTAGAATTATATAAGAAATTAGAATCTAAGTTCACATCGTTAGAGTCAATCTTAACATTATTAAAAAAGTTTGATATCGGTTGAAACATTACAAACAAAATAAACAAACTTAATGAGTGCTTTATAAAACCGCACATTTTACCATCAGGGATTATTATTTCTACTACAACACAAATAAAAACAATCCCAACAATACTCAAAATCCATTCTTTCATATCTAAACCAAATTAGCTGTAACCATTACAAGTCCCATACTCAAAAAGAACATAAATGATAAAACTAAAATCAAAACAATAGGATAAACTAAGACTTTAGAACAACCAGAACAAAAATCACCTATTTGTGAATTACCCACTGGTTGCAAAATAGCAGATACCAATTGCAAACCAAACTTTAATGCTAATATTTGAATAATGGGAGCCAAAATAGTAAAAGCAATCAAAATCACACCAACCACACCAACAGCATTTTTTATCAAAATGCTAGAAAAAAGAATCAAATCAAACCCGTCCGAAATAAAACTACCCACTAACGGTATATAGCTCTTTACAGCAAACTTCGTTGACCTAATACTTAAACTATCAAATTTACTAGCACTTATGCCTTGAATAGACATAAATATAGTAAAAAATGTACAAACAAAACCTAACGACCATTTAAATATTGAATTTATTAAATCATTAAATTTATTTAATTTTATATTTTTACTTAAGTTTCCTAATATTAAAAAAATAAATGACAATACGAATAGTGGAAATAAATAATTTGAAAACACAACCGAACTAGCACTACACAATATTGATACAATCGGCTTATATATTGTCACACTAGTTAATCCACCAGAAGCTGTAAGCAAAGTCAGCATTATAGGAAAAATAGTTTGCATTTGACCGGTCAAATTACTAAGAGTGTTTTTTGTAATCTTGACAACATTCGCAATACTAGTAGTTAGTAACAAAACAACAACAATAAAACAAACTAGATGTATAAGATTAGAAATTGATGAATGTGACGATGATTTTATAGAATTTAAAATAGAACTCAAAATAGAAACAGCAATAATCATCATAATAAGAGGAATCACTGATTTTATATTCTTAAAAATAAAAGCCAACACCCCATCAAACAAAGAGTCATAGTTATCAAAATATTTACCACTAGTTATAGACAAAACAACATCTTTAATCGAAGAGTTATAACTAAGACCAAAATCATTTAAAACATTGTTTAAACAATCATCAAGACTGTCAAAATCCAGATTCGACAAATCTTTAATAATTTGTGAATTTAACTCCAATTCTAATTTTGAATTCTCACTCTTAGCATGAACAATATATGGATCAACATTAAAAAAACCAACAACACATACAATCAAAAAAATTACTATTTTTTTCATACTAACAATCCTAAAATAACATCTAACAAACTGTTAATAATAGGCATACATAAAGATAAAATAACAAGCTTACCACCCAAAATTATTTTATCTGCAATAGCAGGACTTCCAGAATCAATACACAAATTTGCAGCAAATTCTATCAAATATCCAACACCAACAATTTTTAATACAACTTTAAACAAATCCATATTTATGTTTGTATTTGATATTATTTTGTCAAATACTACCATAATGTTGTCAACATAACCTATAATCATAAAGAACATTATAATAGATGACGATATTGTTATTAAAATAGCAAATTCAGGTTTTACTTGTTTTACCACAACAACAGTTATGCAAACAAGTATACCTATACCTATCAATTTAAATACTTCCATATATACCTAATACAAAGAAAATAAGTCTTTTATAGTGATAAATAATTTACTAACCATATCAACAATCATAAATAAAACAATAACTACTCCAGCAAGTGTAGTTAGAGTTGCTAATTCATCTTTACCAGAATGTTTTAATATTTGATTTGTTACTGAAATTAATATACCTATAGCAGCAATTTTAAATATTATATCTACTCCCATAACTTTCCTATATAAATATTATAAACACTAGCATTGCACCAAATAGCCCCAACTTTAAGCTTAATAGTGACACCTTGTCACAAGAAACTTTAATATCATTTTTGTATTGCAATATCTTCAATTTGTGATTATTTATGTTCTCTACTTCACCGCAAACATCTAGCTGTCCTAAACTTGAAAATACACTTCCAAAAAGTTTAATTTCTTCATCTTTCAAACAATCAGAATAAAGTATTTTATTATTAAAAAAATATGAGTAAATCATATTGTAAAACTCAACACTAAACAATTCTCTATTTTTAGTTACAATTTCTTTTAAGTTACATTTAGAAAACCGAACTTCTATTTCGTACAATTCACAAAACTTTATCATATCTAAAAAAATTTTATATCTTCTTTTGTGATAATTAGAAATATACAGTCCAAAACAAAATACACATACACAAATAAGAATTAAAATAAAAAATCTAATCAATAATATATACAATCCAAATTTTCATTATATATACTCTCCACAGTGCCCAACCCCAATGCCGAATTTAAAACTATATACCTTTCAAACATTTTCGATTTTATAAGGTCAAAAAACATTTTCTTTTGTTTTAACTCATCAATATTTTGTGCATGTATAGTTGCTATAATTTTCACCCCGCATGTAAGTGCTTGTTTGATTGCCTCAATGTCAGTATCAAAATTAATTTCATCAGTCACAATCACATCGGGATTCATATTCCTTATTGAACACTCAAAACCATACAGTTTTGAACAATTCAGCATTACATCTGCCCCACCTAATTCTAATGAATTGTTTCCAGTTATTTCTCCTCGTTCATCTAAAACAAATATGTTATAATTCGTTCTTTTGGATAGCTGATACACAATATCTCTAACAAAAGTTGTTTTGCCTGCCCCTGGACTTGATATAATCAAAGTTGAATACAAACGATTACTATCCACAATATAATTAAAATAATTTAAACTACAATTTTTTATTTGATGTGGAATTCTAATATTTAATGAATTAATGTTTTTTATTGTACGAATAAGTCCATTCTCATACACAAATTCACCACAAACACCTACTCTTATCCCATTTTTGTATGTAATATAACCTTTAATAATCTGCTCGTTTATAGTATAGAAAGAATCATTACTAATCTTAGATACAACATATTTGATCAGGCTTATATCACAAATTATACCTTTTGAAATGTCGTTAGTAATTCCATGTGCTCCCAAATAATAATTCCTACCATTTACACAAACAACTACAACTTTCCCTTTTCGCAGTCGAACCTCGTTTAACAATTCAAGATTTATATTATTGAGTGAATTGTAAACATAGTCTGGCAAAATATTTTGCATAATCTTACCCCACATCATTATTTGTAAATATATATTAAAATTAAGAGATTTAAAGAAGTTTGAAAACAAAAAAAATTGTCAAACACAGTTTTGTTTAACAATTTTAAATAAAATAATTAAATTTTCTACAATAATCTAGACAATTATACTTTTTCGTATATATTCTTTAGGATTAAAGCATCATGAGCCATAATTTCACTTGATTCTGAAATTATATAAGGTTCCATACCATATTCTTTTATAAGTTCTGCTAATGGCTCAAAATTTGGACCATATTTTTGATCTTCTAAAGTAAGATGTCTTATCTCTCCTTTATCTCCATACTCAATTTTACTAAAATGTATATGTACTTTTTTAGCTTTTTCTTCACCTAAAACTTTGAATAAATACTCAATAACTTCTCTATAATCTTCCTTTGTTTTTAACCCACCATGTGTTAAGGCATTTATGTGCCCAAAATCAAGTGTTGGTATATAATTAGGACTAATTGTACACATATCTATAATCTCTTTGTATGTGCCTATTTGAGCCGGTTTACCCATAGTTTCTAAACAAATAAGATAATCACTATAACCAGCTTCTTCTAATTTCTCTTTTAATATATGAAGTCTCTTTCTTGTCAGTTCTACGGCTTCTTCACGAGGCAATTTACCACAAGATGCTGGATGAACAACAAGTCTTTTACCACCCATTAACTTCAATTTATGTAAAGAATTTAATACATACATATAACTTTTCTCTACCATTTCATCGTCAGGATTTGCAAAGTTAATATAATATGGTGCATGAATACTTACTTCAATTTGATACTTCTTTGCTTCTTCACCAATTTCGATAGCAGTTTCATCATTTAATGTGATACCTCTACCAAAACTATATTCATATGCAGACAATCCTATACTTTTCAACCATTGAGGTGCTTGAATAGACTTTTTGTTGCCAGCCTCATAAAATGTTTTGCAGTTTCCCGCAGGTCCAAATTTTATCATATATATTCCTTTAATCTTGTAGTAAAAATGTTTTTAATCTTAATTGATTGTTGTTAATTATTCCAACACCAATCAATTCGCTATTGTATTTTACAAAAACATTGTCTTTGTTTTCCAAATTAGTATTTATAGCAATACCATTTCTTATTTTGTAAAAATCATCATCACTTATATTTATAATATCATAATTTCTAAACACATTTGTAATATCTATTAAATGCAAATTAGGATTTTCGCAATCCAGCAACTCATCTAATCCTATAGAATCTTCTTTGTCGAAATATCCAGAATTTACTCTTTCTAGCTTAGTAACAGTAGCAAGTGAATTCAATTTTTTTGATAAATCATAAATCAAACTTCTTACATATGTTCCACTAGAACAATTAATCAAAAACTCAAATTTAGTATTAGAAATTTGTCTTAGACATTCAAATCTTAAAATATTGACTTCGGCAGGTCTTAAATCTACACTTTCGCCTTTTCGAGCTAAATCATAAGCTCTTACACCATTTACACTTTTAGCACTATAAATCGGTGGATATTGCTCAATTTTTCCTATAAAACTAAGACAACCACCCCTTATATCATCCAAATTTGGTATAACTGTTGTAGTTTCTGAAATCTCTGTGCCCAAATCTAGACTAGGTGTAAGGTAGCCAAACTCTGCCTCAACTATGTATGTTTTATCTTTATTTAAGAAATAATCAAACATTCTAGTAGCTTTACCTACTGCTATAGGCAAAATTCCACAAGCTAAAGGGTCAAGAGTGCCCATATGCCCTATTTTCTTGACCCCTAACTTTCTTTTTAATTTACCTACAACAGCCGCACTAGACATACCTGTAGGTTTATATACATTAAAAAAACCTATCATATTATAAACCTGCTTTATGTACTTCCTTAATACAAGCTGAAACAATTTTGTTTTTAGCAGTTTTTAAACAACCAAATATGTTGCAACCTGCAGCTCTTTCGTGTCCACCACCACCAAACTGATCGGCAATTGCAGACACATCCACACAACTTTTACTTCTTAAACTACATCTAAACAAACCTCTTTCTTGTTCGTAAATAATAATACCAACTTCACAACAATTCACATTAGTAATCTCATTTACAAGGCCTGTAGTGTCGCTTATATTCGCATTAGTCTCTTCTAAATCTTTTCTAGTTAATTTAAAGATACCAACTTTACCATTTGCAAAGAATTCTGTACTACTAAGTGCTCTTTTTGTAAGCTCAAACTTAGCCATTGTAGTATATTTAAATAGCATTCTATTTGCATAGTCTAAGTCAAATCCGTAATCAATTAGTTCTGCAGCAACTTTATGTTCCAAACTTGTTGTATTTGAATGTAAAAAACAACCCGTATCAGAAGATAAACCTGCATACAATGCTGCTGCTATATCAGCATTTAGTTCTGACATAGCCTTGATATATTGATAAATAAGCAAAGCTGCACTAGAAACAATTTCTATATGAGTTAGTTTTGCAAATCCATCATTTGTTTTGTGGTGGTCTAAGCAGATTGTTTTGTCTACCTTATTAAATACACCAGAATATTTACCTGTTCTCTTTAAATCAGCACAATCTACAGCTACATGTAAATCATAACCACCTTCATAAGCATCGCTCTTAATCTCATCTACATGTTTTATAAATCTATAATTTTCGCTAGGTTGTGTGTCAGAATAAATATCTACAGTTTTACCCATTGATACAAGCATTTGTTTTAATGCACTAGCAGATCCAACACAGTCACCATCTGGATTAATGTGAACAAATATTGCAACCTTGTTACTTTCTTGTAACTGCTTAACAATATCTTTATTGATTTCCATTTTCGTTTTCCTTTCTTGATTTTTGAATCTCTTCAATTTTATCTTCGATTTTTTCGCCATAAGTATAGCTATCATCTAGATAAAATGTTAAAAATGGAACTTTTCTAAGTTGTACCTTTTTACACAACTCACGACGAATAAAACCAGCAGAATGTTTAATTTGGTTAAACACTTCTTCTTTGTCACCACCAGGTGTAAAAATACTAACATATACTTTACAGTATTCTAAGTCGTTTGTTGTATCTACTTTTGTAACTGAAATAATTCCTGTAATAGCAGGATTCTTTAGCTCATATGTTAGTATTTCACTGATAGCTTTTTCTATTTCAGAATTTATTTTTAAAATTCTCATAATTACTCCTAATTAATTTGAACTTCTTCGTAAACTTCAATTATATCGCCTTCTTTGATATCATTAAAGCCCTTTAGTTTAATACCACACTCAAAGCCTTCTTTTACTTGTTTAGCATCATCTTTGCTTTGTTGTAATGATTCGATTGTGGTTTTACCAATTTCTTCCTTGTCTCTAAGTACTCTTACTGTAGCATTACGATTTACAACACCATCTAGAACATAACAACCAGCAATGTTACCCAAAGCACTTACTTTAAATACTCTTCTAATCTCTACATGTCCTATTACATTCTCTTCGAATTTAGGTGCTTGCATACCTGTAATAATTCTTGTAACTTCATCTAAAGCTTCATAAATAACTCTATATAATTTAATTTCTACAGAGTTTCTTTCTGCTAATGTTTTAGCTTTTGTTTCTGGTTTAATATTGAAACCTATAATGATAGCATTACTTGCTTTTGCTAATACAACATCACTTTCTGTAATACTACCTACACCACTATGAATACAGTGTACTCTCGCTTCGTCATTTCTTACCTTTTCTAGAGTTTGTTTAACAGCCTCTACACTACCTTGAACATCGGCTTTAACAATAATATTTAAAACCTTCATTTCACTATCTGCAGATTGTTGCAAGAAATCTTCTAAAGACATAGCATTATTTTGTTTTGCTTTTTCTTGTTGTAGTTTTGTTTGTCTTTCGTAAAGAATTTCTTTTGCTAATTTTTCGTCTACAACATAAGCTTGTTCGCCAGCATCAGGCACTTGGTTTAGACCTACTACAGATACAGCCATACTTGGCTCTGCCTTTTGAACATTCTTACCTGTATAATCCATCATAGCTCTTACACGGCCACAACTTAGGCCACACAATACATAATCACCAACTTTCAAAGTACCATTCTTGATGATAATTGTAGCCACAATACCTCTACCTTTATCAACCTTACTTTCTACTACGGTACCTTCTGCAGGAGTATTATAATTAGCTTTTAGATCTTCTACATCTGCCACAAGCAATATCATTTCAAGTAATTTGTCAATATTCATACCTCTTTTTGCAGAAATAGGAACACAGATTACATCTCCACCCCATTCTTCTGGGACAACTTCATGTTCTGTCAACTGTTGTTTAACTCTATCAATATTTGCTTCTGGAACATCAATTTTGTTGATAGCAACAATCATAGGAACTTTTGCAGCTTTGATATGGTTGATAGCTTCAACTGTTTGAGGCATTATACCATCGTTAGCAGCAACTACCAAAACAGCAATATCAGTTACTTGAGCACCACGAGCTCTCATAGCAGTAAAAGCTTCGTGACCAGGTGTGTCGATAAATGTAATCTTTCTATCGTTTACATTTACAGAATAAGCACCAATATGTTGTGTAATACCACCGGCTTCAGAATTGATAACATTTGTTTTCTTGATAGCATCTAGTAATGATGTTTTACCATGGTCTACATGACCCATTACTGTTACAATAGGCGGACGACTTGTCATAGCAGATTCATCTACATTATCAAAGCTTTCAAGCAATGTTTGCTCAGCTGTCTTACCTACATTTCTTTCAAGTGTAATACCAAATTCACTAGCAACTAGCTCTGCTGTAGCAAAGTCAATAGAACTATTAACATTCAACATCATACCCAAAAGCATAAACTTCTTAACAAGCTCAGCAACAGGTTTACCGATTTTTTCTGATAAAATTTTAACAGTTAGGTTGTCAGTAGTAATTACAGCATTTGTAATCTCAACCTTTTCTGGTGCTACAGTCTTAGCTTGTTTTTTGTTTTTTACTCTTACTCTGCCAATTCTATCTTCATTGTCATCATCATCAAATTCAACAACACCCATTCTAATCTTAGCTTTGATATTAAGTCCTTTTTTCTCTGTATCAAAGTTCTTTTTAGATTTGTCTTTGTCTCTCTTGTTGTCAGCTTTAGGTACAAAACTAATAACTTCACCACGAGGCACAAATGTACTCTTAGGACCTAATGCCTTTGGAGTAGAAGAATTTGCTTGTTGTCCTCTTGATTGTTGAGGTTTGTTGAAATCTTTATTGAATTGTTTTTTATCACCGTTGTTTTGATTAAACTTCTTATCTGGTTGACCACCATCATTGTTACGATTGAATGGTTTCTTTTCTGCTGTGTTTTTGTTAAAGGTTTGCTTGTTTTCAAAAGTTTTCTTAGGTTGTTGTGTTGTCTCAACAACTTTAGTTGTTTCTACAACTTTTTCTTCAACCTTAGGTACAGCTTTTGCAACTGGCTTTTCCTCTTTCTTTTTAGCATAAACCTCTTTTAGCTGCTTACAATAAGCATCTAAAGTTTGTTTAGCCTTTTTTAATCCCACAGCAAAACTATTAATTTCATTTCCAGAAATTAATTGATTCAAAGATTTTAAGTTTGTGAAATCCACAACGGGTTTATTTGTTTGTTGTTTTTTATTTTCCAATTATAATACCTCTTTTACTCTAATGTCTCAAACATATCTTTAAACGAAAGTATCGCCTTTGATAATCCTAAATTTTTTATACCAACAACTTTAACATTATCTCTTCCAACTAATTCGCTCAACAAAATACTTTTTAGTTTTACACATTTTACCCCTTTGTTTTGTATAGGATAAATATGTTTGTCAGTAGCAGTACTACAAAAAATCACGACATCAAGATTTTTTCTAGTCTTGATAATATTATCAGAACCAAACAATATTGAATTGCTTTTGATAGAAAATCCAAAATATGATTTTAATTTATTGATTGTTTCCTGCAAGGAAATCCTCCTTCAACTTATCGTAAACACCCGCTTCTACATTGCAAGAAAATGCTCTATTTAAAGCTTTTGACTTAATGCACTTTTCTACACAAGCAATGTCATTACAAATATATGCTCCTCTACCATTCATTCTACCAGAAAAATCTAGCCTAATGTCTGTTTCGGATTTTACGATACGAACTAAATTTCTTTTATCATTTTGTTTACGACATGCGATACATGTTCTTGTTGGTTGTTTCTTTTCGCTCATAATTAATTCACCCAAAAATTAATTTAAATCGCCAAAAGCATCTTCATCATCAAATAGGTTACCAAATTCGTTTCCTTTTTGTTCATCTTCTTCGGTATCTAAATTTAATGAAGGAACAGCAGATTTTGCCTTAACATCGATTTTCCAGTTTGTAAGTTTAGCAGCTAATCTTACATTTTGACCACTCTTACCTATAGCTAATGATAATTTATCATCAGGAACTACAGCCAAACTGGTTTTTTCTAATAGATTTGTACTTACATGTAGTACGGTTGCTGGACTTAAAGCTGCAGCTATAAATTCAGCAGGGTTTTCGCTCCAAGGAACGATATCAATCTTTTCACCATTTAATTCGTTAACGATTGCATTTACTCTCATACCTTTGTTACCAACACAAGCACCTATACAATCTAAATTTGGATTAGATGATGTAACAGCAATTTTTGTTCTATAACCAGCTTCTCTAACAATGCTCTTAATTTCAACTTCACCAGTTTGAATTTCTGGAACTTCGATTTCGAATAATTTTTTAACAAAACCAGGATTTGTTCTTGTTAATTGAACATATGGCATATTGAAAGATTCTTTGATTTGTTTTACATATACTTTTACTCTACTATTGATAGTATATCTTTCGCCAGGGATTCTGTCTTTAGGTCCTAATACACCTTCTACTTGTGTAATACCTAAATCAACATAAACATTTTCACCTTCAACTCTTCTAACTACACCGGTCAAAAGTTCATCTTGTTTAGTGTTTACTTCACCCATAATTTTTTCTCTTTCTGCTTCTCTCAATCTTTGCATAACAACTTGTTTTGCAGTTTGAGCAGCTATTCTACCAAAGTTCTTAGGTGTTTCTTCTTGTTGAACAACATCACCAACTTTATGACTTTTCTTGATAGCCTTAGCTTCAGCTAAAGACATTTCCTTGTCTGGATCTAGCACTTCTTCAACTACAGTCTTGTAAGAATAAATTTTGATACTGTGTTTTTCAGGGTTAAGTTTAACAGCAGCACTTTTTGCTTCACCAAAGTTTTTCTTATATGCACTTGTCAAAGCTGCTTCTAGTGCAGCCATAAAAAACTCTTTGTTAATTCCCTTTTGAACTTCTAAATCGTCTAATGCTTGAAAGAAATCTTTATTAATCATTATATTTTCTCCTTAAAATTTTATAACTGGCACAATTTGTGCAATTATCTTTTTTTGTATTGTAACTGTTTCATTTTCTGGATTTACCAAAACTGTAACACTTTCATCATTCCAGTCTAATAGTTTGGATTCTATCAATTTTCTATTGAATGGTGCTAATGGTTGATAAAATTTCAACTCTACATCTTCACCTTTGTATTTTTGAAATTGATATTCTGTTGTTAATGGTCTATCTAGACCTAATGATGATATGTTTAACGAATAAGGAACATCTGCTGTTGGATTCAATTCATCTAATGGCTGATCAAGTGCACGAGATACCTTTTCACAATCTTCAAGTGTAATACCATTGCTAGAATCTATAAACAACTCTAGAACCATACCACTTACTTGCTTCTTGTACTCAACATCTACAAGCACATATCCTAATTCGCTAACAATTTGTCCTGCCATTTCTTTTACAGCAGTAACTACCTTCTTTCCGTTCATATTCTCTCCTAAATAATAGGAGTGGGATTTCTTATCCCACTCCTAGCATAGTTATTATTAGCATTATAAGTATATCATACATATACACATATTTCAAGTATTATCATAAAAAATATGCTAATACAAGCCAAAATTTAAATTTTATAGCTCTCAAAATTTCACATAAAAAGCCATCTATTACAGCACAGTATCAGAATCAACCAATTTCACAAATACTTCTGCTGTCGCTATAGCATCGTTTACAGCTCTATGTGCACCTTCTAGAGAAACATTTAATGCAGTAGCAACTGTTTTTAATTTGTAGTTTTTTATACCTTTTAGTTTGTTTTTAGCCAAAACCATAGCATCAATTTGCTGGTTGTCAAATTTGTATCCTTGAGCTGCTCCTGCTAGATAAATAAACTTATAGTCAAATGCAATATTATAGGCAACCAATACCGAATCTCTAGTAAATTTATAGAAATCTTGTAGAACATCTTTAATGCCATAGCAGTTTGCAACCATTTCATTAGTAATGCCGGTCAACTCTATAATTTCATCTGGAATAGGTTCAGACGGTTTAAGCAAGCAACTAAATGTTTCTATCATTTTGCCATCTCTTACCTTTACTGCACCAAATTCAATAATTTCACAAGTATTTGCATCTAGACCAGTGGTCTCAACATCAAATACCACACAATCATTTTCTTTTAGAAACTTATTTGTATTTACAACTTCCACATCAAACAGAGTTGCTTGAGCCAAACTAACATATGGTTCAGGTTTTACAAACAAATATTCTTCATTCTCAAATTTTTGCTCTACCTCAACAACTTCCTTTTCTGGAAGTTCACACTTTGCAATTCCTTTAACCTTAAAATTCATTCTACCATTAAATTCTTCTGCATCACCAACCACAGCAATAACCATACCATCAGTCAGCTCCTCAAACTTTTCTTTAGAATCCTTTGGGGGAAAATAAACACAATTTACTTTACCATAATTATCATTCAATACAAAATTGAAATACTCTTTTTCTTCACCATTAGAACTCTTTCTTTTAGAAATGAAAGTTTTCTTTGTAATAAAACTGATAGTACCAGCTACCGTTATATTCTCGTGACTAGGAGTAAGAGATGTAGAAGCAAGTGCAATATTTTCAGTCTTAGCACCCAGATAATCTTCCAAATTAATCAATTCGTATGTAACAGGAACTATTTCTGCAAAATCACTTTGCACTTTTTCTTCAAATAGTTTTGCAGATTCATCTAGTTCTTCACTAAAGCCACTACTCTCTTCCTTTGAATAAAGTTTAACTTCAAACAACTGAAAATAAGTTTTTTCCAAAAATGTTTTTAAGTCAATTTCAAAGTTTTTATTATGTAAATAATCCTTGAAAATATTAACAACTTTTATATTAACTCTTACATTATTTTCGGCTATATCAAAAGACAAATCATTCTTTTGCATAGTAGTAAAAATACTTGCATAATACTTGTTTAAATAATACTCAACTAATTCTCTAGCCACAGAGTCGTCAACAATACTCTTTTTGCATTTTATATCAATTTTAAGTCCTGGCAAACTAAGGAATTTATTTATCAAATCACATAGTTGATTTTTACAATCTTGATTAAAATCAAATTCAGGCAAATAAACAACTTTAACCACTAACGAATTAGTGGCTTTGTTGTATGAAATATTAACAATTTTTATTGATTCAAATAACTTTGAAGCATTTAGTTTTAAATAATCTAATAATTTATCCATATTTATCTAAAAAAATCTAATATATGAAGTCCATCTGCAAGTATAACAATACCAAACAATACTAAAATACCCACCATATGGATTTTATTTTCTAAGTCTCTATCTATAGGTTTACCTCTAACCCACTCTATAGCTACAAACACCATTTTTGAACCATCTAAAGCAGGAATAGGCAGTAAGTTAAACACTGCTAAATTAGCAGCTATCATAGGAACCCACAATAGCAAATTTAGCCAGTTTGTAGCACCAGCATTAGCCATAGCACCTATTGTAGTTACAGGACCACCTAAAGCATCAATGCCATATTTACCGGTCAACAAATCAAAGAATGTTACTAGAATTTCCCACGACATTTCAAATGTAAATGGTACAGATTTTAGCATAGCATTACCTACACTTAATCTTACATAAGCTTGCCCATTAACACCTAGTTTTCCTACTTCGCTACCATCTTCTAAAACGGCAAATTTTTGAACAACAACTTTTTGAATCTCACCATTTCTCTTTATTGTAAAAGTGATATCATCACCTATTTTTATATCTTGAGTAATACCACCTATTCCACCATTAAAGAATGATAATTCTTCGCCATTTATATGTGTAACAATGTCACCATTTTGCAATTTATCTGGAGCATTATTTACACCTTTTATATCGGTAATCATGATATATCCATTACCGATTACTGCAAGCAATGCAATATTAAATATTATAGCAGACAAGAAATTAAAGAATGCACCGCAGAACAAAACAATCAATCTTTTCCATGGAGCTTGGGCATTGAATGAATCAGCACTTTCATCAGGAGTGTCTTCACCATCAAATGCACAATAACCACCTAAAGGAATAGCTCTTATAGAAAATATCTCGCCATTTTCTTTCTTTTTGGTATACAATGCCTTACCAAAACCGATAGAAAATTCGTTAATTTTAAACTTTAATAGTTTACCTGCTAAATAATGACCAAATTCGTGAATAGTAATCATTAGCATCAAAATTAATATAGCTATTAAAATGTAACCAAATTTTATCACACCATCAAAAATGCCTAATAAATTACTATACAACACGAACTCCTTTTTATATTCTCATAAAATTTTATTATTTAAATAAGTGATTTATTACAACAAAATCAAAATATAAAGCATAACAAATGCTGAGTTAAAAATCGTACCATCAAATCTGTCCATAATTCCACCATGTCCTGGGAACAATGTACCATAATCTTTAACACGAGCACGGCGCTTTATAAAGCTAGCAAACAGGTCGCCTAATTGACTGATTATAGAACCAATCAAACCAAATAGCACAACCGTCCAAATACTTGCAACAGAACTAAATACTGTTACAAAATTAGCATTTATAGTAAATATCCAATACACCACAAATGCACCTAATACACCACCTGCCAAACCACCTATAGCACCACTAATAGTTTTGTTTGGGCTGATTCTAGGACACAATTTAGGCCCTTTTACTAATCTACCCACAATCAATGCTAATGAATCTGTAAACATTGTAACAATAAACACTGTTAGTAGTAGATAGTAATCAAATGGAGCATTAATCAATCTCTCACTAATTCTCAAATCAAATAAATGATTTAGTAAAAACATTGTTGCAAACAATAATGTAGGATATACAACAATTATTGATGTATTTATTGCCTTTTTTAGAGCAAAAACACATACATTATCAGGTGATTGATATTTTGAAATTTCATTTTCTGTATGTTTTTTGAAAATAACAGAAATTAAGAAGGAAATAACAAAATAAACAGCCATTAAACCTAATACTAAAAGTAGATAGTATTGCCATTGCCAGTAATTAGTAAAAGCAACCACAAAACCTACATATAGTACTGCAGGAAAAGTTCCTACAAGATAAATATTGTTGTATTGTTTACTTCTCTCAAATACCCTGCCCATTTCTACAGCACCCATTATAGCCATAGCACCTATAAGCAAGTCAAAAATATATGGTGTAAGTACTCTAGAAGCAAATGCTACGATAAGTGCTACTACCAAATATACACTTGTAATGATTCTAGTTTTCATTTGTTCTCCTTAATCAAATCAAGTTTTATTATATTATGAAAAATTTAGTCTATTGACTAAATTTCCATAACCTCTTTTTCTTTTGATTGAATTAATTTTTCAATTTTTTCGATCGCAGAATCTAGAGTCTTTTGAACTTCCTTTTCAAGAACAGCCAACTCATCTTCAGTTAGTTCGTTGTTCTTTTTCATTTTCTTAAATTCATCCAAAACATCTCTACGACAATTTCTACAAGCAACCTTTGCACTTTCTGAAAGCTTACTTACTTCTTTTACAACTTCTTTTCTTCTTTCCTCTGTCAATGCTGGGAAAACCAAACGAATAACTTTACCGTCATCAGATGGGTTTACACCTAAATTTGCAGCCTCAATAGCTTTAGAAATAGCTTTAACTTGAGACATATCCCATACAGAAATAAGCATCATTCTAGCTTCTGGCACAGAAATATTTGCCATTTGATTAATAGGAGTCATTGTTCCATAGTAATCAATCAAAATTTTATCAAGAATTTTAGGGTTAGCTCTACCAACTCTAATAACACCCAGCTCTCCTACTAAATAGTCAATTGCTTTTTCAATACTTTCTTCGTATTCTAATAAATTCATATCAACAGCTTCTGTCATATAAACCGCCCTTTATTTTTTATTTTTTTAAATATAAAATATCTTTTATACCACATTTATTTTACTAAAATTTCAATATAATAGCAAACAAAAGTTTTAACAAAATAGTCACAATTATTAACAAATAATTATTAACATATTATTTATTTAAAAATACTCAATGCAAAACAAAAAAATCACTCAAAACGAGTGATTTTTTTAATTTATAAATTAGTTACCTTTAGCTTGGTTCATAACTTCTTCTGCGAAGTTATCAACTCTCTTTTCTAGACCTTCGCCCATTTCAAAACGAACAAATCTTCTTACATTAATCTTTTCACCGATTGTTAAAACGGTTTCATTGATTAAATCTGTAATTGTTTGGTCTGGATTTTTAACAAAAGCTTGATCTAATAGACAAGCATCTTCGTAGTATTTTTTGATTCTACCTTCAATCATTTTTTCAACGATAGCAGCAGGTTTCCCTTCGTTCAATGCTTGAGCTCTTAGGATTTCTTTTTCATGTTCTAGAACTGCAGCAGGAACTTCTTCACGGTTTACATAGCTAGGATTTGCAGCAGCGATGTGCATAGCAATATCTTTGCATAGTTGAGCAAATTGTTCACTCTTAGAAGCAAAGTCTGTTTCACAGTTAACTTCTAGTAATACACCAATTTTGCCACCCATGTGAATATAAGATGTAACTAAACCTTCAGCAGCGATTCTGTCTGCTTTCTTAGCAGCTTTAGCCATACCTTTTTCTCTTAACCATTCTGTAGCTTTGTCAATGTCACCATCGCAAGCATCTAGAGCATTTTTGCAGTCCATCATACCGCAATTTGTTCTTTTTCTTAGTTTAACAATATCTTCGGTTGTTGCCATTTTAATTTCCCCTTAAAATAAATTATTCTTCGTCTTGTGTTTGAGCTTCTGCTTGAACTTCTTCTGCAGCAGGTTCGTCTTCAACATTAACTACAACACCTTCTTTAGCTTCGATTACAGCATTAGCCATAACACCAGCAATAAGAGCAACTGCACGGATAGCATCGTCATTACCTGGAATTACATAATCGATAACATCTGGATCACAGTTTGTATCAACTAGTGCAACGATAGGAATGTTTAGAGCACGAGCTTCTTTAACAGCAATGTGTTCTTTCTTAGGGTCTACAACAAACATAACATCTGGAAGCTTAGTCATATCTTTGATACCACCAAGGTATTTTTCCAATTTGTCTCTTTCAGCTTGAAGTTTTAATACTTCTTTCTTTGGTAATAGGTTGAATTCACCAACTTTTTCCATTTGATTGATTTTGTTCAATCTTTCAACTCTAGAACGAATTGTTCTGAAGTTTGTAAGTGTACCACCTACCAACGAGAGTTAACATAGTACATTCCGCATCTTTTAGCTTCATCAGCGATAGCTTGTTGAGCTTGTTTTTTGGTACCAACAAATAAAATTGTTTTACCTTCGTTAGCAGCATCACGAACGAAAGCATAAGCTTGTTCTACTAATACTGCAGTGTCCTCTAGGTTAATGATATGAATGTCATTTCTAGAGGTAAAAATGTATTTACTCATTTTTGGATTCCACTTTCTTGTTTGATGACCAAAGTGTACACCAGCTTCAAGTAATTGTTTCATTGAAATTACAGCCATTTTATTTCCTCCTTGTTTTTATTCCTCCCCAACACTTTATAGCTCTGCCAACCACCAAAACTGGCAACAGTCAGCAAATTGTACTGGGTGTGTAATTTTCAAACGATATATTGTAACACAACTAATTACAATTTTCAACCTAATAACAACAATTTATTTTAAATTTTTTTAATTTATATATTACATATATACCCACATTTTTACTACTATTCAAACTGGTATGCAAACAAACAAAAAACCACCTATATTTGGTGGTTTTTTACTTATTTATTTTTTCGTTTTTCAATCAAAATCTGTGGCAATGTGATTAATACATCGAAGCCGTACAATACAGGTGCAACAGGCAAGTAATACAAAAATGGAATAGGTATTAACTTCATAAGCATACCTAATACCGGATTGTCAGGCATACCCATTGTATAGAAATAATTAGCCTCTACACACCAGCCTGTGTGTATAAATAATAGGTTTACTAAATGCATAATCAAAGCCAAAGAAACTAAAACAACAAGAGCTTTCCACACATAACTTAAGCTTGGAGTAAACAACTTAAGTGACACAAGCAGTAATGGAAACACAAGTAAAATTGCATGATAAATAAAATACACAAGCACAACAAATGAAAATACATTTTTACCCAAAAATACTGAATCAAAAAACATAATTCCAGCAAATGCCGCCAACAATCCTACATAATATAAGTATGACATTAACAGCTTATTATTTGTAAGTATTGCCAAAGGAATCAATATCAAATTCAAATTACACAAATGCAATGGTAATTCTTTCAATATAATAAACACATCAAAGGTAAATGCCATTACAATCTTATAGGCTATATAAATCAAAGCATTAAATATAGCTAAACAAAGTAGCACTACCCTTTTTGTTTTTTCTGTTCTATTTCTAAGCGAAAAATAAAAAATACAAAATATAATAGGTGCAGCTAACAACATAAGTATATGTGTTGGAGAATAATATTCTAGTCCTATATAGTTTAATATACTCATCAAAAATCCCTCCATAAACTATGAATATTATAGCAACTTAAAAAATATCACACAACAAAATTAGACAAAAAAAGAAAGGGTTTCTACACCCTTTCATATTTTAAAGATATTTATTGACTAGTCAACATTGATACCTTCTGCTTTTAGTAAATCATAGTATTCTTTGAATACATCGTCAACGATTTTTTCATCATCAACAATTACTAAGCAGTCTTCATCTTCAATTTCTTCAATAACGAAAACCAAAGCTTCATCATCATTAACACCAGCAATTTTTGTAACAGGTTTCAAAATTGCATAAATCTTTTCATTTAGTGGAATAACTGCAACTTGTTCAAACTCTGTTTCTTTGTTGTTTTCATCATAAAGTTTTAGATTTTCTGTATTGTTTTCATCCAATAACATTTCAATTTGACTTCTTTGTTCTTTATCCATTTACTTTCCCCTTTGATTAAAGTTTAAATAGTCTTGTAATATAATTGTTGCTGCCAATTTATCTATTACGGTTTTTCTTTTTTGTCTGGACACATCTGCCGAAATCAGCAATTTTTCAGCTGCAACAGTAGTCAATCGCTCGTCATAAAAAACAATTTTTGCATCAGTTAATTTTTTTAATTCCTCAGCAAATTCATAGGTTTTCTCTACACGAACACCACTAGTGCCGTCCATATTTTTAGGAAGACCCATAACAATTTCTTTTACACCATGTTTTACTGCAAGCTTAGAAATATAATCACAATCTGTCTGGATATTCTTTCGCTCGTAAGTTTCTAACCCACTAGCGATAATACCCATTAAATCGCTCAATGCTATTCCTATTCTTCTTTCTCCAAGGTCTAATGCCATTGTTTTGTAATAAGTACTTTCCATAGCATTATAATATCATATTTCAAACTATTAATCAAATTAAAAAGTGTTTGATTTAAAATTTTTCAACTTGTTTCTTTATGGCTTTTTTACCTTTTTCTACAAGTTGTTCAGCCTTTTTATTGTGTGTAACTATCAATGCACCAGCAATCAACCCCAAAGCCATACCTACTAACAAACAATCTTTCATAATTTTCCTCCTTTGAATGTATGGATAATATTTCCATTTTTCAACAAAAACAAATTTGTTACTATTATTGTGCCCAAACAACGGATTTTAATGCATAAAAAAATAGAAGGGGTTACCTTCTATTTTTTCTTTTTCATATTAGCAATTTTTGTAATAAGTTCTGGTTTTAAGATTGTTTTGTGCAATCCAGCACCTTTCATTAATCTTTTGCGATAATTTTTTACTGCATCATCTACAGCTTCTTTTACTATAATTGCACTATATTTCTTGCCTTCTGGCAAACCACCCACTAATTCGCACAAATCAGCAGCTGTTAATTTGGTTGCTTTATCTACTGTTAATCCTACTAATTTTTCTGTAAGAGCTGAGCTAATTGCAATAGTTGCAACATTACCTACTGTTTTGAATGAAGCTTCCTCTATAACAACATTTGTATTTACTTTTAAAAACAATTTTACAACATCGCCATATTCTTTGCTTTTAGAAGTACCAATGCCGTTACAACCCTTTAATTCGCCTACATTTCTAGGATTATTAAAATGATCAATAACTATTTCATTATACATAATCAAAACCTACTTTTTTACTTTTTTGTTGATAGGGCTCATCTCTCTCAATTCTTCTATAATATCAACAAGTGTTCTTACCACATAGTCAACATCATCTTTTGTTACATCTACACCAAATGAGAATCTAACAGCACCATTTAAATCTTCAGCAACCAATCCCATAGCTTTTAATACATGAGATTTTTCTAAACTACCTGAAGCACAAGCAGAACCAGCAGAAACTGCTATACCCTTCAAATCTAATTTGATAAGAACACTTTCACTATCTACATATTTGAAAGATACATTTACGATACCAGGAGCTTTTTGACGGAAATTACCATTAAACTTAATATTTGGAATTTCGTACTCTACTTTCTTGATAAAGTAAGTAGCAATTTCGTTTAACTTTTTGTTGCAAATTTTTAAGTCTCTCTTTACATTTGCACAAGCTTTACCAAATCCAACAATGGCAGGTACATTTGTAGTGCCACCTCTTTTGTTGCTTTCTTGTTCGCCACCATACACTAGTTTTTTGATAGGAACACCCTTTTTAACATATAGAGCACCAACACCCTTAGGACCATGAATCTTGTGTGCTGATAGGGACATAACATCAATATTCATCTCTTGAACATTTATATCGATAGAACCCAAAGCTTGAACAGCATCTGTATGAAAATAAGCTTTGAAATCCTTTACAATTTCGCCAATAGCTCTAATGTGTTGAATTGTACCAACTTCATTATTTACAGCCATTATAGATACCAAAATTGTGTCTGGACGAAGTTCGTGCAACAATTCTTCTACTGATACTAGACCTGTTTCATCTACAGGAAGATAAGTAACCTCAAATCCTTCTTTTTGCAAATCCTTGCAGGTTTCTATAATAGAATGATGTTCGATAGAAGATACAATGATATGTTTACCTCTATTTTGGTTAGCATAAGCCACACCACGAATAGCCCAGTTGTTAGCCTCTGTTCCACCACTAGTGAAATAAATTTCGGAGCTAGTAGCATTGATAGCTTTAGCAATTCTATCTCTAGCCATGTCAACACCATTGTCTGCTTCTCTACCAAAGCTATGTAGACTATTTGAGTTTCCATATATACTAGTAAAATATGGCATCATTTCATTTAACACATCTCCACTAACTTGTGTAGTAGCTGCATTATCCAAATAAATTCTCTTGTTCATAAGAAATTTCCTTTGTTTTTATTTATTTTTACCACAAATAGTATAATAATAAATCAAATAAAAGTCAATATGAACTTTTTTCAAAATACAAACAAAAACAAAAAAATCGGCATAACCGATTTTATTTTTTTATATATCTAGACAACATATATGTTATTTTGTCTAATGGCATATAACCATGCACCCTATCTATTAGTCTTTTTTCTTTAAAAACAATAATGGTAGGTACGACCAAAATTTTAAACTCTTTGACAAGTTCTTTAGCCTCAAATGTGTCTACCAATACAATTTGCAACTTATCTCCGTAATCAGAATCAACCACATTTAAATTTTTGTTTACTAAGCCACTCGCCATATCCATAGGACTAAAAAAAGATATCAAAACTGTGTCATTTTCATTTATAACATTATATATTTTTTCGTCTGCAATTTTGCTTATCATAAATCCTCTCCTATTAATTGATTTATAACATAAGCAGACAACACACAACCACACATTGATGGATAATAAGCTATACTTCCTACCACATTTCCAGCAGGTTTGCTTATGGATTTTGTAAATACAACAGTATGCTTATCTATACCTACATCTCTTAGTCTTTTTCTCATTACTTTAGCCAATCCATCGTTGTATGTTTTAAAAATATCTTCTACCTGAAAATTAGGTATATCACATCTATTACCTGCACCCATTGCACTTACAATAGGAATATTTTTCTCTTTACAAGTTTGAATAAGTAATACTTTATTTGAAACATCATCAATAGCATCAACTACATAATCAAAATTTTTTGAAAATATTTGATGAATACTTTCGCCACAAAACTTGATAGGAAACACATTAATTTTCAAATTAGGATTAATATCTAAAAGTCTATCTTTAAAAACATCTACTTTCAATTTGCCCACTGTAGAATGTAATGCGATTATTTGTCTATTAATGTTGGACTCAGATACAGTATCGAAGTCAACAATAGTTACTTCGCCCACACCTGTTCTCACTAAAAATTCAACAGTGTGTCCACCCACACCACCGACACCAAAAACTGCAACATGGCTATTATTAAGTTTTTCAATATTATGTTCACCTATTAATTGTGAAGTTCTCTCAAAGATAGACATTTTTTCTAACCTTCTATTCTTTAGTTTCGTTATTAAAATAATCCAAAACAAATTCGCTTGGAGTATTTGTATACAATAAATATATTTCGTGCAAAGCCCTAGTAACTGCAACATAAAGCAGTTGTCTCTCTAGTTCGTTGGCATATTCTACAGCATTTACATTAAATAAAATAACAGCATCAAATTCTAATCCTTTAGAACTAAATGAGTCTAAAACCACTACACCATTTAGATAGTCTCCGTTGTTAGTAACCAAATCAACACCAGAAATATCGTCTTTTATAATATTGTATAGTTCACCTGCATTCTTTGTAGTTTTAGTAATAATACCAATATTATTGTAACCTTTAGCCTTGTAACTATCAATTAATTGTCCAATTCTGTCAATTAATTGCTTTTTTGTTGCAATTTTTACCAGTTGTGGCTTTTCGCCCAATCTTTTAATAGGCTCACAGTCAGTTCTTTTTAGTATAGAATTTGCTAGATTTGTTATTTGATAACTTGATCTATAACTCTTGCTTAAACTTAATTTTAACATTTCTTTTGTTTCAAACTTATCTGGATTTGTAAGTTTGTGTTCAGCATTAGACAAACTAAAGATTTGTTCAATGTTGCTTACAACATTAGAACTGCTATCAACATTCAATGATTGACCCACATCACCCACAATAGTTTTTGTACAATTAAAGAAACTGTTAAGCAAAAACATTTGTATAGCATTGTAATCTTGTGATTCATCGATAACTACATGTTTGAATGAAGTATAATCAATACTACCATACAAGAAATAGTTAATCATCAAAATAGGAACTATATCTTCGTACTTAATCTTATGATTAACCAAAGACATTTCTTTACCTAACGATTTTAGAAACAGTTTATATATAACCACTGGATTATTATTTACAAACATTCTATATAGTTTTGCTTTCAAAAATTCTTGTAATTTAAATTCTAATTTTTCAAAACTAGCAAAATATGTATCAATTAAATTCTCGATAATCCACTCAATTCTTTTGTATGGCAAAACTTTTGAAAATGATTTGAAATACATTCCTGCAATCTTTGTTTCAGGTATATTGTATGCCCCTATTTTGATATTAGTAGGCTTAAATGCTTTTGTGAAATATTTAATTAAATACTTATATAATTGAACCAAAAACTCATAACTATTTTTTGACTCATCACAAGGAATCTTATTGAATATTTTTCTTTCAACTTGTTCTTTTTTTGTTTCAAATTCGATTTCTGGTCCTAGCTCATTTGCTAGTATTTTTTCAAAAGTAGTATTTAGAGCATTCTCTTCATTAAGCTCTGGCAACACCTCAGAAATATAGGCAGAAAACATATCATTTGGTGAAAGTATCATAACTTCACTACTCTTTAGTTTTCCTTTTAGTTTGTACAACAAATAAGCTACTCTATGCAAAGCAATACTTGTTTTGCCACTACCAGCAACCCCTAGTACAAGTGTGTTAAATTTTTCACTACATCTTATAATTTGGTTTTGCTCTCTTTGAATAGTCGCAACAATGTTTTTCATTTTTTCATTTGTTGTACCTGACAATGTTTCTTGCAAAATATCATCATCAACTTTGATATCAGCATCAAAATAATACTTTAATTCTTTATTTTCAATTTTGAATTGTCTTTTGTTTAATATCTCACCTTTGATTGTACCATTAATAGTAGAATAAGAATATTTACCCTTGTCATAGTCATAGAACAGACTAGCAAAAGGGGCTCTCCAGTCAATAATATAAAATCCGCCATCTTTATCTGTCAAACTTCTATAACCTATATAGTTATGATAAGCTTGACCGGCTCCATCTTCTTTTACATCAACTCTAGCAAAATATGGATTTTTTTGCATACGGATAAGTTGATTTTTTTCTTTCACCTTTTCATCATATTCATTAGAGCGAAGATATATATCCAAGAAAGTATCATCTACATCAGTTGCTGTAGCATAGTTATCTCTCATTAGATACTTTTCTTCTTGAATCTGCATCTTTTCGGCATCCAAAAAGTTAGATAGACTCTCTATCTTTTCTGCTATATCTGATTGAACTGTATTTAAATATTCTTTTTCTTCTTTTAGTACATCTTTATTCATTTAAAACATTAAATCCTAATGGAATTTTTTTCTTAGAATTCTTTAATCCAGACTCCTTATAAACCTTTTCTACATACTCTTTGTTTATAACCACATCCAACATAGGATGACTACCATCTGCATTAAATGAAATATCTTCTAGTAATAGTTCTAATATAGTGTGCAATCTTCTAGCACCTATATTTTCATCATTTTCGTTTTCGTACTCTGCTATACGAGCAACTTCTTTAAGTGCATCTTCTGTAAATGACAAATTAATATTATCTACACTTAACATTTGGGAATATTGCTTTGTAAGAGCATTCTTTGGTTGTGTAAGAATATTGTAGAAATCATCTTTGGTTAGATTGTTTAATTCTACTCTAATAGGGAATCTTCCTTGGAACTCAGGAATCAAGTCGTCCACCTTAGTAATATGGAATGCACCTGCTGCTACAAATAAAATATAGTCAGTCTTAATTACACCATATTTGGTTGTTACATTACAGCCTTCTACTAGTGGTAAAATATCTCTTTGAACACCCTCTCTACTTACATCGGGACCTTTTGAGTTTTTACCTGCAATCTTGTCTATTTCATCAATAAATATAATGCCTTCTTGCTCTGCTCTTCTAATAGCTTCTGCATTAAGATTGTCAGTATCTATAAGCTTATCACTTTCCTCTATCATAAGGAGTTCTTTAGCTTTTTCTACAGTTAATTTCTTTTTCTTCTTTTGTGGTGGGAATATAGAACCTAGCATATTCCCCAAATCAAGTTCTGCTCCCATACCAGCCATAACACCTATAGGTTTACCAGCATCTTGAACTGCAATTTCAATAATTTCATTATCTAATTTGCCAGACTTAATATCATCTAAAATTTCTTGTCTTAAAACATCTACATCTTTGTCTAAATTGTCTTGTCTACGATTAGCATAAATTACATCTAATATTTTGTTGTTTACATTTTCTTCGGCTTTTACACCAACTTCGTGAAGTTTTTCTTCTTTCACTAGTCTTACAGAAACATCAACCAAATCCCTAATCATACTTTCACAATCTCTACCTACATAACCAACTTCGGTAAACTTGGTAGCTTCTACCTTTACAAAAGGAGCTTTGACTAATTTCGCTAATCTTCTAGCAATTTCTGTTTTACCTACACCGGTAGGTCCTTTCATTATGATATTCTTTGGTGTAATTTCATCTCGCATTTCTTTAGGCAATTTGCTACGACGATATCTATTTCTAAGTGCAACAGCAACTGCCCTTTTTGCACTGCTTTGACCCACAATGTATTTGTCTAATTCTACAACAATTTGCTTTGGTGATAATTCCATAATACTCTCCTTAATTAATAGAATTTTCTTCGATAATTTCTTTCATTTTGTTTAATGCAATATCACTTAATTTTTTGTATTTTTCTTTTTTATCTTTTATTCTTTCACCAACACCATTTAATATACCCATATTACTAGCCATAGGTTGAAAATGTTTTGGATTAGCACATTCTATATAGTTTGACAATGCACCTATCATAGTTTGATTTGTAAAATCTACCATAGACAAATTGTTTAAGTGTTTGTCAATATTTATAGCACACAACAATCCACCAGCTATGCTTTCTACATACCCTTCTACACCACTTAATTGACCAGCAACAAACACATTTGGATATGCCTTAACTTGGAAATATCTATTTAAAATAGTAGGTGCATTTATAAAGGTGTTTCTATGCATAACACCAAACCTTAAAAATTCAGCATTCTTAAGTGCTGGTATAAGCTTAAACACTCTATCTTGTTCTTTAAATGTAAGATTAGTTTGAAATCCTACCATATTAAACATATCTAGATTGTTTGTTTCCCTACGAAGTTGTACACAAGCATAAGGATATCTACCAGTCTTAGGGTCTGTAAGTCCTACTGGTTTTAGTGGGCCAAAACGAAGTGCATCTATACCTCTTTTAGCCAAAACTTCTACAGGCATACAACCTTCAAAAACTTTTGAATTTTCAAAATCTTTTAGTTGTACAGATTCTGCTTTTACTAGTTCGTTGTAGAAAATTTCATACTCTTCTTTATTCATAGGACAGTTGATATAATCGCCTGTACCTTTGTCATATCTATCTGCTACAAATGCACTATCAAAATCAATTCCATCATAGCTTACGATAGGAGCTATAGCATCAAAGAAATACAAATAATCATCATTAAATACTGTTTTTAAAAAACTTGCTAAACTGTCAGATGTCAAAGGGCCTGTAGCAACTATAGTAGGCTTAGTCAAATCAAAGCTTTCAACTTCAGTATTAACCACATTTAAGTTTGGATAAGATTTTAGCTCGTCAGTAATTTGTTGGCTAAACATTTCTCTATCCACAGCCAAAGCACTACCTGCAGGAACACTAACTCTATCTGCAACCTTGATTACTAGTGAGTCTAACATTCTAAGTTCTTCTTTTAAAAGTCCACAAGCTGATGTAACATCGTTTGATTTTAGCGAATTAGAACAAACAAGTTCAGCAAAATTTTTATTTTTGTGAGCAGCAGAAAATTTGTTTGGTTTCATCTCAAACAAATTAACTTTGTATCCTCTTTTTAACAATTGATAACAAGCTTCGCTACCAGCTAAACCAGCACCAATAATATTGACTTCTTTTACCATACTTGTTTATCCTTTATACTACTATGCATACTGCTATGCAATATTATTTTTCTTCGCTTTCTTTAGGTTTTTTTACTACTTTTGTATAATCACATTCTGGATTTGAACATTTATATCTAGATGTGCCATATGTCTTTTTGTTTGTAAGATACTCACCGCATTTTGGACATTTGTATTCTGTAGGCATTTCCCAAGAAACAAAGTCACATTCCGGATATCCAGAACAACCATAGAAAATCTTACCCTTTTTGCTCTTTCTTTCCAAAACTGGTTTACCACATTTTGGACATTTAGCTACTTCTTTGGTTATAGATTGAATATGCTTACATTCAGGATAATTTGAGCAAGCTAAGAATTCGCCATATTTACCAGTTCTTATAACCATCTTAGAACCACATTTTTCACAAACAACATCTGTTTCTTTAGGTGGTATTTTGAATTTTACACTATCTTTATCACAAGCATATAACAGCTTAGAAAAATCCTTGTAGAATATACCTACCATATCTTGCCAGTCGATACCTTGAGTAGCAACATCATCTAGTTGGCTTTCCATTTTAGCTGTAAATTTTACATTGATTACATCACTAAAATATGACTCTAATAATTCATTAATCTTCTCACCTAATTCTGTAGGTTTTAGATATTTGCCATCTTTGTCTGTATAATGACGACTAGCTAATAATGTAATAGTAGGTGTATATGTAGCAGGACGACCTATACCCTTGTCTTCCATTTCCTTAACTAGTGTAGCTTCTGTAAATCTTTGTGGTGGTTTTGTAAACTTTTGAGCAGGAATAAACTTATCTAAATTTAATACATCACCTTCTTGTAGTGGTGGCAATTTATCATTTAATCCTTCTTCTTCATTTTCTTCGTTATCAACTTTCTTATTTGACTTCTTATCTATGCTATATGCAGCCATAAATCCGTCAAAAACAGGTGTTTTACCACTAGCCTTGAAAGTATACTCCCCATTTTGAATTTCAGCCACAACAAGGTTGTGTGTAGCTTCTGCCATTTGGCTGGCTACAAACTTGTTATATATTAGTTTGTACAATTTATAATTATCAGCATTTAAATAAGGCTTTACCTTTTCTGGTGTGCGATCCAAAGAAATAGGACGGATAGCTTCGTGGGCATCTTGAGCACTATCTTTTGTTTTGTAGAAATTTGGTTTGCTAGGATAATACTTTTCACCATAGGTTGCCAATATGTGTTGTTTAGCCATCTCCATAGCTTCTGGTGCTACACGAACAGAGTCAGTACGAATATATGTGATAAGAGCCACTTTGCCCTCTTCACCCAAGTTTACACCTTCGTACAATTCTTGAGCACAGAAACTAGCTTTTTTTAGATTGAAACCTAATTTGTTTAGAGCTTCTTGTTGCATTGTAGATGTAGTATATGGAGCTTGAGCATGAGTCTTTTGAACAGTCTTTTTTACAGATTTTACTTCAAACTTATTACCATTAAGTTCGTTTAAAGCATTATCCATTTGTTCTTTATTTTCAATAACAGCTTTTTTGCCTTTAAACTTTGTAAGAGTAGCCTTAAATATATCTTTTATATTGTTTGGATATAAGTCAGCATTTAATGTCCAGTACTCAGTAGGTACAAACTTTTGAATTTCATGTTCTCTATCTACTACTAATTTCAATGCTACACTTTGTACACGACCAGCACTTAGTCTAGGTTGTATTTTTTTACATAGAATAGGAGATATTTTGTAACCCACTAATCTATCTAAAACACGACGAGCTTGTTGTGCATTTACAAGTTTCAAATCTATTCCTCTAGGATTTTCTAAACCCTTATTGATAGCATTTTTTGAAATTTCGTTAAATGTAATTCTAACTGGATCATTTTCGTTTAATCCTAAAATATTGCATAAGTGCCAGCTAATAGCTTCCCCCTCTCTATCTGGGTCGGTTGCTAGATATATTTTGTCAGCCTTTTTAGCTTTTTCTTGCAACATTTTAACAACATCTTTCTTGTCTGGCATTATCTCATATTGTGGTCTAAAATTTTCATACAAATTTACACCAAGACTTTTTTCTGGTAAATCTCTTACATGACCCTTTGTTGCCACAACTTCGAAGTTGCTACCCAAATACTTTTTGATTGTATCTTGTTTACCAACACCTTCTATAATTACTAAGTTCATTATTCCTCCAACTATTTGCTATAAAAATTCCCTGGTAATTTCTTAATTAGATTTTTAAGTTCTAACCTAATTAAATTAGTATTAAGTTCTTTACTATCTAATCCACTCTTAGCCAGGATTTCTTCATAGTGAACTTCATTAACATCTATTATATCTAAAATAATTTTGTCTGTTAAACTATACTGTACAACTTTTGTTTGGTTTTCTACAAAATTCTTGCCCAAAAAGTTTAACACATCATTTGGCTCTAGTGCAATAGCACTTTGACAAGTCTTTATAATTTTGTTGCAACCACTAGAATATATATCATTTATTCTACCTGGCACTGCAAAAACTTCTCTGCCAAATTCTAAAGCATAATTTTTAGTGTGCATACTACCACTCTTTTCGGTAGCTTCTGTAATAAGCACTGCTTTGCTTAGTCCTGCAATAATCCTATTTCTTACAGGGAAATAATATGTTTGTGGCTTTTCATTAGGTTTATATTCACTAACAATAAGTCCACCTGTTTCTATAATTTTGTTTGCTAAATTTGTATTTGTAGCAGGATAAATATTGTTTATTCCGCCACCTAAAACTGCAATGGTTTTTCCTTTAGCATTTACACACGATTGATGTGAGAAAGTATCTACACCATCAGCTAATCCACTCACAATAGTAACACCAGATTTTGCAAGTGCACTACTAAATTGTTCTGTAACATCTTTACCATATCTAGATGCCCTACGAGTACCCACTATAGCTACACAAGTAGAGTTCAATAGCGATACATCACCTTTGGCATACAATAGTAAAGGTGGATTATCAATTTCTTTTAATAATTTTGAATAGTTACTAGACATAATAGTAACCACAGATATATTTGCACTATTTAAGTTTGAAATGTAGTTATTTAGTTTAACTTCATCAAATTCTTCTTTAAGCTTGTCTATTTCTTTTTGTGTTAAGATTGTAGACACATCTTCTATAAACTGAGTAAAGTTATCAAATAGATTATCTAATACTACTTCTTCCACTATTTTAAGTTGTTTCTTGTAAGTAATAAAATCGCAACCAGTCAAAAACAAAATTGCTTTTTCTTGTTTATTTAACATAATTAATTATTCCAATATTTTTTGTCTAATGTTCTATACGATATAGCTTCCATTATGTGTTCTAACTCAATATTTGGTTTACCATCTAGGTCAGCTATAGTTCTAGCAACCTTTAGTATTCTACTATATGCTCTAGCACTTAAACCATAACTTTCAAAAGCTAATTTTAGCACATCTTGACTTTCTTCATCTAATTTACAATACTTCTTTAATTGAACATCATTCATCTTTGAATTACTGTAATTCTTACTTTGTTTAAATCTTTCTAATTGTATTTGTCTAGCACTGTCTACCCTAGTCTTTACTGATTCACTACTCTCTTCTAGTGATTCTGATTGTAAATCAGCATATTTTACATTGTCCACTTCGATATGCATATCTATTCTATCCATAAGTGGACCTGAAAGCTTAGCTAAATACTTATGAATTTGTTGAGGTGTACATTTACACTCTTTTTCCTTGTTGCCATAATTACCACATGGACAAGGATTCATACTAGCTATAAGTGTAAAGTTCGCAGGATATTCTACTGTAGACTCTAATCTAGCAACATTGATAACAGCATCTTCCAATGGTTGTCTAAGAGTTTCGATAGATTGTCTAGAATACTCTGGCAATTCATCTAAGAATAGCACTCCATTGTGAGCCAAACTAATTTCGCCTGGTTTAGCTGTTCTACCACCACCGGTAAGAGCTATGGTTGTAGCTGTGTGATGCGGAGAACGGAATGGTCTAGCACATATAATGCCCACAGAACCATCTAATACTCCTGCAACACTGTGTATCTTGGTCACTTCCAAAGCCTCTTCAAAAGTCAACTTTGGCAATATACTAGGAAAACACTTTGCAAGTAATGTCTTACCCGAACCAGGAGGGCCCACCATAAGAAGATTGTGCCCACCAGCAGCAGCTATTTCTAATGCCCTTTTAGCATTGTTTTGACCTTTAACATTTTTGAAATTGTATGGATTTTCAAAATTATTCACTTTTTCGTTGTAATCATTAAATTTAACTGGCTCAATAACATACTCACCATTTAAAAATTTAACAACCTCACTTAGTGATGAAACTGCATATACATTTAATCCACTCAAATAACTTGCTTCGTTTTGATTGTCTGCAGGAATAATAATATTATTTAAACCCTTTTGCTTTGCAGATATCAATATAGGCAATACACCATTTATTTTTCTAACTGTACCGTCTAAAGATAATTCTCCTAAGAAAACATATTCTTTAGATTT
The DNA here is from genome assembly GCA_017503005.1 of Clostridia bacterium. GTDB lineage: Bacteria > Bacillota > Clostridia > Christensenellales > UBA1242 > UBA6345. The sequence continues at coordinate 56,246 of JAFVTW010000017.1, read as the reverse complement.
TTTGATATCAACCTGCTTAGTTGCAGCAAGCAATCCCACAGCTATAGCAAGGTCATAAACTGGACCTTCTTTTTTGGTATCAGCAGGAGCAAGATTAACTGTAATTTTATTGATAGGATAATCTAAACCACTATTTTTGATAGCACTTCTTACCCTTTCTTTACTCTCCTTAATAGCAGTACCTACTAGCCCTACAATGTCGTAGCCAGGTAGTCCTGCATTGATATCTGTCTCTACTCTAACTTCATATCCTTCTATACCACTAAGTCCAAAACTCTTTGTAATTGAAAGCATAAATTTATTATACTCCTAAAATAATTATAAAAAATACTACGATTAATATGATATCAAATAAATATAATTTTAACAACAAAATAATTCAAAGTTAAAAAACATAAACTAAAGTTTATATAATATATATAATATTATACTTTATTATATATATAATATAAAAAGGCACAAAAAAACCGTATATGAAAACATATACGGATATTTTTTGTTATTCAGCAGTTTTTGTTGTTTGTTTTTCTTTAATTTTAGCTGCTTTACCTGATAAATTGCGTAAGTAATACAATTTAGCTCTTCTAACTTTACCTTTCTTCAATACTTCGATGTGATCGATTCTTGGGCTGTGTAATGGGAATGTCTTTTCAACACCTACACCGAAAGATACACGACGAACTGTAAATGTTTCTCTTACACTTGAATGTCTCTTAGCGATAACAACACCTTCAAATGCTTGAAGTCTTTCTTTATCTCCTTCAACAATCTTAATGAACACTCTAACAGTGTCACCAACAGCAAATTCTGGAAGTTCAGGTTTTAAGTTTTCTTTTTCAATTAAATCGATTAAATTCATGACTTACAATTTCCTCCTAATATTTTATTAGTTGTTCATGACACATATAGTTATCAGCGGACCAACCGAAGTCACTAGAATATAATAACATAACAATTATATTAATACAAGTATTTTTTACAAAATATTCGTAAATATTTTAAAGTTTTTGCCTTTAAATAGTCATATATATCAAATTCTAAAATGCATTCTCTATATGTGTTAATTCGCCATCCAAAATATCAATAACATCAAATCTAACATTAGAATCCAATAATTGATTTGATAGTAGATACTGTGTGGCAACCTGTTTTATTTTTACTTGTTTATGTGTTGTTACAGCCTCTCTAGGCAATCCATATTTTACACTATTTCTAGATTTTACCTCTACAAAAACTACAACATTTTTGTACTTGGCTATAATATCTATCTCACCCAACTTTGTAGTATAGTTACAAGCCAAAATTTTGTATTTCTTTTTTATCAAATACTCTTTTGCTTGTACTTCGCCACTAACACCAACTTTATTCATTGCCACCCACAAAATTCTTTATAAAACTATCTCTATGAATATCACACTTACCATATTTTTTTAAATTTTCTATATGTTCTTTTGTTCCGTATCCTTTATGCTTTTTGAAATTATACTCAGGATATATTTTATCAAGTTCCATCATTAGCCTATCTCTAGTCACTTTAGCCAGTATAGAAGCTGCTGCTATATTATAACTCTTTGCATCGCCTTTTATAATACTTTCACTTTTTATATCTAAATCCAAATTAACAGCATCAAGCAAAACCAATTCAGGTTTTACACTCAAGCCCAAAATCGCCTCTTTCATGCCTTTTTTGGTTGCATTAAGAATATTTATCTCATCTATAGTCTTTTCGTCAATTAAGACGATTTTGTAGGCTATAGCGGTAGAAATAATCTTATCATACAAAGCTTCTCTCTTTTTTTCAGTAAGTTTCTTACTATCATTTATTTCTTCTATTATTTTGTCTTTATTTAAAGGCATAATTGCAGCTGCAGCACATACAGGTCCAGCCAATGGCCCACGACCAGCTTCATCAACACCAGCTATCAATTTAACACCATTATTAAAGTACTCTAATTCATAATCAAGCATCTTGTTTCCTATCTTTTATCTTCAGTTTTTTGATATCTTCTACCCTTTCTAGTGATATCTTACCCAATCTATTACTCTTGAAATCATTAAGGATTGCAAAAGCCCCCCTATCGTAGTCAAGCTCTTGTTTCTTCAGTAAGTAGCCACGACTTTCACAAATTTTTTCCAAAATCATAATAGGTTCATCATCTTCAAATATTTCAATATTGTATCTGTTCTCCAATATTTGCTTATCAATCTTATTTAGGTCTGTAATTAGGTCAAGACTCAAACTAGGCACATCTAATACTTCTTCTTTGATTGAGCCGATATAAGCTAAATGATGAGCCACTTGATTGTTGTCAAATGCTGGCCACAAAGTACCAGGAGTATCTAGAATTTCAATACCGCTAGCAATCTTTACCCACTGTTTCCCCTTAGTAACACCAGGTCTATTGCCCGTAATAGTTTTTGCCACACCACACAGGTTGTTTATAAGTGTACTTTTACCACTGTTTGGCACACCCAAAACCATCGCTCTTAAAATAGTATTGATACCTTTTTGTTTTAATTTATCAACCTTGTTAACAAGTGCACTTTTAATAGCATTTTCAACCTTCTTAGCTGTGCCACTTTCGGTAGAATTCAACATAATACAAGTAGCACCAAATTTAGCAAAATATTCTTGCCATTGTTTGGTATACTCAGTATTTGCTAAATCACACTTATTTAAAATATAGATAATAGGTTTGTCACCTATTATAGTGTTTAGTTTAGGGTTTACACAAGAAAAAGGAGCTCTAGCATCTAGAACATAAATAATAGCATCTACTACCTTTATTTCTTTTTCCATCATTCTAAGGGCCTTGGTCATATGCCCTGGAAACCATTGAATTATCATAATTAATCCTTTTTATCTAATAAATCTGGCCTATATTTCTTAGTTTCGGCAAGTTTTTGCTCTTGCTTCCATTGTTCTATAGCTTTGTGATTGCCGTTTAGTAGAACTTCTGGGACTTTTAAACCCATAAACTCTCTAGGTCTAGTATATTGTGGGTACTCTAGCAAATTATCCGAAAAACTTTCATCTTCTACACTTTCCGGATTGTGTAGCACACCATCAATATATCTACTAACAGAATCAACAAGTGCCATAGCAGGTATTTCGCCACCAGTTAGCACAAAATCACCCACACTTATTTGCTCATCTACACATAGTTCAATTACTCTTTCATCTAACCCTTCGTAGTGACCACAAATAACAACTAAATGCTTGATATCTGTAGAAATTTGTTTAACTTTAGCCTGAGTAAGTGGTGTTCCCTTTGGAGACATATATACCACATAACTATCTGGTGTAAGCACACTTTGAATAGCATCATAAATAGGCTGTGGAGTAAGAACTAATCCCGCACCACCACTAAAAGCATAATCATCCACCCTTTTGTGCTTGTCTAGTGAAAAATCTCTAAAATTGACAACATCAATATCAAGTGCACCCTTAGCGATAGCTTTACCTATCAAGCTTTCATTAAGAGCTTCAAACATCTTAGGAAACAATGTTAGAATGGTTATTTTCATAGAATTACCTCTTTGATTAAATTAGAGTCAACATACATAACCTTATTTTCATCATCAATTCTTTCAATCAAATTAGGAATGGCAGCAAAAGATTGACCTGTACCTAAGAAATACACATCAGTAGAGCCATAATTGTTTACATCTACAATAGTACCTAGTTCTACACCATCAGCCACAACCTTGTAACCCAAATTATGATTTACATCATTTGCCACTTCTTCAGAAACATAAGCATACACCTTAGCTGTTCTTAGAGGTTCAATTTGATTGATATCTGTAAGTTGTTTAGTTTTTAAAATAAAAAACCCACCTCTGTCTACAACCTTTAAAACATCGTAAGTTACACGATTGATTTCTACCTGTTTCAAATCAAAAAAAACCTTGATAGCTTCCATCTTGTGTTTTACTCTAAATTCTCCTTTAAGCCCTTGAGGTTTAGTAAGCATTCCTATTTCAATTTTATTCATATGTTTCACCTTTAAAATAAGCCTATATTTGTGCAATTTTGAAATGTTTGCACAGTACTAAATTACTTTTTTATTTTAGCATACAACTTTAGTTTTAACAAATAAAAAAAGTGCTAACTATAGCACTTTTATATTTTAAGAAATTTTAACAATAAAACGACGGCCAGATTTTGCACTAGCTGACTTAACTATTGTACGGATAGAGCTAGCAATTTTGCCACCCTTACCGATTACTTTTCCTAAATCAGATGGATCAACAACCACTTTTAAGATAATAACCTTTTCACTTTCGTTTTCGGTTGAAACTTCAACTTTGTCAGGGTTATCAACTAATGATTTAACAATATAACTAATTAATTGTTCCATGTTTAGTCCCCTTTAATTATGCTTGTTTTTTCTTTTTGTCTGACTTTGGAGCTGTCTTTTTATCAGTAGCTGCAATAACACCAGCTTTAACTAGGATAGTTTTAGCTGTTTCTGTTGGTTGAGCACCTTTAACTAACCATTCTTTTGCTTTTTCAGTGTCAATTTTGATTTCAGCAGGATCTGTTTTTGGATCGTATGTACCGATTTTGTCGATAACTTTACCATCTCTTGATGTTCTTGAATCAGCTACTACAACACGATAGAATGGTGATTTCTTGTCTCCTAAACGAGTTAATCTAATTTTAACTGCCATAAATTTTCTCCTTTTTTAAATTTGTATATATACAATTTTTTTGAACCAAAAAAATTTAAAAACTAATTAAAATGGTAATCTAAATCTGCCTTTACCATTAGACATTTGCTTCATCAATTCTTTTGATTGATAGAAGTTTTTGATAAGAGCATTTACTTCTTGGATAGATGTACCAGAACCTGCAGCAATTCTCTTCTTTTGACTACCTTTGATACAATCAGGATTTCTTCTTTCGTATGGTGTCATACTTTGAATAATCGCTTTGTTTCTAGCTATTTGCTTTTCATCTATCATATTTGCATTAAACTTAAACTTACTTGCACCAGGTATCATATTTAATAGGTCTGATATATTTCCCATTTTCTTTACTTGGTCAAATTGAGCTAAGTAATCTTCAAATGTAAATGAATTTTCTCTAAATTTCTTTTCGAATTTTTTAGCTTCTTCTTCATCAACCATTGTTTGAGCTTTTTCGATAAGGGTCAATACATCTCCCATATCCAAAATTCTAGAAGCCATACGGTCTGGGTGGAATGGCTCGATATCGTCCATTTTTTCACCAACACCACAGAATTTGATAGGTTTACCTGTGACAGCCTTGATACTAAGTGCAGCACCACCACGAGTGTCACCATCTAATTTGGTAAGAATTACACCTGTGATATCTAACTCATTGTTAAACCCTTCTGCTACTGTAACAGCATCTTGACCTGTCATTGAGTCAACTGTAAGCAAAATTTCTGTAGGCTTAACTGCTTTCTTAATGTCTTTAAGTTCATCCATCAATTCTTCACTTATATGCAGTCTACCAGCAGTATCTATGATTACTACATCATAACCCTTATTTTCTGCATACTTTAAAGAATTAACAGCTGTTTTTTCAGGTTTGTTTGTACCTTCATCGTATACTTCTACATCTACAGATTTACCTACCACCTTTAATTGGTTGATAGCTGCAGGTCTATAGATATCACAAGCAACTAGTAATGGTTTTTTACCTTGCTTTTTAAGCATTTTAGCAAGCTTACCACACATTGTGGTTTTACCTGCACCTTGCAAACCACACATCAATATAATTGTAGGAGGCTTGCTAGCTATTGTTAGTTTAGAATTTGTACTACCCATCAAAGCAGTCAATTCTTCATTTACAATTTTGATAACTTGTTGACCAGGTGTTAAACTTTTTAGAACTCTTTCACCTGTACATTTTTCAGAAATCTTTGAAACCAAATCTTTAACAACTAAAAAGTTTACATCAGCTTCAAGTAATGCAATTCTTATTTCTCTCATTGCATTTTTGATTTCAAGTTCAGTTAGCACACCCCTTTTGGTAAGCTTCGAAAAAACATGTGATAATTTTTCGCTTAATGAACCAAATAAAGCCATATACTCTCCTTATATATTAGTCAATAAATCATTGATTTTTTTAATCAATTTCTCATTAGTAAGGTTTTGTTTCGCTTCTAGTAAAATCTCTTTTACCCTCTCATTACTCTTACAAATACCTAACGATTTTTCGTATTTATTTAGAATAGTACAACATTTGTTTACACAATCCAAAACAGCCTGTCTAGATATACCAACATTCTCAGCAACTTCTGCCAAACTCAAATTCTCAAAAACATAATTTTCAAAAATTTGTTGTTGCTTATCAGTCAACAATTTGCCATAGATATTGTACAGTGAACTAATATAAATTGTTTCTTCTAAAGTCATATCAAAACCTTTTAATGTAAAGCAAAATTACTTTACATAAGATATTATACTTAAAAATAAAATATTGTCAATAATTTGTTTGATATTTTTATTACAAAATCAAAAAAACATCAACCCTATTGTTTGGTTGATGTTTTATAATTATTTAATAAATATACAAGTTTTATACTATACCATTAACAAATTCTTCTGGATCAAAGTCAACAATATCGTCAATTCCTTCGCCTACACCTACATATTTTACAGGTATACCGTATTCTTTGGCTATAGCAAACACTATACCACCTTTGGCTGTGCCGTCTAGTTTAGTAAGCACTATACCGTCAATACCCACACATTCATTGAATGTTTCTACTTGAGACAAAGCATTTTGACCAGTGGTAGCATCAATTACTAGATAGTTCTTGTAATCTCCTTCCCACTCACGACCTATAACCTTTGATATCTTCTTTAATTCTTCCATAAGATTAGCTTTATTGTGTAATCTACCTGCAGTATCTACAAGCACCACATCATCTTTCTTTGCTTTGGCACTTGTAATACCATCAAATACAACAGCACCAGGGTCAGCACCTTCGGTATATTTTACAATTCTAACCCCTGCTCTTTTTGACCACTCTGTAAGCTGATCACTAGCAGCAGCTCTAAATGTATCTCCTGCCACCATCAAAACAGACTTTTTGTCTGATTTAAACTTGTGAGCCAGTCTACCTATAGCAGTTGTTTTACCTACACCGTTTACCCCTACAAAAGTAATTAGTGCAGGATACTCCAACTCTTCATCTTTGGCCTCGTTTAAAATTTCAATCATTACAGTTCTAAGCAAAGCTTTGAAATCATCAACAGTTTTGATTTTCTCTTTTTTTGCCTTTGCTTTCACTTCTTCAATAATTTCTTCGGTAGCTTCTGCACCGATATCAGAACTTATTAATACATATTCTAATTCTTCATAAAACTCGTCATCTAGTTCGCCAACAAATATTGAATTTAATTTGCTAGCAATACTATCTTTAGTCTTCTTTAGTCCAGCAAACAGTTTTGAAAAGAACCCCATACAATTAATCTTCCTCTATATTTTTAATAGCTTCTGTAAGTTTAACAGAAACAACTTTACTTACACCTTTCTCTTCCATCGTTACACCAAACAATGCATCAGCATGTTCCATAGTTGGCTTTTTGTGAGTAATAACAATGAATTGAGTCTCAGCAGAATATCTTCTTAAGTAAGCAGCAAATCTAGCAACATTGGCTTCGTCCAGAGCTGCCTCAATTTCGTCCAACAAGCAGAATGGCATTGGTCTCAATCTCAAAATTGCAAATAAAATTGCAATAGCTGTCAATGATTTTTCACCACCAGAAAGAAGTGTAATGTTACTCAATTTCTTTCCAGGAGGCTCAGCCACGATATCTACACCTGCTTCCAACATATCTTCAGATTGAACTAATTGAAGTCTAGCACTACCGCCACCAAATAGTTCTTTGAATACTACACCAAAGTTTGAATTAATTTGGTTGAATGCATCATCAAATCTAGCTGTCATTTCGTCAGACAATTCTTTAATGATTTGTTTCAAATCGTCTTCAGCTTTGATTAGATCTTGAGCTTGAGTATACAAATTACCATGTCTTTCTTCTAACAATTTGCTATCTTCGATAGCATTTACATTTACATTACCTAATTTGTTTATTTCTTTTCGTAATGTGTTTATGTCTAAAAGTCCTTGTTTTACATCAAATTCTGGCAATTTATAGTCTTGAGCTGTACTATATGTCAATTCATATTCAGTCCATACTCTCTCTTGCAATGTTTCGATATCTGTATCAATTTTTGATAAATTAATATCTTGTTGATGTTTTCTATCTTGTAATTTATTAACTTCATTAGTCAAATTCATTCTTTCTTCTTCTAAAGCTCTCAAATTTGATTGCAAGTTAATTTTTTCATTAGACAATTTTTCAACTTCAATTTTTGTATCATCTAACTTTTTGATATCTAGGTTTACATTGTTGCTTTGACTAGCTTCACCCATAATATTTTTAAGTGATGATAATTGATTATTATTTTCTTCTATAGCTGCTTCCACTTCTACACGAAGACCAGCATTACTACTAATAGCAAACTTGATTCTCTCTATGTCGCTTTCCAAACTTAGTATCTCACTAGAGATTGATGCTGTTTCAACTTTTAAGTTTGTAAGCTCATTTGCATAGCTGTCTCTTTGTGCCCTCATTTGACTAAATTGGCTATTGTTCTCTTCTAAAGTTGTAGTTGGATTTTCTTCCAAATCTTCGGTATTACTAATCTTTGCAACTTCACTAGTAATAGCTTCTACAATTTGATTCGACTTAGCAATTTCACCAGTCAATGAATTTACTTCAGCTTCTAAGCTTAAACTAATAGAATTGTACTTTTCGTATCTTTCTTTTTCTGCAGCCAAGCTAATTTCAGCATCACGAAGTTCTGCACTTTTTTGTTTGATAACTTCACTAATTGCATTTAACTTACTTGTTAAATTTTGAACTGTATTAGATACAGCTTCTTTTTCTGCAAGTAGTTTTTGAATAGCTTTGTTAGAATTTTCGATATCGGTTTCACGAGATAGTAAGTTTGCAACTTGTGATTTTTTGCTACCACCAGTTATACTACCTTGCGGATTAATAACATCACCATCTAGTGTAACAATTCTAAAAGCATATTTGGTTTGTCTAGCTAATGAAACAGCTGTATTTGTATTGTCTACAATCACAGTAGTACCCAACAAACTAGAAATAATATTTGATATGTTTTTGTTGTATGAAATTAATTCACTAGCAACACCATACACACCTTGACTATTTAACAATTTACGATAACTTGAATCAAAATAACGATCTTTTACCGTGTTGATAGGCAAGAATGTAATTCTACCATACTCTTTTTGTTTTAGATATGCAATAAGCTCCTTTGCCCCATCATCACTATATGTAACAATGTTTTGAACGGCATTACCTAATGCCATTTCGATAGCTGATTGATAGTCTTGAGGAACCTTAATAAGTGATGCTAATACACCTACAATTTTTGATTTAAGACTAGCATTGTGTTCTGCATCAGTAAGCAATCTTTTTACACTACCATTAAAGCCCTCATATTCTCTTTGCATATCTTCCAACATTTTCTTACGATGTTCTAATGAAAGAATATTTGAACTAATAGTATTAAGGTTGTTTTGGGCTTGTTTAAAGTCAATATCTAGTCTGTTTTGTTCTGCTAAATTATCATTAACAATATTATTTAGGCTATTATTCTTTTGATTCAAAACCTCAATCTTTTGCTTAGAATCATTTACATTTTGCTTGCTTTCAGCAAGTTTTGATTTAGCATTGTTTAAGTTAGCTTCCAGATTCTTTAATTGCTCTAAATATGTGGTTTTTTCAGCATTTAAAGCACTAATTTGAGCCTTAACATCACCCAACTTACTCAAAGCTTCGAACAATTTTCTTTGAGTTTCTTTTGCATCATCTTCACTCTTAGTAAGTTCGCTATTAATCTTATCATAATTAACAGTTACATCAGCAATTCTATCATTCAACTGATTCAACTTATCTTTCTTTGTAGCAATATCTGTTTGTCTAGCATTCAATTCCTTATTGAAAGCTAATTCATTTTGATTAATCTTTTCTAATTCATCTTTTAAACGATTTGCTTCGATAGTTTTTGATTGAATCTTTTCATTTATAAGATTGTTTTGACCTGCTTGTTTTTCCAATTCAACAGTAATATTTAAGATAACATCTCTCAATTTTGAAATATCGCCATCGATAGAATCAACCTTTTCAAAGGTATTGTTATAATCCAAAATAACTTTGTCAAGTTGACCTTGTCTATGGTTCATTTCTTCTAATATTGCATTGATTTTCTCTTCAATTTCTGCTTTATTAGCTGCAGCATAGTCGTATTGATAGATATAAGCATTAACTTCTAAAGATTTAAGTTTTTCTTTAAGTTCTAGATACTTTCTAGCCACTTCTGCTTGATGTTTAAGAGGTTTTAATTGTCTGTCAATTTCAGAAACAATATCAGTGATTCTAACCAAGTTATCTTGAGTTCGTTCTAATTTTCTTTCTGCTTCTACCTTCTTAGCTTTGAAACCAGCAATACCAGCAGCTTCTTCAAAAATAGCACGACGGTCTATTGGTTTAGAATTGATAATTTCTTCTACTTTACCTTGACCGATAATACTATAACCGCTCTTACCTATACCACTATCATGCAAAATTTCTACAATATCTTTTAATCTGCAGTTTGTGTGGTTAAGCATATATTCACTTTCGCCACTACGATACAGTTTACGAGTTATACATATTTCATCATAGTCTGTTTTAAAAATTTTGTTTGAGTTGTCAAATAGTAGTGACACTTCGCAAAAAGACATACTTTTTCTTTTTTCTGTACCTTTAAAGATAACATCTTGCATACTGGTACCACGAAGCATTTTGCTACTTTGTTCACCTAATACCCAACGAATAGCATCGGCAACATTACTCTTACCACAACCATTAGGTCCTACGATAGCAGTAATACCTTGCTCGAATGTTACTTTGATAGGATCGGCAAACGATTTGAAACCCACCATTTCGATTTGTTTAAAGTTCAAGACAATTTCCTCCGAAAAGTTTTATAAAATAAACACATTGATATTATACCACACTATTTCACAATTTGAAATAGCAAATTTATCAATAAATTAAGCCATTTTTGTTAGTTTTTCCAAAAACATTTGTGCACATTGTTGCTCAGCAGACTTCTTACTACTTCCTTCTGCTTGAGAAACTAATTCGCCATTATACTTTAGACCTATACTAAATCTCATATCGTGGCTAGGACCACTACTAGCTAGCACCTCATACTTCAATGTAAAGTCCGGATTTATTTTAGCTAGATACTCTTGCAACTTGGTTTTGTAGTCAACACCTACACAACCTGACACATGATTTAATATATATTTTGCAACAAAGCTTTTTGCTGTTTCAAAGTTAGAATCCAAATATATAGCAGCCGTAATACTTTCAAACACATCTGCCAAAATATTTTTAGCAATAGTATGTGTACCCAAAACACTTTGACCTACTACAACATACTTGTCCCAACCATTTTCTATAACTACTTGACTAAGAGCATCGGTAGATACAAGATTGCTTCTAAACACACTCATCTTGCCAACTTTATCCTTAGTAGTTAAAAATAAATGCTCTGCAACAATTATAGACAACAATCCATCGCCCAAAAACTCCATTCGTTCATAGTTGTCACTACTAGAAGCAGAGCTATGGCTCAATGCTGTCTGCAACAAAGATTTGTCTTTAAAAGTATAATTGATTAATTTTTCAAATTCTTCTAAATTACTCATCAACTTCCACTTTTACCTTGCTTACTTCTTCTTCTATAATCTTACACAAATTTGCTTTGTGCATATCATATGCCAATTTAATACTCAAATAAATACTCTCAGCCTTGCTATTACCATGAGATTTTACAACAATCTTTTTGGTTCCCAATAGCACTGCACCAGCTTTTTGATTGTAGTCTAATTTTGATTTTAAATTTTTAAATGTCTTCTTCATAAACAAAGCACCGATAGAAGACACTACACTGCTTTTAATTTCAGATTTAAGTAGACTAAGCAAATTTAAAACTGCACCCTCAGTACTCTTTAATAATACATTACCAGCAAACCCATCAGTAACAATCAAATCTGCAACACCATTTAACAAATCTCTAGCTTCCATATTACCAACAAAATTGATATCTTCTAAACCTTTCAAAATAGGAAAAGTTGCATGAGTAAGTTCGTTACCTTTTTTATCTTCGGTACCATTGCTCAAAAGTGCGATTCTAGGATTTTCTATACCATACACAGCTTTTAAATATGCATTACCCATAACAGCAAAATGCACCAAATTGATAGGCTTGCTATCTACATTTGCCCCACAATCTGCTATAGAAACTATAGGGTGTTCATCATTGATTGTAGGAAGTATAGGACATAGTGCTGGTCTAGATACACCTTTGATTCTGCCTAATCTTAAAAAAGCACCAGTAAGTAGTGCACCAGTAGAGCCACAACTTACCAAACCACAAGTTTCGTCATTTGTCCTAAGTTGCTCAAATGCATGATACATAGAACTCTCTGTTTTTTGTTTGATAGCAACTGTAGGAATATCCATATTTGTAATTGTGTCTGGAGCATCTATAATTTCAACTCTTGACATATCACAATTATTGCTAGTCAAAACTTGTTCTATCTCTGCTTTTGGTCCACAAAAAATAATACTTAAATCTTCAATATTTTTTATTGCTTTTATAGCACCTAAAATAGGCTCACTTGGTGAATAATCTCCACCATTTACATCTACAACAATTTTGGTCATAATTACTCCAATTATATATAATCAACTACAATTTTAACACATTTACAAAATTAAAAAAAACAAATAGTCACCTTTTTTAAATATTTATTTAAAAACATCTAAAAAATGGACTATTTTGGGCAATAAAAAATCGCACATTATATGTGCGAGATTTTACTTAATTATTCTGTTTTCTAAAACTGAAACTATTTAGTTTCCTTGTTTTCCTTGCCAACCTTTTTAACTTCTACACCATCATAGTATCCGCATTTTTTGCAAACTCTATGTGGAGCAACAAGTTCATGGCAATGTGGACATTCAACAATAGAAGGTGTTGAAGCTTTCCAGTTAGCTTTTCTGGAATTACGTCTTGCCTTAGAAACCTTTCCCTTTGGTACTGCCATTAAATAGCACCTCCTAATAAATTTTTAAATCGCTTACAAAGTATAGAACAATATTGTTCATTTGTCAATTTTAAAATTAATTATTTTTTAATTATTTGATTAAATCTAGAGTTTCTCTAGCAATAACTAATTCTTCGTTTGTAGGAATTACATAAACTTTTACCCTACTATTAGGTGTTGACAATTCGCCAAAGTCACCAAAAACATTTGGATTGTTTTCTTTGTCAAACTCTACACCCATAAATCCTAGGTTTTCTAGAATTCTTTCTCTAGCTAGAGGATCTCTTTCACCGATACCACCTGTAAATACAATAGCATCTAGTCCACCCATAGCTGCAGCATAAGCACCAATATATTTGGTTACTCTGTAGCACATAGTATCAAAAGCCAATCTGCAATCAGCATTTGTATCTAGATTTGATTCTACATCTCTCATATCACTATATCCACAAAGACCTAGCATACCGCTCTTTTTGTTTAGATAATTTACAACTTCACTTGCTTTCATACCTTTTTTGTCGCATAGGAAATTAACAACAGAAGCATCTATATCACCACTTCTGGTACCCATTACTAAACCTTCTAATGGAGTAAATCCCATAGTTGTATCATAACTTTTACCATCTAAAACTGCACACATACTGCTACCACTACCTAAGTGACAAGTAACAATTTTTGAGTTTTCTTTGCCAAGAAGTTTTACACATTCTTGAGATACAAATCTGTGACTAGTACCATGTGCACCATATCTACGAATTTTTAGGTTTTTATAGTCTTCTTTTGGAATAGCATAACGATATACATGCTCAGGCATTGTTTTGTGGAAACCGATATCAAAAACAGCTACATTTTTGATTTTTGGAGCAATTGACAAACATGCTTCGATACCAGAAATTGCACCTGGAACATGTAATGGAGAAAAGTCTTTGTTTTTTCTAAAATCTTCTAAAACTTTTTCTGTAATTACAACACTATCAAAGTAGTCTTCACCTACATTTACTACACGATGACCAAAACCAGAAATTTCGTTTACAGATTTGATTACACCATTTTCTTTGTCTGTCAAAGCACCCAAAACATATTTCATAGCTTCTACATGAGTAGGCATAACACATTTTGTAGTAGTAGCCTTACCATTAGCTTTGTATGTAATGAAAGAATCATCAATACCTATTCTTTCACAGTTACCTTTTGCAATAACACTTTCATCTTCCATATTTAGTAGTTGAAATTTTAAACTAGAACTACCAGCATTTAATACTAAAATTTTCATTATTATTTTCCTTCTTTTTTATTAATTTACTTCGTGATTTTAACATATTTTATTTAAAATTTCAACCAAACTAATCACACTGCAAAGATGTAATAGCTATAGCTCTCAAAATTTCATTTGCATCTGCACCACGACTAAGGTCATTGATAGGTTTTCTAAAGCCTTGAGCAATAGGTCCTATACACTTAAATCCAGCTAATCTTTGAATGATTTTGTATGAAATATTACCACTTTGCAAGTCTGGGAATATTAAAATATTTGCCTTGCCTGCAACTGGGCTATTTGGTGCTTTTTTAGCACACACACTAGGAACGATAGCAGAGTCAAATTGCATCTCGCCATCTACTTTAAATGTAGGATTTTCGGCTTTAATAAGCTCTGTAGCTCGTCTTACCTTTATAGCACTATCACCTTCTGCACTACCTAGTGTAGAATAGCTAAGCATTGCTACAGTTGGGTCTGTAAATCCAGCAATTTTTACTGCAGAATCAACTGTATCGAAACAAATTTGTTTTAGTTGCTCACTAGTTGGGTCTACATTTAGTCCACAGTCAGACAATACATATACACCATTGTCACCAAAATTTTTGTTTTCAGAAATCATAATCATATAGCTAGAGATTAGTGATTCTTTGGTTTTACCTTTGATAATTTGAAGTGCCGGTCTAAGAGTATCAGCTGTAGTAAATTCAGCACCACCCACTTGACCATCTACAAGTCCTAAATCTACCATCATTGTACCAAAGTACATTGGATTTTTTAGTAGTTCTTTAGCACCCTCTTCAGTAAGGCCTTTTTCTTTTCTCTTTAGATATAAAGCATTTGTAAGTACTGGCAATAAGTCTGATGTAGTAATATCAACAACCCTCAAGTACTCACTTTCTTGCACATTGTATTTTTTTAGCTTGGTATCATCACTTACTAATAATACAATTTTTGCAACTTGATGCTCTGCAGCAGCGATACCTGCTAGCATTACATTGTCATTTAGTCCTGCTTCTGGCAACACTATTGTCTTGCAATTTGCTTTCGCTTTTTCTAGTAAATTCACCTCAAAAGCAGAATTTAGTCCATTAATTTCCATAATTACCCCATTTTTAAAATATTTTTTGTTTTTGTTTTGCTAAAATGTTAGTTATTATTATATAATGTATTATATATGATTAAACAAAAGTAGTAAACTTAAAACAGGTGATGAATATGAAAATTTGTGCAATTATTAGCGAATACAATCCATTCCATTATGGACACTTGAAACATATACAAGATGCAAAAAGACAAAGTGGTGCAGATGCTGTTATGGTAATACTAAGCGGAAACTTTACACAACGAGGCGAACCTACAATTCTAAATAAGCATGTAAGAGCTAGAATAGCATTAGAAGCTGGTGCAGACATAGTAGTACAAATGCCTACAGCCTATGCAACTTCTACTGCAGAAATATTTGCTTTGGCTGGAGTAAAAATAGCAAACAGCTTTGAGAATGTAACACACTTAGCATTTGGTTGCGAAACTACTCGCACTGACCTACTAATGGAACTAGCTAAATTTTTTGCAAACGAACCAAAAGAATATAAGAACAAATTACGAAAATATCTAAACGATGGCAATTCACTAGTAACAAGCAGACAAAAAGCTATAGAAGATATGATCAAAGATGGTTCTACAGAAATTAGTGAAATCACAGAAGTTGGTGATATATTAAAACAACCAAACAATATTTTGGCTATTGAATACCTAAAGGCATTGATCAATACTAATAGTAAAATCACACCAGTATTCACAACTAGAGCAGATAGCGAATACAACTCAGAAGAAGTAGTTGGTAAAAATTCAAGTGCCACAGCTATTAGAGCTAGACTATACAAAACCAACAAAGTAAGAAGTGTAAAAAAATTAGTTCCTAATTTCACCTATTCCCTATTAAAAGAAGAAGTGAAAACTTTTGGATTGCCTGATGTAAACCTATTTAACGATTTGTGTATGTACAAATTAAAAATGTCTACTCCAGAAGAAATTAGAAAAGTCTTTGATGTAACAGAAGGATTAGAGAATAGATTCTACGAAATGAGTAGAAACACAAAAGATTTAAACGAGTTATTATTACAAGTAAAAACTAAAAGATATACTTTTACAAGAATAAAAAGAATAATCTTAGGCAACTTATTACAAATAAATGCTAAAGCAGTAAAATCAATATACGACTTAGACATACTACCTTTTATTAAAGTATTAGCATTCAAAGACGACAGACAAGAACTACTAAAAAGTGTAAGTGCTAACACCAACCTAATAATTAGAGTAAACAATGTAGAAAGCGAACAAAGCGAAATCTACAAAGAATTAGCAAATATTGAAGATAGAGCAAATCAAGTATACTATATGCTACTTAGAAAAAACTCTTCAATTCCCGAATACACACCTGACCTACTTACAAAAAGTATAAAAATTTAAAAAACAAAAAGCCTTAAATTTTAAGGCTTTTTTATTTTTGCAATATCTTTTTTAATTTTATCTATTTGTTTTTTGGTTTCATCATAACCAATTTTAATAAGTTTTTCAGCTGAAGTTTTGTTGAATATATGTTGCTTGAAACCATTTAAATTCAAGTCTATTCTCACATTAGACAATTTTGGTCTCATATTAGTAATCTCATTTTGCATTATAAAAGAAGTATATACTACAGAATGAATAGCTGTTTTAGGAATAGCTCTAGGTTTGTAACCATACATCAAGTTTACAGATATAACATAATCTGCACCCATATCCAAAGCATAATTTTCTGGCAAATTGTTCAATATTCCGCCATCAACATAGTATTTTTCGCCTATTTTATGTGGAATAAACACTCCCGGCACACTAATACTAGCCCTAATAGCATCTAGTAAAGAACCTGATGTAAATAATTCTTCCTTAGCAGCCATAATATCAACTGCTACAGCTCCATACTTTACTTTTAAATCTTCAATCATATAATCTTGACCCAAAATATTCTTTATAAGTTTGATTGCTGATTTACCACTCAAAAGACCCTGCACATTCAAATTGACATCAAAAAGTTGCTTAGTGCTAATACTAAGTGCTTCTTTTTCTATATTCTCCAATGGAACACCTGCACTATATACACCACCGACCAAACTTCCTATAGATGTACCAACAACAATGTTGGGAGATATGCCATTTTCTATAAGAGCTTTTAGTACACCTACATGTGCCATACCCAAAGCACCACCACCACTTAACACCAAACCAACTTTTATATCACTCATAAATACAATCTCCGTTTCATACGATATATTATTGACAACTTTCATCAATGTAAATATATAATATTCAAGTTTGATTATCAAGTAAAAAATAAATGAAAATAAAAAAACAAAATATAATTATCTCAATATTTGTCTTATTACTAATCATCTGTTTGATTGTTATTCCAGATGTATCGATTTCAGCATGTCTAAATGGCCTTGTAGTCTGGGCAACAAATATTCTGCCAGCACTATTCCCTTTCTTCCTTTTTACCAAGCTACTAGGCGAATTTGGACTAATAACTGAGCTAAGTAAATACATATCTCCTTTCACAAAAAAACTGTACAACACAAGTGGTATAAGTGGTTATATATATTTAATGAGCATAATGTCTGGATACCCAGTTGGAGCCAAACTTACTAGTGACTTATATGAAAAGAAATGTATAGATATCGGTGAGGCACACCGAATAGTAAGTTTTACTAGCACCAGCGGACCACTATTTATATTAGGTACAGTCGCCATAGGAATGTTTGGCAATAAAACACTAGGATATACTATACTACTTTCTCACTTTTTAGGTAGTTTATTAAATGGAATACTATATAGAAATTATATGATAAAGCAAAAATCAAATCTTGATGCAAAAATCACCAACACCCCCTCCAACAATATTCTAGAAGAAAGTATGCTAGGTTCGATAAAAAGCATAATGATAATAGGTGGATATATATCAATATTTTTTATGATTATAACCATAGTTAATACATTTAATATATACAACCCTATATTATTTTTACTATCAAAAATAAGTCCAAACACACCCATCAAACCTATAATTTCTGTACTAAATGGAATTATAGAACTGACTAGAGGTTGTCTTGATTTGAGCTTATGCAATCTACCTATACAAACTACAGCCATCATACTAAGTGGTATAATTTCTTTTGGTGGGATATCTATAAATTTACAGGCATTAACTTTCCTTAAGAAAATGAAAATTAATCTAAAATTTTACTTTCTACAAAAGTTTACTCACACCATACTAAGTATGATATTAGCATATATTTTTGGATTAATTATATTATAAAAAAAGTTAGAGAACACCTCTAACTTTTTGTTTTAGCTATAATAGAATTGTACTAAACATTCCTTAAAATCATTATAGTAGAATTTTACATGCTTATTTTTACCTATCATATGTTCTAACGGAATAATCAATGCATTGATAATAATCAAATTCTCAAGCTGAATAGCTTCAAAAATTGCATTGATAATAATATTTAATTCTTCCTTAGATTCTGTATCAATTTTGCTACGATTAATTACTGACAATAGTTCATTTAGAGACATTGTCAAATTAGCAAACATAATCTTTTCTTTGTGATTAGGCTCTACAGGAAGTTCTTCTTCATCTTCTTCCTCTATAACCTCTTCTTCTACTAAAGTGCCATCTTCATTACAATTTAGCAAGTTTAGAACAGCATTTTTGAAAGGAACAAGCACACTTAAAGAAAAGTTGCTATAGCTAATGTTGTAACCTTCTGGGCTATAGAAGTAATCGTTTACAAAGTTTTGAAGATTCATTTTTTGATTATCTACTTCCAAAAGCAAACAGAACACTAATGCAATAACCTTTTCGTCTTGTTCTGGCACAGAAAAATAACCACCATTGATTTTGTTGTTAGTTTTGGCATTCTCAAATTCCTCTTTAAACTTGAAATCGGTCAAAACTTGTGCAAACAAATCATACAAAACTTCAGAATTTGCAATAGCTTTCAAAATCTTAGAAATCTTAATATCAGACAAAATAAATCTGCCTTGTATCATTTCGTTACAAGCATCAAAGAAATTTTTTATTTTAATGTTTTCAGTTTCAGGATATCTCATAGCTCACCTTAATTGATAATTCTACAAATAAAGTATATTAAATTTAATAAATTTAATCAATCAAATTAAATTGTAAAACAGAATTAATTTTATTATTTTAAAATTGTTTGTTTGTAGATTTTTTTTGGTTGTGATATACTCTACTATGGAAATACAAAATATAGGAAACGAAATGGATAAGGTTTTAGAATACACACAAGATAGTACTATTAATAAATTAAAACTATTGTTTTTGCTAGACAAAATGGAAATACCTCTTACCGAAAACAATATCATTGATATTTGTACTAGCCGTAATAACTGGATAAATTATATGGACTGCAAAGAAATACTATGGCAGTTACTAGAAGTAGGATTTATTTTCAAAAATGAAAGCGACAAAGACGAAGTAAGATATGGTATAACAATAGATGGTAGAAACTGTTTAAGTCATTTCTTCTTAAGAATACCTCAAAGTCTAAGAGAAGAAATTACTACATTCATTACAGAAAACAAAATGAATCTAAAAAGAAGTCAAGAGTATGTATCTGATTATGTTAAAAATCCAGATGGTTCACACACTGTTACTCTTAAAATCAAAGAACCGGTACTTACTAGCCCATTATTAGAAATCAAACTAAAAGCACCTAACCGCCATTCTGCTATACTTGCTTGTAAAAAATGGAAAGAAAATGCAGCAAATATTTTTGAATATTTGTACGATACTATTATTGACAACTAAGGAGAAAAATATATGCAATCATACAAAACTCAAGGTGTATGCTCTAGAGTAATTAATTTCGATATTGAAGATGGAATTATAAAATCTGTAGAGTTTGTCGGCGGATGTGCTGGCAATACCAAAGGAATAAGCAAACTGGTAGAAGGAATGAAAGTTGAAGATGTAATCAAAAGACTAGAAGGTGTACAATGCAGAGGCAATACATCTTGTCCTGACCAGCTAGCAAAAGCTTTGAAACAATATCTAAACAAATAAAAAGTTGTAGAAAATTTCTACAACTTTTTTTTAAATTTATCAAGTAAAAAGACACAGCATAAACTGTGTCTTTTTACTATTGTTTAAGCCATAATTTTTAGTTTGCATAATAGTTATGCATAGTAGTTATTAACCCAACTTTTTGATAGCTTCTAATAGGTTTGATTTGATTTCGTTGTACTTAACTAATTTCTCTTTTTCTGCATCAACTAATGCTTGTGGAGCACGAGCCAAGAATCCTGCATTACCAAGCATTCTCTCTGCCCTAGCAATTTCTGCTTCGGTCTTTGTAAGTTCATTATTTAATCTTTCTAATTCTTTCTCTGGATTGATCATATCGCCATTAGGAATATATACTTTGAATAAATCATTTACAATAATTGTGCAGTTTTCTGGAGCTTGAGAAGCATCTGCAATCAAGCTAATTTCTTTACCATTAGCTAGTTTCTTTAATACTTCTAAATTGTTTTTGATTTCACGATTTGTAGTTTCTACAAATAGATTTGTCTTAACATTATCTGCTACATTCATTTCCTTTCTAGCATTTCTAATAGCTCTAACCACTGTCATTACTTCATTCATAGTTTTATGAGCAGAAGCAAAGTTAAGTTCCTTTGTAGCTACTGGGAAGCTTTCAACCATAATGCTTTCGCCATGACCAGGAATTTCTGCATAGATTGTTTCTGTAACAAAAGGCATAATAGGATGTAACATTTTTAGAATCTTGTCTAAAACATATACTAATACACTTAGTGTAGTTTGTTGACTCTCACCTTCGCTATACAAACTTGGTTTAGCGGATTCGATATACCAGTCACAGTATTTGGTCCACACAAAATCGTATATAGTATTACATGCCATACCTACATCGTACTTATCGTATTGTTTGGTAATAGCTGCCACTGTAGAATTTAATTCTGTAAGTATCCACTTGTCCGCCAAACTCAATTTTAATTCGTTGATAGGTTTGATTTCCACATTTGCTTTATTTACATTTTCAATAACAAAACGGCTAGCATTCCACAACTTATTGATAAAGTTGCTTGCATTTTCTGCCTTGTCATAGCTAAATCTAGAGTCCATACCTACACTTGTACCGATAAGTAATGCAAATCTAAGTGAGTCAGCACCATACTTATTGATAATGTCAAGTGGGTCGATACCATTACCTAGACTCTTACTCATTTTTCTGCCTAGTTCGTCACGAACTAAACCATGCATAAGCACATCGCTAAATGGTTCTTTATCTGTGTATTCTAGACCACTAAATATCATTCTAGCTACCCAGAAGAAGATAATATCATAAGCTGTAACCATAAGGTCTGTAGGATAGAATTTTTCTAGAGCCTTAGTATTCTCTGGCCAACCTAATGTACTAAATGGCCACAATGCAGAACTGAACCATGTATCTAGAGAATCAGGGTCTTGTGTTAAGTTTGTGCAACCACATTTTGAACATACTGTAGGATCTTCGATTTCAACCATTTGATGTCCACATTTGTCACATGTAAACACAGGAATTCTGTGACCTGACCACAATTGACGAGATATACACCAATCTCTAATATTTTCTAGCCAGTTGAAATATATTTTTTCAAATCTTTTTGGATGGAACTTAATTGTACCATCTTTTACTTTTTCAATAGCTCTCTTTGCCAATCCGTCCATTTTTACATACCATTGTTTTGTAACAACAGGCTCTAATGCACTATGACATCTTTGGCAATGGCCTACATTGTGAGAATAGTTCTCTATCTTCTCCATTAAGCCAAGACCAGCTAATTCTTCTACTAATTTTTCACGACATTCGGTAGTTGTCATACCAGCATACTTACCTGCATTGTCGTTCATTGTACCATCTAGATTGATAACATTGATTATTTCTAGATTGTGTCTCTTACCTATTTCGTAGTCGTTAGGATCGTGTGCAGGAGTAATCTTAACCATACCTGTACCAAATTCTACACTTACATAACTATCTGCAATAATAGGAATAGGTTTGTTTACTATAGGCAAAATAACATTTGTGCCTACTAGATTTTTGTATCTTTTGTCTTTTGGATTTACAGCTACCGCAACATCACCAAACATTGTTTCTGGTCTGGTTGTAGCAACTATAATGTACTTGTCCGAATTTTCGATAGGATATTTGATATGCCAAATATGTCCCTTATCATTTTCGTATTCTACTTCGATATCACTAAGAGCAGTTTTACAAGTAGAACACCAGTTTGTAATTCTGCTACCTTGATAGATTAGTCCTTTGTTGTACAAATCATAGAATGAATGTCTAACACTTTTACATCTTTTTTCATCTAAAGTGAAAGCATATCTATCCCAGTCACAAGAAATACCAACTTTCTTGAATTGATTTAGAATAAGTCCACCAAATTCATCATACCATTTTTCCATTTCTAGTTGGAAAGCTTCACGACCGATATCTTCTTTTCTAATACCTCTTTCTGCTAATCTTTCTACTACTTTTACTTCTGTAGCTAATGCAGCATGGTCTGTACCTGGTAGTAATAATGCCTCGAAACCTTGCATTCTTTTGTATCTGGTAATACTATCCATTATTGATATACCGTAAGCATGACCTATGTGTAATTTACTAGTAATGTTTGGTGGTGGCATTACGATTGTAAATGGTTTCTTTGTTGTATTGTCGTCAGTTTTAAAATATCCTTTTTCTGACCACATTTTGTATATTTTTTCTTCGTAATTCGAAGGTATAAATGATTTTTCCATAATTATATAATTTCCTTTTTTATGCTAGAGTTTGTAATACTAAAATTAAAAATGCCACTAGCATGAAGACGAGTCCTACTACCTTAATTGTAACCAAACATGAATCATTATCATCAACATCGTTTCGTTTTCTAATTATTCTAGTAATTCTTCTTGCTAGTACAGATGTTGCCACACCCAAGACGGCAAAACAAATGCCGATAATGATTTCGACGGATTGAATCATTTCTACAACATTACCAAAGTAAGTTGTCATAAATTGTGAAAATGCACTTAATAAATTATCCATAGTAACTCCTCTTAATTTTCTACCTTAGTAGTATACCAAATATAATATCTAATTTCAAGCATAAACCCTTTATTTAAACTTATTTTTTAAAAAACACTCACAGAAATATAATCCATATTTTAACCATATCTACCCTTACTTGAATAATATATTTTAGGTAAAAAATTAAAATTTGGAGGATATATGAAAAAGCTTACTTACCTAACAATAGCACTACTTGTTACAGTTGCTACACTTCTAACTGGTTGTAGTTGTTCAAAATCAAACTCAGTAATTAGACTAAACGAAGTAACTCACAGTATATTTTATGCCCCACTATATGTAGCAATAAATGAAGGTTTCTTTGAAGAAGAAGGAATTGAAATAGAGCTAACAAATGGCGGTGGGTCCAATACTTCTATGACTGCACTTATTTCAGGCTCTGCTGATATTGCCCTATTAGGACCAGAAACTGCTGTTTATGTGGCAAGTCAAGGCAAAGAAGATTTGCCTATTATATTCGGTCAATTAACCAAGCGAGATGGCTCATTCTTAGTGGGCAGAACACCAAACGAAAACTTTACTTGGTCTAGTCTAGAAGGAAGCGAAATTATAGCTGGTAGACGAGGTGGTTCACCTGCAATGACACTAGAGTATGTATTACGAAAAAATGGCTTAATTGACGGACAAAATATTACTTTGCGATACGATATAGAGTTTAACAATACTACTTCTGCATTTCAAGGTGGTACTGGCGATTATGTTACAGCATTTGAGCCAGCAGCAACCGAAATAACAAAATCTGGAAATGCCCATATACTAGCTAGTGTTGGTCAAGAGGCCGGAGAAGTTCCTTTTACCTGTTTTATGGCTAATAGAAGCTATATAGACACAAACTATGACAAAGTAAAAGGCTTCTTGCGAGCAGTAATGAAAGGTTATGATTTTATAATTAATTCTAATGTAAATGATGTAGTAGATGCCCTTGTTCCATCGTTTGACTCTAGCACTAGAGAAAGCTTAAAACAATGTGTAGAAGCTTATGTTGAAATTGATGCTTGGATGAGCACCCCTGCCATGAGTGAAACAGCATACAATCGATTACTAACCATAATGACTCAAGCTGGAGAGTTGACATCAAATGTTGATTTTGACAAGATAGTAGATAATACCATTGCAAATGAATTAATTGCTGAAAAAACAAAAAAATAGAAGGGTTACCTTCTATTTTTTTGATAATTCATCTATATTTTTTACATTTACCATACTACAAAGCTCTGCTTCTTTGTATTTCTTTTGCTCTTCTGCAATAGAAACAGATTGAATAGCATCTATAATTCTATCCACCTTTTCCATAATAGGGCTTTGTCTATACACCCTAGATTTTGGCAAACCAACTACAAGGCTACCATCTTCTGCAGGTGTAAATGTCATTCTCAACTGTTCTGGAGATTGACTAACAGGTCTTTTAGACTTCAATATTCTATTGTACAAGAAATTTACATTTCTATACTCTTTGTCATATACAATAGTCCCATCTAACCTTTTATGCAACAAAACAATAGGTTTTTCTGTTTGTGTAGAATGATGTCTAGTGGTGTTATTTAATACAAAACAAGAGTCGCAGTATGGCAAAATAGCAACCAAATTTTGGCTATCCACCTTGTACATTCTCTCTAATTCTTCTTCGTTAAGCTCAACATCTTTACTACCATGTCCACCCTGAAATTTTCTTTTTAAAACCATAGAAATATTTTCTCTAGGGTGCCATTTGGTTAGATACAACAAGCAAATACTATAATCATATCTCAATTTCATCATTTTGATAAAATGTGAGTAGTTTTCATCAAAATTAGCAGACTCAATCATAAAAGAAGTACCTTCTTCTAGAAGTTTGGTTTTAAACTCAATTTCTTCTTTTAGAGTCATAGGAGTATTAGCATAATGTCTATTTACAAAAGGAACAAAACTATTTTCGGCATTTCCAAAAATATTTGCCCTATACATATTAGCAATAAAAGTACTCTTACCTGACCCCGATGGCCCCACCAACACATACACAGTTTTGTCTTTTTTGAAATTGTCAGAGTTATTTTTCAATTTTGCATACTCAACAATTATTTGGTTTGTTTGTGCATTGTCATAAGGTTGGAAATTGTCTATTAAACTAAGAATTTGATCTTCTTTTATCATAAACACATACCCTTTTATATTAATAATTTAGCACATTTTTGCAATTTTTTCAATATATAATTAGATTTAACACAATAATTAACAAATCTAAATATAATGAAGTATATTAAGCACCATGCTTAATTAAATCAAATATTTGGAGTGGTTTATGCTAAAACTTGAAAATGTAGCATTGAATTATTATAGCAAAAATGGCGAAACTTTAGCTCTAGAAAATATAAGCTTTGAAGTACAACAAGGCGAACTAATCTCGATAGTAGGTCCTTCCGGTTGTGGTAAGACCACAATCCTCTCCTTAATTTCTGGACTTATAAAACCGTCTAAAGGAAGTATAAAAATCAACAATAAAGATGTGTCGCCAAACAATAGTGGTTATATGTTTCAAAAAGACCACTTGTTTGATTGGCGAACTATAGAGAAAAATGTATATTTAGGCATCGAAATACAACAACAAAAATACAAAAAATATGAAAAAGAAGAACAAAAACGAAGAATCACTGAAGATAAAAATCATGCTATTGAATTGTTAAAAAAATATGGTTTGTACGAATTCAAAGACAAATACCCTAATCAATTATCAGGTGGAATGAGACAAAGAGTGGCTCTTATTAGAACACTTGCCCTAAAACCAGAAATATTGCTACTAGACGAGGCTTTTTCTGCACTAGATTTTCAAACAAGGTTAAATGTATGTAACGATGTACACAATATATTAAAAAGCGAAAACAAAACAGCCATAATGGTTACACACGACATTTCGGAAGCTATAAGTATGTCCGATAGAGTGATTGTATTGACTTCTAGGCCTGCAAAAGTCAAAGCTATACACAATATCGAGCTAACATCTAAAACCCCATTATCTCGTCGAGAAGAAGCCCAATTTAATGAATATTTCAATCAAATTTGGGAGGAACTAACATGAATAACGACCAAATAAAAAATATAAACAACAAGCCTAATCAATCCATAGAATATGCTAAATACTTAAAAAAGATAAGGGTAAACAAAGTAGTAATTCTAAGCATACAAATAGGAATATTGATAAGTTTATTAACTATATGGGAAGTTGCAGCTATTATAGGTGCTATTGACACCTTTATAATGAGCTCACCCTCAAGGATTATTACACAAGTTGGTATTTTAATTTCTAACGGCACACTATTTTATCATATAGGCATAACACTAAGCGAAGCTATTATAGGCTTTTTGATAGCCACAATAGCTGGAACATTAATCGCCATTATATTGTGGTGGAATGAGACAATACGAAAGATTCTAGACCCATATATAGTAGTACTAAACAGCTTACCTAAAATAGCTCTAGGCCCTATATTAATCATATGGATTGGTGCTGGAACTGGTGCAATAATTGCAATGGATATACTTATAATGATAGTAATTACAATTTTAAGTATGCTTAGTGCTTTTACCTCTTGCGATGAAAACAAAATATTGCTACTAAGAAGTATGGGTGCCAACAAGTTACAAATACTAATCAAGCTAATACTACCTAATTCCCTTATGGAATTTATTTCAGTATTAAAAATAAATGTAGGTCTAACCTGGGTTGGCACTATAATGGGTGAATATTTGGTTAGTCGAGCTGGACTTGGATATTTAATAGTATATGGTGGTCAAGTGTTCAAATTAGACCTGGTAATGGCTAGCACCATTATACTTTGTGTACTAGCTGCACTAATGTATTTCGGTGTAGTTATCATAGAAAAAATAGTAAAAAAACAACGAAATTTACACTAAAATTTATGCTTTTTATTAAAAAACTTATTAATCGAAAAAACAAACTATATTTAGGCAATTTAGCAAACTTTGCATAGCACTAAAAAAACACCTCTTGGACAACCCGAGAGGTGTTTTGTTTTTAGAGCACAAAAAGAGTATACAACAGTCGTTGTATGCTCTTTTTGTTATAAATCTTTAACTATAGTTGTTAGCAGAATCGTTTAGCCATCTTTCGTTTGTTTTAGTTAAAGTTATTGTAATAGTTGCATCAGAAGATGTAGGTGTCAACTCAACCTCTACATAATCTGTTTGAACCACTTCCCCATCAAAGATTTGCATGTAAGGAGTATGGAACATAGGAACATTAGCCAATACAATATATCTACCTCTAGCAATATTGTAAAGAATCTTAGTATCACCATTGCTTAGAGTTAAGAAGTATGCAGATCCTGTATCTATGTTTTTGATAATTGCTGTTATCTTAACATCAGGACTTACTTCATAACCTTCAGCAGCATCGATAACACCGTTTATAACAAACTTATAAAGTTTCTTGATAAACAATACTTCGATATCGTGAGTAGTAGAAACCTCATCAAATTCAACTTTTTCCTTAGCTAAACCAGCTCTTGGAACACCGTCAACTATAACACTCTCAATCAAGCCATTGTAGTATGGTGCAACATCAAATCCTACATAGTTTCCATTCAATACATATACTTCCTCTGTTCTACCATGTCTAGATATAGCTCTAGAACTTACTTCACCATCTTTGTTGTAGTTTAATCTTATAACTTGACCATACTCTTCGTCATCTGCACCTTCGGTACTGATATCGTCATGAGTAACAGTAACTGTAACAATTTGATAATCATTATTGTAATAGAACAATGGATATCCATCATTTAAGTTACCATCAGAATAGTCAATAGCCCAAGTAAAGTCAAAGTCCCAAGTAGAATATGTGCTCTCTGTTCTTAATTGAACATCTGTCTTCATTTCTGCTCTATTTAAGTAGAATGTTTCAACAAATGAGCCAAATCCTGTAGTATTTGCTTTACCAAAACCTTGTTTAACATCTAGTCCCATTTCAGAACTATAGTAGTTATAAGTAACCTTGTCTGTTTCTGCAACCTCAGCGGTTGTATAAGTGTCGTTTTCACCTATAA
Organism: Clostridia bacterium; assembly: GCA_017503005.1. GTDB lineage: Bacteria > Bacillota > Clostridia > Christensenellales > UBA1242 > UBA6345. The sequence continues at coordinate 27,556 of JAFVTW010000017.1, read as the reverse complement.
CACCACCAACAGTTCCTGAAGCAGTGAAGTTGTTAATGTTTGCATAAGTTCTGTGAACTTCGCCAGCATTTCTGCCTACGATACCACCAACTATAGCATTTGCTGCATTTGAAGTAATTACTCCTTCATAGAATGCATCTGCTATACTTCCGGTATTTTCACCGATTAAGCCACCAATTATTGCATTTTCTGCATTGTTTTCAATGATTGAAGAAGAATTAACTAGAGTGATTTCGCCACCTAGGTTTTTACCTACTAATCCACCACCGATACCGTTATTTATATAAATATTGATATCAGCCATAGATTTAGTGATGCTACCACCATTTAATTCACCAACAATACCACCTAATACACATTCTGTATTTGCTAGTGATGAGATTAATCCAGAATGAACTTCATCTTCAATACCAACATGTACATTTTCAAATGTTGTATTTGTAGCACTGCCAACCACTGCACCAGCAAAATTGGTATTAGCAACTAATTTAATAGTGTTAATTGTTAAGTCTTTGATTGTAGCATTATTTGTATAACCAAATAGAGCCATTGAATCATTGTTTAGAACATCATAATTAGTATTAACACTTAAACCACTAATTGTGTGTCCTTTACCATCAAATACACCTTCAAACTTATATGTACTTGTACCTATAGAAGTAAAGAAGTGATCAAACATATTAATGTCGTTATCTAGTACAAATGTTTTACCTGCACTAAATCCTTCTACAGTATTTACTTGTTGACTAATCCAAGCTAATTGTTCACTTGTACTGATGTGATATACATCATCTTCTGGAGTTAATGAAACAGCATTGTCACTCCATTGTCCCCAAGTTACAATGTCCCAAATAAATGGAAGAGCATTGTTATAGTTTACATCAGAATAATCTTTTTTACCCCATACAGTTTCAAAGTCTAAGCTTTCAAATGTATTAATATCTTGTAATTCAGCCAATGTTTTTGAAACAGCATTTGTTTGTTCAACACTTCCCTCATACAAGTTAATGTAATATGTATCTGTAATATTGTTAATCAATGTTGCATCTACATAACCGAATATACCGCCAAATACTGCGGCAGATACACGACCAGCATTGTATGACTTACTTAACTTAATTTCTGAATCATTATCAGCATCTTTATAAGCAAATATACCACCGGCATATGAGTTACCTACCACTTTGCCAGTATTGTAAACTTCAGATAAACTACCTCTAGCAAATTCACCAACGATACCACCTGTGATATCACCAGATAATTCACCATAGTTAGCAGATAGTTCGATAATGTTGTTTGATCCAGCCAAACCAGCTATACCACCAACATACGATGGAGCAGTAGTATTTATAACTTTTCCTAAGTTGTTTGCATAACGAATTGTTCCATAGTTGATAGCAGAAATACCACCAGCATATTCACCTTCGTTTGTAACAGCTACGGAAGACATAACTCTTTCTAATGTACCATAGTTAATACCTACTAAACCTGCCACTGTACCAGAACTTTCTACAATACCTGACACTGAAACATTCTTTAATGTTCCATTGTTGATAGCTGCAACAGCACCAACAATTGTTCCAACTGCACCTTTATATATCTCAACATTCTCAAAGAATAAGTTTTCAATATATGCTGTTGGTGAGATGAAGAATCCTATTTGTGATGCATATCCATCAATTCTAATATTTTCGAATGATTTATAATCACCATAAATAGTTCCCTTGAATTGTCTATCATCATTACCAATAACACCCATAGGCTTGAAGTAATATGTTGACAAATCAATAGCATCTACATATAAGTCAGGCAAAGGATTTTCTGGAGTACTACCAGGGTTTTTAATGATAGGTACTACTTTGAAGTATTTACCCTCAAAAGAATTACCGCTATCGTTAACCTGATTTGCAATAAATCCTAAATCATGACCGTTTGTAATCAAGTAAGGATCATCGATTGTTCCACTACCTTGTAAAGTATCACTTGGGTGGTCAGTCCACATCTCATGTCTAAATGTAATTTCAATTGTAAATTCTTCTAGAACTTTTTCGTATGTAACATCCCACTCATATAATTCTTTAGAATTGAATACTTGTTCTGTTTCATCTGAAATTCTACCTAAATGAGTAACTGTATCTACAGCATAACCTGTATTGGCTGTAGCTAAGAAGTTTAGGTTCTTCCTATATTTTACTGTGGTTTCGTATACACCTGGTATATCATAAGTAACAGGTATATATCCACCATTTGCCAAATCTTGTTCATTGATAGTTAATGAACCATTTGCATTTAATTTAAGTTTGATTATTAAACCAACTAAATCAAAGTTTGAAACAATCAATGTATCTTTGTTTATAACAAATTTTTCAACAACATTTGGACTTAAACTATTTACTTCTACACCTTCTGCTCTTACTCCATCAGAATAGTCTACAAACAAGTAACCCTTATTGCATACAGATTCTAATAAGATTTCAGTACCTTCGTCGATTACACCAAAACCAGTTTCATCAACGATAGCAGCACCTGTAGAAACAACTTTTGTAATAATGTAACCACCAGCTGTAACATCTGCAGACTCTACTAATAATGTAATGTCGTCCCAAGATTGAACTTGTAGTTGAACATCATATTGTTTAATAAAGTTAGCAACATATTTACCTACTGGAGGAACAACACCTTCTGCATCTGCATCATAGCCATTAGATGTGAAATCGTTAGCATTAAATGCAAATTCAAAAGATTCAGTAGAATAGTTAAGTTCAAAGTCATCTGCTGTTGTTAGAACATCTCTTGTTTCATCTAAATTGTAATGTCCGTCAGTAGATGTAAATGAGTAAATATTTCCATTAAGAATTGGATCACCAAACTCAATTTGAGAAACATTATCTGTTTCACCTGTACGAACATGATCAATTGATAACAATTTAAAGTTATCTAATCCTTCAACTCTTACAATTACTACTTGATCGTATTCATAAATACCTAAATCGTTTACTGTGCCATCTTCATTTAATAGAGTAATTGTACCTATAGGCAACTCATTAAATGTTTCTGGATTTGTTTCGAATGTAAATTTATATTTGTCGATTGTAAATTCCACAAACACATCGTACACCTTAACAATTTCGCTATACTCAACTGTATACAATTCTTGTTTGAATGTATTATCTGGTATAGATTCTTCAGTAAACTCTTCTTCGAATAGAGTTACTTCACTATTAACAGTTCTTCTATATATATGATAATGTTTGTCAGCTAAGAAATTGATTTCTAAGTTTTCACCATTCAATACATAGATTTCACCATTTTCGTTTACAGTACCAAATCTTTCTTCGATTAAGTATCCACCATTTGGACCTACTTTAACTACAACTAAGTATGAGTGGAAGTATTTAAGTATTGGCAACTTATAGTTAAAGTTGTTTTCTACATCATAATATCTCCATATATTAGTGAAGTTAAATCCATAGTTTGTAAATGTTGTTTGAATTTGAAGTGTTTCATAATCAAATGTAGCTGAATTATCAACACTATTTGATTGTGAACCATATGCTTTAGAAGCTACTACAGAACCATCTTTAATTAGATAAATAAATTTATTATCTTTTGGTGTAATAGCCACACCTAATGACATTCCACCAGATTGATAACCTATAGTAGAGTTTTGACCATAACCAACGATATGACCTGCTCCTGCAATAGTTGTATCACTACCTGTAACATTTTCGTTGTAACTAACAATATCACCATAAGAATACATGTATTGCATTGCAATATTTTCAGCAAAACCTACAATACCTGCACCGTTTAAGTAAGAATATACCTCACCAGTATTATAGACATTCTTAATAGCTATAGCTTGAGTTGTGTTTGTCGCATATCCAACTACACCACCTACATTCTCATAAGCAACTACTCTTGCTCTACTATAACTTTCGGTAATACCTACATAATTGCAGATAAGTTTTCCTTCACCGTCATATTTAACAGCAAATACATCATTGTATGAGTTTAAGTTAGAATCTTTTAAGTATCCAACTACACCACCTACATTTGTGTGGCCAGAAACATTTGCATGTGAGCCTAATCTTACCAAAGTACCAGCATTAGCTGTTGTACCATTAGTTGCAACTACACCACCTACAGTATTTCTACCAACAACTATACCGTCAAATACAACACCATGTATTACACCATTGTTTGTAGCAACCACACCTGCAACATTGTTTTCACCAACAATAGTAGCATTAGCGAAATATACATCTCTAATTAAACCATTGTTTTCGCCGATAAATGCAACATTGCTACCTAGTATAGTTTCAATATGTAATCCATAAATGGTAAATCCTTTACCATTAAAGTTTGCATTAAATACTTGAATTGTATTGAAGTCTTTTTCTGTTAAGTAAATATTTGCACCTAATTGATAATAAATATCTGATGTATTATATACATTTGCTTTAGATGTATCATTTAAGTATTGAGTAAATCTAAAGAACTGATCTTGTGTAGAAATTAAGTATGGATCATCTTTTGTACCAGCTCCACCCATCTCTTGATAGTTGATAGGAGTTTCTGGATTCATAAATACAGGACCTGCTACAGTATCAACCGTAGATACTTTAAACAAGTTGTCAAAGTTAAATCCTACATATTTATCTTTATTGTCAGCATTTGACTTTTCAATATCATAAATTGTGGTATCTTCTATATTTCCTATAGGCTTTTCATTGATACTTGTATGTGTGATTGAACCATCTAAGTTAATCATAGAACCAGTAACAACATATGAATTTTGGATAACATATTTTTGACTAATATTACCTACTAATCCACCTACATTGATAACTTCTTCAGTTTTGATTAAAGGATTTGCATACGACATTTCAATCAAACCTGTCAACTTACCTACTAATCCACCTACAACATTTTGTTTTGGATTAATAATTGTTCCGTTGAAGTATGAAGCTTCTATCATACCATTTAGTTCACCAACTAAACCACCTATGTAATTGTTTTCACCATTTACTGTAATGGTTGCATCACTTGATGTTTTAAAGATTGTTGTACTACTATCAGCTTTACCAACCAAAGATCCAACAGTTCCTTGAGAATCAAGAGTAATTTGTGAATTCTTTAGATCAACATTCATTGTTCTAGAGCCTTCACTGGTTGCATAGATAGAACCGATATTTTTGTGTTCTGGCATTGAGTAAATAATATCAACACCTTGAATATTTAAGTTACTAATTAATACATCTTCAGCTTTACCAACAAAACCAATACCATTAGCAAAATATTCGGCATTATTAAGATTTACACCATTTGACAATGTAATATCATATGGTTCCATAACAATATTGTATAGTGAATGTCTACTTAAACCACTAATATTAACTAATTTATTAATATTACCAGGATCACTAAATATTGTTCCACTAAATTGAGTATTTTCAAAACCACCTAATGGAGCCCAGAAATATCTAGAGAAGTTGAAGTTTGTAGTATCATCATCTGTAGTAATCAAATAATATGCATCACTAAAGTAGTATGTTTTACCATTTCTTTCGTATGAAACATTGTTGTTTGTTAAATACAATATTCTAGCTAAATGATTAACTGTTTGAATTCTAAATGCTGTTTCATATGACAAACCATCATACACAATACCACCGATAGTTTGTGAACCATCAATTTCGTTACAGAAATTTAATGTTGGATCAGCACCTATTCTGTACCAGTCGTATTGTGCAAAATTAATATACAATGTCATATCACTATTTACACCATTTAAAGTGTAAGCATATGCATCTTCTGGATCTGTTTCTTCATTGAATTCACCGATTTCAACTGTAAAGTTTCCAGAACCATCTTTGCCATACAATGTATAGTCTGTAGGACTAAGAATTGTATGAATATCATCTTTTGGAACATAATCAGCAGGTCTTTCTTCAATAATTAATTCATCAGAAACTAAATTGAATTCAGCAAGTGCATATCTTTCCAAAATTGATACATCAAATGTAATATCATTACCACCTGTAACAATAAACATATTTTCTACAGGGTCAAGAGTGTAACCTTCTGCAGATACTCCGCCACCTTTAGAAGTTACAACCTTGATTTTGTAATCAATTAAAATCATGTTGAAGATATATTCACCATCTGAATAATCATTAACTTGATTTATGTATAAAGTTGCTTTTTGATGATAATATGGACTTCTTGAGAAATCTAAAGAGAAATATCCTGCATTTGTTTCATCTGTTGGTACACCTTGATTATCAATAATCTCTGAACCATTTAATGAAACCCTATCAATCTTATAGTTGTTCCATGAAATAACATCTACAGATAGTCTAGCACCCTCTACATATTTAACTACATCTGTCATTACACCATCAATTTCAATTGATTTTGTAATAGTTGCAATTCCGTAGTATTCAGGATCATCCATCACAGCATCAATATTTGTAACTGAAGCATATAATGGAAGCTCTGGAGTAAATGTCAACTCATATAGTTTAGCAAAATAAACTCTATATGTTCCTGCTGTATCTTCTGTAACAAAGAAATACAAATCAGTAGTTGATCTATCGAAGATATATTGACCTTCTTGTAATGTAGCAACAGCTGCCGCTAGTTCTGCAGCATTATCAACATAAATACATCTTGTATTAGATTCATCATAATCAACAATATCTACAAATTCACCGTCAAGTTTTTGCCACTTAATAAATCCAGAGTTATTAGTTGTTGTCGCTGACAATCTAATTAATTCACCGTGAAGATATGCATTAGATGCACTTACTTTCTCAGAATAATCAGTTGTGTCACCCATCAAATCATTTGATCTAATAACTTGTACATTACCAAGTGAAGTATCATTACTAATAACATCTACTAAATATCTATTCCAAATATAGTTTGCAGTAAATTCATAATCTTTAGCAACTTGCTCTATCTCAAATTGTGTAAATGATGTATTTTGAAGAACACCATCTAAATATGCCTCATATAGCGACATATATGTCTCTTCATTATAATCATTAGATTCGATAGTAACATTATTTAAATGCATTACCCTAATTCTTGCATTAGCTCCAGCAAACTTACCATCAACATAAATCTCTGTAATTTCTCTTAAGTCTGAGATAGGATATCCGTACTTAGCAACAAAATCGATTAAATATCTATTTTCGTGACTATATACATATCCAAATGGACCTTTCTCAAAGTTTATTGTTACATTTATATAATGCCAGTTTTCGGTAGCTTGCAAAATTGGATAACCATCATTTCTTAATGGATTGAATGTCCAAATATCATTAAAGTTCCAACCAGTATAAATTGAAGATGTTTCATTCTTCATTTCTTCACTAGTTTGTGTTTCTCCATATACTAAGGTGTTTGTAATTGTTGAATCTAAAGTATAAGCATCAACAACTTCCAAATTTGCTTGAGCATTTGCATCAACATCACCAATTGCACCCATATTTAATGCAATAGGTATAACTTCGTTAATAGCATATATATGGTTGATTGTTGTATCAACAATAGTATCTGCTTGTATTCTACCTATTACACCAGCAACTGAAGAATTACCAACTGTAATATTTGACGAGGTTTTAATTGTTCCTCTTGAATAGTTATCTAATACATTTACATTGTTTGAATTGTAAATATTACCAACTAATCCACCAATGTTTATAATTGAGCTAGCAATAGTTTTGTTATCAAGAGAAATATTAACATCAGTATAGTTTTGAGAAATTAAGGTATTATCTGCAGCATTTATTATGCCCACTAATCCGCCAATATTAGAATTTCCACTATATATTCTATCAATAGCAGTTGTTATGTTACCTGCAAAGAATGAATGTTGAATAATTCCACCACCTTCAATTCCTGCTGATGAATGCATCTTACCTACAATACCACCTATAGCAAAATTATTTAAACCATAGTGTTTTGTAACAACAGAAGCTTCCATCATAATGTGTTCTATTAATCCATAGTTGTTTGCAACTAATATTGATTGAGACTCTTGAGGATAACTTGTAAAGCTTCCTGATTGATTCATAACCATATTTTTAATAGAACCATAGTTTTCTTTAAACATAGCTGGCTGATTCTTTAGTCTTACATTAGAAACAGTATAACCAGAGAAATCAATTTCAAAACCAGCTGGAATAGTTGCATAAGTTGACCATAATGAACCAGCAAAGTCTAGATTTGCAGTAACTCTAACCTTGTTTGAAATTAAATCATCTGTACCTAATTTAGATATAATCCAATTTAGTTTAGCAGGTTGATCTACCAAATACTCACCACCACTCAAAGTAGGTGCAACAGATAATGTCATATCTGCAGGTTCGTAATCAAGTGCCCATAACTTAGGCATCTCACCAGGAACAATTTCCCATGGATATTGAGTGTTGTAAAGTGTAGTATCCATGTCTGGAGTATAAACAACACCATATTCTGTAGCAGAAGTTTCATGATTATGGAATACATTTAGAATATTAATTGTTCCAGACAATGCATTACCTATAATCGCACTAACCTTTCCTAAAGAAGCTGTTGAATAATTACCATTTAGATATGAATTGTAAATCGATAAATTAGTAACATTTGTTGTTCCTATAAAACCACCAATAAAATCAACATACTCAAATGTAGAAATTAATGGATTAATAGAGTTTGAATACTTACTATTTCTAATTTCTAATAAATCACCCGAAGCATTAGCTACAAATCCCGCAACATTAGAAGGAATGTCATCTTCTGAATTAAATCCAGTAACATTGACAGTAGTTCTTAAATCTACTTCTCTAAACATATTTGTTCCTAAAGCAACTGCAGCAATACCAGCAACATTTACTTTTTGATAAATATGCTCATTTCTATTTGTATCATGAACATTTACATTTCCATCAAATTTACATGCTACAATTTCGGAATTCTTCATTTCACCAACAATATAACCAGCTGTAATATGATCATAACTCAACAATGATGCCTTTAATGGGTCTCCTGCTGATGGATCATAATAAACTGTATCAATAATTTCGTCAAATTCACGAGTTATTGTACCATTTTGTGAATGAGTAATTTCAGAATTAGTTATATTTAAATTATATAATTTTGCATTTTCAATATAACCAAACACACCTAATTCTTTAACTTCTTGTAAACTGTTTTCATGATTTGCAGCATCAATATTTCCAGCATAGAATACATTTTGGAAAGCCCATAAATCTATTCCAGAAATAGTATAACCATTACCATCAAATACACCTGAGAATGGATAACCACCAGTTGTTGTTGTTCCTATTGGGAACCAGTAATGTGCCGACATATCTAAATTTGCAGTTAATTTATAATACTTACCTGCACTAGGATTTGATGTTTGACCTGCTGCAGCTGAATGAATATATGCTACATATGCAAGGTTGTTTGGAGTTTGAATCAAGTATGGATCAACTATAGTACCCGAACCTTGAGGTGTAGTAATATAATCTGCTACTGCCCAAGTTGTACCACTAAACTCTAAATATATTTCTAAAGCATAAGGTTCATCTGAGGCATAATCAAATGTTACTCTTCCACCAGCCTCTTGAGTAATTGTCAACTCATGAGTTTTACCATCATTTAATAATTTTGTCGGATCTAGGTATACATATTTTTCGCTACCTACATCATCATACAACAAATACCTTAAGAAACAGTTTTCTAGGATAAGTTTACCACCCATTGTTGATGGAACAGCAGTTAAGCCACCGCTCTTATCTTCTTCTGACTTAAATTCAAATATTGTTCCATTGTTTATAAATGTAACAACATCTTTCATTTCTACACCATCTTCATCTGTTTCCCTTGTGCGAACATTTGCAGAACCAGGACCAAATATGATAAGTCTAGAACCTTCAGCATGGAAATGAGCAACTAACTCATAGCTCATTAAGAAGTGTTTCATCACAGAAGTTGTTTCTTCTGTTGTAATAATATCTATACCATTATCAATAACATAGTTTTGATTTCCATTAACTTCCCAACCATCAAACACATAGAATTTAGGCAAATCCAAAACAACTGTAAACTTTGTTGTGAAGTCGAAATAGTTTTCTACATTACCATTATCCTCATTTAGAACAGTAAACTTTCTAAATCTAATTCCATCATTGATTAAAGCTTCTTCTGTGAAACCATAATTCTCACAAACCACATCAGAAATTTCAATAACTGGATCTTCTGCTTTGGCTACACCTTCTGGATCTATAGCATATCTAAAGTAGAACACTTCAACCATATTCAATTTGTAATATGTGGTTTTTGGCATATCAGCAGTAATGTAGAAATTGAACGGTGTTACTTCATCAATCTCTATATTATCTCTATCGTTCTCAAGCACTTTTGTTCCTTCTAATGATAAATAATTTAATCTGTAGAAGTATTCTTGAACCTTTTTAAAGTATTTAAAGTCGATAGATAATGTACTACCTTCTTCAACAGTTACAGTATAAACTCTACCATTATAAGCTTCACTATCATCAAATAATTCACCAAGTGTGCTATTGTCAAGATTTACTTCCATAAAGTCTTTTATGAAATCTGCAACATTATATTGATAATCTGTTAAAAGCTCAATACTTATAATTTTATTTACAGTAAATATAACTGTAAGCTCTGTAATTCTTGTATCTAAAGTATAGTATTCTTCTAAACAAAGTGTATAAACTTCTCTGCCCTCATATTTTCTATCAACCTCTACTGGATCGATGATTCCTTCAGGAGGATTGTTATTATCAATATCAAGAGCATCAACAATCATTTTGTATGTGTTGTAATCCAAATCTGTATCTTCTGGCAAGTTTGGATCAGGATCCACATGGAATGCAGACTCTGCATTGTTATATACCCAGAAGTTAGAACCATTACCAAAGAACCCATTTATTTGTATTCTATTAAATGCTTCAGCTTCTTCTGTATTATTTCCATCATATACTAATTTATCTGTAATAATGATGTTTCCTCTATACTCTACTAAGTGTTGTAGATTATCGTTAGGATCTACTTCAGCAGTCTTAGTTCTATACTTAATAGTAATTTGTTGTCTTTGTCTAAACATAGCATAGTAATCACCAGCAGTTTCGAAAGATGAACTTTTAATGTTTAGAGTAATAACACCATTAACATAATTATAAGTTATACCATCACCTTGTGTATCGCTATAACTTACTTGACCGTCTTCCACTTTCCTAACATAGAAACCTATGAATTCAAGATTTTTACTATCATATGATCTTCCAAGTACATTTTGAACAGTTGAAGTATCAGTAAATTTAGTATAGTTAGTTGTCATTGTAACTTTAGAACCAGATTCTACCATATAATAATCATTATCTGGAAGAATTGAATAATTAGGCTCTGCCTCGAAAGATACAAATCCAAGCAAATCTACTGCATCTGTAAATTTAGATTCTTCAATATCGTTAGTAACAGCAGCTGTTAGAGAATATTTCTCTGCACTTATTAACCAAGTAACTATAGTTACACTATCAGCCAATAGAGAGTCAAACCAGAAATCATCATTTTCATCTATTCCAAAATAATCATCTAAATTTTTAGGAATAAATGTTTCGATAGGAGAAGAATCTAGATTTACTGATTTTAATAGTTTTAATGTTTTACCATTATCTTCTTCCTCTTCTTCCTCTTCTTCGCCTTCCTCACCTTCACCAGGTTCTAACTTATTAACATAGTCATGTGTATTTGTTTCATTTAAAGCACTCTTATTTATTCCACTTAATGAACCAAATAATGCATTTTGACTACCAAAGAATTTTGCTATAAATACATTGTTTGGACCAGATTGTGAACGAATGCTGCATTCTCCAAAATATCCCATAACATAATAACTTTGACCATCAGGATCTGATTTCTTGGTCAAGAAATCATCGTTATTTCTTGTAGGAGTAATAATAGTCATAGGTATTGCATCTTCAGGATAGTCATCTTCAGTAAATTCTGTTTTAAAATCATACAAATATTCATGTAATACTTTAAATTCTAATTCTCTAAATACACCATAGAAAGAAGTAATATCTTCATCTAAAACATTCAACAATGGATCAGTATTGTTTACTTCAACAGTTGTAAACATCATTGATGTAAATGTATTTAGTTTCTTAGCAAATTCTTCTGCATCAATTACTGCTGCACTTACTATAAATGCGCCAGCAGGATTTGATGGTTGATTAATCATATAACCAACATAACTATAACCTTCATTTAATACTGGTGTAAATGAAAGAACAACACCTTCATCATATCTAACACCTGTAGGAGAAATAACTTCATTACCCTCAATAGTTACAGGTTTCTCATGAGTACCAAACATACCACCTTGTTGATTCATTCCCTTTGTAATGTAACCAGTAATATATTGTGGTGTACTAAATGAGTATGTTTTTATAATTTCAGCCATATATACATTAGAAGAATCTACAGTTGTATCATCAATTCCAATAGTATTTATGCCAAAACCATCTTGATGTGAGCTAGATGCTCTAACCACAGATGTACCAAAGTTTGTATTATCAACGGTATTATTAGGTATTGTAATAGAATCACCAGCTACAATTCCATTAACCAATGTTACCCAAGAATTTATTCTATATATATTTGTATCAATTGTAGAGATTTGGAATGACAAATCACTTCCATCTCTAGCCAAAACTCTAAATAATGCACTATAGCTTGAGCCGGTTGCCTCACAGAATTGTTCTACAGTTGCATCAAATAAAATATATTTAGGTACTAAATCTGAAACAATTTTTGTATTGTTTGGATCTAGTGATACAAAGTTTGGTGCAGCTTCTGGAAGCTTATTAATAGCAATTATTACTTCTCTTAATTCATCATATTCAGCATAGTATAGTAATGAATCTCCGTCAACTTGACCATTTGCATAACAGTTGTTCATACAAGCAGTAAATGACAATTCATCCCACTCTAAATCTGTAATTAAATCTGTTATACCACTAGATTTAATTGTATATGGTGGTGTGCCATTTTGATCGTAAAGTTTATCTCTATTTTCTAGATTTATACCTCTACTAAATTGCTTAAATACATACTTAGGAACTCCTGCTACAATTTTTGGTGTAACAACAAAACTAATTGTTTCACCTTCCAAAGCATAATAGTTATCCATAGTTGTATCATATCTTTTAGCAACACTTAAGATATTTATTCCCGCAGCATCTTCTTTCAAATATGGAGAACCAGCATCATTTTCTGGCAAATAATAGAAGTGATAATATATTGTCTTTCTATATTTATAAATATATTCACCAGAATCATCATTGGTTTGCAATGTGATTGAAGATGTCATAGGTGCGGTTAGATCATTGATGTTTTCATTTACAAACTCCTCAATATTAATATTTGGAGATTGTAATGCTCTATATGAATATCCATGAGTAGTTAATTGAGAATATTCAGAAGAAATAGTAAGTACTGTTCCTTCAACAAATTCTGCTTCGATAACATTACCAGAAATTATGCCTATACCTTCTTCTTTCTCAACTAATGTTGGTTGAGAAGATTTACTATAAGTAATAGTAATTAAAGTATTCATTGTATCATTAAATGATAATGTTCCTAAGTTTTCTCCATTAGCACTGTAATCATATAGATATGGATTATGTGTAGTTTTAAATACTTTTCTATATACAGCTATATACTTACCTGCTGTAGTTAATGATTGATCAGGACCTGTTTTTACTTTTGGTAAAAAGTTTAATTGAACATATCTAATAGAATCATCGTCAACAAAATAACTGAATATATACTCTGCATTTGCACTATTTATAGCTTTACCATTTTCGCTGTATCTTAATTGATCAACAAAGGTTTCACCATTATATGTTCTAGTGTATTCGAAATAATCAAATACATAAGTAACATTTGGATTAGATGTTTGTAATACTTTATTTGCAAAAATATTGATTCTTGGTTCGCCATCATCAGCCCTAAATATAACATGTTCTGTATAGATTTCATTATCTTTAAATCCACCAGGACCATCATATTCACCATCAAAATACAATGCCGAACTCATGCCAATCTTGTTTTGCAACAATATTTGCTCATGATTATATGTTAAATCGTATGTATAGAAGCCATCAGCAGAATTAAAGTTGTGTACAGATTCAGCATTTGCTGAAAGATAACCACCACCTAATTCAAATACTGCCAAACCTTTCAAGAATAAGGTAATTCTACCACCCATTCTATAAATAACACTTGTTGGTTCTTCCTTATCCTTAAATCCATTAATGTAATATGTGCTTGAACCTAAACCAGGATTTTCTGGATCTGCCCATGTAATATCAGACGAAGATTCATCAATCCAGTTTACTATTCTAAAGTTCTCAGCAGGAGTTACAAATAATTCAACATTAGTGAAAGAACCTGCAATATAAATATATTTGTCAACATTATCCAAATCTGAAACTGTAGCACCTTTTTCATTTAGAACACTTGCAATTTCTATTTGAGCTTTTGTTTGATATGTTCCACCATCAACACCCAACAACTCTGGACCAGCAAATTGATATTCATTGTAATACCTATCAAGTGATGCAAATAGCTTTGTTGTAGGATTTACATTAGAGTATGATCTTAAACCACTCTCTGGCCAATCAAACCAATAAATGAAGTGTTTTTCTGCAAAGACAGGAATCATAATTGTGTCTTGTGTTAATTTAATTGAATTTTGGTCTGGAGTACTTCCTGTGCCAGCCAATATTCTCATACTATCATAATCAGTAAGTTTTACTAATTTATTAGGATCAAGAGCATTAAACCAGCCAACAAAATTATATGGTGTTTCTTCTTCGGTAGCATATGAATGAATATAATTTACAGTAGCACCATATGGAGTATTTAATTTGAAATATCCATTGTGTGAATTTTGAGTTGGATTAAATACATCTAGTTTATATGTTTCTTCATTGATTACTGTAGGCTCTTCAGTAAAGTTTGTAATGAAATATGTTATAGGATCACCAATTTCAAGCATATAGTATCTTTCTAATGTTGCATTGATAACCACATCTTGTTTTAGGAAAGGTTCTTCTATTTCATTTAATACTACATTTTGAGAGTCAACATAAGAAACACCTGATTGTGGTGCTAATACAGTCCAAAGAATCAATTTAAATCTTTTATTTAATAATGTTTCTCTTTCGACATCACCATCGCAATCGAATCTATGGTCAAGATTTTTAATAGAACCGAATCTACCTACAAAGTTTTGATATCTTGTATCATCTGAAGTGTTTGAGAAGTTAATATCATATGTTTTTCCATCACCATACTCATATTCAAATGTCAAACCATCATCACTTGGATTGTAGAAGTTTGAATTTGCTATAAATTTCAATTCATTTTCATCGAATTTCTCGCCATTATAATTGTCAGCAAAATCATACTTAAATGAGTAGTTTACTAATTCTTCATATACATTAATTGTAAATTGTTTTTCATCAGTTACGGCAAACATTTTTGAATAGTTTTCCCAATAAGCATCGCCAGAAACCTTATCTTTTACAATAATTGTATAAGTATAATCACCATCTTTAGTAACAGTGAATAAATACTTGCCTGCAGCATCTTTAATATCAATAGATGATGCAGTCATATCTTCAGCCATTAATACAGCTGTTTTTTCTTCAGCATTCTCATCAATATATTTTAAGTCTATGCTTCTAAACTTAAATCCATCTTTGATTGTGAATGTATAATTTTGATAATTACCTTCATTGTAGAATGAAGTAACTACTGTAGTACCAATAGTATTATTAGCTGCATTATATGTAGCACTATCTTTTACGAATGATGATGTACCAGTTGATAGATATGTACCATTAGCTGAAATACTTTCAATACCTGTAAATATATCTTCAGATTTCATTTCTGAAGCAAATGCTGTAGTTGAACCTACTTGAACATCTGTGACCTTAAATATAACTATTCTTAATAAATCTTCATCTACATTTGTAAGTTCTTTTTCAAAATTAGATCTATTATCTTTAAATCTATCATTAGGATAAACTGCAAGATAATTAGAATGTGGAGAAGTGTCGTGCTCATTTAGTTTTGTATCAGCATCAAAGTAACTAAAGTCTAAAATTCCAGCAACTTTTCTTCTCTCAGTTTGACCAGTCAGTTCTGCTGTCTTAAACACTTCTTGGAAAGCATTATACCCATAAGAAGTTGATGTTCCATCTTCTTCTTTGAAGTGTGTAGGTATCTTATTTTGATTATCATATCCACCATAACCAAAATATCCAAAATGATAATCGTTACTTGTAGAATCAATAGAAGCATAGATTCTATAAATTCCTAATACACCGATTGCAAATTTCTTTACATTTATTTCAGAACCATCTTTTGTTGTATATACAGCATCTGTAACCTCTACTTCTCTACCCTTTTGAGTATCCTTAACATCTTTAAAACCAGAACCAGAGTATTGATCTTTGGTTAAATCCATAATTTTTATAGATGCAATATCATCATAATCAGATACATAATAGAAGTCTCTTGTCTTCTCAATAAAGTTCAATGTGTATTCTTGGTTGTAGAATGATGGTTCGCCTGTATCCAATGTGGCAATAACTGGAATAAATATAGCTAAGTAAATCCAACCATCGTTAGGATTTGCTTCTACTAGTTTAGGTTTATCATTTTCAAGTTTTAGAGTAACATTTTTATGGTCTACATCATCAATGCCTACATCAGTATTGTCATAGTATTTACCATAGTGGAATTCTGACTGACTCAACATTAATGATTTTGTTTCACTAAAGTCTAAAGTTTTCTGTTCTTCCGTTAATCTTTCATCATTTATGGTGAAATTGCCAACATCATAGTAGTTTGTGATAGAAGCAGGAAGTTTTATTCTTAGGTTTACATATATATCACTCTTCAACAAACGAGTTTGTTTGTCTACTCTAAAGTTATTTTGAGTACCACCAGTTTGTTCTGGAACAGCATTATATACTGTAGGAACAGCTGTAGGATTTTTTGCAAAAGCTTCAATTCTGGTAATAATATCATTAACACCAGAAGACTCAGTAGAGTGTCCATTAGCACTATAACCCACATTATTGTATGAAATCATAAATGGAACTTTAGGATAATAGATAAATGTGATAACACCTACACGGGTTTCACCATATGTATTTGTACCCAAAAGTTGATTCATCATAATAGCTGTAGCTATAGTTGGTTGGAAAATTTCAACACCTGAACCTGCATCAACTTTTACATGGAAACTTTGTTTTTCCACACCAGCCAAATAGTCAATGGTCTTAACTCTAAATTTGCCTGGATATTCTGTACTAGCTTCATCCATTGTATAGATTGAATTTGGATCGTTTTTAATAGGAAGTGGATCCATTGTATAGTTAGTAAAACTATCATTTTCATCACTGTCCACATCACAACCAGCCAATCTAATAGCATCTTCTGAGAATGATATACCTCTTTGCTCCATAGTAGGATTTTGAGGAATATCAAATGCAGCATTGCAAGCATAATGAATATCAAACACTTCTGTTTGAACTTTAACACCTACACTTATTTCATAGAACTTACTTGTGAAATAAGTCAACTTTGTAGGTTCGTCTGTTTTTAACACACTATAAGTATCTGTAAGAGCTGGATCTTGCAACAACTTAATATAATTTCTATTTTCTGTTGTTAAATTAGATTTAGCCTTAATTAGTTCATCATAGTTTACAGTATAACCATCTTTGAATGTGTTATATGGATTTGCTTTTACATTTACAGAATCATCAGATTCTATAAACATAAATTGACCGTTACTACCCAACCTTGTTCTATTGTCTCCAAGGGCCATAAGTCTTACACCCTTTTGAGTAGAAATATGGGTGGTTATATTTGAAATACCGTCTTTTAGAATTACATAAGTTGTAGGAAGTGGAGTTTTGTCAAATTGACGAAGACCACTAGCTGTAATCATAGAAGAAGGTGTAAAGTCCGCATCATTTCT
Organism: Clostridia bacterium; assembly: GCA_017503005.1. Classification (GTDB taxonomy): domain Bacteria; phylum Bacillota; class Clostridia; order Christensenellales; family UBA1242; genus UBA6345. Next base: position 9,462 of record JAFVTW010000017.1, on the reverse strand, counting down.
CAATTCAATAACAACTGTTTTTACAGTTAATACTAAGGTGTTGTTTAGAACAGCATTAGTTTTTACAGTATTTGAATAATTAATGCTTACCAAATCAATATTGTTTTCTTCTGTACCAATATATGATGTACCATCTACTTCCCATTGTACAAAGTTGTAGAAACTTTGTGCAGAAACAATTTTACCATCATTTGCTATTGTTGTTTCCAGATTAGCAGTATCACTCAAGTTGATTGAAGAATATGCATTTAGTTGTGAAGACGAAGCATCAACAACATTTACATCGTCTAATGTTCTAATAGCCAATCCCCAATTTACTTTTACTACAAAATGTTGATCATTAGCATGATAGTCTATAAAGTTCAAAGCTTTAGTTGAAACTTTACTATATTCTCCCGTAAATTCGGTAGGAATATCTGCATATGTATCAGGTAAATAAGTTTGATATAAAAGTTGACTTGGACTATATCCATATACAAATGGAGCAAATTGATATGTGGTACCAAAATCCCCATCTAACCTTACCCTAGTATCTAACTTAAACATTTGAACAACATTAAGTGTGATTGTTTTTGGTAAAGTAGGAGCTATATCACCATATACAGCATTAACTCCTTCAAACATAGTGGTTTCAAGTGTAGAATTGTTTGCCACATGTATAAGTTTAGCCATTCTAGAAGATTCAATTTGTCCGGCAGTGTTATTGAAATAATCACCTTGCCAGTAGAATCTATAGTTGTTAACTTTGTTTGAAGCACCTTTGTATGTAAAGTAGTAGTCTTCGACAACTTTGTCGCTCTTTTCGCCAACTATATCATTTAATGAAACACCTTTTAACTCATAACCTATTTTTGAGCTATTAGCTACTACAAATGTTAATGTAATCTCCCTAGCACTAGAACTTAGGTTTGCAATATTTGTAGAAGTCTTGATTCTAAATGCTTCGGTAGTTTTATCATTGAAGTATTGAATAATCTCAATATTGTTAGCTAAATAATTTCTAAGTTGTGTAAAGTCATCAGAAGCTACATTAGCTACATTTACACTTATTGATGTTTCGATAGTAGCAGGAGCAAAAGCAAATTTTAGTTCTACATAATCACCAGTAAAGCCATCTTCTTCATGAGTTGATGCCATAGATCCAGTATTTTTACCGATATACATATTATACCATTTTTCGTCATCGCTAAGTTCGCTTGCACCCTTAAAGAATCTTTCTACATCTACCCTCTCGTATCCGGTAAATGCTTCATTATTTTTGTTGTTTGTATATGTTTCAAAGCCATTCATTGTGATAGCTGTCAAAACATCAGTAACTGCACCTTTGGTAAAGTCAAATTCTTTGTTACATACAAAATCTAATTCGTATTCATAGAATTGATATTGACCACCAGCATCTAGTGCATTAGTAGATTCTATATAACCTAATGTATATAGAATAGTTTGTGTGGTTGTAACTAAATGAGATTGAATAACATTTGCTTCATATTTTACACCTGTTGTAGGCTTAAATTCTGCAACCTCAGAAGCAGTTGGAGCTGGTTTTATTTCAATAGAAGTACTATTGAATCTGTCAGTTAGACCACTACCACCATTAGCTGAAATATTTATCCTAACACCAGCAAATACTGCAACTTCTAAAGGTAAAATTTCTGTACCCATATATGCAACTTGAACCTTGTTTTCGGTCTTGTGTACATATACATAGCACCTTAAGTTTGTTGTTTTGCTAGTATAATCTACTGCTTGAGAACAATCAAAGTAATAAATTCTATAATTAGTATCAGCAGTTGCTGTACAAGCTATAGATTCGTCAACAATTAGATTTCTATTTACATCAAATCTAAGTCTTGCATAGTCAACACCATGTTCACCAGATACCCATGTTCCCTCATCTGTAAGTGTATTAAAATCACCAGTTTGTCTGTATGGGAATCTAAATCTAATTTCAGAAACAATATATGCATTGCTTGCAGTTTCGATAAGAATCTTGTTTTGTTCACGAACTGTAGGAGCATTGTAATCATCAATGATTATATTTCTAGACTCAATAGGCGGAACTTTGTTCTTTGAAAAATACTCATAGTCTGGATAATAATCTATTTTTGTTGTAGTCTTGTAGAATGCAAATGTTAATACAGTGTCTTCTAATAGTGTCAAATGACTAGTAGAATATGTTGTAATTTGTGTAGCTGTATTGATAATGTTTTTAGTTGTTCCTGTTGCATCTTCAGGTTTTGATTTAACAACAACATTTACATTAGTTACAACATCTCTCAAAGTATATGTTTGTTCTAAATTATCTTTCATTATGTTCTCTAAATTCATAATGATTGTAGATCCAACTGGAACATAATACTTTTTGTTTAATCTAAATTTACGATTATAAGGTTTAAAAGTAGTAGAACCATTTTTTGTAAATTTCCAATGTTCACTACTTGATTCTTGGAATTTCCATTTTACTTCGGTATCCAAAGTATCAGGCTCTGTACCAGTAATATAATTACCATTAAACAAAGCTTTTAATTCATATGCAAAAGTATAACCTAAAGAAGTAATATATGGGGTTCCATAGTTGTGTTGTTTTAACACTGACAAATCTAATGATGGATCTGGTTCTCCCCAATCACCAAATGAATCAGAATCAAACCAGTACAATACATCGTCTACTGTTATAACTTGAGCAATATATGAAGAAGCCAAAGATCCTTCAGAAGTAAACTCTAGTTGTCCATAATTTGCCATAGTAGTATCTGCTAATGATGGCATTGTAATGAATTGTCTAGTAGTAGCATTAAATGTATTTTGAGGAATTGTATTAATAGAACTAGCTGTTTTTGGAATATATTCAATTCCTGTACTAGAATCATTTAAGTTGTATACAGCATAACAATATACAATTAAAGTATTTAGTCCATTGTTTGATGGTGTAAATCCATATTCTACATCAATTTTGGTTAAAGCACTTGCCATAACCTCATCTCTACCATTTGGATATGTTGTTACACTACCTGAAGACAACTCAATAGAATAACCAGGAGTAATTGCACCATAGTTATAAGAATATTGAATTCTGTTCTTAGCATTTATATCGTTAGCATTAGTAATTTTGTATGTACCAGTAACAGCACCTACCAAACCAGAAACAGTATTACCTGTTAAACGGCCATGGTTGTAAGAACCAGACACTGTTGCACTTTCGGTCATAGCACCTACTAATCCACCTACTATATGGTCGCCATAGATGAATCCGTCAAAATATGATTGAGAAATCTTTGCAGTTGTACCTCTCAATACACCTACTAATCCACCCACAATGCTAAACAAGGTGTGTTTTGCAGCTAATGGATCTAGCTCTGAAGACACAGTACTATAAATACGAGCAGCACTTAATTTTACTGTTCCATTTGCAGCACTTGTAAAGTTCATATTTGAGTCTTCTAATCTAGTAGGACCTATAGAAACGATTGAAGTATGCTTTTGATTGTCATATGTTGCCTCGGAATTTACACCGTATGTAACAGCTGATCTAGTTATTGCACCTAAGCACAATCCTGCTATACCACCGATGTAGACATCTTCAGCATTTGCATTAGATTCTTTTTTGTTATTAATAATTATTAAATCTTCTAATATTAATCTCTGAACCGTACCAGAGTTACCTATCGCTCCAAAGAAACCTAAAACATCTCTGTCATCTCGCTCATAGTACAGATTGTGAATAGAGTTTCCAAATCCATCAAAGAACCCATTAAACATATGTGATTTGTCACCGATAGGTTCCAAACTATAACCTATTGTTACAGATCTAGTTGTACCAGCAAAATAGTCTGTAATAGTGTGAGCATTGTAGTATGATGAGAAATTAATATCAGTAGTCATTTTAATATGTGAACTCAAGTATCCTAAAGCATCACCATTGTTTGTATTATATATCAAATGAGCCAAATCACCTGCTGTACTTATTTGATAAGGATTTGCAAGTGTACCTGCACCTGCTAAATTTGCAGAGTATTTTGGATTGATATTTAAGTCATCACATTGTTCGAACTTGATATCAATAGTGGTATCTAAAGTAATATAGAATGATACCCTTATCATCAAGACTCTCTTAGTTGTTTGATTACTCAAATTTGTATAAGAATAATACTGCTCCTCATATGTTGAATCCAAAGGATGTCCACTAAATTGAGTAATCCTATATCTGCTTACTCCATTAAATAAGTCTGCAGATGCAATAATAGTTACTTTACCAGATAAACTTCCATTTTCTGGTGTTGAATATGTATAGTATTGTCTTTCATCTGCTTCTTTTAAGAATGAACCAGTCTCATTGGTTTCATCATTTTCAACAATAATAAATTTATTATTAATAGAATACTTACCGTATTTTAATAGCAACTTATTGTCATGATTCTCATCACCAGTGCCATTTTCAGATAAATTAACATTTAATGCATATTTTCTATAGTTATAAGCTACTATCAGCCTTTGTTCTTTGAATCTAGTATCTGAATCTACTATATCTACAGTAGCAGTCATTACACCTGGAGTGGTATCTGTAATCGTAGTCTTGCTAGCAGTACCTATCAAGGATGGTGAAGCTGCAACTGTATATGTTGCATTCCAATAACTAGAAGGTACAAAGTTGTATCTATTTAAATCTGTATAGTTTGATGTTGCTGTTGTTCTACCAAACAGAGTAACCTCTGTAGGATATGAGAATGTAGTATTATTTACATTTGTTCTATTATCAACAATATGACCAGATGCATAATAAGTAACAGTACCAGCAGCCAAAGCCGCACTTTCTGCTGCAGGAACAGTAGTTGCTGTACTACCTACCTTTACTTGAGGTCTAGAAATTTTGTCGATATCAGCAATTGAACCATCTTCGCCTCTTAGATCAATAGCTTTTGTATCGCTTGAAGCACCAAAGTTACCTAAACCATTTGGGAATAATGTAGGCATATTTGTTCCAGAGCCCTCAATACCCATATGAACAGTAACTTTAGTCATTCTCCTAAACTTTGGAGTATACCAAGGTAAATCTTGGTCTTTCTTTCCGTTGTCTGAATAAGTAGCATACTTAGTAGCAGTATTAGGAGTAATTTTGAATTCTAAATAGTTAATGTTGTTAGAATTGTTTGCAGAACTAACTGAGTGATGGGCTGTATCAGTCGCATCAGTATCATCTGCATCGTACAAAGTATATACTGTAGAACCAGACTTACCATCAAGGACTTGTGTAGCCGTTAACTGTGCAGTTGTTCTGTACCAACCCCAGTTTGTACATATATTTGTACTTGGAGCAAATCTATTAATATTAAATGGTATGCCTGATTGACCTCTTTCGAAAGAAATTCTTAGGGTGTCACCATAATATAGTTTTAATTCTGATACTGCAGTACCGCCAACATTTGGACTAAATGTTTTAAAGTTTTCTACAGAAGCACTACCATAGTAACTTGTAATAGATTTTGAAGGTTTTACAGTAGTATTATCACTTGCTCTAGTAACTTGAATTGTGTATGGTAAATTCTTTCCACCTGACAAGGTGTCAGAACTACCAGACATAGTATACAAACTAGGTGCACTTAAAATTACACCATATTTTGTATTACCCACATCTACATTAACTGTGATGTCTCTCCATCTATAACAAGAATATGCTTTGTTTTCAGAATCAGCTGTTTTTGGGAAGTTTAGAGCTAAACCGCCCTCTGTCTTTTGTACACCAACATCAGAAGATGAATCTTCTTCTTTGAATAAATTTACCGGAGTTGCACCTGTAGATGCAGTTACATAAGAAGGATGATATGTATAATTAACCTTTAAAACAAATTTATCTCTTACAGCACCGCCTAAAGCATCGTTCATAGCAGCTTTAGACAAGTAGAAATATAAATGATTTCCTGCCGCAGCAGAAACTGCAGCATTATCTATTTTTACTGAAGAAGATGTGAATTGATTAGCTACCCTAATATCTGTATAGAACACATCTTGAACAGCACTAGTTGTACTTGAAGTTCCATTGTTTGCAGCAACAGCAGTACAACTCTTTACAGGAACAGTTTGTCTGTATGTTGTTACAGTAGATAATGCAACTTTAGATGCTTGTAGAGAAGTGTTTAAAACCACCTTTCTACCATGTTCGTTGTGAATCCAAAATGTAGGCAATTCTGTATCTAATTGGAACCAAATCAATTTTGTATCCCAAGCTGTAGGAATTGAACCTCTAGAATTTAAGTTTTTGATTGTAATACCACTTGTTTCAGTCAATCCACCTGTAGAATTGTTGAATTGATAACAATTTGAATAAGTTGCACCACTAGGTTTGTAACTAACAAAAGCATCTGCATAAGTACCCGAAGGAATACTTAGTGAATTTGCATAAGTATAACAGTTAAAATACATAGTTCCGGTATTATCATTTTGACCCATAAACATTCCTATATTGTCTTGAGCAGAATCTGCTGAAGATGCTGAGAATGTTGTCTTAGTTGAGCCATAGTAACAATCATAGAAGTCGGCATAGTTTGAACATGAAGCTACACCACCTATTCTTAGATAAGTTTCAGTAGATGCAATAGTTCTACCAGTCAACATATACATATTAGTTTCTACAGCAACTTGACGGAATTGACCACTCTTGCCATATATTCTACCAAATGCACCACCAAAATAACCATAATGGTTATATTGACCAACATAAAGGTTCATATTACCAGTAACTTTGGCACCATTAACAAGTATAGCAGAAGCTGCCGGTGTATCTACAATTTGAGAATACAATGTAGCAGCAATTATCCAGTTATCTTTGCAATCATAGTATTGTGAGAAGATGTTGATATCACAATCAACCTCTACATCTTCTAACAGTCCTGTAGCACCTACTTGACCAAATAATGAAATTTCGTCAATAGTACTTCTTGTAATTGAAGAAGAGTCTTGATGTCTAATAGCATCGTAACCTAAGTACACATCATCAAATCTAAGATTTTTGATGGCACCATTTGTTTTTGCAAATAGACCTATAACTTGGCTAGAACCTACACCATTAGTGTAGTCTAATTCAAATTTTAGACCAGTAATAGTAGAGTGTCCGTTTGTTTTATTAAATCCACCATCTATAACGACTTGAGGATTAATAACAGATGCCCTATTTACTGCCGACATATCCGAATAGCCATCATCAATAATAATATCTGCAGTAATAGCATATACCGTCTTGGCTGTAATACTAGATATATTATTCATCATATATCTAAATTTAGCCAAAGAATTTACTTCATAAATTGTATAATCCGGATATCTTTCATAAGCCAAAGGATAATCGGCCTTTGCTAATGTAGATGGTGCCGTTACACTTCCTTTGTCTACAGTGATAGCCTTTTCCATAGACATTAGTCTAGGCACACAAGTTGTACCTGTTCCATTCCATGACCAAGGATAATTAAAGTTAAATCCAGCACCTTCCAAAGTTGCACGAGATTGTTTTGTGCTACTAAACACTGTAGTATTGTTAGTGCCGTATTTAGTTGAACCATTTGAAAGTGTTCCAATAGATACACAGCTCTTTGTATAGCCATTACCATTACCACATATTAAGCCGATATAAGAATTACTAGGGCTTGAAACATAATATGTGCCCATAGTATAACAGTTAGTAATAGTAGATGTAGCATATCCGCATATACCACCAAAATAGTCTGTAGCTGTATTAGTTTCAATATTAAAATTTGTAGTACGAGATGTTTGTGATGTTGAATTATTGTTATATCCACCATAGAAACAAGAATCTACAATGCCTGCATTATAACCAACTAAACCACCTACTCTAGTAACAGCAGTAGGAACAATCTCATCTTCGTAATAGAATGTACCATTTAAGAAACCATTACATTCTCTGATTTGTCCTGAAACATCTCTTTGTGTAGAAGGAACCGATGTTGTAGTACCATTGTAGCCAGCAATTAAACCAAAGTTTATCTCATTACCTGCCGCATATCTACCTACAGCAACAGTAGAGCTACTCGCCGTGGTAATATTTAAGTTTTTGATAAGACCGTAGTTTACACAAGTAATACCACCCATGTATATATGTCCTGGCCTATAATAATAGTAAGTACCTGATGTTCCGTAATAATAATTCATATTCGTTATCGTGCCATAATTGTACACACCAAGTAAAGGTATTACACGATAAGAAGTAGTAGAATGTGTTTTAAATGTAGTTGTATAACCTGCACCATTATATGTACCATAAAAGTTACCTAAATTGTGGGCACTAGTGTACATATAATAACCCCAAGAATTTGCACCAATATTGTAATCCCACACTTCAATAGCATTCATTTGCTTGAAGTATTTTTTACCTCTGGTTTCGTTGTCTGTAACTGTATCAAACAAGTGCTTGATACCAAACAATAATTCACGAGGTGTTGTAATTTTGTAAGGGTCAGTAAATGTACCCGTACCAGTAAGTTCTGTCTTCAACTTGATAGTAATAGTTATGTATCCATCACTTTGCATTTTGTGGTCTCTATCGTAAATATAGAAACTTAAATACTTTGATTCGTTAGTTGAAGGTGCATAAGTTCCCGATGTACGAGATAATGTAGAAGTACCAGCCGTGTAACTATATCCCGAAGACATCGTAGTAGGCTGTGCCCTGGCTCCCGTCACAAAGTTAAAGTAACAACTAGGAGTATTTGAATTACCTACAAATGAAGATTGAATAGACTCAATAGAGAATCTACTCCTTGTACTCTTTAGCTCAAATCTATAACCAGAACGAGTAATATAACCACTCCTCATAGTATTGAAGTTAGTTTGAGTAGAAGAATCGAATCCATATAAAGAGAATGTAGAAGATGTAAATGAATCAGACTTGTATGAATACATTGTAATACTATTGTAACTAGAACCTAATTGACTGTAATCTGTAATTTCGGTTCCATCTAAATACAATAAAATTTTTAATCTTAGAACACCTGCAGAATCTGCAGAGTCGTATTGAGAATTATTTCTAAGTAAAGGTCTTCTTTGTGTGGTACTCATATACCAAATAGATACAAAGTCAAATTGATTATATGAAGCTTTAGCTACATAAGGAGCACCAGAGCCACCAGAATAATTATAGCCATTTCCACCAGCTCCGCCAGCACCACCATAACCACCGTAGCCACCTTCACCACCTCTATTCCAGTCCCCAGAAGAACGAGACCAATAGGAACCGCCATAACCACCTTGATAACCATAGTTGCCACCAGGACCACCATAGCCGCCACGACCAGCAGTACCACCAGAAACGGTCCATGTACCACCAGAACCACCCCATTCGGCACCACCCCAATTACCTGTAACACCAGTACCACCAGTTTGACCTATTTCACCAGTACCATTTTGCCAATATGATAGACCATAATAATGTCCTGAATAGCCACTTCCGCCGCCGCC
>JAFVTW010000016.1 GCA_017503005.1 Clostridia bacterium | reverse complement strand
TTGTCAATGTGCTTTGCATTCGTTTTTGTTGAACGCATTGGTAGTTTACTATATATCAATTAGCAAGTCAACACTTTTTTTAAACTTTTTTTAAAACTTTTTTTATACCCACAACCGCCATTCCGTGTGTTTCTCGTTTTTAACCCTTTTTTACATTTCTTTGTGCATTTTAACCATATGTTTTAGGGGTATCATTGTCAATTTTCCTTATAATATCACTTTATATATTATATATATTATAGATTCAATATTATTTAAAAAGAAAAACAAACTGAAACTAATCAGTTTGCTTTTCTACACCTTTATTTTTGAATCTTGCTTTTCTTGAATTTTTTGAATGTTTAATGAATAGTTGTGTCTAGTATACTCTTTGTTATCATCTGGGTCTTTATATTTTAGGCCCGTACACTTTTCTACACAATCAATTACACTTCCTAAAACATTCTTATCACTAACTGCAGACACATTCTTTTTGTCTAACTTCAAAATTCTTTCTTCTATATTTTTCAATTCTTCTACACTATCAGCATATTGTACACTTTGATTTAATGCAAAGCTTTTCAAAATAAATGGAGATACACCTGCTTCTGCATAAGAATCTAGTACATTCTCACAATAAGTTTCTAATTTTGATTGTTTATCTGCAAGTTCAGCAATCGCCTGAGAATATGCAATAGATTTTTCACTCAATTTAGATTCAATTGTTTTTGCAGCTGCCATCACACTTACAAAATTATAATCGCTTTCCAATCTTGTAATATAACCTTCATGCTCAGACTCAATATCTTCCAACATTTCAAATTCTTTTCTTGCTGTAGGATACATAAGCGAATCTTCATTTATTCTACATTTTTTAACAAATGCATCGTACCACAACTTAGAATGATAATGTGTTTCTTGCAAAATCTCATTCAAATTACCAGCATTTATATGCTTATAGCCATACTTTTTTAAAATTCTTTCTAGTGACTTGATAGCTTCTACCAAAACTAAATTATCTTTTTTATCCATAAAACCACCTTCAAAAAAGATTAACAACTATATTGTAGTACAAAACACTCTATTTTTCAATAGTAAATTTAAAACAAAAAAGTGGTACAAGACCACTTTACTTAAAAACATTTTTTGATTTGCTCGATAGCAGTTTTCTCTAACCTACTTACTTGAGCCTGACTAATACCCACCTGCTCGCTGACTTCCATTTGAGTTTTACCTATATAATACCTAAGCAATACTATTTCTTTTTCCCTGGGATTTAACTTTTTGAGTGCTTCCTTTAAGTTTATATTTTCTAACCAGTTTTCCTCATTATTTTTTGAATCACTAACTTGATCCATCAAAAATATAGTATCATCTCCATCATTATACACTGGATCACCTAAACTTAATGGTGCCGATATTGCATCAAGTGCAACTGCGACATCTTTTAACTCAACATCTAGTTTTTCAGCGATTTCTTCTAATCTGGGTTCATCAACCCTATCTTTGCTTAGTTCTTCTCTTGCTTTTAATGCCCTATATGCAATATCTCTCAAGCTTCTAGATACCCTAATAGAATTATTGTCCCTAAGGAACCTTTTTATTTCCCCTACAATCATAGGCACTGCATAAGTAGAAAACTTTACATTTAAATTTACATCAAAATTATCTATAGCTTTCATTAGCCCTACACAGCCCACTTGAAAAATATCGTCCATTATATCTTTGGTTGCATTAAACCTTTGCACCACACTCAAAACAAGTCGCATATTCGCATAAGCAAACTCGTCTCTAGCCATCTTATCTCCCAGCTTGATCCTATTCATAAGTTCCAACATTTGTTTACCTGTAAGTTTAGGAAGTGTAGAAGTATTTACACCTGTAATTTCAACCTTGTTACCCATTGTTCACCTCAAACAATTGTTTTTGAATATAATTCCCATTTTTAAAATTATTATTCTCGACAAATTGCTTGGAATAACCAGTCAAACACCACCAAATAACATACTGTAGATAAACTAAGATATTTTCAACATTTCTTTCTTAATTCTCGCCACAATTTTCTTTTCTAACCTACTAATATAACTTTGACTAATATTTAAAGATTCTGCAACTTCTTTTTGAGTTTGTTCATCTTCACCATTTAGTCCAAATCGCATAATCATAATTTCTCTTTCTCTACAATTTAATTTATTTATAATCTGCCACAGCATTCTTACTTCGGTTAAATTGCTCATACTAGTCTCTGGAGTTCCTTCATCTGGAACAATATCGCTAAGCATAAGTTCGTTACCCTCGCTATCAGTTTTTAGCGATTCATTTAGACTAACTTCTTGTTTTAACTTTGACACCTTTCTTAGATGCATAAGAATTTCGTTTTCAATACATTTACTTGCATATGTAGCAATCTTAATATTTTTGTCTGCATTGAAAGAATTTACTGCTTTTATAAGTCCTATACTACCTATACTAATAAGGTCTTCAAGTTCTGTATCTGTATTTTCAAATTTCTTTGCAATATACACCACCAACCTCAAATTATGTTCTATTAGTTTTTGTCTAGCATAATCTGGATTGTTCTCAAACATAGCTATCAAGTCTTTTTCTTCGTCTTCTGTTAGAGCTTGTGGCAAAGCTTTGTCATTGCAAAGATAAAATAACAACCCATCTTGTTTTTTAAATAACAATAATAATATTTTCTTCAACAACTTAAACATAAATCACCTCAACTAAATAATTCCATACTTAACAAACAATCAAACTTACCATCAAAATTTGTTTTTGCTAGTCCTATCTTTTGGTTTTTAAGCTTGAGCACATTGTTTTTGTGGTCCACAATATCTACTTCTTCTATATCAAAAGTAAGCATTTTACTCCTACCTCCTGAGTTTAATAAATTAATAAATCCAGCATTTTTGAGATTACTCCCCTTCAAATCACCTAACACCAGACTTTTTACATCGATATTTGGACACAACTTAAAAATTGTCTTGTAATTAACAACCGGCAATCCCACATCATCCACTTTCAACTGATTACCTGTATCCAAAAATCCCGTAACAGAAACTGACTCTCCTTTATTTTTTAAGGTAACATCAAAATAAAAATTTGTATATGTACATTTGTGTCTTACATATTCGACTAGGAATATGATTATTCTTAAATAAAACACACCCATCAAAACAAACAGTCCTACAGGAATTTCAAATCCAAACAACAGAATTCCACTAAAACTTGTTTCTACATTCAACAAGTACATCAGTCCAAAACACATTCCTCCCAAAACAAATGTATATGTAACAAACAAAAATACTGTAGCCATATATCTTGTAAAGTTATCTGGTTTTTTCAAAATAAAACACATAGCCAAACCCAGACATATTTTGATAAGTATAAATATAAGATTATTAAAAACATTACCGATTCCAAATTCTATAAGTGGTAGTATAATAGCAATAATAGTGCCTAAAACAGCACTAAAAAATATATTCCATTTGCTAGCTTTTAGTTTAAGTGTTTTGTTAGTAAGATTTAGCAAAACTGAATTGATTATTAAATTGTCTAATAACACATACTCAATATAAACTTCCATCACAAACTAGTATAAAAGATATTATGAATTGTCCCTATTTTATTAGCTGCAGAATAAAACAAAAAAAACACTATTTTTAGCAAATAGTGTTTTTTAATTACATTTCAATATTAAAATCTTTTGTTTTTAATTTTTCTAAGGAATGGAGGTATCTTGCTATCATCTACTTCCACTCTGCTTGTCATTTGTGGTTGTGGAGCTGGTTGAGGAGCTACTTCTTCCTCTTCTTCCTCTACTTGTGCAGCTGTACCAAATACTTTAGCACCAGCATTCATATCGTTATGAATGAAGTTTTCTACTTTGTCAGCATCGGTAACTACTGTTCTTCTAATATCTTCTTTCATATCATCAGTAAGAGTAGCACCACTAAATCCTGTAGCAATTACAGTGATTTCAACTTCTTCTTTCATATTCTCGTCTACACCAGAACCGAAGATAATGTTACATGATGGGTCAACAACTTCTTTAACCAAAGCTGCAGATTCATAAACTTCTTCCAAAGTTAAATCCATACCACCTTTGATATTCAAAATAATACCAGTAGCACCTTCGATTGTTGTTTCAAGCAATGGACTAGATACAGCTTGACGAACAGCTTCGATAGTTCTGTTGTCGCCTTTGCCACGACCTATACCCATATGAGCTAAGCCTTTGTTTTTCATAATAGTTTTAACATCGGCAAAGTCTAAGTTGATTAAGCTTGGTGTTACAATAAGGTCTGAAATACCTTGAATACCTTGTCTCAATACATCATCGGCAGTTCTAAATGCTTCGATAATAGGTGTTCCCTTTGGAACAATCTTTAGTAGTTTGTCATTAGGAATAACTACAAGTGTATCTACTACACCTTTAAGTTCCTTGATACCTCTTTCAGCATTGTCCATACGGCGCTTTCCTTCAAACAAGAAAGGTTTTGTAACAACTGCAATAGTAAGAGCACCTAGTTCTTTAGCTATACCAGCAATTACAGGAGCAGCACCAGTACCAGTACCACCACCCATACCAGCAGTGATAAATACCAAATCTGTATCCTTTAACATCTCACTCAAAACTTCACGGCTTTCGTCTGCTGCTTTTACACCAATTTCTGGGTCAGCACCAGCACCTAGACCACGAGTTAATTTTTCACCTATTTGCACACGATGTTGAGCCTTGCTCATAAGTAGTGCTTGTTTGTCGGTGTTTACAGCAATGAATTCAGCACTTTTGATACCTGCATTTACCATTCTGTTTACAGCATTGTTTCCGCCACCGCCAACACCTATAACTTTGATATTACATATTTGACTAATATTTTCCTCGTACATAGCTACCTCTTATAATATCTTATTTTTAATTATTCTAGCATAAAATTTTTAAATATTAAACTTATTTAAATCTGTTAATTAAAATTTTTACTTTTGTTCTATATTTATAGCCGCATCTATCAAACTTAGAGAGCTTGACAAATCAGGCTTATTATATTGCAATGGCTGTGGTGCCACTATAACTACTTTCCTATTCAATATTTCTTCCAGATACAGTCCTATTCCCTTGATAAAGGATAACCCTCCACCAGTTAGATAGATAATCATATCATCTTCTAATTTATTTTTGAAACTTTGTAGGCATTTTATGATACCCTCTGCTATCATATCTATTCTAGCCAAACTAATATCGTTTATCATCTTGGCTGGATATGTGTGCATCTCATGGTCTATAACCACATCATATACATCTTCATCTGTAGGATTAATAGATAGTATCATTTTTCTCTTTAACTGTTCTGCAGAGTCAAACGGTATTTGCAATACTTCCATAATATCGCTAGTGATATATCCACCACCTAGAGAAAAACTCTTAAGGTCTGTAACACCTTCAAAGAAAACTGCATTTACACTAGTAGTAATGAATCCGCAGTCTACAAGTATCGCACCATTTTGTCTAAACTCTGGTCCTATCAAATACAAACTTTCGGCTAATGCCAAACTAATCAGTTCGATAGTATATACACCGACTTCACAAAATATTTTATCCATAAAATTATAAAAATCTTGTTCTACCGAAATATAACTAGCCATCACTTCTAATGTAGATGTGGTACAACCTTCTGGATTCAATACATGATTGCTATCATCAAGCACAAAGTATATTGGAGTTTTGTTTATAATCTCACGGTCTTTGTAATTAATATTTGCATTTTCAAACAACTTATTAATATGCTTTTGTTTTATTCTTACACGATTGTTTAGATTCATACTAATGTGTTCTATAGAGTTGTAACAAAACTCAGTAGGTACACCCACATACAATCTCTTTATTTTTTTGCCATAAGCATTTTCAGCTTGATTTTTTGCATAAGATATGGCACTTGACAAATTCTCTGGTTCTATAAATTCGCCATTCATAAATCCAGCATATTCACAACTGCCAGAAGCTATTACTTTAAATGTGTTGTTTACACCTTTTACACCTACAAGTATAGTGATTTTTGATGAGCCAAAATCTAATACTGCAACTTCACATTTAGCCATACCACCACTCCTTTTTGCTTTTTTAAATAAAAAAAGCATACTTTACTACAATTAAAGTATATATTTTGACAAATTTTAAGTCAAATAAATAATAAATGTTTTGTATATATAGCCATTTTTACAAAAAAAAAGAAAGTGATTATTCACCTTCTTTTTTATCTTCTTCATCTTTTAATTTTCTCAAGTTTTTATCAGGCTCAGCATCTTCTGTTGGTTCTACTATCAATTTTACTTTTTGAATACTTCTATCTTCTATTTCTGTAATAACAAATTTAAGTTTTACAGTCTTAGTAATAATATTTGCATTATCGTCCATTTGCTCATCTACTGTCACTACTTCAAATTCTTGATTTAGTTCTGGAAGATTCTCGCTAAGTTCGTACAAATATCCACCCAAAGTTGTATATTCTGTTTCTGGTAAATTTTCGATTTCAATTTGCTCGAATAGTTCATCTAAGTTGATGTCAGGATTTACCTCATATACATTTGCATCTACCTTAGTAATATAGCTTACAACTTCATCATCGTGCTCATCGTATATATCACCTAGCATTTCTTCTACAGCATCTTCAAATGTAACAATACCACTAGTACCACCATGCTCATCTATAACAACAGCCATATGTTTTTTCTCTTGTTGCATTTTTCTAATCAAGTCATTAGCCTTCATATTTTCTGCAACAAAAATAGGTTCTGTCATTAATTTCTTGAAGGATGTTTTTGTACCATTAATTACAGCTTTCAAATAATCTTTTTGGTGAATAATACCTACAATGTGGTCTTTGTCTTCTTCATATACAGGTATTCTTGAGAAGCCACTCTCAGCAAAAATGGTTTCTAATTCTTTCAAAGATTGTTTTGCTTCGATTGCTACTACATCTACCCTAGGGGTCATAATGTCGTACACAGTTTGAGTTTCCAAATCCATTACACCTTGGAACAAGTCTGCATCTTCACTATCGATAACACCTTCTTCTTCCATAGTATCAATAATACTACCTAATTCATCTTCAGTTACTGTAGGATTGTCATTAGCTTTTACTTTCTTTAACATGGTTTTTTGTAATGCATAAAAAGGTGCAGTTATAGGTGTCATCACCTTTACTAAGAAAAACATAATACCAGAAAATTTTAAAGCCATTTTATCCGCATTTGCTTTGGCTAAACTTTTAGGACATATTTCACCAAAAATCAATACAATGATTGTCATAATAATGGTGTTTAGAACATTTGCCAAAGTTGGATTTACAATCAATCTGCCAAAAATAATAGAACAAACGGTAGTACTTGCAATATTTACAAAGTTATTACCTACCAAAATTGTAGCTAAAGTCTTGTCATAATGTTCCATTATCCATAGTGCTTTTCTAGAGCCTTTTACCTTTTCATCTACATTGTTTCTCATTCTAATCATATTAGCTGTAGAGAAAGTTGTCTCACTTGAAGAAAAGAATGCTGACAGAGAAAGTAAAATCACCAAAGCCACTATAAGTAGCCCATCTGTCATAGTAAAATTGATTCCTAATAATAAGTTCGGGAGAGGTACCATAATAAAAAATTAAACTCCTAATTAAATAATAAATTTTTACTTTATGTAGTAAATGACATTAAAAAAGTGGCATAACCACACTTTTTAAGTATATGAATTATACCACAAAAAATTGAATAAGTAAATATATTAAGACAAATATAGGCATATTTACCCTACAATCAAAAAAGATTTGAAGAGTGCATTCTTCAAATCTTACAAAATTTTAACCTATAATTAATTTTTTGATTTTGCTTAAAGGCATTATATCTTTTTTGTTTACAGGACCAGCTACTGATATAAAAATTTTGTCTGGATTAAACACTTCCAAAATAGTAGCATCTAAGTTTTCTTTAGTAACATATTTTTTTAGTCTCTTAAACTCTTTATCTTTTACAATCCTACCATAATCCAAATAGTCAAACATAAGTCCAGAACAAAAATCAACTGGATGCCCTACAAATCTGTCGTCATTTTCTTCGTACTTTTCTAAAAGTCTAGCAACATCTTTTTGAGCAATACCTTGTTTCACTTCGTCCATAAAATCTTTTATAGCATAGAAACATTCATTTACCTTATCAGTACTTGTTTCAATATCAAAGAATAATAGTCCATCATGTTTGTTAGTATTCCTTCTAAGTGCTATAGAATATACAAGCTGCTTTTTCTCTCTAAAATGGTCAAATAAAGGTCCCTTTACACCACTAGTATAGCTAAGGACTCTAGATAATAAAAAGCTCTTTTTCATATCAAGATAACCATTACATGGTATAGCTACTTTCATCACAACCTTTTGCCTATCCATAGTCTCAACCACCATACCCGACTTGCCATTGATAGTAAAATTACAAGAATCAAATGTATTCTTTTTGCCCGATTTAAGATGATTTACAAAATATTCATTAATGTATTTTTTAATAGTACAAGCAGGAAGATTTGAGCACACACTAGCAATAAAGTTTTCTCTTACTAAATTATCTTCCCTATGCTTCAACATTTGCTTTTGAGTAATAGCCATCATTTTCTTTTCATCACCCAAAGTTTTTGATTTAAGCTCAGGATAGTTGTAAGCCATAATATTTAAGTTGTGAGAAGCTATTCTTTGTATATCATCATTAGCCCTAATAATTTCTTGTCTAACTACTTGCTTCTCTTTCTCAAGCTCTTCTTTGTCGAAAGTACTATTTAGAAGCATATCACTACTAATCTTAAAAGCTTGTTTTATTTTTTTTTTGCTTTCATAAGACCTAATAATCATATAATCGCCACTAGTAGAAGCATTTAGATTACTAAAATTATCCCTAATTAAAGCCGTCAATTCTTCATTAGACCAGTTGGTTGTACCCTTAAATAACATATGTTCAAATAAGTGAGACAGGCCAGTATTTTTATCTAAATACCCGCCTCTTAGCATACCCACCCTAAAAGCAGTAGCTTTGGATTGAGTGTTTTTGTGGTACAACAAAATTGCACCATCTTTCAATTTAATTATCTTTGGCATAAAGTTTCTCCTATGATAGTTTGTTCCAAATCAATTATGAGTATATATTAAAGATTAAGATTTGACAATATTTCTATAGATACAAAATAAAAAAAACAAAATATTATCAAAAACCAAGATAAGACATATTTTCAAATAGATTTTAAATGAATGTATATATAAAAGGATAAGTTTTTAGTACAGAAATTGAGTGCAGATACAAAAAACCACAAGTTTAAACGACTGAATAGTATATAGACATACAGGACAGGAGTTTTAACTTGTGGTTTTAAAGTAGGTGCAACAATTAATGCACTGAAAATAAAAAAATGTTCCTCGCAGTGGGGAACATTTTTTGTTAATAACTAGAATACAGAACCAATTAGTCTATTCTATCTTACTACTAATTGGATTTAGGTTTGTGATAGTCGTGTGAGATGACTATCGATATATATATTTAGGTAGGCTCTTAACCTTTCCTTAAAAGGAGGTGATCCAGCCGCACCTTCCGATACGG
>JAFVTW010000015.1 GCA_017503005.1 Clostridia bacterium | reverse complement strand
GTAGGAGTTGGAGTAGGAGTAGGAGTTGGAGTAGGTGTTGGAGTTGGAGTTGGTCTTACAAATCCTCTCTCTGCTGTTCTATTTAACTCTTTTACCATCTTGTGAGCTTGATTTCCTGTAGGAAGTGCTGTTTTACCAGTATTTACTACATTGAAATCTTTAATAGCTTTGTCTAATTGTTCTAATCCTGTACCTTTAGAATTTTTAGCCTTAAACAACCAATCATACACATCTTGAGCAACTTCACTATCTAAACTATGTTTTAGTACACCCAAACCTTTAACTGCGGTCTTGATACTTCTAGTAAGAGCTGATTTTTGATCTTGTAAATTTCTCTTATCAGCTGCAGTTGTAGCCAACTTAGACTTAGCATCAACTTCTGCCCTTAAAGTTTGTAATTCTGAAATATAACTTTTCAAATCAGTAATAGTTTTATTTACAGCATTCTTTTCTTTAGCATTCAAAGAAGTCATAGCTACACCAGCTTCTTCCTCTTTTGCTACTTGAATTGCCTTATATATTCTAGCTACTTTTTCTGTAGTCATTTTAGTTTTTACACCAGAAATGCTCTCTAGGTTTGTAACCCCATAAGCATTTTGAAGTGCAGAAACAACAACGTCAGGCATTTGGCCGGCGTCTAAATAAGACTTAAGTTCAGAAATAGATACATGAGTTTGAACACTAATCTTCTTAAGAGCTTGTTTCATAATATTGATTTGATCTGTTGTTAATGTAACCATATAATCCTCCTTATGTGCCACCTACATAAAGTAAAAATTTAACATTTTTATTTGCAATATCATTTTGCTCGATATTACTTAATATATTATAACAAAAAATAAGTGCATAGTCAATATACAATTTTTCTTGATCTAGGCACTTATTTGTCTATTTTATATAGATTTTACTATCTAGTTTTTTCATTTTCCTTGATAGGCTCTGTAGGAACAACTCTTTCATCAATAGTTTGACCCTTTTGAGCTAATTGCTCTTCGATTTGGGCTTCTTTTCTAGTAGCCTTTTTAATGTTGCCTTTCAGAGCTGTCAATTGACGAATATTTGTTCTGTGTTTACCTTCAGCTACAAGCGGAGTATCTTTTTCTTTGATATATTTCTTGAAATTTTCTGTTAATTCTCCAGCTTTTTCTCTAATTTTGTCATCATCTTTCTTTAGTAAAACTTTTGCTTTTCTGTATGCTTCAAGTTCTTCCATAACTGTTACATGGAAACGATCTGCATAGTTTTGTGTAGCATTTTGATTATCAATTTTTTGTTCGATATTTGCTTTGATTAAAATACAATATTCTTTTTCTAGTTGTAGTAATGCTTGCATTGTATCTTCATTTGGTTTTACTAATTCGTCTTGATCTTTTAGTGTAAACACTCTAGGTTGTTTTAGTCTAGTTTGATTAGCATTTTTTGGAACTGGTTTTCTCATTTTTGCAACAGCTGTAGGTAATTTTGTAGGATTTTCTAGATATTCTCTAATGTTGTCCTTCAAAATTTCGATTGCACCACGGTCTTGCTTGTTGCCTTTGTTTTTGCCTCTTCTAATAGCTCTGTTGCTAACTAGGTTTGAAATTGTTTTGTTTTTTGGAGGATTTTTAGCCAAAATCATCTTATCACAAAACTCTTTAATTCTTTTAATAGTAGGAGCCATTACAGGATATGCATACACATTTATTCTATCGTTTGTAGCAGCATATTCCAATTTTCTAAGTTCTTTTTCTGTGAATAAGTGACCTGCACCTGCTTCGTAGAAGATTTTGTCTAGCTCTCTCATATACTCAACTGTTTCAGCAAAAAATTGTTTATATTTGTTTTCTTCAAATTTCATAAAATTTATACCACCTTGTTTTCGTACAACAATTGTAACACCAAATTTTCCAATTTGCAATACCCAATTTAAATTTTTTTGAAATAATAAAAAAACGACTATTTATAGCCGTTATTTATATACATTTATGAATTTATAATATAAAATATTACTGAATAAAGCCCAAACTTATAAGCAATGCATCGTCTACCATTTTCATTTTACTAAAATTTAGAACACCTATTTTTTCTTTTAATCTTCGCTTATCTAGAGTCCTAAGCTGTTCTAAAAGCACCACCGAATCTTTGGGCAAACCAACCTCTGTAGCACCTATTTCTATATGTGTAGGTATCCTTGCCTTATTAATTTGACTAGTTATTGCAGCAGCAATAATAGTTGGACTGTATTTGTTACCGATATCGTTTTGAATAACCAACACTGGCCTAATACCACCTTGTTCGCTGCCCACTACCGGGCTCAAATCGGCATAATACACTTCTCCTCGTTTTATCTCATTACTTATCATACAAAATCCAGCTAATATAATTATCTAAGTCAGTGATAGTACCCGTATTTTCTTCTGCCGTTTCCACAAACAAATCTTCAACTTCTTTATACACATGTCTACAACTATCACAATAGTCTTTGTATTGCATTTTATGATAATCGTTTACAATTTTGTTACTATCACTACTAAGATTATTAACCAAATTTTCTAATTTATAACAATATTCCTTTTCCATATACACACCAATAAAAACTCTTAATTTTATTGTATGCAAAATATTTTTTTATATTAAAAAAAGACAAGGAAATTCTTGTCTTTATTTTTATTTAAATCTAGGTAATTCTCTAATGTCCATTAGCCTATCTACAAATTTTTTGTCTAATAGCAAATCACCATTGTATGTTTCCAACTTCAATTTAATCATAGTACCAGGTACAGGAACTACATATCTTCTATCTGTATTGTCCTCAAACAACATTTTTCCTTCTGGGTTTTGTTGACTCCTCAAGTATCTATAGTCAGTACCACCCACAATTTCTAGATTTCTTTTTATAGCATAGTCATTCAATACTTTGGTATCAATACTAGAATTGTAACTATTGTACACTTCGATTCCATCAAATGGGAAAGCATAATCTGTCTCCATATCGATAAGAGCATTTAGATAGCTAATTGTATTAAACTTAATATTCATTCTGTTTGGATGAGCAATATACAATCTACCTCTAACCTTTCTAGCAAATGCAAGAACATCAGTTAGATATGGTACACTACTTTGCTTAAAAAACAACTTACTATGAGGTGTTTCAAATACATTCTTAACAAAAGATGTTGGAGTATTGAAAGCACCTATGAAATTGTCATATACTTTTTTTCTAGATGGATCTTTGGTTATGTAATCATATACTTGATACAAAATATCTTTTGCTCCATACTCGTAGAACTTTTTGTCTGGAGCTGGTAGCTTGTATTTTTTCAATAATTTTGTAATAGCCTTGATATCTTTTTTGAAACATTTTCTTTTAAACTTATCTCTAAACCACTTAATCTCTTCTGCTTTTTCTACTTCAAAGTTGTACATAAACAAATGGATACGATGATTGTTAAAATTGAAAGCATACTTAGTAGGATTGGTATCATTAACTACACATGTAATTTCACAACCTGCTACTAACTTACCAGTATACACCTTAGCCAGCTCTCCACTCTTAATGTATCTGTGCAATATTCCCGCATGACTATATAGACTCAAAGAATCTTGCTCTAATAGACTCATAGCTTTGACACCATTAGCCTCAGCTTGGTGAAGCACATATTTTATAGCTTGAAAATTTACATTCCCATCTAAATGCACATTAAAATCACACTTAACTTTTCCTTCCATTTTTCACCTCTACATCAATACACAAACTGCACTGCTTACAGTATGAGTATGTGTAATGTTGATTTGACATTCTTTGTACCCTTTGATAGTTAAAACTTTTTTTGCACTATCACCTAGCTTTAAAAATGGCTTTCCATTCTTGTCGTGATTTACCTCAATTTCGTTTAGAGGAATACCACCACCGATACCTATACCTAATGCTTTTAGAAAAGCTTCTTTGGCACAATACATACCAGCCAATCTCATAGTTTTATTTACAGTAAGATTACAATACTTAGTTTCGTATTCAGTAAAAAACTTGGACAAAAATCTTTCATTGTCTACAAATTTTTGCATTCTCACAATATCTAGTGAATCAATACCTACTGCCAACATACAAATTAATTCTCCTTAAAACTCTTTATTACAGCAGACACATCGTCATACTCAAAACCTTTTGATAACAAAAACCTATACATTTTTGACAATATCTCTGTAGTTATTTCTTTATTCTTTAAATATTTGTTTGCCAATGCCATTATATCTTCGGCATCAGTTTCAAACTCTTGCATTACAAAATCAATATCTTTTTCCGAAACACCTTTCATTTTAAGTTCATTTACAATCTTGATTTTGCCATATTTATGCTTTACACTTCTAACATATATTGTAGCATAATTTATATCGTTTATATAATTATATTCACACAATTTATCTAAAACATAATTAATAATTTGTGGTATATACCCTTTACCTTTTAGGTAATCTCTCATCTGTTTTTTTGTTTTTAAGTTTTTACCCAACAGTGTTACAGCTTTATTAAGAGCCATACTTTTTTCATTTTCAAATACTAGATTCTCTAATTGATCTTCTGTAACTTGTGCACCTTCTTTCAAATGATTAAGCACAACCAAATCCATAGAACAACCTAGCTTAAATTCGCCATCAAGATATATGCTAACTCTATCTTTGTTTTTTACTTGTTGTTCAATTTTAGTAATTACTGCCATCTTACACCCTTATCAATTTTTCATCAAACTTCTCAAAATTAAAATCGTTCAATATAGTATTTTTATCTAAGCAAAAAGTAACTTCTAATTTATCAACATAGTTTACTTGCACATTGTACACACCATCTTTTTGCTTAAGAGCATTCAACAAATTTTCTTCTCCATAGTTAAATGTTGTTTTACACTCTACAACTTTTAGTAGAGTAGCAATTTCACTAAGTTTGATTACCTCACTAGCAGTCTCACTATATGCTCTTACAAGCCCACCTGCACCTAGTTTGATACCACCAAAATATCTAACAACTGCTACTAAAACATTTTCTAATTTTTGTTTTTTGATTACATCTAAGATAGGTATACCTGCCGTTCCCTGTGGTTCACCGTCATCATTTGCTTTTTCATTAGAATTTATTACATATGAATAGCAAACATGTGTAGCTTTTTTATGCTCAGCATTCAGCTGTTTGATACAATTATTAGCGGCTTCTACATTTTCGCAGAAAAAAGTATAACCAATAAATTTTGATTTCTTTATCTCTATTAATACTTCTTTATCATACTTTATAGTGTTAGCCATACATCAAAAGTATATCATAAAATTATTTTATAAAAAAACAAAACAATAAAAAGTATACTGCTTTTTATTGTTTTTTATATGTTTTTTGTTATTCTACAATATTTTTTATTCTTTCCCAAGCAAAATCTCTACCAAAATGTCCATAGCAAGCTGTTTGAGCATATATAGGATTGTTTAGACCTAATTCGTTTATTATGCTTTGAGGCTTAAAATTAAAGTTATTTGACACATATTTATATATTGTATTTATATCAACCTGTTCTGTACCAAAAGTGTTTATATTCAAGCTAATAGGCTCTTTAAGTCCAAATCCATAGCTTATTTGAATTTCCACCCTTTTAGCTAATCCATTAGCAACTATATTCTTTGCTACATATCTAAGGTAATATGCTGCACTTCTATCAACCTTAGTAGAGTTTTTTGAACTAAAACATCCTCCGCCTACTCTACCTATACCACCGTAAGTATCTACCACTATTTTTCTACCTACACAACCACTATCACCATAGCTACCCCATACTGTAAATTTGCCACCTGCATTGATAAGTAAATTTGGATTGCTGCCATACTTGCTGTATTCACCCAAAACAGGATTTACAACTTCTTTTTTGATTATCTCTCTAAGTTTATCTAATTCCAAGCTGTCACTATGCGAAACTGACAACAATATAGTGTGTATCCTTATAGGCTCATCTTTATCGTTATATTCTACACTTACTTGACTTTTGGCATCTGCATAAAATCTTTTATCTTTCAGCCTCAATTTTTCAAAATATTGCATTAATTTGGTAGCTACCATTATAGGCAATGGCATATACTCTTCTGTCTCGTCACAGGCATATCCATATATAATCCCCTGATCGTTAGCTGTAACTTCATCTTTAACTACAGCAGAGTGAATATCTGGTGATTGTATAGATATTTCCTTGATTACCTGAAATTCTTCCGCATTGTAACCTATATAATCCAAAACTTTTTTAGCAACAGATTCGTAGTTTATATTAGCTTTTGTGGTAGCTTCGCCATACACAAACAATTTGTTGTTTTTGATGGCACATTCTACAGCCATTTGTGATTGTGGGTCTTGTCTTAGTGCCTCATCCAAAAAGCTATCTGCTATTACATCGCAAGTTTTGTCTGGATGACCTATATTCACACTTTCACTTGTTAAAATTTTCATAATTTATCTCCATATATATTGTATTTTTACCATTAAGAGCAAACAAAAAACCCATCGACTGATGGGTTCTAAATACAATATAATATTTTCCCCATCATTCAGCCTTTAGCACCTTTACATATTGTTAGGTTGCTGTGTGGTCATAGGGGCTGTCCCTCACACACTCTTTATGGTAACTTTATTTTAAATTATTTATTGATATTTGTCAATTCTAAAATTATTATTTAATTACTTCTTCTATAATGCCGCCACCTAGACACTTCTTTTCATCATAGAAAACTACAAATTGACCAGGTGTAACAGCTCTTTGAGGTTCATCAAAGTCTACACACACTCTATCTTTTTCTATTCTTACATAAACTTTTTGTTCTGGTTGACGATATCTAAATTTGGCATAACAAGTAAATTCTTTTTGCTCTGGTTCTCCCGGTATCCAGTTTACACTATATGTAACCAAAGCTTTTGAATATAGAGGTTTTTCATCGCCCTGACTAACTATAAGTAGATTGTTTTTTACATCTTTGTCCACCACAAACCATCTACCACCTTCAGTACCACTCTTACCACCTATATTTAATCCTCTTCTTTGACCCAAAGTATAGTACATAGCTCCATCGTGCTTACCTACCTCATTGCCTTGCATATCTACAATTTTGCCTTTTTTAGCAGGTATAAATGTTTTTAAAAACTCTCTAAACTTTCTTTCGCCTATAAAGCATATACCAATACTATCTTTTTTCTCTGCAGTTACAAAACCATACTTTTCTGCAATCTTTCTAACTTCTGGTTTTTCTAATTTACCCAATGGAAAAAGCACACATTCTAGTTGTTTTTGACTTAGTTGATTTAGAAAATATGTTTGGTCTTTGTTTTGGTCTACAGCTTTTAGTAAATAATGTGCATTTTCTGTGTGCTCAATATCGCAGTAATGACCTGTAGCGATATAATCTGCACCTAGTTTTTTAGCATACTCCAAAAATGGACCAAACTTAATTTCTCTATTACACAACACATCTGGATTTGGAGTTCTACCTGCACTATATTCCTTTAGGAAATAGCTAAACACTCTATCCATATATTCTTTAGCGAAGTTTACAGAATAGTATGGAATGTTAAGCTTATTACATACTCTTCTTACATCTTCCCAGTCTTGTTTAGCTGTACAACAACCTTCTTCGTCATCTTCTTCCCAGTTGTGCATAAATAAGCCTATTACATTGTATCCTTGTTCTTTCAAAAGGGCTGCAGCAACGGAGCTATCTACTCCACCACTCATACCTATAACTACTGTTTTCATAATTTACCTTTACTTAATTTTAATACTATGATGTTTTACATTTAGTTCATTTTTTGGTAGAACTACAGGCACTTTATAGGTTCTAAATATAAAACCAAATATATCACTAATCCACATCAACAAGTTTGCAACCATAAACCAAGTAATAAAACTAGATATAAACATCAATACTTCTGTCTCACCAAAAGATAATTTGGCTACTACAGATATTACCATTAGCCCAAAAGTGATGGCGGAATACAATCCTTTATATATTCTACCTACATAAAAACTGCCTACACCTACCCAACCTAAAAGGATAGTATATAGCACAAGTTTTAATTTATTTACATCTTTAGGAATGTTTGTAGTAAAACAAACTTCTTCTTTTCTTTTCTCTTTAAAAGCTTTTTTTGCTTCCTTATTGCTAGCTTCTAATACTTGATCACTTGTTACATTGCAATATCTGCAAATTTGACCACTAATCATTCTAGCACCACATACCGGACATCTCATAAAGCATTCTCCTTCATTTTACATATCTAGTATATAACAAATAGTTGGGTTTCACAATAAAAAGTTTGAGTTATTGACCAAATCACAAAAAAAGATAGCCTGTAAACAGACTACCTTATTTTTATTAAATAATTATTTATGGTCAACTTCAGCCATATGACTAATTAAACGAAGTACTTGAGTAGAATATCCAAGTTCGTTATCATACCAAGAAACAACTTTTACAAATGTAGGGCTAAGCATAATACCTGCACCAGCATCGAATGTACTAGCATGTGTATCACCGATAAAGTCTGAAGATACTACACTGTCTTCGGTGTAACCTACAATGTCTTTTAGTGATGTTTCAGCATACTTTTTAACTGTAGCTTTGATATCATCATAAGTAGTTTCTTTCTTTAGTCTAACTGTTAGATCTACTACTGATACATCTACAGTAGGAACTCTAAAGCTCATACCTGTAAGTTTGCCATTAAGTTCTGGTAAAACTACACCTACAGCCTTAGCTGCACCTGTAGAAGATGGGATAATGTTTGCACTAGCAGCACGACCACCTCTCCAGTCTTTCTTACTAGAACCATCAACAGTAAGTTGAGTAGCTGTGATTGAGTGAACAGTTGTCATCAATCCTTCTTCGATACCATAAGCATCGTTTAAAATTTTAGCAATTGGAGCCAAGCAGTTTGTAGTACAACTTGCATTTGAAACAACATCCATATCGCTAGTATATTTGTCTTCGTTACAACCTACAACAAACATAGGGCATTCTTTGCCAGGTGCTGTAATAATAACCTTTTTTGCTCCACCTTGAATGTGCTTTCTAGCATCATCAGCTTTGGTGAATTTACCAGTTGCTTCACAGATATATTCTGCACCACAACCAGCCCAATCAATATTTGTTGGGTCCATTTCTGCATAGAATTTGATAGGATTTCCATCAACCACAAGTGTATCACCTTGTACTTCTACAGTGCCATCATATCTGCCATGAACTGTATCGTATTCTAGCATATATTTTGCATAGTTGATATCGGTAAATGGGTCATTAATACCTACTACCTTAATATTTGGAAATCTTTTTGTTAGTCTTAAAATAATTCTACCAATACGGCCGAAACCATTAATACCAACTCTAATTTCGTTGTTTTTCATTTTTACCTCCAAGGAAATGATAAATTTTAGTGATTTAAAATGTTTTTTAAACCATCTTAATTATAGCAAGTTTTCAGGATTTAAATCAACTAATTCAGGCACTATGAATGCACCATTTTCTCTAATTTTTACACCATCAAACCAAATTTCGCCACCACCGAATTCTTTAGTTTGGTTTAGTATCAAATCCCAGTGAAGAACACTCTTGTTTGTATTGTCACAATCATCATATGAGCAACCTAATGCCATATGCAAACTTCCACACATTTTCTCATCAAACAAGATGTCATTCATGCTTTTGGTCACATATGGATTTATTCCTAATGCAAACTCTCCCACATATCTGCTACCTTCATCTAGGTCTAATAGTTTCTCAAATTCGGCATTATTGTTGCAACTAAAATCTACAACTTTACCATTTTCAAATTTTAACCAAATATTTTCAAATTTAAACCCACCATTCATTGCAGGAACATTAAATGTAATTTCACCATTTATACTTTCTTTGACTGGAGCTGTGTATACTTCGCCATCAGGCAAATTACATTGACCACTACATATTATAGCAGGCAGACCCTTTATGCTAAACTCCAAATTTGTGCCAGGAGTAACAATTCTTACTTTGTCAGTCTTTTCCATATACTCTTTTAGTTTGTGGCTAGCCTTGTCCATTTTGCCATAATCTAAACCACACACATCAAAGAAATACTTCTCAAATTCTTTAGTACCCATATTAGACAATTGTGCGAAGCTAGGAGTAGGATAACGAAGTAGTACCCATCTCTTTTTTATTCTAATATCAAAATGAATTTGTTGTGTATAAATCTTGTCATACTTTGTTTTTTGGTCTGCACTAACTTGTGCATATTCATATATATTGTTTGCACCACCTATAAGCACGACACAATCTGCACTTTCGTACATTTGTCTATCATTCTCCACCATTGCTTGAAACAACTCTTCATTACCAAACATCATTTGATTTCTTTGTAAAGCTCTATTTACATTCTTAAAAAATGGGAATGCTTTTACTTTAAAAACCTCTTTTTGTATACATTCCAAAAAGTCGTTATCACAATCACTATATTGTATCAAAACCTTTTCACCACTTTTTACAGCAAGTGAATAATTAACTATTTGTTCTGCCAATCTTTGTTTTCCGTCCATATTCCTCTCCTAAAAATTAACTCTAATACATATATATTATATTATTTTTCCAAATTTTGAAAACTTATAAACAAAAAAAGAATCTAAAATTTAAAGACATTTCTATTATCTTACAAATTTTAAATTCTTTTATAGTTGTTATACTACAATAGCATCATCATTTTCGCCTTGTATAATAAGTCCTATAAATGGTGCACTTGCATATTCTGTCAAATATTCATCATACATATCATAAGGAACAACGATTTTTTCTAATTTTTCTAAAAATAGTAATGCATTAGGATTGATTTCTGGCATTATCTCAACATTTTCCAAGTTTAATATTTTTAGATTATTGCAGTCAAAAAATTCTAACACCCCTAAATAAGCTAAGTTTTTAGGCATTACAATTTCTGTTAATTGTCTCATTCCTACAAATGATTGTAGAGGGATTGTAGCTTCGCCTTCAAATACCAACTTGGTAATACCACTATATCTCAATGCACAATCTTCCAAAACTGCTCCATTTGGCACTACAAACTCACCTTCAGCAAATTGTGCAGCAACAATTATATCCCCACTAGCAGAATATATAACATTATTTTCTACTTTAAAATGTGTATTATTATTGAAAACAAATGAATACTTTTGACCTACACCATCATTAAAGAAAGCAAGAGGCTCAATTCTAACAACCTTGTCACCCATAGAAATGGTTTTTAGATAATTAATTTTGTAAAATGCACCTTCACAAATTTCGTCAGGATTTATAGCAAGTATTCTAGCACCTTCTGCCAAATCCTTACCATAACCACTTGGACATTTGATTAGCTGCACCTTAACAACATCATCTACACCAGCTACTGTCGAAGGAGTTACTACTCTATTATAAAGTAATCCATCTTGAGAATACAGTCCAGAATCTTGATGCTCTATAATCACAATTTTTTCTAAATCGCTAAACATATCAAACATTTCATAATTTGTAATCATATTAGCATTTACTATCAATTCTTTTATTTCAGGATAATAATCATTGCCATTTAGAGTATATGTTACTGGTAAACCATTATATACTGTAGGCAATGCTAAAACAGGCGATTGTAGCCCTAATTGTGTCACATTTATAAGATTGTAACCAATAATAGAATTTGCATTATTTGGGTCGTATACAGGACTAAAAGTAAAGTATTCAAATGGACTAAAGTTGTATACATTCAATTTACAATTTTTAGTGAATGTTGCCTCAAAAATATCGTTTGTCGCAGTCAATAGTTTGTCGTCCAAATATACACTCGCATACGGAGCTTTTACATATTGACTTTTCTTTGTATCATATACTTTAAATTGTATTTTTTCATTTACAGCTTTTGTTATACCAACATCTGTAATATCTTTTGAAAAAGCACCATTAGTATCCTGAGTATATATTTTTAAATCACCATACCCCTTAGTTGTAACAGTATATTGATTTTCCATTACACCCATGATTCTAATTTCTCCACCCTCACCTGTATATTTAACTGTGTAGAAGCCATCTTTATCTGGTTTTATTTCTACATTGTTGTACAACACTTGAATTTCGGAGTCTGTATAGTTTTGTTTTAATTCAATCTTAAACGAAGCACTTTGGTTAAGCCTTAACGATAACGAGTCTAATTCTGTCCTATTTTTGTCATAAATAGTAATACCGCCCATATTGCCACAAACAAAATCAATTGTGTGAACATCCATAAAAAATATAGTTACTAGTATAGCTGTCAAAATAATTACAAGTACAGCCAAAACAACTATAATTCTCTTTACAACTTCGGTACTTTCCTTTCTTGTATTTGGCTTATTAGAATATTTCTTATTACCAACCACAAACAATGGTTCACTTAATTGTCTAGGAGGAGAAGGAATATCATTTTTTATAGTTCCCTCATCTTTTGCATACGGATTACTTACAGGACCTACCTTTCTACTTAACAAATAGCCCTTTTTAATATTATGCTTATCCTCTCTCTTTTTGTGCTGTGCCATTACTTGATCTAACAAGACTTCATTTGTTTTTGAATTGTCATCTTGATTATCAAAAAAATCCATAATAATTTCCTTTGAGAGTAATAATGCACTACTTATAATTAAAGCAGTGCATCATATAGTTTTTAAATTGTAATATTTACATATTAGATATTGTAATATTCTATTTTGTCTTTTAGAGATACTAATTCGCTAGGTTCTACATTTTTACCAGCTCTATGAGTCAATATTTTTCTAGTATCAAATACCAAAGCTAACAATAGACCAACAGCAAATAATAGCCACAATACTACATGAATCATATAGAACCAGTTCCACTTAACAGCTAGTGCAACTACACTAAGCACTGCACATACTAGTCCTACACCCAAACTTACACCAGCAACTACAGCATTTTTCTTGTAAGTTTTATCTTTAGGGTTGTAGTTAGGATTGATAACTTCTTTTGAATCTACTTCCAAATGAATAATATCAGTTGTATAGTACAATAAAGAATCAAGTGTTCTTAATTGACGATTTTTACCTGGTAATTGATTGATAGTCTTTACTACATCAGCATCTAAAAGTTGAATATCTGTTTCAGCATTAATATCTTTGTATACACCTAACAATTTAATACCTAGCTTATAGAACATAGATTTAATTGCAGTAGCAACTTTCTTAAATCCACGATAAACTTTCTTAAGATACACAATTTTGTTGCCGGCTTCATAACTAGTAATAAATGCTTTGATAACATCAGCATTCATTTCTTCTTTGCCAGAGTAAATAATGGTAGCATCATAATCTTCACATTTTTCCATAGCCAAAGTAATAAGTTTATGTTGATCTACAGGACGATCTACCATAAAAGCTTTAACAGCTTTGTTCTCTACATATACATTTCTAATTTTAGTAAAAACAGCACTCAACTTTGAATTTAAAGCAAAAATCAAATCAAAATTAGCCTTGGTTTCCTTACATGCTTTAGCAATAGTTTCGTATGCCTTTTCAATATCATATTCGTCTAAAAGTGGTACAATAAAACCGAATTTCATAATCTTCCCCCACACTTCTAATTTTACTATTTTTTTATAGTATATATATTTTTTTCGTTTTTAGCAAACAATAAGAGTTTTTTTAAGAAATTTTTGCAATTTTATTGCATTTTAATTGCTAATAAAACCTTAATATTTTACAATTTATTTGTAAACAAAAAAGGAGTAACATATGGGATTACAAAATTCAAAACAACTTTTTAAACATGCAATAGAAAACAACTATGCCATAGGTGCATTCAACTTTGTCAATCTAGAAACATTATCTGCTATCTTAGATGCTGCCACAGAGCTAAATAGCCCTGTAATCGTTCAATGCAGTACTGGTGCCATAAAGTATGCAGGTATCAAGGAAATAGCCGCTATGGTACAAGCAAAAGCCGACAACCTACAAGTTATACTAAACCTAGACCACGGCAAAACTTTTGAAGATTGCAAAAATGCTATCGACAATGGATTTACAAATGTAATGATAGATGCTAGTTCTCTACCTTTTGAAGAGAATATTGCTCTTACAAAACAAGTAGTAGAATATGCTCATTCAAAAAATGTAACTGTAGAAGCAGAACTTGGTGTACTAGCTGGTGTAGAAGATGAAGTAAGTGCTTCTAGTGATGATGCAAAATACACTAATCCTCAACAAGCTAAAGAATTTGTAGAAAGAACCGGTGTAGATAGCTTAGCTATAGCTATAGGTACTAGCCACGGGACACACAAATTTGCTGGTGAAGCAAAACTTAGATTTGATATACTAGAACAAATCGAAGCATTACTACCAGGTTTTCCACTAGTACTACACGGAGCTAGTTCAATTCCACAAGACATGGTTAAATTAGCAGAGCAATATGGTGCAAAACTAAAAGGTGCAAACGGCATTCCAGAAGAAATGCTTCAAGTTGCAACTACAAAACATAATGTGGTAAAAGTAAATGTTGATAGCGATCTAAGAATAGCATTTACAGCTGGTATTAGAGAAATCCTAAATACAAAACCAGAAACAGTAGACCTTAGAGACTATCTAAAACAAGGCAAAAAATATGTGACAGAAGTTGTTAAAAATAAAATGATTTCCGTATTTAATAGTGCTCACAAAGCATAACAAAAACTCCTAAATATAGGAGTTTTTCTTTAAATAAAACAACAAAAAAGAACACCAGCAAACTGGTGTTCTTTTTATACTAATCTAGCATATTTTTAATTTCGTAAAGATTTTCTAAAGTTAAATCTTCTGCACTTAGCTCTTCGTATGCTTCTTTAAAAGCATTTTTTACAGCATCAGAATATTTTGGATTGTTTTTAGCAGCATCCATCATTTTCTTTGCAAGATTTACAACTTCTTCTTTAGTTTTAAAATCAATAGCCTTGATTATACCTTCAATAACTTCAAATTTGTACATATTTACATTTGTTGCCATAACCAATCTCCTATTTATTAATTACCTGCTGTTCTTTGTTGTTGAGGGACATTCTTTTGAGCATCTTGTCTAGTTTTCTCATTGAAGCCCTGAATTATGGGGGTATCGTCTTTTTTCAACTCCCCTGTCACAAGCTTATCTATATTTTCTTCTGTAATTTCATAACCATTTTGAGTTAACAATTCACCCAATTCTGCACTTCTAGCTTTTACAGTTTCAGGGTCAATAACTCCCTTACCCAAAGCATGTATAATCAAGTTTCTTAAAACAAATTTTTGTTTTTTCTTACTTGTAGTAGCTTCTATTTCTTCTGCAACTACTTGTGGATCACCCTCTACATATCTAGCATATAGACGATTTTCTACTAGCACACCTCTATCATTTACTAATTGACCATTTTCATTGATTCCAGCATTTTTGATAGTAGATACTTGTAGAGTAATAGCCTTTTGTTGCTTATCTAGTGGAATACCTTTATCTTGTAAGATTTGAACAATTTCTTGAGGAGTCTTATCTTTTAGAGACTCTGTTTCAATTGTGATATCTAACTCTTTGAACAATGCAGCTGTTTGCTCTTTATCCATAGTTCCAACAACCGCAGCTAATTCAGCATGAACAGTTGTTAAATATGCTTTTCTAAGTAGAGCATCTTTCATAATGTCTCTTTCTTCTACAACTGGTGGATTTCCATTATTATCTTTTTCTTCTTCCTCTTCTACTACTGGAGGAGTGTCAGGACCTAAGAAGTTTGTTTCATCAATTACTGGAGGGGTTTGAATTTCAGCATCTACTTGTGGAGCTCTTTGTCTTTCGGCTTCTTGTCTTTGTCTTTCGTCTTGTGCCGCTCTTTCTGCCGCAGCTTTAGCTGCTGCTTTGTCTTTTTTTATTTGAGCATCAAGTATATCTATCATTCTACCCAAACATTTTACTGCTTTTTCAACACCTTTAATTGAATAAT
This sequence comes from Clostridia bacterium, assembly GCA_017503005.1. Lineage (GTDB taxonomy): Bacteria > Bacillota > Clostridia > Christensenellales > UBA1242 > UBA6345. The sequence goes on along the minus strand of JAFVTW010000015.1, from coordinate 68,166 downwards.
TAAGCTTTCCTGCAGATTTTGCTTTTGATTTTTTTTCTTGTTGTTGAGCAGGCTCAGATTGTACTTGGCTGTCACCAGCTTCAGGATTTGATTGTTGTGGCACTTGATGTGATTGAGCTTCAGCTTGTCTATTCTTTTCTGCTTCCTGACAAGATGTAATGATAGCATCAAATCTTGTACTAGCATCAGCTGTCACTGCTTCCAACTCTTCTTCAGGAATTTCTTGTTGTCCAATATACTCTTGAGTACAACCTGCTACAAATTGAGTTCTAGCCTCTGTTCCAGGTTCACCTTGACGGATAGCTATCTCGTAAGCTCTTAGTTGTTCTTGTTCTCTAATTGCTTCTAACGAACCTCTAGCAGCTTCTAAATAATTGCCTGTATTCTTAAATTTAATATCAAGCATTAATTGTTTAGCTAATTGTTCTTTTTCTTGAGGTTGAGTTTCTTCACTTAGTAATCTATCAATCATAGATACATGGTGAACAGCATCTACAAATTGTACTATATCACTTTCTTCTTCAAACACAGGAATATCGTCTTGTTTTTCTTCTTCAGCTTTTGGTTGAGGATTTTCTACCCTTCTACCCATTTCATCCACATCTTCAAAATCTTTTCTAGGATCAGAAATTAATTGAAAATCAACTTGAGGAGCCCCTTGTTCGTTTGTATTGATTACTAATTGAAGATTGTATCCATCTTTAGCAATTTGTTCGATATGTTCTAGTTCTTTTCTAGCAGCAGCAATCATAGCTGTCTCTTCATTGATATATACATCTCTATCTTTGATGTATCCCTTTGCATCAGATTTTGAAACATGTGATGGAACTTGAGCAGTCAAGAAGTCAGATTGTAATCTTTCTTCTGCATCTAAGATATGTTCTAGAATATTTTGATAATCACGAATCAATTCTACTCTTCTTACTTCAGAAACTGCTACAGACTTGTCTGCATCTAGTTTTGCAATTCTTAGTGCTGTATCCTCTTCATAATTATCAATATTTCTTTGAGCAGCATCTCTAATAGCTGTTTGTTCTTCAATTATTCTTTCACAAGTTGCTATATCAGCATTACATCTTTTAATATCGCTTACAATCTTAGTAGCAGCAGGGTCTAAAGAAATTTTCTTTTCACCACTCAACTCTGACCTAAGGTCTGCAATAATACCAGCAGCCGCACCTTCACCCTTTGCATATCCATCAATCAATGATGCTTGAAGTGCTGCAACTTCCATATTTGTTTGTTCTTGAGGTCTATTTTTGTTTCTAAATTTTACATCGCCTTTAGCAATTCTAAATATTTCAGAAACAAACAATTCTTCCATTTTATCTAGGTTAATTGTACCTTTATCACCCTTTTCAGTAACAGGTGTAGCAAGGATTTTCTTCTTAGAAATTTCAATTTGTTTGTTGATTTCCTCTAAAGGCAATCCTTTTAGACCACCATAACCCAGGGTCTTTAGATAAATTCTAACTTTTGCATCAAATCTATTAGCAAAGAATTTTTGATACAATTCCGCTCTATCTACATAGGTAGTATTTAAATCATTCTTTTGTTCACTAATTTTTGTATTAGCTTCTTTTTTCTCTAGTTTGTAACCACTAATTTCTTTGTGTTTAGAATGTTGAATCTCTTTGATTCTCTTGTCATATACTTCTTGAATAGCACTCAAACCTTGGAATTTAATTTGACCCATTGTATGATTCCATACTCTTAAGTCTTCTTTTAATTGAACTAATTTCAATACATTGTTATTAAAATCAACTAAGTCATCAATTTCTTTGTTGTTTCTAGCAAAGATTTCTGCATATAGCTTTTCTTGTTCTTCCTCTGGCAAATCACCATAACTAGCTACTTCCATAGCAGTTTTTACAACAATTGAAGCTTGCTTTTTAGCAATCATTGCTGCATTGCTAGCAATTACTGCAAAATCATGTGGATATTCTTCTAAACAATCTACAGTTTTTGCTGGTTTAAATTGTCTCTTGATATGTTTTTCAACCAATTCTCTTTCAGTTGGATCAAGATTTAAACTATCTATTACACTATTTACTTCTTCAGTAAGTTCTACTGATTGTGTAGAATAATGGTCGATTGTAGCTTTTACAATTTCAATATTTGCATTATTTGCCAATTGTTTTACAACAAGTTTGATATCTCTTAATTGTTGTTTACTTACTACATAGTCTACTGATTTTCTTTTGCCTAAACGAATATTTTCTTTGTCGATTTCAGCTACAAATTTTTCAGCATCTTCTTGTAATCTAGAAGAAATGTTTACTGGAACCGTTTTGTTATTGATAGCATCTACTACATAGCCTTCACATTCTGCTTGCAGTTTCTCAATAGCAGCTTTGTATTCTGGCTTTGTATAGATAGCATTCAATTCAAACATTTCACTATGTTGTTTTTCAAATCTAACAAATGTAGGAAGCATTGTTCTTAGAATTTGTGCTCTTTCAGGATAATCAGCATTTTCATAAGGAACAGCTTTATTTCCTTCTACCTGTAGTCCACAGATTTCACAAACAAGATTTCTAAGTTTATCATTTTCTAGTTGTTTAACTAATTGTTTAAACTTTACTTTGTTTACCTCACCGGTTTTGTTTAAATCAATAGTACCACTAGAGATAATAGCATGCATTGCTAGCACTGGTACTGGCACATCGGCAAACTCTGAGTATTGCTCCAAAACTGAGCCCGGCTCTGCAAAGTTGTTAGCTATTTGATAAGTATCATCAATATCGGTTACAAATTCTAAGAATGTATGACCAGACAATGATGTTTCATCACTCTTCATTTCTCTTTTAGCAAATTTAACCAATTCATTGTAAAAACCTTTGATATCACTCTTTGTTTGATTACTCATTTGTAGAGATGTTGATATTTCTTTAGTTTGGTAGGTTTGGTAAGCAGAAACTCTCATTCTTAGAGACTTAGCACCAGTTGTCTTGTCTACAACTTCTTCAAAATATGAAGCAACTGCATCAGGATCATCTTTTACTTGTTCGTAAATTTTAGCTGATACAGCCTCTGGAACTAAAGCATATTCTTTCGCTTTGGTAGAAATAAATGAGTCCTTTAATGCTTCTTTCATATTTGACTTAGATCTTTCAAAAGAAGTCAATGTATATAGATGTGCCAAGTCAGCATTCATCTTACTAGGACTTGTATATGTACTAGTACCAAATTCTCCCATAGGAGCATTGTTAAGTTCAGTTTCAGAAGGAGTATATACATGCTCAGATTCATATCTAGCATAGTTCTTCTTAGCATGTTTGAAAATTTTAACAGCTTCTTTTTTCTTGATAAATTTAAACATATTATCACCCTACCTTTTTCGTATACATTTCAATTTTAGCACAGATGGTTTATATTTTCAATATAAAATAGTAAAATTAAAGTCAAATTTAACTTTTTTAACATCAAATTTAAAATTATTTTTACTCAAATTTTTAAAAAATACTTCTAAAATTAGCAATTTTTCATACAGTTATTATTTAATAACATAAAAAAATTATATAATTATATTTTAATAACCAAATTATACAACAAAAAAGTATGCAATTGCATACTTTTAATGTTTATAAATTATTGTCCAGTACCACCCTTTTGTTCGAATGTCACTTTAACAACCGGCAAAGCTTCGATTTGAACACTAGTTCTTCTCATAGCACTAGTAATAATGAATGCATTACCTCTTTTTGCTGTAACAATTCTGTCTTTTTCTTCGTCGTTGATACCACCAGCATTACGATATAGTTCAATCAAGTCGGTCATATCGTTAGGAGCAAGAGCGAATATCAATGAATATTGACTCGCATTGATAATAGCAGTAGATTGTTGAGCAATTTCTGGAGTACCTACGAAGTCTTTAATATTTTGGGTAATGATGATTTGCATACCATAATATTTACGGATACGTTTTGCCATCTGTACCATGAAGTCTAGAGCAACTGGGAATTTTTTGTTAATGAATACGTGGGCCTCGTCTACACATACGATAACACGACGATGTTCTTCTTCTAGAAGTGTTGGGTCGTTAAAGTATTTTAGGTTGAAGTCACGGTTTTTAATAATTTCGTTATTTAAGTATTTGAATACAAGTAACATCTGAGCATTAGCAATCAATTCGTTGTTGTTTGCCAACAATGTACGGAAGTTGAAACAGATAAAGTTTTCGTTTGTAGAAATAGATGTTGGACCATTCCACAAGTTACTGTTACGACCACCGGTTGAGAATTTCTCTACATAAGTCTTAACTGTTTGTAAGTTTTTTACTACATATGGCTCAGTTTCTTGCTTTAATCTGTCATTAACCATAGCCATTAAGTCATCAAATATAGGGAAATCAGCTGGAACCAACTGAACTAAGTTAGTGTCAGGACCTATATCTTTACGAGCATATAGGTCAACAATCATTGAGTTTAGTGTTTCAAAAGCATCAGTATTGATACCCGTCAAAATAACTCTAAAGAAGTTTTCTAAGAACTGCAAGTGAGCATTGAATGAGTCGTCCACACCACCCTCTTCTGCTTCCAGAGATGGATATATGTGGAATGGGTTAAAGATACCCATTTGTGATGATGCAACGTCAATCATCTTGCCACCTAGGTTACCACAAAGTATTTCGTACTCGTTTTCCGGGTCGAGAATGAATACACGGGTGTTATCTGCAGCCATATTTGTCAAAAGTGTTTTTGTTGCGAAGGATTTACCACCACCAGATTTACCGATAATAACCATGTTTGAGTTAACTCTTTCGTTGTTACGAGCAAAGAAGTTAATAAATACTGGGTATTGATTGTATCCTAAGTAGAATCCGTTCTTATCTTTTAATTCGTTAGAAATAAATGGGAAGCAAGCACACAAACTTGATGTGTGAATTCCTCTTTTGTATTCTAATAATGAGTCCAATCTAGAAATATTTGCACTTACAAATGCATTGATTTGTCTACCAAAGTTCTCTGCATACTTAAATCCATATTGTTTAAGTACAGAACGAACTTCTTTTTTTGCAGCTTCAAGTGCTGTAATATGAATAGTTGTATCAAAAATGTTTTCACCACTATTTTTCAAGCTAGTAAGCAATTCTCTTAATGATTCATAGTGGGTTTGAGTTTCTATTTGTTCACTGGCACGATGTACTTTAGATAGTTTCAATTCCATTTCCATCAATGATTTATCCAGTTGTTTTTCAGCCTTGAATCTATCTACAGGGCTAATATTTACTACTACACGACAGTTGTCTAGGTCAAATATAGGATACAACCAAGCATTTGGAACTTCCAATGGATAGTCAGTAATAGTAAATGTACGATAATCTCTACCATCGATATTAGTTCTAGTAATACCAAATTTGATTTTATCTGGGCATGCCCACTTTACCTTTTCTTCCTGGTTCATTACTGCCAATTCTCTTTCGTTAAAGTCATCTGCAAATGTACTCTTAAGGAATACAAGTAATTCGTCACCATGCATAATATCGGTATATATAGGTGTTTGTGAGCTCATAAGTGATGCTACTACACCATTTACAGTACTTTCTAGAAGCTCTCTATCTGTATCGTAAATTACAATATAATAGAAGTTCATCAAAACTTTGTTTTCGTTATTAAGTAAGTTTAAAGCTCTTAATCTTTCCTCAAATACTGGGCTTCGAGACTCAATTTCTTTGTCAGAATAGAATCCTCTCTCACCCATATCAAGTAGTGTATTGTATTTTTCATCCTCAAAGTTTACCCAAGCATCTAATACAAGTGGTTTCTTAACTTTTACAATACTCATTTTTTGGTTTTGACCCAATCTTTCGAAACAAGCAGAGAAACAACTCAATACCATTTCTTGTTTTTCTGCTTCCATCATTGTAAATTCGGTAGGATGTACTTCCAAAACCATACCATAGTATTCACCAAAGTTTACAAACTTGTCGGTAGATAGTCCCATAAATGGGATAACTCTCTTGATATCGTCATTTTTGTTCTTTGGGTCTTTGAAATACTTTTTCTTGTATGCCATGAATTTAAACATCAATACTACAGAATAATATAGTTTGATGCCATCAGATACAGGCACAAATAGCATACACCAAAAAGAGAATACACTCAGACCTATATACCATTTAAATGGCAAGTTACTAGTAAATACCATTACAGATGCTACTACACCTACAACAGCTACTAGCACATCGACAAAAGTAAAACCTTTAAAGACCTCGGTTTTTACCTTAGTTTTTCTAGGAATAAATCTCATTATTTACACCTCTAGTTATTATTTTTAGCCACAATATGCAAATTTGCACATAGTAACAATTCTATATACTTTAGTATATAACAAATATAAAATATAACAAAATCTTTTTAGTCAAATTATAAAATTGTTTGTATTAAACAAAAAAAAGAAGCAACGATTTGTTGCTTCTTTTAATTTGTATTAAATTATTTCTTTGTTTTAGCTTCAAGTGTAGACTTGTATTGTTGTGCCATTTGTTGTACAAGTTTTCTAATTTCACCATCTTCAAGTTTAATACCTTTAGAAGACAAGTCTCTACTAATACCTTCAATTTGTCTCTTAAGCTCTGCTTCTTGAGAAGTACCAGTCTTAGTAGCAATAGCAGAAATATTGAATGTAGAAGTTGCCTGAATTGCAGACAATCTTGCTGCATCTTGAGAAACTGTATCTGCTGTTGTTTTAATTTGTGTAGTAATTGAAGATTTTCCAATTCTGTCCAAAGCTAATTGTGTACCAGAAGAATTTTGAACTTGTTCTCTCATCACTGTTAACTTAGATAATAAATCTTTTTGTTCTTCAGATTTTTCTGCAATATTATTTAATGCATCAATCATTGAAGATAATCGATCTCCAGCAGCAGCTCCATCATGATCTACAGTAAGACTCTTCATTACTGAAGCAAATTGATCAGAAATACTACCAGCTTCAGCATTTAACATTGTATTATTAGTTTGAACACCATTTCTCACTTCCATAATCGGATTGCCTGCAGCATCTAGTTGAATTGGACTGTTAGTATCTAATTTTCCTATAGAACCAGTAACCTTTTCAACTTTACCTTTAGCATCTATAACTGCAGCACTTGCAGCAATGTTTTGCATTGTAGATTGACCACCAGTAGATATACTATTTAGTACTCCACCCACAGCTCCACCTACTCTAGAAGTAGCAATCTTATCACCCAATACAGCACCAATACCAGCTGTACCTTCTTTTAGGGCTTTTTGTTTTGCTTCTGCTTTCTTTTCTTTTGCTTCTTGAGCTTTACCAAAATCTTTTTCTTCACTAAATGGACCTTTTACAGCTCCGAATGTAGCAGCACCGACAACTTTGTTTAATGCACCACCAGTAATACCTTTAGCATTTTGACTAAGTTTATTACCAATACCACCTACAGAATTACCAATAGCACCAAATACTTTACTTGTTTTACCTCCTGTAACTTTTGCAAGTCCACCTGCAGCAGCACCCATACCTTTCATAGCTAGACCAGCTACACCACCTGTAGCTGCCATACCTATCTTCATAGCAGCACCACCTACTTGTTTAGCCATACCAGCACCACCTTCAGATGCATCTTCTGCACCGATTAGGTCTGCAAGCTTTTTAGGTAGGTCTTTCATCATAAATAATGCTGTCAATGTAAATAAAATATGAGCGATTTCATTTGCATAACTACCTGGTTCAAACAAGTTGATATTGTTTACTATAGGCATTAATTGGAACATTAAGTTTAGTGTAACTACTGTACCATATGCACCTAATACTTGACCAATAAATTTTGATCTCCATTTACCAAATGGTGCTTCCGTTAGTGGCATTAAACCAACCATTGTAGGCGAAATAATGAAGTATATAGCCAAATAATACATCCTCATTACCAAACCAAACGAAGCATTAACAAGTATCCATAGTGCCATCAATGAGCCACCGATAAGTACTACAAAGTTACAATCCTTTAGTTCATAATATTGTTTAACAACTTTTGATCTAGTGTAATCTTCACTTTTTGTAAGCAACTTATTACGAATTTCTTGCTTTTGAGCATCAGTTGTATTTTCTTTAAAGCATGATTCTAGTGAAGAAACAGCTAATTGTGCACCCATAGTTGTTTGTACTGGTCCTGCTGTAGCAGTATCTATTACCCTAAGCATTGCATTACTTAGTATAACACCACCCATACACACTAGAGGTACTACAAAGAACATCATAAGTGCTCTTAGTGCTTTACCAAAAATTTGTCCTTTTGTATTTTTACTACCTTCTGTTGAGAATTCTGTACGAATTATTTGAATAATTGTAGCAATAATTACCATAGCAACCGCAACGATTGATAGTGCAAGCAATACTTGCAATACAACTTCGCTAGACATAATAGCTATAGCTGGGTCAACATTATTGGTAACATCTTTACCAATCCAAAGTTCTCCCATACCTGCCAATTTTCTAAACATTTCTTGTACAAAATCGACAATCATCAATACAGAACCTGCAAGATCATACAAGATTCCAGAGAAGACAATCATAAGTAAATCCATTGTCCACTCTACAAGCCACATCAAGAATGATGTTAACCAATCTATTAAGAAATCGAAGATTCCTAACGACATAGAAGCGAAATGCATAAATCCATCCTCCAAAAATTATAAATTAAATTGTTTTGTTATTAAAACAAAGAACAATCCCCTTTTCCGTGCACGAAAAACACTTCGGCACTTATAGTTACACTAATTTTACTACATAAAACTTTAAAAATCAATAAAATGTTAGAAAATATTACACAAATTTCTTAATTATTATAAATATTTTTATAGTTCATTATTCATTTTTAACCAAATTACAACTTAACAGCCAAATTTTAGACTTTATTTTATAAAAATAAAAAACCCCTGCATAAGCAAGGGTTTAATATTTTTATTATTTTGAGGTTGTGTTATCAAAACTATTAATCCAGTCAGCAATACTTTGTGCATTTGCTGTAAAGATTTTAAGTAAAATCAATAATACGATTGTAACTACCAAACCGATAATTGCATTAATCATACGCTTTTTAGCTTCTTCTCTTTTATCAGCACTTTCAGCTTTAGCAAAGTTAACACCAAGAATAATAGCATAGATTGAACCAGCTGTACCAATAATGATTAAAATTGGAACAAGCATTGCATCTAAAATATCTACGATTGGTCCTAAAATTGTATTGAAGAAAGAAGAAGTGTCTTTAATGCCACTAGAAGATAAAATTCTACTTACTAGTCCCATAACATTTTGTGCTACACTCATTAAGAACATTTGCATAAGTTTCCCCTCCACATTTTGTCTTATCCTACGATTATATTAACACAATATTTTTGTTATTTCAAACATTTTTGGCAAGTTTTAAAAAAATATACATATATAATCGTGCTTTATGGCATAATTTTATACTTTTTTTGACTTTTTAGCAAGCATCTTTTATAATTTTATTTTATTTTTTCAAATTTAAAAAATTTTTAAACTTTTTAGAAATTCGTTTGTAAAAAAAAGGATATAAATATATACTAATATTGTATGAAAATAAAATATTACTTTAAAGTGAGATGAGAAAATGGATAACGAAAAAACATTTGGTCAAAGACTACTTAAAAAGTTTACATCATTTTTAATTTTAGCAGCCCTACTAGTTGTTGCCGCTTATTGTGTAACTTGCTATATGGAATTTGGCACAATTACTGTAGCTCCTGAAATTCTTACAAATTCAACATTCACAACTATTGTATTAATCGGTGGTTTGTTATTGTTACTGTACATACTATCTACAATGATGAATGCCAACGATTATTCTTCTGGTAGTAATGGAGCTAAAATCAAAACCAAAGGTGGAATCAAAAAATACTATGATTCACACTGGGTAACAGCTCAAGAACTTAAAACAAACAAAGATTTTAAGTTTACCACATACGACAACCTAAAGAATGTAACTGATATCGGTATTTTGATTAGAGCTGAAATCGTTGGTGGAAAAATGCTTGTAAATATGTATAACTCTATCCACACTCTTGTTATAGGTACTACTGGTACTGGTAAAACAACTCAATTTGTTAACCCTACAATTCAAGTATTTAGTGAATCAAAAGCAAAACCATGTATGGTTGTTACCGACCCAAAAGGTGAATTGTACACCTTACATAGTCAAAAATTAAAGAAACAAGGATACAGAGTAATGGTGTTCGACTTAAAAGACCCATTCAATAGTACTTGTTGGAACCCTATGACTCGTCCATTCGAGTTTAATGAAAGAGCAAACAATCTAGAAAAAGAAATTTTAGTTCACCGTGGCGACGACCCTAGAAAATACCCTAACCTAAGATTAGCTAGCAATGCTTACTATTCTGAATGGTACGAATTTAATGGTGTTGCATTTGCCGATATGAACATGGTACAAGCACAAATACATGGTCTAAGACAACAACTTAAGTCTGAAGCTATGGAAGATTTAAAAGATATTGCTATGACATTATGTCCTGTACTTAGTAAATCCGACCCTATTTGGGAAAGTGGTGCAAAAGACTTTATTCTAGCTATTATGCTAGCAATGCTTGAAGACAGTGAAAAACCTGAATTAGGCATGACCAAAGAAAGATTTAACTTCTATAATGTAGCTAAAATCGCAAACTTAAAAGATAACGACCCCTTCAACCCTATGAAGAGTCTAACCGATTACTTCGCTGGCCGTGATCCATTAAGTCAAGCTACACAATTAGCAAACCAAGTAATAACAAATGCAGACAATACCAAAAAATCATATATGGGTATCGTTTCTGACAGATTAAATCTATTTAGTGACTTAGGTGTATGTTATGCTACACACACAAACGAAATGGATTTAAAAACATTTACAGATCAACCTACTGCATTATTTATTAAAATTCCTGACGAAAAAGTTACTCGTCATGCTATCGCAAGTATGTTTATTAGTCAGCTATACAAAATCTTAGTTAGTGTAGCGAACAACAACGGTGGTGCACTAAAGAGAACAGTTTACTACATTCTAGACGAGTTTGCAAATATGCCTGCTATACAAGGCTTTGACACAATGATTACCGTAGCTCGTTCAAGAAAGATTTTCTTCCTACTAATGCTACAATCTTATGCTCAGTTAGCTATCAAATACGATGAAAAAGTTGCAGCAACCATTCAAGATAACTGTAATATTCACATATATATCGGTTCTAACGACCCTGAGACACAAAAGAAATTTAGTGACAGATGCGGAACTATTACAGTTGAGACCGAAAGCACAACATCTTCTAAAGGCAAAAAGGACGAACAAAGCACTACAACAACAAGTGTAAATATCGACTCTCGTCCACTTATCTACCCTGCCGAACTTGGTAGTTTAAAAGATGAGCTTATCGTATCTATTTTGAAACAAAATCCTATCAAAGCAAAAACCACTCCATCATGGAAGCCTGAAGCTCAAAGAATCTACGATATGAAGCCAGCAATTGACTCTTATGTGGTTCCAAAAGCACTTAATGAAAAAGAGATTTATTACGACATAAAAGAAAGAAACAAAAAGGTTCTAAACATGTCAAATCCAGGTGACAATTTTGGTGGCGGATCATCTAGCCCAGTTGATTCTGATTTCGGTGATTTTGATATCTAAAACAAACAATAAAAAGACAGCTGTTTTGGCTGTCTTTTTTGTTTTTAATCGTAACACACATATTTTAAATGATTATTACTAAATATAATTATATATAAAATTTATACTTAATTTATATTAAATTATAATATATATTATTTGGCAAATTTTTTTTGATATGCTAAAATCTAACTAGTAATTGTCGAATTATATTCTTTTTGTACGGCAATTTGAAAAATGGAAAACTTCCTAGGAGTATTCAAATGAGAAAATTTAGTTGGAATAAAATTTTAAATCTATCGATGATAATTGCAACCACATTGATGCTTGCATGCCTTTTGTGTTTGCCAAATTTCTACAAGTCGCACGACGAAGTTAATGCTGAGGCTCTAATAGAAGGCATACCTTTTAGAGTGGGCATTATGGAGAGGACATCTACCCATATGAAAGATGATAACTTCGTATATTCTGGAGACTCATCTTTTTGGAATGGTGGTCTAACCACTATTGGTGATGGTGACTTCGTTATGCTTGAGAACTATAAGGCAGAAAAGATACTTAGTGGAGCATCCCAAAACAGTGAAAAGATCAAAAATATCTTTATCAATTTTGGCCAACTAGACACCCCTTATTATCTAATCTCAATCACACCTAAATTAAAAGTAAATGGTGAAGAAATTGAGTTACCTAGAGCAACTCCTCAAACACACCCAGCAGGTTTCCTACCAAAAAACAATACCACATCATACTATTGGTACACATATTTTGATGGTAAACCTCTAAAAGATATTAACGGAAATACTGTATCAGGCATGGGATTATATGAATTTACATTTTCATACACTTATGCAATAGAAGATATCGATGTATCACCGGTTAAACAATATTCATTTAGCTTTTACTTAATAGATCAAAGCTCTTACGATGAATATCCTCAATTTGTAAATACCGAAGAAGGATACAAGGATTCTAGAAATGTTAGACAATTCTATCACAACTACACAGTAAGTGAACTACCACACATATCTTTTGATGCTTCCAAATACAATATCTCATATACTAAAGAAAAAAATAAAGATGGTGAAGTTGTAAAATCAGAATTTACTGTAGACCCTACAACAATGTTAGGTACACTTACATTCAAAAAAACAGATCCGAGCAACATTGACCCAAAAGACGAAACTAAATATGTAGACGAAAGCAAGGTTAAAATAGAAAAAATAGAAAATATTGCTAAAGTTGGAGATAAATATCCAGTATCATTATACTTTGACGAATTAGGCACATACAGTATTTCTATTAAATATCTATTACAACATGGGTTAGTAGAAGAACCTGAATACATTGTAGTAGACAATATTCCTTCTTATGACCTAAACACAACATTCTACGACGAAACAGATGCTTATGGCAACCCTGTTACAAACCCTGCTCTAAAAGGCGAACTAAAACTACATATATTTGGTGTAAAAGCACTATTTGCTAGAGATGGCGGAACAGAATTAAAATACAAAGAAAACAATAATGTTATTACTCAAGCTGATGTTACACATAAAATTTATGCAGTAGCTAGCAATACAGAAACATTTGTAAAGAATCTAGCTACAGGTATTTATTCAAAAACCGAAATCGAAACAGGTGTAGCAAATCCACTTATTGGATTCACAAACTTCCCTGAAACAAACATTGTTCCTATTGATTTTGACTACTATAGCACATTTAGTTATGATGGCAATAGACCATTATCTACATACAAAGTATATTCTGATCCTACATTTACAACCCAAATTGAAAGTGGATTTATTACCAAAGACTCAAATCTAGACACTCCAGGATATTATGAAGTAGTTGTAAAATACACATACGACAGATACACAACTACAACCCCTGGTGCAAAAATTGGCAATGAAATAATGCACTATCAAGTGTTCTTATTCAAAATTTCCAACACACCTCCTGAAGTAACCCTATACAAAATAGACGAAACCTCTGACGATACCGTAGAAGATCAACAAATCGAAGCAAATATTCTAAAAAATGGTTCATACACAAATCAAAGTGTATCAGTAAAATGGCCTGAAGCAACCTACTTCCAGGCACCTATCACAGCAAAATATACTAGATACAACTTTGGCAGTGGCACTCCTGTAATAACCGAAGCATTATTTGAACAAGGTACAGTTGTAGGTGGCGGTGTAAATGGCAACTATTTTATAAGAATTTATCATTCATATAGTAAAGATGTTTATGTAGAACATAGCTTCACAATAGATAAAGATCCTATCACAGATTACAAAATAGAACCTATCTATGCTAGAAAAGAAGCAAACTCATCTAAAATTATCGGTTATGGATTAGTTACAGATCCAAACGAAGCAACTTTCTTTGAAGACGAAGAACAAACAATACCACTAAAAGTAATAAATCAACCATTTACTTTAACTTATCCAGAAAAAGATAGTGGTGCACCTATTACTACAAAATATTACAAAATTCCATTTGCTAGTAATACAAATGCAGGATACACCCAAACAGCTGGTGGAAAAACATATATTGATACTGACTATCAAATAGACCCTGCCAATATGGTTAGTGGTGGAACCTATAATTTAGACTATGTTTCTATCGCAAACGGATTAGTTTCTAGCAACAATGCATTTATTGACCAAAAATCATTCATATATTATTTTGAAATCACAGATGCTGCAGGTAATACAGCTTCTACTTACATAATATATGACTTAACAAAACCATACATTGTAATAGATGCTGATGCTTCTACTGCTGCAATCGATTCTATCGATAATCCATATGGAATTGTTACAAAAGAAGCTTCTATTACATGGGGCAACTATAAAGCAATCAAAGTTAATGCTCAATTAGTGGAAGAAAAATTAGAAAATAAACTACTTCAAACAATTGTTGAAACTGAAACAACCTTATTCAAAAAATTAGGTGATGTTTACTACTTATGTCTTCCTATTGACACAGTAGAATTCACTCAAGGTCCAAACAAAAGAACCCTTTCTGGTTCAACATATAGCTCTGTTTCTATATACCCTACAGCAGAAGACTCTGATTCTGACTTCAAGAAATTCTTCTCTGGCGATGACAAAATATACTCATTTGTAGTTACAGACAAGTCAAATATCAAGAGCTTAACAAACTTAGCTCAAAACAACAAAATTAACGGATTTGTAAGAATGTTCCTAGACAATGCACAAGGTATTGCATATGGAAACTATTCTACAAATCTAGATATCAACACATTTAATACATACGAGGATTTATTGCCAGGCACAACAAGTGCAAATCAATTAAGGTTCACCTACCTACCTGGCACACAGAATTCCGGATACTATGTAAAAGAAGTTTCTTATACTTATTATGCTTTTGAACCAACCGCATATACAGCTATCGATATTGATGGTTATATTGCTGATTATACAGCTAAAATTGAAGGTGGCATTCCTGCACCTATATATCCATTTGCTAAAAAAGCCACTGTTTCAGACAAAGTATTAAAGCCTAGTCAATTTGAAAAAAGAAAAGGTTCTGGCAGCAATGAAGAACAAGATTGTGTTGTTACAGAAATTATAAACCCAGGAAGTGAAAACGGTGTAGTTGTTACAAAACCTGGAATGTATGTAATCAAGAGAGTATATGAAGAATCTCAAACAACTCCTGCAGACTACTCATTAGACGGCCTAGTAAGATACTATACTTATTTTGTAGATAGAGATAAAATCATTGATATCAACTCTGGTATTTCTGATTCAAATATCTATCAAGACGACAGAAATGAAATGTTATACGAGACTGGTTCTGGTATATTGTTCAACTTCTCAAATAAAGATATTAACGGCAAATACGAAACAGTATACACCGCTCTACAAATCCAACAATTCTTAAATGTATCAAAAACAAATCTTAAAGTATTTACAAGCAACAAACTACCTATCAACTTCTACTTACCTTATGATAAATACAATACCAGATTTGTTCTAAGTAAAGCAGATAGTAGCTCATCATTCACAAGCTATATCACAAATGCATATACCACTAACAACTATAATTTTGCACTTAGATGCAAACTTGAAAACCTAACACAAAGTGGCAATAGTGGCGAAGTAAAATCAACCATTGTATACGATAACACAAGTGGAAATATACAATACAATGCTTCATATTTCGCTCAACCAGAATTATTTGTAGGATATAGTGGTCTTAATTTAAAGAAAGAGGGTGTTTATACAATAACCTTCTACGACAACTCTGATAGTCGTACCAGTCAAATGACTGCTTCAAAATTACCTATAGATCAACAATTCAACAACTCATATAAATTTGAATTTGAAATTGTACACGAAGCACCAAAAGGTGAATATACAAGCAAATATGACGATGAAAATCGTACCGATATGTTGTTTAATGAAAAAACAGAAAACAATAAAGACGGTGTTACAAACTTTGAAAGTTTCAACAACAATGCTCTTCGTTTTAGATTTAGAAAAACAGACGATCAATACAAGGCAGAAGTTGACGAAACTAAGGTTGTAGTTAAAAAGAAAGTTGGTTCTTCATCTGCTGTTACAATATTTAATAGTTCTACCCCAAATGAAGAAGTATTAAAATTCGTTCCAGACACAGTAGATCCTGATACTGGAACAGACTCATCAACAGGATACTATATATTAACCATATTTGACGAATATGATTATAAAAAAGAAGGTAAATCTTATATCGGTGGTAGCGGTACAAATAGAGACTATATGCTATCAACTGTTCAAAATATTGAATATATAGTAACACTTCAATACAAAGGCAACTCTAATGATTATGTAAGCGATGACAATATAAACTATTATACTCGCGACTTCAAAATCATATTAGATAGAATCAAACCTCAATACAACTATCAATCAATCATAAATTTAGACAATCAAAAATTCGCTGTTAACCAAACAGCAAATACAAATGTAGACAAATACTTCTACACAATCAACAAGAATTTTGAGTTTATTCAAAACAAAAATTTAGGCGGGGTATTAGATTCAGAAGTTATCTTCCTAAGAAAGTTATCTGGAAAATCAGACACTTGTGATTTCCCTGACTACTACAAATCATTTACTCCTGATGATGAAAACTACACTGCTGATGGATATACAAACCACATTCGCTTCAACGAAAGCAGTGTAGGTTCTGGAGACCCTGCAACTAGATTCTATGCAGAATACTACGATTCTACAGGCAAAATCAAAGCTGACAATATGTTTGGTAGATTTGGTAGTTACGATGAAGCTAGAGGATACTACGAAATTATCGAAAGAGACCAAGCTGGCAACTACAAAGTATATGCTATATACTATAACCCAGATTCTGTTTCAAATGTAATTCATTTCGCATACAACCCTGCCCTACCTACAGATAGCGACAATGGTTCATTACCAATTGTTGACAATGGAACTAACAAATATGAAACAGAGGTTTTAGGTACAAATCTAAGATTTACTAGCATCGAAGATTTAGGTTTATACAAAAATGATTATTTCTACAAATGCATTATTCAATTCAACGATGAAGAACCTATTACTAGAATAAACAACCCTAATGATAGAAATGATTCAAATAGCTGGACTGACTTCCTAAATTTAATAAACAAAGATTTAGAAAAAGCAAATACTCCAACAAAAGAAGGTTATAGAATAACAATTACCTTCATAAATAGATTATCAGAAAACTACACAATCACTTACCGTGTGCCTGGTGAAAGATTAGCTCCTATATGGGATCCTGCCGATCAAGGTTCAATTGATAGCAGAGGACAATTTACCATAACTATTCCATACGATACCGATAGCACATATATCAAAGAATTCCATGTATGGCTATTTACTAATGGCGAATGGATAGAACAATCACAAGACACCACGGGTAAGACAATTCTTAAATCATTTGCAACTGGTTCTAGCTTACAAGGTCACACCTATACATTTGGTTTAGGCGAATACAAGTTCCAACTTATCGACATATTCGAAAGAGGCCGCGACTTGGAAGAATATCCTCCATACTATATGGGTGTAGGTGTAGACGATGAAAGGACTTTCTCCTATGGTACAAGCATATCAGTTGACGGAGTCACTCATACAGCAAACAATGTATCAATGAAATATCAAACAAACCTCTACTTACTATCTATATATGCCCTTGATAGCGAAACAGGAACTTATGTGCAAGTTCAAGAAAAAGACTTCTTACTATACGGTATTACCGAACAAAGTCTAACTAATAAAGGTGTAAGAACTCTAATATTCCAAAATAGTATCAAAGATTCTGTAAAACAATTCAAAGTGGTACTAGAAGTAGAAAAAACAAAAACCGAATATGTATATGAGTTTGCAATCAATAAAACTCTACCAGAAATTGTTCTTAGAAACCAATCTGGTGGTAAATTGATTACATCATATATTGAAACAGAACCTACAATCCACACAGAAAACTTCCATATTACATGGGATACAAATAATGTATATACATCTTATATTACATTAATTAGAACTTATGTGGATTCTAACGGAAAACAACAATCTCAAACATTAGGAAACATCTCAAATGGCTACGAAATAAGCTTGCCTGGCACATACACAGCTAAGATTTCTAATAATCTAAACTATACTGATGCCGCTCACAATATTTACTTTAAACTAGTTTCTGGTGAAATCGTAGTATATGATGTTGTGCAAATAAATAATGGTATAGAAACTATTTTACATCCATCTCCAAAGTCAAGTACCATTGAAGTAAATGGCACAAACAAAATATTGTATAGTTACTATGCATTATCTACCTACAACAACCCTACAGGCTCTGAAAAATATATAGAACTAAGAGCTAACAAGAATAAAGGTATAGAATATACACTTCTAAATCCTGAGATTGAAGAAATAGAGGAAGATGATGACATTATTGATGTAACAACAGTACAAAAGAGAATTTACAAAATATATGGTGCAAGTAACTACGGATATGAAAAATATATTCAAATTATATTTGTAGATCCTAATACAAATGCTGATGGTTTGTCATTTACAGGAATTACAGCATTCCACCCTACAGAAAATGCTAATACAGAAACACAATTAACTCTTTCTGGTGAAGTTACAACAAATGTAGACTACATTGACCTAACCTGGAAAGCTTATAACAAAACAACTCTAAACTATGATGAACTTAGAGGAAACCTAATATACTTAGACTACTATTTCAATGGTAAATTTGTAAGAACCATATATAGTGAATCTCAAGATATGAATTCTCTAAGAATATCAAATGCAGGTATTCACAAGTTTAGATTGTACGACTTAGCTGGTACACAACAAATGTTTGGACCATCAAACGAAATGGTTATAAACCTAGTAAATAGTGTATTGTTTACAGTTAATGGCGAAGAACCAGTAAATTGTCGTGTATTTAATGGTGATGTAATTATAGAACTTACAAACAGACACTTGTACTACACAGACCCTACAGTTACAGCTAAAATGAAAGGTCAAGAAATTACCCCACAAAGGGTTGGTACAAGCTTCTATCAATATAAGTTTAGCGAACATGGTAATTATGAAGTTACAATTACAGCTCAAATCAACCAAAACGAAACAGTTACAACAACATATTATTTCACCATAATAAATCAAAAAATTGCATTATTATGCTTCAGCACCCCACAAGATGCAAACTTCAAAGTGGTAAAAGTATTGAAACAAAATGCAGATATAACACATACACTAGAATCATTAAACGAATTATTCTTAAGTCCAGGAACACTAGGTACAGGTCTATATACTGTAACATTGAGTCAATGGAATGATGCATTAAATGCAGATATCGAATTTGATTTCCAAGTATGGATTAATGATGAAATACCACTTATTTATAGTGATTTGGCATTTGGTGACAGTAGTACAAAAAATATAACATTAACATTCAACCCAAAAATCATCTATGACCAAATAGGTGAAGGCTACATCTCTATAACTGGTGAGCCTAATATTGCTATAACAGCTGATAGTGTAAACGAAGTAACTTCTTATACACTTACAGGAAATAGAGTGTACTACATACAAATATATACTGCTGATGGCAATAGAATCAATTCTTACAAAGTAACCAAAGAAGAACCACTAAATACAACCAGTATTATCATAATAGTAGTTGTATCAGTAGTTGTTGTTGGATTAGCAGTTGTATTCATTGTAATTAGAAAACACTTAAAATTCAGATAAGAAAAAAGTTCTCCACACGGAGAACTTTTTTTGTGTCAAATATACATATATAAATAGGATTAATTATTTCTCTTATATATTTATATTAATATATATACATATGTCTATATATGAATAAAAAAACTATTGTAATATCCACTACAATAGTTTTTGTTTTTATATAACATAATCCACAATTTGAGATAACTCATATTTAAAGAAATCCTTGATATTTTGCTCTTGTTGAGCACCATCACACAACACTACAGTAACATTATACTTCTTTAATTTTGCAAGCATTTTAATAATTTCTTCTTTTACAGCCTTATCCAATTTTACAACATTGTTAATTTTGTCGCATAATTGCCCTTCTAAAGCTCTAAATAGCGAACTAAGGTTGTTTATCACAATGGTTACATTTGTGTCATTTGAAAGCACACAAGCACGATTTATAGCCATATTGTAACAACAATATATGTCTTTGTATGTTTTGAATGGATCTACACAGGCATATACCCTATTTGGGGCACCAACATAAGGTTTTTTGTTAAATGAAGACACATAGATATTTAGATTATCATTTAACCCATTGAAAATCTCTTCAGCATCAGAACAGTTCAAGCAAAGAATAGAACTGCCTACGGCGAATGTTTTGCCACACACACTGACACTATCAGCCTGCTTACACTCTACAGTCTCTTTATTTACACTAAGAATTTGCACAACTGCTCTAGGCCTTTGTGGAATAATTCTTTTTGCATAAGCTTCTACATAGTCACCACTTTTTAGTTTGTTTTTTGAAACAACCATATCGTGGATATACACATCATCTTCACTAGTTTCAAAATTGTTCACCCTAATAATACCTACACCATTAGAAACAACCTCCAACAAGCCTGATACTTTTTCATTAGGACTATCAGAACCATATTGAATTTCTGGCATGCTTGCAAATAATTCAAGTTCGTAATTTGATGGTATATAACTAACACTTGAAACATCTACCGTATTGCTAACATCCACCAAAGTATCTGGCATAAAGAATTCCATCAAAGCATTCACTTGTGTTTGGCTTTTGCTAGGTCTACCCTTTTTATTTTGAGCCACATAAGGCTCGGTTTCGCCATTTAAAATTTGCATAGATTGCTCTATCAAATCTTCTTTTTTTAAGGCTGTAGGACATTTTACACCTATTTTTCTAGCCAAATCTCTAAGTTCATGAATTCTTAGCGATGATAAACTTTGCTCATCCCAATCCTTACTACTCATAATTCACTCCTTTACTCGTAAATTATAGCGAAGATTGTCGAATTATGCAACAAAATATCATTATACTGCCAAGTTTAAACCATTAAGTCACCGGAATTTGTTTTTACAATCCTTAGTATATTAACTTCTTTACCTGTATTCACATCTATATACACATAATACTCGTAATCTTTCCATGTACATATATACTCATATGTCAAAGTTTCACCCACATACTTATTGGGTATCAGTGCAATATTTCTCTCCTTCACTGTAAGTGCAGAGCTTAAATTTGCCTGTGCAGTATCAAAAGTTATATTGTATCCACCCAAAGACCTTTCCACATGATTAAACCAGTAATTTTGGGCTTCTAGAGCGATTACACAGCCTTTTTGTTTGTCAACCTTCACCTTAACTAAATCAGGATAATATATAATACCATTGATGATCGGTGCCAAATTTACATACAAAATATTCCCATTTTCAGCAAACCAGACCTGTCGCATATCTTCAAACCCAAGTTTTTGTGCAAAATCTTCGGCCAAATCAATACATTCATCTATACTCAAACTTCTGTCACCACCAGCACCATAATTAGTAATATCTACAATTTTGCCACCCATTTTTGACACTTGTACATACATTACACCATTTACAGTGTCCACTTCAAAATTATATGTGTAAAAATCACCTTTACTTTCGTTTACATATGTTATATCTTGCACACCCAAAAAGTTAAGTGAACTTTCAAGCATTTGTTCTGCCTCTTCTATAGTTACATCATTCTTGGGCAATCCTTTTATCTCTTTATTTAGTACCGAATCCGAAAATGGACCATCATAAATAAGTGTAGGGACTTTTGTAGAGCTTGTAAATCCAGCATTAAAACTAGAACTTTCACCATTAGCAAAGTTTACATCTTGAATAATCTTGTAGTCCACATCTAACGAAGATATATATTTATTATACTCCACCATAAGTTGCTTGCTCATACCGTGCAAATCCTCTATATTTGCATAATCTTCCTCACTAAACTCCTGATTATTATTCACTTTTGAAAGCAAACTATAGCTATATCCACCCAAAACATTCACAAAATCATTTATATTCTCTATTTTACTATTAGAAACAGGTAACATAGACAGATTGTTGCTAGCCATATTACAATTAGCATAAATATTTGAAAGAATTTCCCGCTTTGAACCACTATCATTTACTGCCACTAACTTACTCATATCTACTTCTAAATCATTAATATTTGTGCTTAATTCATAAAAGTTTCTTTTATATAGGTTTTCTAACTGAGTAGAATATCGTCTATTTAATGTTACAAAAACCACCAAAGTAGCTAGCAACGATAGTATAGTTATACCCAAAGTAATAGATAGGGTTATAATCAACGATTTTGATTTCATTCTTGACTCCTAAATTGCAAATATATGTCTACCTATAGTAACTACCTGCTGTCTAGACCATATCCAGCTAGATGTTGCAGTAGCTGGATTAAAATAGTATAAACAACCATAAGTTGGGTCCCAACCACTAAGAGCATCTTGTGCTGCCTGATATGCTGTGCTATCTGGTTCTAAGTTTATTTGACCATCATGTACTGCAGTAAATGCCCATGGCTGATAAATCACTCCATAGATTGTATTTGGAAAATCCGGACTAGCCACACGATTTAATATTACAGCACCAACAGCCACCATTCCAACATACTCTTCACCTCTAGCTTCTGCATGTATACATTTTGCTAATAGATACAGGTTTGTGGAATTTTGAGAATTTAAACTAACACCAATAGCTTCTGCTGTAGCATAATCAATCTCTCCAGTTTGACTAAGCCCGTGCACTCTTTGAAAATAAATAATAGCCTCTCTAGTTTCACCATCTACTACTCCACTTGGCTCACCAGAATAATACCCCCACTCTTTTAACCTTCGTTGGACCTCATAAATATCTGGAGCTTGAGCAGTAACAGCCACAAGCTTATGTTTAGAACCAAACACATCAACCAAGCAATATGCCAAACCACACATTATCAATATGCAACAAAGAATTATAGGTAAACACAAACGATTTAAAATTCTCATAACCACTCCAACATTTTTACATAAGTATTTACACAATATTCACATTCTAACCAAAAAACTTATCAATAATTTCTACAAGTTTGCTTTTGTACTTTATATTACAGCTAGACAACTCTTTAGCATTTACAAAGCAGAGTGGTGGATATACCACACACCACCAGTTATCACCAACAGCATCACCCAACTCTATAATTACCGCATCATAAAAATCTGATGGTAATACATACTCGCCATAAGCTCTAGTAGGAAAATATTCTTTGCAAATCCCCACCCTTGCCTCATATGTAAAGCCTTCTTTGTTAAGCACATCATCACATATGTTTTTGATACTTAAATTATTTTGATTTATAACTTCTATAGCACTATCAAAACTATCACAATCGCTTATCAGAGGAACTAAATAATCTACCACTTTATCTTTAACTTTATACTTTATACTTTGGTCTATCTCCAAATTACTATTAGCTCTAATATGTATTCTTAAGTATTTATTTTCGTCATTTTTGCAACCACAAAACACAAACAAACTAAGAACAAAAACCAAACTTAATACAACAAATCTTTTCATAACACAACTCCTTATATTTAAATATTGTTTAGATTTTATGCTTCAAAACATAAAGTTTTTGTCACAAAATGTATACAAAAAGAAAAAAGACACCTATATTGGTGTCTTTTAGAATATTTAATGGCTACAGATTATTTTTAAAATACAGTTTCTCTTTGCTTATAAACAATCAGTTTTTCTCCGCCTTTTAATGGTAATTCCACATTAGCATTTTGTTCTAACAAACTGTCTGGATTAATATTTAATCTTTTAGAAATTTCCCAAATTGTTTCATTAGGTTTTACAACATAGATTGTAAGCACCGTATTTGATTCTGGTTTTTCTTCCACTTCTTCTAGCTCACTAATTACAGCCTCACATTTTGAGCCATAAAAGTCTGCATACACAAACAATGTTGCACTAACATCAAGCTCTTTCCCTCTACGAACTTTTGCACTTACTTCCCCCAAAGAAACATTAACAACTGGCACAAACCCATCATCAACATCTTTTGCTTTTTCACTTATTGAGAATGGCATTTCTACCATAGTAGAATAAGTATTGTTTGTTTCCTTGTTTAGATACATTACTGTTGTACTAGCCACACCTTCTACAATCAAGCTTTCATCTTGAATATATGTAGTAGCCACCGTAACAGCATTGCAGCAAGTCCCCAAAACTTCGTCCATAAATACATCGTCACTCTCAACATTACCTGTAACCTTATTTTCTAAAGTTAAACTACCACCACACACCAAACTATCAAAACTTTCTGTTTTAGATTTTAAATAGTTTGTAGTAGAGAAAACATCATCTATAATCTCAACATCATTATTATTAAAAGCATAACCTGTATATGTAAATGGCAAGTTAAGATTTACTACAGCATAGTCTACATCTATATTTGTTGTTACTTTAATTTGAGAATTATTTACATCTAATAAACTTTGTACACAACTATTCTCCATCAAATTGTCTAAAGCAACTTCTTGTGCAAAGTCAACCTTAGACTGATGTGTTCTTAATAATTGTTGTTCACCATTTGTAATATAACAAATATCTACATTTGCTCCACCGACAACTTTTACATATTTTTCAAATACCGTCACATTTTCAATATATGGAGAGCAACTTACCTCTAATACTTTAGAAACATTATCTTTTATTTCAATATCATAGTTGGTTTCAAACTTGTCACTTAGCACTCCTGCAAATGTAGATACATTAACCGTTTCTGTATTGTAATAGACACTAGCTCCCTCTACTGTTGTCAAAGCTGTCAACTCTAAGTGCTCTATCATTTCAACACAAATTTCAACTATGGCAACCACTTTGACATCTCTACCACTAATAGCTGTATTTATATCCACAACACCACTAGTAACAATAGCAATATTACCACCACTAATTTTGTCGCTAAAAAATTTATCCTTAAAATCCGCAGTATAATCTAAACTATTTACTTCCTTTGCATCATTTTCGTAAATTACTTGAAAATTCACATTGCCATTAAATTTTACTTCTTTGCCCTCAATTTCTGTATTGCAAATATAACTTTTTGCATTTGCACACAACACTTTAGTAATTTCACCTTCATCATTAGCCGGCAATTTACACTCAATTACTGCCTGAGTAACACCTAATTTCACCCTGTTAGCAGTTGAAATCTTTTCGAATTTTGGTTCTATCGCCATTATCATTCCCCCAAAAATTTATTTGCACTAGTATTTTACTTGTGAGAACAAAAAAATATGACAACTTTTTCTAGTTGCCACATTTATATAATTATTAACTTTTAGTACCTATAACTTATATCCCCACACAAAACATCATTGTACGAATAACACATTCGCTCTAGGTCTACAAATTTATTTGGTTTAATTACAAACATAGAAGGATACACACTCTCTATAATACCATCAAATTTTACAATCTTTTTTCTCCCCTTATTTACAATCAACCTTAAAGTCTTTCCTTTTAGGTTTTGAATTTCATCTTTAACAGCCTGTAATTTTTCACTATTAGTCATATCACACCTGCCTTTTTGATTATTCTCCCCAATTTTAAGCTATATTATTCAAAAAAAGAAGTGCCATATTAAGCACTTCTGTTTTTGTATATTATTCTTCTTCGTCGTCATCGCCTTCGTCGTCGTAGTCTTCTTCATCTTCGTCGTCGTCATCGATGCCGGTTTCATCTAAATCTAGATCCAAATCATCTAGTTCATTACCTAAATCCTCTAAATCATCATTTTCGTCAAAATCATCTTTAAAGTCAGCATCTAGGTCTTTTGCAAATGTAGAATCCAACTCCTCATCTATCTCCTCATCATCATCTGATGTAGGTAGTAGGTCAAGATCGTCGTCATCATCATTATCTTTGTCTACATAATTTCTCCAATCTGAATCATCATCATCTTTGTTGATAGCTAAGCTTTCTTCTAGACATGATGCACACATTGTTTCGCCTTCGTTAATGTAGTTTACATGACAAACAGGACATAGTTCTAACTCATCATATATATCTAACTCATCATCATCAATAGCACCAGCTTTCATTTCTTGTTTGCAAACTTCGCAGAATTTATCTTTTTTCAAGATATAATTAAGTTCGCATCTTGGGCACTTTATGTAAGTTTGTTTTTTTACCATATTGTATGTTTTCTCCTAACCAATATTAGTATTTAAAGTATGTATGATTGCTCACTACTTTAATGCTAATATATTATAGTTACTTATTATTATCTTGTAAACAGTTTTTATACATTATTTTCACTATTTTACCAGTGTTTTACCCCACAAAAACAAAAAAGAGCTATTAAGCTCCTTCTATCAACATTTTATCAGCCACTAGTGCGATAAATTCACCATTTGTAGGTTTTTCATTGTTTGAATATACCCTTATACCAAATAGAGCATTAATATTCTCAATCTTGCCTCTATTCCATGCAACTTCTATAGCATGTCTTATAGCCCTTTCCACTTTTGAAGCTGTGGTTTCAAATCTTTCTGCAATACTAGGATACAACTTTTTTGTAATGCTATTTATAATCTCAGGATTATCTATAGCCATTTTGATAGCTTCCCTTAAGAATTGATATCCTTTTATATGAGCAGGAATACCTACAGTAATAAATATATTTGTAATCTTTTCTTCTAATTGTCTATTTCTAGGTCTTATACTTTTTATATTAGTAATAGATTTATCGGTATTACCACCATCAACTATTTCTTGTATTCGTTGTTTTAATACATTAATATCGCATGGCTTTACCATATAATAATCTGCACCATAATTAAGTGCTTTATTTACAAAATTATCATTACTTAGTGCTGACAATACTAGGATTTTTGGTTTATTTGGCATATCACTTTTGTTTATTTCTTCCATAAATTCGTAGCCATCAATATTAGGCAGAACTATGTCTGTTATAACCACATCTACTTCATTTTGCTTTAAAAATTCCAAAGCTGTTACTGCATCAAAAAAATCAGCCACCACCTTGTAGTCTTCACCATCAAGTTGGCTCTTGATATTATTTCTCATTTGTTCATTGTTGTCCACCAAAATTATTTTAGTTTCTTCACATAAATTACCCATTATTTTTTATTCTCCATTTAAAATTAAATTTACACCATAATATTTGTGCATTTCTCACTCAACAAACATAAAACAATAGCCAAAAGTTCCAGAGTGAGTACAAGACAAATTATACCACCATCATATTATTATTGCATTTCCTTGGACCGTAAAATAATGTAGCATTAATACATTTTATCTCAAAAATAGTACTAAAATGTCGAAATATTTTTATTTTTTAGAATTAATAAATTTAAATCAGCGAATGGATCAAAATTTACACTTTTACCATACAATTCAAACTTAAAAATCAAAAAACATTGATTATTAAAGTTTTTAAAATGATTTTTGATTTTATCATAGAATTTTATACTTATCTAATCGACTTTTTTCTACAAACAAAGCCATATTATCGTATTCAATATTAAACTTTTACATTAAATTTTAATATAAAATATATATAACAACATTTTTAACTTACGGAGGTAAAATGGCAACATTCAAAAAAACAATAGTGCTATCTAATACCACAAATCCCACATATAATGGCAGTGCAATATTAACACTTACTAAAGAATCAAATTCTGTATATGGCACATTCAAGACCTTCAATGTATCAAGCGAAAACAATTTAGTGCTTGGTATATCTGAAAATGGTAGACAAGTACTAAAACAAAACATTTCTCTCATAAATAACAACATTTATAATTTTAAACTAAACAATATAGAACTAGATCACAATATAAGCTGTGTACTCGTGGTAGACGAGCCTGACAAAGTAATACCTTTGTGCTGGGGAAGTGATTCAAAGAATCAAGCCACCCTCGACATAGTAGACAATCTCAACAGGCAAAAAGAAACAGCAACAACAACCCAAGCCACAAATATAGACCTGTCTCAAATGTTTGAAAACACAACGGAAGAAATAGAAGAAGTAGTATCTAAAGAATTAGACTTAGATATATTTGAAAACAACGAAACAAAGAACAATAGTGAATTCGTTCAACCACAACCCATTACCGATATAGACAATACATATTCTGCTAATTTCAATATTTTTAATCAAAAAAATGAAAGCATATCAAAGATACTTTCAAACAAAAACATAATAGACCAGGAAATGGAAAATCTAAATATCACCGATAGCGAAACTTTCTACGACAATATCGCTGAGCAAATTGAAGATTTATTTTCGTCATACCCTGCCGAAACCAACCTGGAAGATTTGATTCCTAATAGCAAGTGGGTCAAAATCGACTACGAAAACAATGGAAATGTATATGTACTGGGTCTAATATACGAAGATATATCCCTAAAATATATATGCTACGGTGTACCAGGCGAATATAGCAACACTCCACCTAACGGACTAGACAATTATAGTCAGTGGCTGCCTACTGACACAAATAACCCTTACAATAACGGATACTGGGTTATGTATCAAAATGCCATCACAGGCGAAAGTATACAAATAGACTCAATCTAACAAAGCTCTAATGCTTTGTTTTTTGTTGCATATTATATAAAAATAGTTTATTAAATAAAATTTAGTTAATAATTATTATAAAAAATAAATGATTTTTTTTGAATAAACTGCTAAAATAGAAAGGCTTAATTATATTATATAATTGACTATATTTATTAATTTTGATAATATGTTATGTAGCATAAATTTATTAATCTTGGAGAAGAAATGAAAAAAATATTATTATTGGTACTAGCCTTGTTTATGTCAACCTCAGTTTTTCTTGCTGGTTGTGACAAAAAAGGTTTAAAAGACAACCCTAATACAAACGACCCTATCGTATCAAATGGTGGTATGGCAGTAGTTAAGGGTGATTATCTATATTATGTAAACGGTTTTAAATCATACGAAGGTTTAGTAAAAGATCAAGACAATGTATGGGGCAAACAAGTAATAGGTTCTATCTATCGTACAAAACTAAGCAACAATGCTATCAGTCATGACGAAGATGGTTTCCTATCAAAATCTGAATGTGTAGTTCCTCAAATTGTAGGTACAGAAAATGCTAGCTTCTACATCTTTGATGACTATATCTTCTATGCAACACCAAATATGCAAAAAGACGAATATGGTAACCTACTAAATACTAGAAGCAACATCTGCAGAGTAGATATCGATGGTACAGACAGTAAAGTTCTATATATTACAGACCAAACTCTTACATCTACAAACTGGACAATGTACGAAGTTGATGGCGAAGCTTATATCGTAATTCTAGATGGTAGCAAAGTTGTATCAATCAAAGCATACGACAGAAAACCAAAAGCTGTAGTTATGACAAGTTCTGCTACAAGTGCTGGACTTATCAAAACAGACAAACAACTAGCTACAGATGTATACTACAACAACAACACATTAGTAGATGGCTATAACAACTATGTATACTATACTCGCGACATTACAGAAGACGATGGCTTGGGTACACTAGGTGGAAACATCTTAGCAAGAGTTAAAGTTGGAACCACTACCGAAGAAAAAGTTGCTTCAAATGGCAACACATATACAATCGAAAATATCAAAAGTAATTGCTTATATTACTCAAAAACAGTTAAAGGTTCTACAAATTCAATTTTCTGCAAATATGAACTAAGTGCAGACAGAGAATTTGTTCAATCTAGAGAAACAGAAATTTTAAATGCAACCTATACTTCAAAATTTGTATTAGATGCAAATAACAGCCTATATGTAGGCAACGATGTTGTAGCTATCGATGATTCAAACAACATCAAATTAATCTCTGTAGTAAACTCAAACAAAACACCATCAAAAACACTATATACAGCTAGTGGCACAATCAATCCATTAGGATTGTATGGTTCTAAACTATTCTTCTTAGAAAGCGAAACAATCTGCTATATAGATGTTACAGCTCAAAACCCTACAGTACAATATGTAGAAACAAATGGCAAAACTCTAAAATTAGATATCAATGTAGTATTTGACTACGATGGTAGAAATGTTTACTTCTACTCAGCATACACTCCAGAAGGAGCTACAGAAGCTAACTACTATCTAAACAGAACAGACCTAGAAGCTGGCGAAGTAGAATCTGAATTTGTAGGTGTATTTGCAGAAGGACACACTCCTGCAAAACCAGAAACAGAAGAAGATGCAGTAGAAAAAGAGCCTTGGATTAAATAATTCAAAAACAAAAAACTCACTAAAATTAGTGAGTTTTTTTATTTTTATATTCTCTTAATCAAACAACAAATTGCTTAATTCCACAAATTGTTCTGGTGACAATACTTCACCCCTAATAGATTTGTCTATATTCATTTGTTTAAAGGCATTATCTACCCTTTCGCCACTCATACCAAAAGAACTTTTCAAGTTGTTTACAAGTGTCTTTCTTCGCATATGAAAAGCACATTTGATTAGTTTAGATAGATTATCAAAATTGTTTACATTATATTTATTTTTATCAAAATCAATTCTAACTACTGCACTATCTACATTAGGTGCAGGTATAAACATATTTCGTTTTACTATTCTAGTAATTTTTGTATTTGCTACTGCATTAATAACAGCCGTAATTGCCCCATATTCGGCAGTATTGCATTTTGCACACAATCTCTCAGCAACTTCTTTTTGAACCATTATAACCATAGTTTTTAGCTTTGTAGCATTTTCTAAAAATTTAAAGATAATAGGTGTAGTTATATAATATGGCAAGTTTGCCACCATTATATAATCTTCACTAAAGTTAGCCTCTATTGCAGCCATATCTTCTTTCATAATATCTCTAAAAACCACTTGAGCATTATCTACACCATTTAGTGTATTAGATATAGTTGGTATTAAGTTTGTATCTATTTCATAGCTAACTACCTTTCTAGCTTGATTAGCTATTTCTTTGGTAAGTGTAGCAGCACCCGTACCAATTTCTAATACATCAGTATACTTATTTACTCCGCCATCATTAACAATCGCTTTTAATAGGTTTGTATCAAAAATAAAGTTTTGACCAAAGTTTTTATTAAATTTTATATCCAACTTTTCAGCCATCAGTTTTCCCTTAATTTATTAAATACTTCATATGTGTTTCTGTTCGCAGCTTCAATTACAGTATCGACATCAACACCCTTATATTCTGCTATCTTATTAGCCACATAACTTACATATTTGGGCTCGTTAATTACCTTACCCCTATATGGTTCTGGTGTCAAATACGGACAATCTGTCTCTAGCAATATATCATTAATATCCACTACTTTTAGTAGCTCTGGTGCATTTCTAGCATTCTTAAAAGTAATAGCACCACCAAACGAAAATTTAAAACCAAACTCTCTTAATATTTTGTAACTTTCTACACTACCATTGTAGCAGTGTACCACACCACCATTGTTAATAAGATGTTTGTTTCTTCTTAGAATATCAATCAAATCACCCATTGCATCTCTTATATGAATAACTATAGGCATATTACACTCATTTGCTATTTTAAGCTGCTCCACAAAAACAAACTCTTGCTGTTCTTTACTATAGTTTTCGTAGTGATAATCTAATCCTATTTCACCTAAAGCCAAAACCTTTTCGCTTGATAAATTATCTTTTAAAAAAGTAGCAAATTCATCGTCCCACTTATCTGCATCTGATGGGTGCATACCTATAACAGCATATAAATTTTCATATTTTTGAGCTAATTCTATAGCAGATTTACTAGAAATAAAATCATAACCTACTACTATTGCCTGTAGTAGGTTATCATTTTCAAAATTATTAACAATTTCATCTACACGAGCCACTAGCATTTTATCGTTTAAGTGACAATGTGTATCAATCATCTTTTTCATTAGCTAACTTCTTCACCATCTTTAAATTCTGTAATAGGGCTAATTAGTGCCAAATCACTTGTTTTATCATTGTATGCACATAGAATCATACCTTCACTCATTATGCCCTTTAGTTTTCTAGGAGCTAAGTTTGTAACTACTACAACTTGCTTACCTATAACATCTTCTGGACTATAAGTCTTAGCTATTCCACTAACAATAGTTCTGGTTTCTGTACCTAATTTTACAGTGTTTTTAAGTAGTTTGTCACTACCCTCTACCTTTTCACTATTGACAATAGTGCCTACTTTCAATTCCACCTTTTCAAAATCTGCAAATTCAATAGTAGGTTTGCTTGGCTTTGGTTCTTCTACGACAATACCATTTTCTCTATTGTATTCTTCAATTTGTTTTTGTTTAATAATTTCTGCTTTAGCTAAAACATCTTTGATATCTAATCTTGGGAATAACACTTCTGGGGTTTGAGTAACTGTATATTCGTTAGCTACACCAAAAGTTTTTACACCATCTTCGCTCTTAAGTGTAGTATTAAACATTGCAACCACTTTTTCTGCCACTGTAGGTAAATATGAGCTTAGTAATGTAGTACCAGTAACAATAGCTTCGCACAAATTGTATAAAACTGTTTCTAATCTGTCTTTATTTTCTTCTTTTGCAAGTATCCATGGACAAGTTTCATCTATATACTTATTAGCTCTTCTAAAAATAGTCATTACTTCTTGAATAGCATCACTTATCTTTAAGTTATCCATTTTTTCACTAACTTTATTGTATGCAGCAGTAACAACATCTTTTAGTCCATTATCTACATCTTCGCATACATTTTTGTTTGCTACTTTGCCACCAAAATACTTATTTGTCATAGCTATGGTTCTAGAAACTAGGTTTCCATATACATTAGCGAGGTCTGCATTGATTTTTTCTGTCAAACTCTCCCAACCTACAGAACCATCATTTTCAAATCCCATTTCACTTAAAACATAATATCTTACTGCATCGGCACCAAATACACTAGCCAAATCATCAAAGTACATTACATTACCCTTTGATTTGCTCATTTTTTCGCCATCTTGTAGTAACCAGCCATGGCCATAAATTTGCTTTGGTAAAGGCAAACCTAGAGCCATTAGGAATATAGGCCAGTAAATAATGTGAAATCTTACAATATCTTTACCTATCACATGAATATCTGCAGGCCAGAAATCTTTGTATAATTGGTCGTGATTGCCGTCTACATCGTAGCCCAAACCAGTAATATAGTTTGTTAGAGCATCTAACCACACATAAACTACATGTTTAGGATCAAAGTTTACAGGTATACCCCACTTAAATGTAGATCTAGATACACACAAATCTTGTAAACCTTTATTTATAAAGTTATTTACCATTTCGTTCTTTCTAGATACTGGCAATACAAATTCTGGGTGAGAATTATAATATTCTACAAGTCTATCTGCATATTTGCTCATTCTAAAGAAATATGCTTCTTCTTTAGCTTTCTTCACTTCTCTACCACAATCCGGACATTTGCCATCTACTAATTGTGATTCTGTCCAAAAACTTTCACATGGTGTACAATACAATCCTTCGTAACTACCTAAATAGATATCTCCTTGATTATATAGTTTTTCAAAAACTTTTTGAACTTGTGCTTCGTGGTCAGCATCTGTTGTACGAATAAATCTATCATAAGAAATGTTTGCTTTTGCCCATAAATCTTTAATGATATTTGCTATATCGTCAACAAATTGTTTAGGAGATTGACCTTTAGCAATAGCTTTTTGTTCTATCTTTTCGCCGTGATCATCTGTACCTGTTTGAAATCTAACATTGTAACCTTGAAATCTCTTAAATCTAGCAATACTATCACTCAAAATAATTTCATAAATATTACCGATATGAGGTTTGCCAGAGGTATAAGCAATAGCTGTTGTAATATAATAATTTTTCATATACTCTATAGTCCTTCTAGTAAAATAATTTCATGATTAATTTTAGCACACAAATCAATTATTGTAAATGCAAATTTTACCATATAAAGGCATATTTATTGCTTTATTTTCATAATATTTTAGTAAAAGGTAAAATTTATGAATTTAGTATGGATTAGTTTTTTAATTTGTGGTCTAGGACTACTGCTATTTAAGAATGTAGATATAGCATTCTCAACTCTTTTGTCTGGCTCAGAAAAAGCGATAGCACTATCACTTAAATTGTGGGCAATATATGCCGTATGGCTAGGGATTTTAAAGATAGTAGAAGACACGGGGTTAAACCAAAAAATAAGCAAACTACTAAACCCTATTATAGACAAGCTATTTGGCAAAACAGACCCTAACACTCAAAGTGAAATAGCTATCAACCTAACATCAAACCTACTTGGCATGGGCAATGCTTGCACACCTAGTGGCATAAATGCAATGAAAGGATTCGACAAAGGTAGCAACATAGCCACCAGTGGAATGATAATGCTACTAGTAATCAATGCCACCAGTCTAGAAATACTACCCACCACAGTAATTGGTCTAAGAGTCGCTGCAGGAAGTGCAACTCCAAACGACATCATTCTTCCCACACTAATATCTACATTTGTAAGCACCATTTCTGGCATAATTATGTGTAAGATATGTGAAAAATTCAAAAAGAAAGCTAAGCAAGATATCATACTAGACAAAAAGGTATACAAACAATGAAATTTAGCTCCTACCTTATACCCCTACTTATAATTTCGCTCATCATATACTCCATATACAAAAAGAACAATGCATACTCCAGCTTTGTATATGGTGCAAAAAACAGTTTTGATTTAGTTTTAACTAGTTTCCCCTATTTAGTAGCCATATTTGTCGCAGTAGAATTATTTTCCGTAAGTGGCCTAAGCAAAGTTTTTGGGACAATATTATCTCCACTATTTAATTTATTAGGCATACCTATAGAACTGAGCGAACTAATACTACTTAAACCTTTTACTGGTTGTGGCAGTCTGGCCGCTCTAGAAAATATATTCGCCACATATGGAGTAGACAGCTATCTTGCTAGATGTGGTTGTGCCATAGTTGGTAGTAGCGAAGCTATATTCTACATAACAGCAGTATACTTCTCGCAGACCAAAGTCAAAAAATTTAGCTATGGCATACCCGTTGCATTTATATCTATGACACTAGGTATTGTGACAGCTTGTCTAATATGCAAAATTATGTAATAGAAATTTTAATTTGGGTATTTATTTTTTTTGAAAGCTGTGCTACAATAATGCTATGGTTATAGCAATAGATATAGATAATACATTATTTACAAGCAATTCAATAGTATATAAGGTTTTAAACAAAGTCCAAAAAGTAGGTAAACCAGATGCAAAGAAACTAACTTTCAAAACTGTAGACACCAGTGGAAAAGTTAGCCAAAGTTTTTTGAAGCTTATTTTCCCTGTGCTAAATCCAAAGAAGTTTGAGCCATTAGCCGATGCTTTGGAAACTCTAGACGAATGGAAAAAACAAGGTCACGAAATTGTACTACTTACAAACAGACCTGCTAGCATCAAAGCTATGAAAAATGCAACTGTAGCATTACTACAATACCACAATGTAAACTTTGATAAATTAGTAATGGGTTGCAAAAACAAACATTTATTCTGCAAAGAATATGGTATACCACTACTTATTGATGACAACAAACAAAACTGCGAAAATGTAGTTTCAAAAGGACTATCAGCAATTAGAATTTGCGAAGAAAACAAAGGAAACAATCCAAATGGAAATATGTTCCATGTAAGCAACTGGAAAGGTGTAAGAGTATTTGTAAACTTTGTAGAATACAAAAACACATACAGACCACCTCATACTCTAGATGGTGCAAAAGCAAAAAGAGAAGAATTAGCTGGAAGTCTATTAGATCCAAAATTATCAATAGGCAACTACGACGAAATTATAATTGCAGCTGCTTACGATCCTAAAAAATATCTAATGGGTACAACTAAGTTTAAAACTCCACTCACAGAACAAATTAGAGAAATTGTTGCGAATAATACAGTTATTGACAAAAACTCACCAGATAGTGTAGAAGAAGCCAAAAAAGAAGATACAACAAAACAACCCACAAAAACTGTAACAAACAAAGGTATAGAAAAGAAATAATAAAAAGAGATATCCAGAACGGATATCTCTTTTTTATAATTCAACAGCTATTTTGTATACTTCTTGTTTCTTTATACCACGGTCGGCACACACATATTTGATAGCATCTTGCTTACTAGCACCTAAATCAATATAGTGTTTTAAATGATCTAGTATAGATAATTCATTTAAACTATTTTCTTCTTTTACATTGTTTACAATTAGTACAAACTCACCACGAGTATCACCATTGTATTTTTCTTTTAGAGTAGTAAAAGTTTTCTCTTCGTACATCTTTGTTAATTCCCTTACCACACATACAGGCTTGTCACCAAATACAGAGTACAAGGTTTCAAAGTCTTTGTCTATATTGTGACAAGATACATAAAAAATCAAACTACCATATACATTCTTATACTGCATCAACAAATTGTTTTTGTCAGCATTCTTTTCTGGTAGAAAACCTATAAATGTAAATGGTGTAGGAAAACCGCTCATAATAAAAGCATTGATTAGTGCACATGGTCCTGACACCACAGTATAATCTAATTCTTCTTTGATTACTTCATTTACCAAAATATTACCGGGGTCACTAATACCAGGCATACCAGCATCAGATATAAGTGCCACATTCTTGCCTTGTTGCAAATCCCCTACCACTTTGTTTATCATTTCTCTCTCATTGAATTTATGATAACTCTTTAGTGGTTTTTTTATTTGATAATGATTTAATAGTACCGAACTAGTTCTAGTATCTTCACACAATATATAATCTACACTATTTAAAATCTCTACTGCATAGTTATTAAATTCTTTCAAATTCCCTATAGGAGTACCTACTAAATAAAGCATATTAATTGTGGATTACAAGTCCACTTTTTCCTCCTTTCTTACCTTCTACC
Source organism: Clostridia bacterium (assembly GCA_017503005.1). Lineage (GTDB taxonomy): Bacteria > Bacillota > Clostridia > Christensenellales > UBA1242 > UBA6345. The sequence goes on along the minus strand of JAFVTW010000015.1, from coordinate 30,971 downwards.
AGTATAATATTTGCTCCTTTGATACCATTTCTCAATTTAAGCACCTTAGGCTCTATACCATACTTTCGCATATAGCAAAACAAGTCTACTAATCTTTCTTCTTTGTTTACAGTATAAAATCTACCACCAAATTTTAGTAGCTTACTCGCTTCTGCAACAATCTCTTCTAGTGTAACTGTAATTTCGTGCTTACATATTGCAATCTCTTTCTTTTCAGACAGTTCGCCACCATCGTGAATTTTGTATGGTGGGTTGCAAACCACAACTTCAAATCCTGTACCGATATGTTTGTGTACATTTTGTAATGGCATATTTACAACTTCTATATTTTCTAGTTTATTGTACTCTATACTTCTCTTGCTCATATCTGCCATTTCTGGTTGTAATTCTACCAGATATGTATATTTTGCTTTAGTCTTAGCTTGAGCAAGTATACCTATAACACCACTACCACTACACAAATCCACTATTCTATCTTTGACACCAGCCTTTACAAAATTGCAAAGCTCTACAGCATCAGATGTAAAACAGTACAAGTCTGGATTTTGGATTATGTACAAATTATTAAACTGTAAATCATCTAATCTTTCTTTATCTTTTAGCATTTTTCTTGAAATGTTTCTTAAATCTTTTATTATTTCTAGGTTGATTATCTCTATTTTCTACTTTTGCCTCTACAACAGGCTCTTTACCTTCTTCCACTTCAACCTTTTCGCCTATATAAGCAAATTGTGGACTATCACCTTTCAATTCACTTTCTTTTACGAAGTTGACAGCATCAGTATCTTGTTTTTCCTCTTCTACTTTGCCTTCATACTTGATATCTGCTACTGGATATGTTTTTACCATAACATCATCACCTTCTAACCTAACATCACATTGTTTCTTTAAAAGGTTGTTATATACTACAGTACCATTACCATCTGGTGTTTTTACCTTAGAGTTTACTTTAGGCATATATTTGCTTGCATCAGCATAAACTTCATTTTCGTAGCTTAGACAACACATCAATCTACCACAAATACCACTTATTTTGGTTGGATTTAGACTTAAATTTTGAGTTTTAGCCATTTTGATAGATACTTTATCAAAATTATTTAAGTATCTATTACAGCAACAGATTTCGCCACAAGCACCTATGCCACCCACAACCTTGGCTTGGTCACGAATACCTATTTGTTTTAGTTCGATTCTACTCTTTAGTTTACTAGCCAAATCTTTTACTAATTCTCTAAAGTCCACTCTATCTTCACAAACATAGGTAATTACTATCTTTTGACCATCTAGAGTAAATTCACAATCCACTAGTTTCATATCTAGATTGTGTTTTAGTATAAGTTCTTTGGTAGTCTCTAGCACTTCGCCATGTCTACTCTCTAGCTTTTCCATAGTTTTGATATCGTTTTGAGTAGCTACTCTAACTACATTTGATAGTGGAGCAACTAGTTTTTCTTCTTCTACATCCATATTTGCACTAACAACAGTAGCTATAGTATTGCCATTAGGTGTTTCTACAACAACCTTTTCTCCTACAGCAAGTTTAAATCCATTAGGTGCAAAATAGTATTCTTTGCAATTATTTCTAAACTTTATTCCTACTACTTCCATTTATGTTTTACCTCCAGCATAGTGATCAAAAATCCATCAACAACTGTAGTAGGATTGCAGTTACAATCTAGTTTGTTTTGGGCTTCTAATACTTTGCTATATATGATTTTTAGTGCTTTTACACTATATTTAGAATTTTTATATTCTGCAAGTTTTGATTGATTAACAACCTTGTCTTCTAGACCTGTCTTTGCATACATTACATCTAAAAAGACCAAGCTCAATTCATCAAATATTTCTTTTATCCTATCTTTAAACCCTAAAATTTGACTACTATATCTTAGAATTTCACCACTTTCGGTAAGCTTAAGCACAGTATTTAATGCCAAATCTTTAATTTTTAAAAAGTTATCATCATTTATTATCTTTACAGCCTTGGTTAAATTACCTTGACTAGAAGATACAAATGGTTGAACTTCTTTAGGTTTAAACGAACTATTTTTAAGTATAAATGTTTGGACATCATCACTACCAAGTAGTGGTATAGACAAACTTTTTGACCTACTTTTGATAGTATTTAGTATGTTTGATGGGTTTGTAGTTGTCAAAATAAACAAACAGGTCTTTGGTGGTTCTTCTAGAGTTTTTAGTAGCTTGTTTTGAGCTTGTGATGTAGACAAATCAAAATTATTTAATATAAATATCTTTTTGTCACCTTCTAGTGGATAGATATATGAATTCTCCACAATCTCATTTATATCATCTACCACTAATCCCTTGCTACTATCTTTTGGATACACCAAAACATCGCTATGCACACCCTTTTCTATCTTGATACAAGCAGGACACACACCACAACCAGAACTAACACACAAAATATTTTTTGCAAATTCTTTAGCTAAATAGCTTAGATAAATCTCATCTTGACCACACAAAAGATAAGCATGGTTTAGCATGTTTTTATCTATATCATTATTAACAATATTTTTTAATTCACTTTTTGAATATAAATCACAAAATTCCATCGTAAATATTTTAACATATTAATCACAACTTTACAAACAACTAATCCTTTAAAGGGTAATATTTATTTTAAAAAATTTAAAATAATTTTTTTATTTTAATAATTATTTTGTTAAAATTTATTTTATTTGTTAAAATGTAATTGTGATTAACAATATGGGAGGGATTATGTTAAAACTCAACAATAAGCGAACCTTTTATATAGGTTTTGCATTCTTCACTATTCTTATGTTGTGGCAAGTATACAATTACTACTGCCCTATGTTTCTAGAAGAACTACTAAAATCAACCTTTGGTGCCGGAGATTATAACTATCTAATAGGTATTATAATGGCTATGGACAATATTTTGGCATTGTTTATGTTGCCATTGTTTGGCACTTTGTCAGACAAAACAAATACAAAATTAGGCAAAAGAATGCCTTATATTATCATAGGCACAGTCATCTCTTTGATTGCATTCCCATTCATATCTATACTATATATCAAAAATAGTTTGGTTGGTGTTGCTATCCTAATGGCACTTATCTTGATAGCTATGAATATATATCGTAGCCCTAGTGTAGCACTAATGCCAGATGTTACACCAAAACCACTAAGAGCAAAAGCAAATGCAATTATTAACTTTGTAGGATATATCGGTGCTATCATCGGTGCATTACTTACTATGGTATTCACCAAAAAACAAGCTGATGGCATCACACTTGTTAGAGAAGTTACAATTTGGCCATTCGTTATAGTTAGTTTCCTTATGGCTGTAGCACTAATCATACTAGTACTAAAAATCAAAGAAAACAAAATCGTTGAAGAAATGAAAGACGAAATGGCTGAAGGCGAAAAACTAAGCGAAACTATGGAAGCCATAACCGAAGACAAACCACTAGGCAAAGCTGACAAAATTAACCTATGGTTATTAATAGGTAGTGTATTCTTATGGTACTTTGCATTCAATGCCGTAGAAACATTTGGTAGTTTGTATGCAAAAAATGTATTACAAACAAACAGTTGGGGTCTAGCAACCAGTGTACTAGCAGTAGCTAGTTTGGTAGCCTTCCTACCTACAGGATACTTATCAGAAAAAATCGGCAGAAAAAATAGCATTATCTTAGGTTTAGGCCTAATGATTGTATCTCTATTTGCTGCACTATTTGTTACAAAATTCGGTTTTGCACTAATCGCACTATTTGCAGTAGCAGGTGTTGGTTGGGCAATTATCAATGTAAACTCATACCCTATGTTCGTAGAACTTAGCAACAACAAAAACTTAGGCAAATTTACCGGATACTATTATTCTGCTAGCCAAATAGCTCAAAGTATTACACCTATCATTATAGGTTTTGTAATGGATTTCTTGGGTTACAAAGCATTCTTCCCATATGCTGCTATATTTATGGCATTAGCCCTAGTAGTATTCTCATTTGTAAAAGTAAATAAAAAACAAGTAGTAAAAACTGAAGAAGTGGCTACAGAAGAACAATCAGAAGAAGTTAAAGAAGAAAAATAAAAGAAAAAAGAAGTAATCGATTTGATTACTTCTTTTTTAACTAATTAAGCTCTAATGTCTTTAACTTTGTACTTAGAGATTGAACCAGGTGTAGTAACACTTACCACTTGACCTACAACAGCACCTAGCAAAGATTTACCCAATGGACTTTCGTTAGAAATCATACCATTTACAGGGTCTGCTTCAAAACTGCCCATAATCTTGAAGGTTAATTCGTCGCCAAATTCTAAATCATCAACAACAACTGTTGAGCCAATGCTAACTTTTGTGGTGTCTACTTTTGCCTTATTTATAATTTTGGCGTTGCGAAGTGTATTTTGTAGTTGTTGAATTTCTTGTTCTACCAAAGCTTCTTCTTCTCTAGCTGCATCGTATTCTGAGTTTTCGCTAATATCGCCAAAACTACGAGCAACTTCAATTTTGTTAGCAACTTCTACTCTTGCTGTGGTTTTTAGATATTCAAGTCTCTCTTCTAGTTCTTTGTAGCCTTCTTTAGTCAAAAATACTTCGTTTGCCATAATTGTTTCCTCCTAAAAATTTTAAACCATTTTAAGTCTTAAATATATATTTTATTTTTAATATTGTCAAGATAATTAATATGCAATACCAAATTAATATATGCAAAAAACTTAAAATCGTGCAAACAAACGAAAAAGGCCAAAACCATGGTGGCTCCAACCTTTTTTCTAATTTGCCGATGTATTATATATAATTTAGTTAACTTTGTCAATTACTTGATTAAAAAAATTTTTTATTATATAGTTAATTATCACAATTAATTAAGGATATACCATGATTAGGATTTGGGCAAAGATAATAATCGATGGCAAAATAGTAAAAAGCCACGAAATTACAGTACAAAATTACGACTACCATATATTTGATGAATATGTGCGAGAAATAGCATATGGTCTAGATATACCAACACCAGTGGTTCTAGACAAACACATTATAGACTTTACAGTATACAAAAGCACTAGGTTCTTTAAAGAGGACTTTGTAGAATCTGTAGATTTTGAAAAATTAGTATTAGAGAATGTTGGCTAAAATCAACATTCTTTTTTATGTATAAAACAAAACATTTTACAAATAATACATATTAACAATACAAAAAAGGATATATAAATTATGATTTCATTAATATGTTTTATTTTGACACTAGCAGGTTCTATAAACTGGTTTTGCATAGGTGTACTACAATACGACTTTGTCGCAGGACTATTTGGTTCTCAAGCCAATGTGTTTTCTAGAATAATATATGCACTAATAGGCATAAGTTCTATTTGGCTAGTATATGCCATAATCAAAGGCAAAGGCAGTCTAAAAATTGATGGCAAAAAACAAAGTGATCAAGAAATACTGTCTACAAGAAGAAGTCATGCAGCGGCAGAAACAAGTAAATCATATCATTACGAAAATAACTTTAATGGATTTGGTAATCAATTAGACAACCAACACTACGAACCTAGACATATGCGAGACAATCACAATGATTACAACCAAAACTCCTCTAATCCATCATATACAAACAATAGTAGACACAATGATTTCTAAAAAAAGATATGCGAGTTTTCGCATATCTTTTTTGTTATTTTAAATTGTGTAGACTTCTAAGTTGTTTGTATAACAACTTGTTAAATTCGTCTTTTAAGTTATACACTTCTTCCAATTTCATATAGAAAATATTGCTATTTCTAATTCCTAGTGCAACACCAGAAATTCCTTGATATATAAGCTCAATAGCATTGATACCTAATTGAGTAGCAAATGTTCTATCAAATACACTAGGTGTACCGCCTCTTTGCAAATATCCTATTACACAAGCACGACATTCTATGCCACACTCTTTTTCAATAGCTTTTCTTACATCTTCTACTGTATAATCCATAGCTTCGCTTACTACAACAATAGGACTCTTTACACCATTAAATAAGCAATGTTTTACATCAATAACCACTTCTTCTAGTGGACAACCCATTTCTTTTACAGCTAGAGAATGTGCACCTACTGCTACAGCAGCATTCAATGCTAAATGTCCACAATTTCTACCCATAACTTCTACCACAAGTCCTCTATCGTTTGCAGCCATAGTTTGATGCATATTGTCGATAGCAGATACTGCATTGTTTACAGCTGTATCAAACCCTAAAGTTTTGTCTGTGTAGAACAAATCATTGTCAATAGTACATGGTATACCTATGACTTTAGCACCCATTCTTTCTAGGTCGATAGCACCTCTAAATGAACCATCGCCACCCAAAACAATTAAGTAATCAATACGATTTTTTTGTAATACATCGTAGCCTTTCTTTACACCTGCTTCAGTCATAAATTCTGGGCATCTAGAAACCTTTAGCTCACAACCACCCAATGTTCCTATATTTGCTACACTTTCACGAGTAAGTTGTACCAAATCACCTTCTATAAGACCTTGATATCCCCTTCTTACTCCCATTACCATAATACCGTGGACTGTAGCCATATTTACAATTGCTTGAACACAAGTATTCATACCTTGACTATCGCCGCCACTACACAAAACAGCTATTTTTATCATAAATCTAATCTCCTACAAAAAGTTTAGCACACAATATTTGTTTTTCACAACTAATATATGCTACATACTACTTCAATTTGATAAACTCATCTTTTAAATATGCATGAAGTTCGTTTATCAAGAATGTAGATGGGCAAACTTTTAAGTTTAATTTAAATGGTTTGTTGTTTAAATCAACCACTATAACAGGGCTATTACCAGGATAATTTAATAGTGTATTGTACACTTCATCATGTATAGCAATGTTTGAAACATCATATTTTAGATACAATGTTTGAACTTTCACTTCTTCTTTGACTTCTTCTTTTAACTCCCATGGTGTAATATTGTCTACCATTACCACTGGCTTTTCACCACTGCGAATGCTTAATTTACCATGTATAGTTACAAGTGAGTCATAAAGTAGTTTGTCTTTTAATTTAGCATATGCTTGTGGGAAGAACATAAGGTCAATAGTACCATACAAATCTTCCACCTTAGCAAATGCCATTTCTTTTTTGTCTCTTTTTGAAAGTAGCTTTTTGATTTCTACTACAATACCACCACAGGTTACTTCCATTCCGTCAGTTATACCCTCGTATGTGGTTGTATCTTCTTCACTCTCTTCTATTTCTTCTCCATCTACCTCTTCAACATCTAGCATATCAGCTGTCAAATTGTATTCGGCAAATCTATTAGAGTGATTGCTTAGTGGGTGACCAGAAATATATACACCTACTACTTCTTTTTCCATTTTTAATTTGGTTTGTTCGTCAAATTCTGGAATGTTTGGATATGTGATATCGTTTACAACATCAGTTTTTAGTAAATCATCAAACAAACTGCATTGTCCAGAAGCTCTGGTTTTTCTATCACTATTAGACCTTTCTAACAAGGTGGTATACACTTGCATTAATTGTGAACGATTTACTTTAAAGCAATCAAATGCACCACTAAGTATCAAACTTTCCATTATTCTCTTGTTTAATACCACACTATCAAATCTATTTACAAAATCAACAATATTCTTAAATTCGCCACATCTTTCTCTTTCAGCAATAATGGTGTCGATTACATTGATTCCTACACCCTTTAATGCAGCCAAACCAAACCGGATAGAGCCATCTTTGTTACAACTAAACATTGTCTTAGATTTGTTGATGTCTGGTGGAAGAATATCTATCTTTTCTTCCTTAGCATAAGTAACATAGTTTTTGATTTCATCACTAATTAAAATACGGTTGTTTAGTACTGCAGTCAAAAACTCTGGTTCGTAGAAAGTTTTTAACCATGCAGTTTGATATGTAACATGGGCATATGCTGCAGCATGGGATTTATTAAATGCATAAGAACCAAACTTCTCCATTTCGTCCCATAGTTTATTTGCTACTACAGGGTCAATACCTCTTTTAACTACACCATCTACACCTGGTTTACCATTAGCAGGTTCGCAACCATTGATAAACACTTCTCTCTCTGCTTGTAAGTCTTTTAGCTTTTTCTTACCCATCATTTTTCGAACACTATCTGCTCGACCTAAAGTATATCCTGCAAGTTCTTGAACTATTTTCATAACTTGCTCTTGGTACACGATACAGCCATAAGTTACACTCAAGATAGGCTCCATGATAGGACTAATATATGTAATATCTTGTGGATAATGTTTGTTGTGTACGAATGTAGGAATACTATCCATAGGACCAGGACGATATAGTGACACACCCGCTATAATATCTTCTAGACAGGTTGGTTGAAGTTCTCTCATAAACTTTTGGAAACCTGTACTTTCAATTTGGAATATAGCCTTGGTGTTACCTGTAGAAATAAGTTTGTATACTTCTGGGTCGTCTGTACCTAGTTCATCAAACTTAACATCTACACCATGATTCTCTTTTATCATCTCGATGGCTTGCTTGATATCACTCAAGTTTCGTAGTCCTAAGAAGTCCATTTTAAGCAATCCCAAATGCTCTAGCTCACCGCCGACATATTGGCTAGTAACGATATCTCCGTTTTGTGCTAGTGGAATATGCTTACTCAAAACATCACCACCGATGATTACACCACAAGCATGAATACCGGTTTGTCTAGGGCTATCTTCTAGTTTATATGCGATATCTACAACCTTCTTGATATCAGGGTTGTTGTTATACATTTCTAAAAGTTCTGGTATACTTTCGTCAGGATCGTCGGGTTTTCTGCCAATACCAAAGCATTTTGCGATAATATTTGGTCTTTTTACACTATTTGGAATAGCTTTGGTAACTTTATCTACTTCAGCATATGGGACCCTCAAAACTCTCGCTACATCTTTGATGGCATTCTTTGCTGCCATTGTACCGAATGTAATTATTTTACAAATCTTTTCTTCGCCATACTTTTCTTTTACATATTCAAACACTTCACTACGACGAGAGTCTTCAAAGTCGATATCAAAGTCGGGAGCACTAACTCTTTCTGGGTTTAGGAATCTTTCGAAGAACAGACCATATCTAATAGGGTCTACATCAGTAATACCCATAAGGTAAGCTACAATACTACCTACACCAGAACCACGGCCTGGTCCTACAGATATACCTCTTTCTCTAGCAGCATTGATGTAGTCCCACACTATAAGATAATATTCTACATAACCTAGTCTAGAAATAGTTTCAATTTCATACTCTATTCTATCTCTAATTTCTTGAGTTTCTTGTTTATATTTTTTCTTAAGACCAGCTTCAATCAAATCTCTAAAGTAGTCTTTTGGTTCTTGACCTGTAACTGGTTTATACTTAGGATACATATACTTACCATAAGTAAGTTTGAAGTTACATTTGTCTGCAATTTCTAAAGTATTTGTAATTGCTTCTGGATCATTAGGAAATGCTTGTCGCATTTCATCCTCAGTTTTGAAATAAAACTCATCATTAGAGAATTTCATTCTGTCAGGGTCGTCTAATGTTTTTTGCATTTGTACACACATAAGTACATCTTGCATCTCTGCATCTTCACGATATATATAGTGAGCATCGTTTGTTGCTACCGTTTTTATATTGTGCTTCTTTGCAAATTCTCTTAGTTTTTCGTTTACTATAAGTTGTTCTTCTAATCCATGATTTTGAAGTTCTAGATAGTAGTCTTCGCCAAACAAGTTTTTAAACCACAAAATTTGTTCTTCTGCTTCGTCAAATCTTCGTTGTAAAATAAGCTGTGGTATTTCACCTGCTAGACATGCACTCAAACACACCAAACCTTCACTATGTTTTTCTAGTGCTTTGTGGTCAATACGAGGCTTGTAGTAGTATCCATCTTCAAATGCAATGGTATTTAGATGACATAAGTTGTGATAACCCACTTCATCTTTGGCAAGAAGCACTAAGTGGTTTAATTTTGTTTTACCTTGCTTTACTGTTAGGTCATCACAAGTATAAAACTCACAACCAAATATTGCTTTTACCCCATTTGCTTCACAGGCATCAAAAAAGGCAACTGCACCATACATATTACCATGGTCAGTAATAGCCACTGCTGGCATATCGTATTCCTTACACACTTTGGCAAGTTTTTTGATTCTGGCAGCACCGTCTAACAAACTATATTCGGTATGAACATGTAAATGCACAAAATTGCCCATTTATTACTCCTTATTATCTTCTTCTAATTCACTCTTTATTTTTTCAGCAATTTTTAAGATTTTGCTAAATCTATGATTGATACCACTCTTACTTACTGGCTCAGAATATAGCAGTCTTAACTTCTCTAGTGGTTCATCTGGATTTGCTAGTCTAATCAAGCATAATTCCTGCAAACTTTCGTCTAAACTTTCAAATCCTATAGTTTCTTTGATTAAATTGATAGCAGCTACTTGCTTTACACTAGCTTGAACCATTTTATTTAAATTAGCATTTAGACAATTTGTTTGTCTATTTACATTGTTTCTCAAATCTCTAATAGCTGCTTCATTTTGTAATTCCAAAACAGCCTTGTTAGCTCCTACCAAAGCCAAAATATCACATATTACCTGATATTCTTTGATATACACTAAAGGGTTGTTTTTTCTAACTGTGGTTTTGGCATTGATATCAAAATTCTTTAGTAATTCGCAAAAATCCTTAGCTGTTTCTTCAAAATTAAATACAAACTCTAAATGATATCCACTATTGCTTTTGTTTTCGTTATCATAGTTTTTGATAACAATATTGCTTGTGGCACAACTTAGGAATGCTCCTCTTATATAATTAACCTTGCAACAATCTCCTTGAATTACAAAAGGACTAATTCCATTTGTGAAAGTAACATTGTTTTGGTCATCTACTTCTAGTATTCCACAATCAAAAAGCACTTTTTCACTAATACTGCTAGGTATAGTAATTTTGTACTTAATTATTTTGAAACCTATATTTTCTTCTGCCAAACATAGTGTACATTCTTCACCATAATATTGCTTGATGATATTATTTACTACATCAAAAAGCTCTGGCATATCGGTATGAATAGCCACAGTGTGTTTCCCTGTAGATAATGATAATTGACCTGCACCCTTTATAAGAGCACTTAGATATGCTATTGCACAACAATCATCTTTTATTTCAACTTTTAAAACTTCGTGTTTTGCATCAAGTGCGAATGACATAAATCACAAACTCCTAATACTTTTTGTCTAAATTGTAATTTTTGAACCTAGGCAAATCGTGCATATTTACAATTTGTTCGGTAGGTATCTTTAGTTTTTCGATAATTGCAAATACCCTATTTGGTTTTGCAATATTCTCATAGAAGTGAGAATCTGTATTTACAATAAACTTAACACCAGTTTTTACCATAGCTTGTAATTGCTCATCACTAAGCTCTTCAGCATGTCTGGTATTTAATTCAATGTATGTATTGTTTTCTTTAGCAACCATAGCTATGGCTACTGGATCTACTTTTACCCTGTAATTTAGATGAGCGACAATATCTATCTCATTTTTTTTGATTGCATTTATGTATGCTTGAGTATTTAGTGCAATTCTCTTTTTGGTATTAACCCCCAAGAAGCATGGCAACCAGAAATTAAAGAAATTTTTAAAACTTAAAGGTCTGTAACTATAGTGATAACCTAGTACCAATATATCGAAGTCTTTTCGCTCATCTGAAAATACATCTATATCGCCATCTAGACTAGTCAAATTGGTTTCTACACCATGCAAAATATCGATATTGTATTTTTCTCTCAATTCCTTGATGGTTTCGGTTTGTTCTTTGTAACCATCTCTACTTATACCATTTGCCATATGTGAAAATGAGTGGTCTGTAATAGCAATTTGCTTCAAACCTTTATTTACTGCACTTCGCACATTTTCTTCTATAGTAGATTTGCCATCAGAATAAATTGTATGGGTATGATAATCTCCAAATAATCTCATTAGTTACACCTTTACCTTTTTGCACATAAAAAATTACATAAATAATATTTATGTAAATTTTTAAAGTCTTTTAATTATAACATATTAAAATATTTTTCAAAATTATTTTGACAAATAGAAACCCAAATTTAATATAATTGTTAATTTTATACATATCTAATCAACAAACTCAATTTCTGTTTCCAGTTCTATATCTTTTTCCCTTTTAACCCTGTCTTTTATACCTAAAATTAGGGATTTTACATCACTGCTAGTAGCACCACCACTATTTACTATAAACCCAGCATGCTTCTCGCTAACCATAGCACCACCTACAGAAGTTCCCTTGTATCCCATTTCGTCTAACATCTTGCTTACAATCAAACCATCACATCGTTTAAATACACTACCAGCACTAGGCAAATCCAATGGCTGATTTTGTTTTCGCATATTCATTACCTCTGTCATTCTAATTTCGTTACAACCATCTGTGTAGTTTATGTCCACACTGATGACCACACTACCTTTTAATCTACTATTCCTATAACCAAAACCACACTCTTCTTTTGTCAAATATCTCACCTTGCCATCAACTATCGCTAATACTCCTAATACCACATTTTTCATTTCAAAATTGTATGCACCAGCATTGATCACTACAGCACCACCCACACTACCTGGTACACCAAAGGCATCTTCTACCCCACCCAAATTAAGTTCTTTAAAAAAATAACACAACCTATTTAGACTAACACCTGCAAATACTTGTATATATCCATCGTACTTTCTAATTTGGTTTAATCTACAAAGACTAACTACCACACCATTATACCTATTACTAGTAAAAACAATATTTGTACCATTACCCAAAATAAAATGTTTTTTCTTTTTTATTTTTAGATAGTCTAATAAGTCCAGCAATTCTTCCACACTAGCTGGCTCTACAAAATATTTGGCTTTGCCGCCAATTTTGAAACTTGTATGTTTAGCCATACATTCGTTTCTATTAACCTTACCATTTTTAATAATTTTTTTAAGTGCAAATAACATAAAAAATCTCCTTTAAATATTTATTCAAAGGAGATTAAAATATGTTAATTTTTATGGAAATAATCATATATCAAATCTGCAAATTTAGAAGATATTCCCTTAACCTGCATTAGTTCTTCTTTTGTGGCATTCTTGATTTTGTTTATATCTCTAAAATGGCTTAGTATAGCCATTTCTTTTACTTTACCAACCCCTACAATTTTGCTAAGCTCGCTGACTAATGCATTCTTATTTCTTAAACTTCTATGGAATGTAATAGCATATCTATGACTCTCATCTCTAACCCTTTGCAGTAATTTTAGAGCATAGTCGTCTTTGCTAAGCACTACACCTTCACTCTCATTAGGACGGAATATAATTTCGTCTTTCTCTGCTAGCGAAATCATAGGTATATTTAGACCAAAGCTATTAAGCACACTATAAGCATAACTTAGCTGACCTTTGCCGCCATCTATCAATATCAAATTTGGTCTAGTAGAAAAGCTCACATCATCACCACTTAGTTCTCCCAGTCTTCGAGTAAGAACTTCTTTCATACACTCAAAGTCGTTATTCTCACCTACAACTGTCTTGATTTTAAATTTACGATAATGCGAATAATTTGGTTCTCCGTTAGTAAACACAACCATACTAGCAACCATATTTGTGCCACTAATATTTGAAATATCAAAACCTTCTATCCTTATAGGCAACTCTGGCAAATTCAATCTCTCTTTCAGAGCTTTTACTGCACCTATAGTTTTTTGCTCTGCAAGTTTTTGTTTCTCAGTGTTCTTTTCTAGATACTCTTTGGCATTCACTTCTGCCATGGTAAGCAATTTCTTCCTTATACCTATTTTAGGCACAGTGATTTTTACTTTATTTTTGGTATATTGATTCAAGTAACTTTCTACCAAATCGCCTAGTTCTACTGGAAACACAACTTCTGTAGGCACTGTAGAGTTATTAGGATAATATTGTGTAATAAAGTCGGTCAAAACTTCTTCTACATTGATATTAATATCTACTACATTGAAGTTATTTAGACCCATTATCTTGCCGGCTCTAACCACTAGTACCGATACAACCGAAGTTACCCCATTAGTAAAGTACCCCAATATATCAATATCACTAGCATTAGTAAGCTCTGTAATCATTTTTTCGTTTAGAAGATTAACCATTTTTAGATTGTTTCTATACACTATTGCTTTTTCAAAATTCTCTGTTTCTGCACAAGCTACCATTTTTTGTTCAAGCACCTTTTTAGCATATCCTGTCTCTCCATTTAAAAAAGCAATTACTTTGTCTATCTCTTTTCTATAATCTTCCTTAGATATCCTACCTGTACATGGAGCATAACATAATCCCAGCTGATAATTTAAACACTCTCTTTTGGCTATTTTACCTTTATTTAGGTTTAACCCGCAAGTCTTAAGTGAAAATGTAGTATTTACAAAGTCTAATAATTCTCTGCCATTTACTGCACCAAAATATGGTCCAAAATACTTAGCACCATCTCTTTTTAACCTTCTAGTAAGTTCTACTACAGGATAATCTTGTCTTAAATCAATTTTTAAAAACGGGTGTGCTTTGCCGTCTTTTAGTAATATATTGTAAAATGGTTGATGTTTCTTGATTAGATTTGCTTCTAAATTTAGAGCTTCTAATTCAGAGTTTGTAATGATATAGTCAAAAGTCTTTACACTATCAGCCATTAGCTGTACTTTGGGTTGTTTGATAGTGTTCAAAAAATAAGAACTAACCCTATTTTTCAAGTGCTTAGCTTTACCTATGTAAATTATTGTGCCGTATTCATCTCGCATTATATATACACCAGGATTCATCGGCAAGTTGTGAACCCTTTCTTTAATGCTGTCTATATATTTATTCATCAAATTAATTATAATCAATTAAGCTAAAAATTACAACTAATTGTTTTTATGCTTGCAGTAGGTAATTTACACCACCCAGCATTACATCATTGATTCTTTCATTTTTGATTGAGTAATATATTATTTTACCATCTCTCTCGCTACTGACTGCACCAAAGGTTTTTAGAAACTTTAGCTGGTGACTAACCGTAGTTTGATTGATATTTAGTGTAACCGACAAATCATTTACACACATTTTACCCAAACAAAGTGCAGTAATAATCTTAACCCTAGTAGAATCCGAAAACATACTAAAAAAATTAGCCAACTTCTTTAATATAGCATCGTTAGGCATATATTCACTCAAAACATCTTTTTGTGTACTAGGCAATACAATCAAATCTTTCATAATAATTTCCCTTTATTTAAAAACTTTTTGTACTTACAATTTTAACTGTAATTCAATTTTTTCACAAAAATATATCATAAAACATATTAGTTAATAATATCAAATTTTGTAAAAACGGAGGGAATTAATGAACTTTTCAAACAATGTACTACTAATATTATTATTATCAATTTTCACTACTGCTACCGACACAAATCTAAACAACAACACAAACTTCTTATTGCTACTACTATTATCACTATCAAACAACAACCTGCTTACAAACTCTAGCTGTGGCTGTAACAACAGCTGTGGTTGTAACAATAATTGTGGTTGCAACAGCTGTGGCTGTGGGTGCAATAGATAACAGAAAAAAAGACAGTTTAAACAAACTGTCTTTTTTATTATCTAGACATTGCTAACTTTGTAACTTCCTCTTTTTTAGAAGAAACCATAGTTACAGCTTTAAAATATTTCGCATCTCGCACACCCAAATCTATAGCATCTTCTTTTGATAATTCTGTAACTTCAAAATAATTGGATAAAGGCAATTTTATGTTTATCCATAAGTTATTCACCTTTCTTTACCCTTACAGATTTTACCTTATTAAAATTTTTAACATCTTCTGTCGCCAAATTTAATTCTTTAGCCCAATACTCCATTTCCTCATCTTCAGTCATTTTTTCAAGCTTTTCACTTTCAGCAGTTCTTTGATTCTCCAACGACTTTGTTAGTTGTTTATATCTTGCACTATTGGTTTTTTCCCTCTCCACCATTTCATCATAAGCTTTCATTTTTTCTAGTTTTTCTTCTTTAGTAAGATGTTTCAAACTTTTCTCATAATTTTTTCTCAAATCATTTTCAATCTTTGCCACTTCTTCTTCGTAAGATTTTACTTTAGCCATAATTATTCTCCCAACATACTTTACTCTTACATAATATCACTTTTTATACTTTTTTACAACAACGAAGAAAGACAGCTTAATATAAGCTGTCTTTTTTATTTAGACAAACCGCCCTCTTTTTTAAAAACCAAAACTTCTTGTTTTTTATAAGCAAAATCTGTTTTTGCATCTTTTGTTTCTACCACTTTTGAATCAAATAGTTCTGGCTTTTTGTAAACTTTATCGTATGTATCAACAAAATCAGCAACTCCATACACAATTCCATGCCTAAAATTATCTAAAGAAATTTCTTTCTTACCCTGAGCTCTTAAAAATTTATTATACTCTTCAAAAATCATATTCTCTATTCTTATATGTTTTGGAGTATCTTTTTGTTTTAGTTTCTTACTTGTTGTTACAGCTTTTGGTTCTTGATCTTTTTCTAGTTCTTCATAAAACTGAATACCCTTATCTTTATCGATTATTTTCTCATCAAGCACTGCATCAACCCATTTCAACAATTCTTTATTATATTGCAAGCCCTTCTTTGTAGACATAAAATCTTTTGTATTATTAGTAACAAAATCATAACCTGAAATATATGATGTTAGAACCAAAATAGCATCACCATATTGCCCCATACGATTTTTGTATTTAGACATATTTGCCATCTCTTGCAACTTGGCAGATTTCTCTATAATAAAAGATGCAATTTCTCCTTCGATTTTTAACAAGGAACAATTAGACAGAATACTTGCTATATCATTTCTATTTAATTTTTCTTTATCCGATAAATACCATTTTTTCGCTTTTAAAAAGGACTTATTATCAAATTTAACACCTTTTTCTTTTGCTTCTTTTTTTAACTTTTCTTTAAGCTGTTTTTTTGCATTTTTTAAACCTTCGACATATTCTTTTGAACCAACAATATGACACAATAATTCTTTTTCAGCAATATCTTGTATTACTAATTCAAACTTATTTTCTAGAGACATTCTATACATTTTTACAGCATTAAACTCACTACTTAAGTTATAAAAGTCATCAGTAATTTTTGACAATATACTCTTTCTATCATCAATATTTGCTTTATATATTAATGAATCTTCAACACACTCATCAATTTTCTCTTTTGTAGGCTTCTTCTTATAATTTTTAAATGCAACATCTTCTTTTTCAATAATTTTTGATAATCGATTTTTGTAATTATTAAAATTCTTTTCTAAAAAAGATACAACTTTCATTTTTTGTTCTATTGGTAGATTTTTTGTATAAGCCAATTTAACTAAAGCATCATTAACTTTTTTATAATTATCGCTTTCATTTATAGTATTAAAGAACTCTTCATTTGGCATTTTAAAAACTTTATCTATTTCTTGAATAACAGCATTCAGTTTTGCATTAAGTTTAACTTTTAAATTTCTCTCAGCAACTTTAGAACTATTTTTATCAAAACTTTCTACACCTGAGCTTTTAAATCCATTACTAATATCAAAAACAATATTTGTATCAATTAAAACTTTTTTCATAAGCTATTCCTCATCTTTCCCCAATGTAAGCTTATCTTTATAATCAAATATTGTAACATTAGAACTCATCATATCTTTTAATAATTTTTCTCGTTTCTTTCTAGGCATTTTTTGAATCATAGAATAAAACTCATTTCTAGATTTTTCAAAATTATTCTTATCTTTACTTGCAGCAAACTTCCTATTATATAAATCTTTAAGTGCTTCAATTTGTTCATCTTTTTCTTTTTGAGACAATCCACTATCTATTCCTTGAATTGATTCAATTTCAATTCTTAAAACCTCTTCATTAAATGATAATAAGTTCTCACCAACTCTTTTGCTCCATTCTTTCTTTAATTGATTGTATTTATCATCACTCATTATTTTTTTGCCTTCAAAATACTCTGCTGTATAAGAAGTTCTATATTCAGTAGTAAATCTTCTATATTCTTCCTTTATAGCAACTTCGTCAAACAAACTCTGAAGTTCTTTATATTCTTTTTCAAATTTCTTCTCAAGTTCTTTATCTTTTTCTTTCAAACTTTTCTTTAAAAACTCATTTTTAACTTTTGAAATTGCACCTAATAAATCCATAATTATTCCCCCAACATAGTTTACTCTTACATAATATCACTTTTTATACTTTTTTACAACAACAAAAAAACACAGCTAAATCTGCTGTGTTTTTTGCATTTATTATTTCTTTAAAATATCACGATAGTTGATACCCATAGCTTTCTTAACTGCATCAAGTGTTTGTTGAGCAGCCATTCTTGCATCGTCGCTACCCTTAAATAGCATATCATATACTTCGTTTTTGTGTTGTTCGTAGTATGCTCTTTTTTCTCTAATAGGTGTAAGGATTTCGTTAAGTACACCCATCAAAATCTTCTTAACTTTTACATCACCTAATCCACCACGAGAATAGTGATCTTTTACTTCTTGTAAATTTTTGTATTCAGGTGCATACTTTTGAATTTGTTCATCAGTAGAGAATGCATCAAGGTATGTAAATACTACATTACCTTCAATTTTACCCGGGTCACTTACTTTGATGTGGTCAGGGTCGGTATACATACTCATTACTTTTTGATTTACTGTCTTTTCGTCATCAGCTAGATATATACCATTACCTAAACTCTTACCCATTTTAGCATTGCCATCAGTTCCTGGCAATCTACGGCAAACTTCTAGCTCTGGCAATACAGCTTTTGGTTCTACCAAAGTTTCGCCATACAAACTATTGAAGCTTCTTACAATTTCTCTAGTTTGTTCTATCATAGGTAGTTGGTCATCACCAACTGGTATTATATTTGCACCAAATGCAGTAATGTCTGCTGCTTGGCTAATAGGATATGTTACAAATCCTACAGGTAAGCTGGTTTCAAAATTTCTTAATTTGATTTCTTCTTTTACGGTCGGGTTACGAGTAAGACGACTAAGTGTAACTAAATTCATATAGTAAAATGTAAGTTCAGTAAGCTCTGGAACTTCACTTTGAATGAATATTGTAACCTTGTCTGGATCGATACCTACACTTAGGTAATCGATAGCAACCTCTATGATATTGTCTCTAATCTTCTGGATATTGTCATGATTGTCGCCTAATGCTTGTGCATCTGCTATCATAACATACATTTTATCGTAATTTCCTTCGTTTTGAATTTTAACTCTATTTATAAGACTGCCAGCATAGTGTCCTATATGCAATCTGCCAGTAGGACGGTCGGCAGTTAGTATAATATTTTTCATAGTAATTATTCTCCTAATTGTTTCATTTTAATATCGTATAGTAATACACTTGTAGCAACACCTACATTTAAGCTGTCGCATTGACCAAGCATTTTTAGTTTTAATAATTCATGTTTGTTATTATACCACTCTTCACTGATACCATATCTTTCGCTGCCCATAACAAGTGCAGTTTTGTCTGCATACTTGAAATTAAAATAATCTGTTGTAGCTCTGGTATCTGCTAGATATATAGTATAACCATATTTTTCTAACTCTCGCCAACAATCTTTTACACTGGCATATGTTTTGATAGGTACATTGAATATAGCCCCCATACTACCTTTGACACATTGAGTATTTGTAACCTTAGCTCTACGATTTACTACCATTACCAAATCAATGTTTGTAGCATCGCTAGTACGAAGTATGGTACCTATGTTACCAGGCTTCTCTATGCCATCTAGTATACATACAATGCTTTTGTCTTTACTCAAAATTTTGTCCACATTGTACTCTGGCATTTTTACAATGCAATATATACCATTGTCATCGTTTCTTTTGGTTAGTCTATTTAGAACTTTTTGACTAATTACATATACTTTAGTTTTACCTAAAAAAGTTTTGATAGCATTTATACCATCGGCACTTTTTATACTTTCAGGATTAAAAATAAAAGCTTCTACTTGGCAATTGTTGTCGAATATTTTAGGTATAGACCACATACCCTCTGTGATAAATACAGACTGATCGGCACACTTATCGTTTAGTAGTTCGTATGCTTTTGTAATTACTTCATCGTTAAAACTAGCAAACTTTATATTTGCTTTGTTTTTCTCTATTAAGTTGTTTACAGTAGTAGAAATATCCATAATTTTTCCTTTCTAAAAGATTGTAACTTAATTATGCAGATTTTGCAAGAGAACTAGGTTTTATTTAAACAAAAAAAACCATATTCAAGTGTACGAAACTTAAATATGGTTTTTAATTACTACATTGATGATTGTTCTAGTTTTGCTTTTTGGTCTGCCATTATCAAGTTGTCAATCAAGTCATTGATATCGCCATCTAAGAAAGCATCTAGATTGTATACAGTGTAATTAATGCGGTGGTCAGTTAGTCTACCTTGTGGATAGTTGTAAGTTCTTATTCTCTCACTTCTGTCGCCTGTTCCTACCTGAGTTTTTCTATTCTTAGCATATTCTTCGTCAGCTTGTGTTTGATAGAAATCATACAATTTGCTCTTTAGGACACTCATAGCTCTTTCCCTATTTTTGATTTGGCTTCTTTCATCTTGACAAGAAACCACAATGCCTGTAGGTAAGTGAGTAATTCTAATAGCACTTTCAGTTTTGTTTACATGTTGTCCACCAGCACCAGAACTACGGTATGTATCAATCTTCAAATCTTTTTCTTCGATTTCAATATCTACATCTTCTTGCTCTGGCAATACTGCTACAGTTGCTGTGGAAGTGTGAATTCTACCTGAGCTTTCAGTTTCAGGAACTCTTTGTACACGATGTACTCCACTTTCGAACTTTAACCTTTTGTAAGCACCAGTTCCTTTGATAAGGAAGCTAGCTTCTTTTACTCCGCCCAATTCAGTTTCGTTCATGTCAATTACTTCCACTCGCCAACGATTTCTCTCAGCAAAACGAGTATACATTCTAAATAGAACCATACCAAACAAACTAGCTTCTTCTCCACCAGCACCAGCTCTAATTTCCATGATAACATTCTTATCATCATTTAGGTCTACAGGTAGTAGAAGAATTTTTGCTTCTTCGGTAAGTTTAGCTAATTTATCTTTGTTTTCGTAAATTTCGTCATACAAAAGACCAACCATCTCACTATCTTTTTCTGACTTAACTAATTCTTCAGCCATTGCGATATCGTTGGTGGTTTTGTTGTATACCTCGTATAGTTCTACTATAGGAGTAATATTATTGTATTCTTGTGTAAGTTTTTTATAAAGTCTGTTATCAGCAATTACTTCTGGTTTTACAATTTCTTGTTGTAATTCTTCAAATCTAACTTTATATGCTCTTAATTTATCTAACATACTATGTCCTTTAATTTTGCATATATAAATCTATTTTTGTTGTAATAATCCTTAAGTATTTTAATACACTCAAAGTTTTTTTTCAATAGTTTTTCTATTGTTTTGGATTGTCCCACACCATATTCAAAATATATTTCGCCATTTTGATTTAAATACTTAGGTGCAGCATCAATTATTCTTCTATAAAAAGCATAACCGTCTTCTTCACCATCAAGTGCAAGCATAGGCTCGTTTTTTACCTCTGGTTGTAATTCAAGCAAATCCTTTGTTTTGATATATGGTGGATTTGACACTATTATATCAAATTTACCCTTTACCTTATCAAACAAATTGCTTTTTATAACCTTTACATCTAATCCATTCAATTTTGCATTGTTTTTAGCCACTGTAAGGGCTTTAGGCGAGATATCAACCAAAGTTACATCAGCACTAGAATTAGCCTTTATACCCAGCCCTATACAGCCAGAACCACAACACAAGTCTAGTACTGACTTATTGTCTGCAGTTTTTGATATCATATCGCATAATTGCTCAGTTTCATTTCTAGGAATAAGCACATTTGGGTTTACCATTATTCTATTACCACAAAACTCAACTTCGCCTATTAGATATTGTAACGGGTATCTATCAGCCCTCTTTAGAACAAGCTTTTTTGTCTGAGAATATTCTTCTACACTAATGCTATCTTTAATCAACAAATCAACCCTAGAACAATTTAGGATATGCAAAAAAATTTGTGTTACATTATTTTCATAATCAGCAACACCATTTTCTTTTAAAATTTGATTAAACTCTTTCTTTGCACTTTGTATTGAAATCATATGTTTTTATTAAACTAAAAAAAATATAGACGAGGTAAACGCCTATATTCTTTTTCTCTCAATGAATTAATCCAAGTTGTATCTTTTTTTGAATTTTTCTACACGACCAGCGGTGTCAACTACTTTAGATTTTCCTGTATAAAATGGATGGCATTTGCTGCAAATATCAACTTTAACAACATTACCATTATAAGTAGATTTGGTTTTGAATTTTTCACCACAAGCACATACAACTTCTACTTCATGATAATTTGGATGTGTGTTTTCTTTCATGATTTTTTACCTCTATTTTTAATTGCTCTACTATTATATATATAAATATAAATTGTGTCAACATAATTTTTTTAAATTTTAGGATTAAAGGCACAAATCTTGCAAAAAGAACACCATTATTTTTATCAAATACCATTTTTCACTATATTGTACATATCTCCAGCACCAAGTATAGCCACTACATCATAATTTTTCGCTTCACTTTTAACTATATTTATAAGTTCTTTTTCATCAATACACAGTTGTTTGTTTTTGTGTTTTATTTTACCATACAAATATGTTTCACTCCCCTCAAATTTGTACTCTTCTCTAGCTGCATAAGTCTTGTATATTACCACTTTTTTAGCATCACCAAAACACCCACAAAAATCCTTAAATAAAGCCACAGTTCTAGTATATGTATGTGGTTGAAATATACACAATACTCGCCCAAAATTTTCCTTAAAATTAGCAAGAGAATTAGCTATTTCTGTAGGGTGATGACAATAGTCTGCATACACCAAAGTTCCATCTATTTGACCTATTTTTTCGTTTCTTCGCTCTACCCCAGCATAGCTATTTAGCCCATCATAAATTGATAATATATCTATACCAAACACCCTTGCCACTGCAATAGAAACCAGTGCATTTTTTATATTGTATTCACCCATAATATTTAGTCTAAAATTCGCCAAAAATTCGCCGTTTTCGTATACAGTAAACTTGTATCCACCATCAACCTTAACAATGTCTTTTGCCTCAAAATTAGCCCCATTTGGACCTACAGTATAGTATAATTTTGTATCGATACTCTTTAAAAGAGTACTATCACTTTCCACCACACCGATTTGTGAATTGTTCAAAAATTTTATAAACGATTTTTCTAAATCTTTCAAGCTAGAATAACAGTCCATATGGTCACATTCTATATTTGTAACCACAGCACATTTAGATCGTATATACTCAAAACTTCTTTTATATTCACAGGCTTCAGTAATAAAATAATCTCTACCACCCACTACCAAATTAGATTCAAAATTTACCGAAACACCACCTATATGCACTGTTGGATTTAGCCCAGCACAAACAAAAATATTTGATATCATTGCAGTAGTAGAAGTTTTGCCATGAGTGCCGGATATAGCTATCACATTTTGATATACATCACAAATAAGCCCTAAAAATTCACTCCTCTCCATTGTTGGTATCCCTAATTCTCTGGCCATTTTTAATTCAGGATTATTATCTTTAATCGCTCCAGTATATACCACCAAATCAGGTGTATATTCCAAAATATTACTCTCGCTGTGACCTATGTAAATCTTTTTACAAATATCTTTTATACTTTTGATTTGGTCATTTGCAGACATATCACTACCCGCAATTTCCACACCAAAACTATGTATTAAACGAGCTAAAGCACTCATACTAATACCACCTATACCTATAAAAAAGACTTTTTTTACATCATTTTTTAAAATATTCATCATAAAATAATATATGAAAACAATATTAAAAAAGTTGTGTTATTTAATAATACTTGCTAAAATAGGGTTAGAATTTAATATAAGGACGGTACACTAAATTGAAAATCAATGACATTCGTATTCGCTTAATCCAAAAAGACGATAGCAAACTAAAAGCAGTAGCTTCAATTGTTATTGACGATTGCTTCGTGATTCACGACATCAAAGTTTTAGAAGGAAACCAAGGATACTTTGTAGCTATGCCTAGCCGCAAAACTCCAGATGGACAATACAAAGATGTTGCTCATCCACTAAACACTCCTACTCGTGAAGAACTTAACAAAGCAGTTCTTGCTGAATTTGAAAAAGCTAAAGCAAATCCACAAGAATAATTTAGTAAGCATAACACATAGATAGGTGTTATAAACAAAAAACTTAATATTTTTTCACTAAACTCGTAGTATATAACACAAATTTATTAATTCCGTTATACACAATGTATTTTAGGCACAAAGGCGATTTTACAATCGCTTTTTTGTTTCTTTACACAAAAAAAGACTAACATAAGTTAGTCTTTTTTTCTTATTCTTCTACATAAGTAACTTCTACTGTTACATCATCGTCAGGCATTACAAAAGTATTACCTGTAACTTCTACAGTGCCACCACCAGCTTTTGTTACAATGATAGTTTCTACCACATAACCTGTAGCTGGAGTAATATCTAATGCAACAGTTGCACCCTCTACTACTTTAGCACCAGCTTCTACTGGCTCTGAGTTTTGAGTAACTACTACATTAGCAGGAACTGTAACTGTACCTAATTTTTTGTATACAACCTCGATTGTTACAGTGCTTTCTGGCATTACAAATTCAAAACCTGTAACTGCAACTTCTGTACCACTAGCATCTTTTACAATAATACTATCTGCTACATAATTATCTTTTAACACAGGAGAAATTTTAACTAAAGCACCTGCAGGAATACCGTTTGAGGTGTAAACTCTCCACATAAATGTTTGATATCTTACACTTGCAACATCTGCTGCTGTAACAGAAATTGTATAAGTAGGAGCAAATGTAAATGTAGCTGTTACATTTTCACTTGGCATTTTGAATCCGTCAGCAATAAATTCTGTATATTCTGTACCACTAGCTCCTACTACCCTAATGTTTAGTAAAGCATAACCTTCAGCAGGAACAATAGCAAATGAAGTGTTTGTTTCTTTTAAAGCATAACCAAATTGATGTGTAACTGTACCTTCACCAACTACTTCGATAGCGATATCAAAATGTGTTAGGTTTTCGCGATAAATAATTTCAATGTTTTTGTCTTCTACAATATACATTGTGTTGTTTACAACATCTTCGCCATTTACCTTGAATTCTACACAAGTGTGCTTTTCTGTTTCCACATAGCTAATTGTCAAAACATCGCCTTTCTTAACTTCTGAACCAGAAGCAATTTCAACATTGTTTTTCTTAACAATTACATTTGTAGGGAATTCAATTTTGCGAATACCATTGATTTGATTTGATAGACCTCCTTCTAGCCCATCACAACCTTTTAGAGTTGGTAATGCACCAGAATGGAATGTCCAGTAATCTTGAGTAAAGTTTCTGTCTGTTAAGTGTTTTGGAGCAGAGCCTTGTAAGCTTCCTACACTTGTACCAGCAGGGTCTTTCTTGAATAAGTTAGCTAAGAAATCTTTGTTTGTAGGATTTGTAACACCATCTTGAGTTACATATGCATAATTGAAGCAGTAACCTGCATCTCTCTTTAATGCATCTACACCCAAATCAAATAGTGGGTCTTGTAAGATTTCTTTTCTTGTTACAGAGTAGTTTTTACCATTTTCTTTTGCAAAACTACATGTATTGTAACAGTTGATGATTATACCAACAGCTTTGGTTGTAGGATTTAGATTTAATTCTACAGCAAAACCTGCTTTAATACTACCAGAGTCAATACCTCTTAGAGTAGCACGGGTATAACAATTTCTAAATATACCGTTATCGATAACTGCTGCTAAACCACCAGCATTTTTACCTTCAACTGCAACACTACCATCTACACCACAGCTAGAGAATGTATCTTCTGCACCTGTTAGTGTGTAGTTGTAGTTCTTATCTACACTTAGATTGTATCTTTCATTGTTTTGACCACCAGAGTAGTTTACCATACCAACTAAACCACCAGCATTGTAACCTCTTACACTTGAGTCCTTAATGAAAGCATTTACAATTTTTGATTTAGATACTGCAGAACCTACAATACCACCTGCATATACTTGGTCGCTGTCTACAGGAGCATTGATTGCAGCCTCTACTAATACATTTGAAATATTAGCTTGGTTGATACCTACTACACCACCGATAGAACCTCTTAGACCATTGATAGCTATTTCATTTAATGTAGTAACCATACAGTTAGAGATTGTAGAATTGTTTGCACCAGCAATACCACCTACATATACTGTAAACTTCAAATCACCGGCAGTTTCTGCTACAACTGCAGTATTGTCAGCAATTTGACAAGCATTGATTAATCCACCGTTATAACCAACAATACCACCAGCATAGCCTTGTGAACGACCATACAATGTAACTTTTACATTTGCAATCAAGTTAAAGTTGTTGTCTCTGTAGTCAACAGCTTTACTTGTTGTAATTGTGCCATAGTTTTCACCAGCAATTGCACCTACTTTTTGAGTAGCTGTCAATGTACCACCAACTACAGAACAATTAATAATATTCATACCACCAAATGATTGTTCTGCCAAACCAGATTTTGAGCTATAACCGTTTGAACCAACAATACCACCAACTACTTTACCATTGATGATTAATGGATTTACTAATTGAATATCTTCAACCTTACCACCCATTGATCCACTTGTTACACCGAACAATCCAGCATGTTCGTATTGTTCACGATTTAAATCTTCAGCATCTGCAGAAGAAACTGTTTTTAAATCATAAATTTTGTAGTAATCTTGTACACCATCTTTTACATATGATGCAGCTTTTAATGAACCTACAAATGGTCTTGTAACTGTTCCTATAGGTACCCAAATATCGTCAGCACCGAACTTAATGTCAGCAGTAATGATATAGTTACCATCTAGTTTCATACTTTGTAGTTCTGCAACTGTGTCAATTGTAGAACCATCAGATAGATTATATAAATCATCAGTAACTTCGATATTAGCAAAGTTGATTGTTGGGAAACCATTGTTTAGGTTTTCGTTAATATACCAAACAGTATCAAACTTCCAAGGAATTTCTGTAACAATTACATCATATTCGCCTGTATCTAAGTTTTTGATATGTTCTTTGTCTTCGTGAGATACATATGTACCTTGCAATTTTAATTCGCTATCAGTCTTACCTTCTACTACATATTTTGTATCTACATAAGCAGAAACTGTAGTATCTAGAGTTAATTCACCTACACCAACAAATGTTATAGCAGCTTTACCTTCTTCTGCATAATTTAAGTTTTCTGCATGATAGTAGTTACCTACAATTTTGTTTACTGTACCAGGATCATCAATTCCTTCAAGTTTGTTTGTTGTCAAATCAACAGTTGTTCTGTCAATATTTCTACCGATAACACCACCGATTCTCATCATATCAGCAGCATAGTTTTCTTTTGCTGTAAATTTAACTAAAGAATATGTATCTTTGATGTGAGCACCGATGTATGGGTATAAGTAATTTTCGTCAGTAGAAGCAAAGTTGATAAATGTATTTTTACCAGCGATACCTCCGATAGAATCTGCAAAATTACTTACAAAGATTTCACCTTTTGCATAAGAATAAATGATAATACCACCATTATTTACACCAGTGATACCACCAGCATATATAGAAAATACTTTGTCATTAATTTCTTCTGCATTTGCAATTTGTACATTTGCAATACATCTGTCAATTCTTGCAGTATATCTTACATATTCACTCTTTGTTACACCATCAGCATTTGTATAGTTAAATGTCTTTTCTACAGATTGGTTGTAACCTACAACACCACCTACAGAATATGAACCATAACCAGAAATGTTAGCATTCAAAACTTCACATCTTTCGATTGTACCACCAGCATTTTCACCAGCGATAGCACCGATTGTCATATCATCTGCCATACCAGCAGCATTAAAGTTGTCTACCTTTAGGTTGCTAACTCTACCATTTACACCTACTTTACCAAATAAACCAGCCAAGTTGTATGTACGGCTATTAGGAATTTCTTCCACAAAGTTTTCGATTTGGTCAATTTGCTCAATGTAAGCTTCACGGTTAATGTTGATGTTGCTTACAGTATAACCATTACCATCAAAGTTTCCTGTAAATCCGTTAGCATCACCAGTTCCAATAGGAATCCAATAACCAGTTTGAGAATATCCATCAGCTAGGTCGATGTTTGCTACTAGCTTGTAGCATTTGTCTAAACCATACTTAACAGTAGCAGTTTCACCTTCGCCAGTAACCTTACCGATTTCTCTCATTTCTTGAGCTGTTTGAATGTAGTATGGACTAGTCAAACTACCATCACCTACATATACTTGACAGCTTAGGTTTCTAAAGTTAACATTTGAAGTTCTAAAAGTAATGGTTGCGATACCACCAGAAACTGCAGTCAACTGACCTGTCTTCTTGTCGTATTTTGCAATACCTTCATTACTAGAAATAACTTCATAATCAGAAAAAGACTTTTTGTTTTTGTATACGATACCCAAATCATCTACTACATCGCCTTCTCTCATATAGATACTAGATGTAGAAATTGAAATAGATTCGTTGTCTTTTACTAGATAAAAAACTGTAAATCCAACACTTACAGCAACTAGTATTACAACTAAGTAAACTAAAAACTTTCTCATATTCCCTCCTAAATATTTTTTAGGTTAATTAATCTCGCATATATCCATTATAGAATTATACCAATTTTAGTGCAAAATGTCAATATCCAACAATTTTGGCAAATATCCCAAAAAGCACGAAATATCAGTATATATTTAGTATATACCAAATCAAAACAGATATCAATAGGCAAAATGAATCAAAGAGAAAAAAATATAATAAAAAAAGCACCAAAACCATAATAGTTTTGGTGCAAATAAGAGACATTATTGTGCCTTTTTATCATCATCATTTTGATATAAAAACTCTTTTACCTTACTAGTTCCAGCCTGAACAATCGTTTTTAGATTATTTCTAAGATTTTGATTCAATTCTCTTTTCTTATCGCTTTTATATTTTATCTTTTCATCTTCAATCTTTTTAAACATTTTTTCTTCCTGCTTAGTATACTTGCTTTCATTTGAAAGTTTATAAGCAATATCTTCTAAATGATTTGCTGCTTGTTTTTTTACATTAAATTTTTGAAAAAATTGAACAACTCCACTCTGTTTTATGTCTTGTTCAACACACTTTATCATAAATTCAACATAATATATTACATAATGTGTAATAATATCTGTTAAAATTTGCAACAACAAAAAAACTGCCAGTATTATATTTATAATATTATTTAATTGAAAATCAGCATTTTTGATTGATTCAAACAAAGCGACACCTATAATAAATCCTTTCAACAAATATTTTGGAATTTTTATAAGCATTTTATATTTTCTTTTATTCTCAATTCTAACTCTTTTAGTCTTTCTATCAAGATATCCCTTATCTTTTAATGAAATCTCCAAAATAAAGGATAATAAAATTAATGAAAACAAAACAGAATAAATTATTAAATACAATGTTTGATTGAGATTTTGAAAAATTAAATAAATATAATATGCAGAAAATAATAACATACTAGTATAACTTATAAAAGACATAACTCTAGTTAGGTCTCTTTTTAAACTTCTAAAACCACCAAAAGTATTATCCAATTCGATAAAGTTCATTTCTTACCTCCCCCAATTGTGTACAACACACTATAATTCTACAACAACTGACTAAATAATCAATCAATAAAACAAAAAAATACAGAATATTACATAAATAAGTGAATATTCAACATATTTCCACATTTTTTTACATTATATTACAAGAATTCTTGTAAAGTCAATAAAATAACAAGAAAACTTGTATACTAATAATATGGAAAACAAATTTGCATATAATTTAAAACTGTTACGACAGGAAGAAAAACTTAATCAAAAACAATTAGCAACACTAGTAGGAGTAAGCCAACAATGTATATCCGAATGGGAAAATGGCAAGATAGAACCTACTATGAGTATGCTATGGAAACTAGCAGATATATTCAAAATTTCTGTAGATGAGTTAATAGGAAGAGTAGACTAAAAAAGACCTATATTTAGGTCTTTTTTTATTGCCACATAAAACATATTACATTGCATTTACAAGAAAAAAACATATATGTATTAGCTATAATAAAGAAAAAAAATAGATACAAAAACTTCAGAAAACAAAAAAAGAAGATCTCAATAGATCTTCTTTTAAATGGAAAGCTGGCAGCGACCTATATTCCCAGTTCGTTTCCAAACTAGTATTCTTGGCGATAGAGGTCTTCACTTCTGTGTTCGGAATGGGAACAGGTGTTTCCCCTCTTCTAATGCCACCAGCAATGGTTGAATGTTTTTTAGCACACTCACAACTACATAATATATATGTTTAATATATTGAATCGATTAATGCGATTTAAATCATCTTTTACTTGAGATCAAGCCCTCGACCTATTAGTACCAGTCAACTGCAAATATTACTACTCTTCCATCTCTGGCCTATCTACCTCATCGTCTTTGAGGGGTCTTACTAACTTAAAGTTATGGGATATCTAATCTTAAGGTGGGTTTCACGCTTAGATGCTTTCAGCGTTTATCCCGTCCGTACTTCGCTACCCTGCCGTGCTTCTGGCGAAACAACAGGTGCACAATTGGTACGTTCACTCCGGTCCTTTCGTACTAGGAGCAAATCCTTTCAAATATCCAACGCCCATGGCGGATAGGG
>JAFVTW010000014.1 GCA_017503005.1 Clostridia bacterium | reverse complement strand
TATATAATAAAAAAGACATTAAATTAAAATGTCTTCTTTTATTTGTTTTTTTTTATACTTTAAACTTTAAATACATTAATTCTAGAAGGACCACCATTTATGCCATCAACCCAGTATTTGCACCAGTTGTATTTAGGACTAAAGCCATCAGGCATTTTTTCGTGAATTTTGTTGTAAGTATATATTACATATTTTTTATTAGAAACTCTTTCTTTTTCTATATTGTTATATGTAGCCATATAATACCTAGTTATATGTGATTTTGTTATTTTTTCATTTGTTTTGTTGATTTTAGTTTTACTTCTATCGGAGCAATTAGTTCGTTATAAATTTGAGTAGGAGTTAGGTTGGTTCTGTCTTTTACCATATTTGTGGTATTTATTATTGTATTGATTGCTTCAAATGGTTTAGATGGATCTGCAGAAATATCCATAGGAGTATTGTCTTTGTCGCCGTAAAAAACTTTATTGTATACTTTAAGTATATATGCTTCATGTGGTTTATCTTCTTCTATTACTTTTGAAGGGTCTTTGCCCATATGTTTTGCAGCATTGTACACAAACGAAAATGCACCTTTTAGTGCAGAAGCTCTTACTTCGGCAGTTAATGTATATAGGATTTGGGTTATATCTTTTTCTGTTTTTGCATTGTTAATATCGGTAAGTAATGGTTCCCAATTTATTTTTCCATTAGCATAAATCATAAGCTTGCAGGTTTTATCGTTTTCGTCATTGACTGTAGTTAGTTTTCTAAAATAGTCAATAATTATTTCTGCATTTTTGATATGTTTGGCAGAGGCTTTTGCAGGAATTAATTTATTTTGTAAAATTCTTTCGGCGGTTCTAAAATTTAGTTGGGCAGGGTTGGTATTGTTGTAGTTATGGTCTGCAAGGTTTTTTTCGTAAAGCTCACGCCTAGATGCTCCTCCGTCCAGACCGTTAACCCAATATTTGAACCAAGCATATTCTGGTTCCATTTCGTCAGGTATATCAGGGTGCATTACTTTTAGGTCGTATGTTACATATTTGCGACCATACACTCTTTCTTTTTCTATATCTGTATATTTAGGCATAATTACTTCCTCACTTAATTTGGTATATTTAACATAAAATTAATATTGCTATATTTTATAGTATATCATAATTTGCAAAATGTAAATATTATAATTTATGATTTTGAAACAAAATAGGAATATACATAGAGCTTATTAATAAATGTTTATTGCAAAATACTTATTTTTATTGTAAAATATAATTAGAAATATGTGGCAATTTGTATTGCTATAATTAAAATGATAAAAGGAGATACTATGATTCCTTGCAGTATAAGTAATTTAAAGAAATACTATGGCAAAAATGTTGGTGTAGAAGATGTTACTTTTAATGTAAAAGAAGGCGAAATTGTGGGCTTTATTGGACCAAATGGAGCTGGCAAAACTACAACTATTCGTGCAATAGTAGGATTATTAAAGGCTGACGATGGTCAAGTGGAAATTATAGGCGAAGATGCTAGCAATGCAGCTAATGCTAGAGCAGAGCTTGGCTATGCTGGTGGTGAGCCTAGCTTTTATCCAAATCTTACAGTTTTAGAAAATTTAAGATTGGTGGCAGATCTAAAAGGTGTTAGCTATGATAGAATTGATTATCTATCATCTAAACTAGAACTAGGTTTAAGCCGTAAAGCTAAAGAACTTTCTTTAGGCAATAAGAAGAAACTATGTATAGTTATGGCATTACTTTCTAGTCCTAAATTTATTGTGTTAGACGAACCTACAGTTGGATTAGACCCACTTATCAAGAGGGAATTCTTCAAGCTTATTGAGGAAGAGAAGAAAAGAGGTGCTAGCATACTTATTTCTTCACATACCCTTACAGATATTCAAAGATTGTGTGATAGAGTCGCAATTATCAAAAATGGTAAAATTATTGCTGTTGAAGAGATGCAACAATTAAAAACTAAAAGATTAAAGAAAGTAACCATTGAAACCAGCTACTCACATCCAGAAATTACACTAAGTGGTGTAAGCGATGTGAAATCTGATGGACACCAAATTAAGTTTAATTACAATGGCGAAATGAAAAAACTAGTAAAATATCTAAATTCTATAGATTTAGACAATATAAGCATCGAGGATGCAGGACTAGAAGATATGTTCTTGCATTTCTACGAATAAGGAGGGGTGAAAAATGAAACTTAGTGAACTAAACGAGCAAAAAGAAAAATCAGTTAAATCTCCTCTATATAGAATTGAGAGAAAAGATAACCTAAAGGCTTTGATAGGGTTTTCTATTGTGTCTGCTATAGTGTTGTTTATTACAATCTCGCTATTCCCATTGCTAGATGATGTTATGGCACAAATTCAAAAAATGTTTGAGGGAAATCCTGAAATGCAAAATATGATGGCGGCAGCTATCGGCACTCAAAGCATAACAAGTTATTTTGTAGCACAAACTGCTCAATCATGGGCTTTTGTTGGTGGAATTTATGCGGCATACTTGGGTTACAAATTAGTAGGTGGCAACTTTAAAGATGGCAGTTATGAAATGCTTTATACACAAAATGTATCAAGAACACAAATACTAAAGCATAAACTTATTAGATTAGCTATCAATATTGGCATATTTAGTCTTGTAAATGCTGTGGCAGGTTTTATTGCTATGATGATATGGGGTAGTGGTCAATTCAATGTTTTAAAATATGTATTATACTGCTTATTTGTTGCATTGATGACACTTCAAATCGGTGTATTTAGTTTTGCAATTTCTACATTTGCACATAGAAAATATTCTATGATGTCTGCAATCTTGGTTGTAATGGCTATGTACTTTATAGTTACATTCGCTTTATCTGTAGAAAGTTTGAATTTCCTAAATGCTGTTACACCATTTGGATTAGTGTATGTAGACATTTTTAATTCTACAATGTCTGCAGTAAATATTGTAGGTTTGATTATTTGGATAGTTGTTCCTACAATACTTGCTTTTTTGGGTTTCAAAAACTTCAAAAATACTGATTTGATATAATTAAATTTTTATAAAAGTACTTGCAAATATTGTTATTATATATTATAATAAATGCAGTAAATAATTAAATAGAGCAATCCGCTCTATTTTTTATGCTCACAACAACGACAATATGGTTAAATCGTTGCTATGTGGAAATAAAAAAGTTGGAGGCCAACAATGAGAGAAAATATTATACTTGAATGCACAGAATGCAAAAATCGCAACTATGCTACACAAAAGAATAAAAAGAATGACCCAAACAGAATTGAATTCAAAAAATATTGCAAATTCTGCAAAAAGACCACTCTTCATAAAGAAACCAAATAGTTTTTAGTTAAAGGAAAATATTATGGCAAAAAAACAAAATGAAGCGGTTGAAGTAGAGGTAGTAGCTCCAGAGCAAGCTGAGGAAACAAAAGCTAAAAGAGAAACTAAAACTCAAAAAGCAACCACTAAAAAGAGTCCTAAAAAGAAGGAAAAAGGTCCAAACAAACTTGTTACTAAGACAAAAGAAACCATTTCTGAGTTAAAGAAAGTTAGTTGGCCTAGTTTTAAAACTGTGTGCAAAAACACAGGTGTTGTTATTTCAGTTGTTCTTATATTTACAGTTGTTCTTTTCGGTTTAGATAGATTGTTAAGTTTCTTATATACACTAATTCCTGGTGCTATGTAATTATGGCAGACAAAGATTTAGAGAAAGAATCTGATAAACTTTCAACTGATGCTGAAAATGCTTTGAAAGAAGCAGAGCAATTATTAGCTGATGTTACACAAACAACAAAAGAAGCAGAACAAAAAGTAGCTAACCAAGCTACAGAAGAAACCGAAAACAACGAAGAATTAACTGAAGAACAAATTAGAATTGAAAATGCCAGAAAAGAAGCTAAGTGGTATGTATTGCATACATTCTCAGGATATGAAAATGTAGCAAAAGAAAACCTAGAAATCGTTACAAATAAATATAGTTTACAAGAAAGAATTTTTGACATTGTTATCCCTATGGAAGATGTTGTAGAAGATAAGAATGGCAAAAGAAAGGTTGTATCTAGAAAGATTATGCCTGGATATATTTATGTAAAAATGATTTATGGTGATGACATTTGGCATGCTGTAACTCGTACTAGAGGTATTACAGGTTTTGTAGGACCTAAAGGTCGTCCTCTTCCTCTTACAGAAGAAGAAACCAGAAAAATGCATCTAGAAAAAGTTGTGGTTGTAAATGTTGACCTAGCTGAAAACGACAAGGTAGAAGTACTAGACGGACCATTGAATGGTTTTGTAGGTACAGTTATCGGGGTAGATGCTCAAGGTAACAAATGTCGTGTTATGGTAGAGATGTTTGGTCGTGAAACTCCAGTTGATTTAGGATTAGACCAAATCAGAAAAATTATTTAATTACATTAATTTTAATGCAAACCTAGTGTTTGTTTAAAATACAGTGGGAGAAGTGTAAATTTTGTTTATGCACTTTGTTATAAACCACATAGGCCGAAATGGCAGGAGGAAAAATATGGCAGCAGCAAATAAAAAAGTTAATGCGGTTGTAAAATTGCAATTACAAGCAGGTAAGGCAACAAGTGGTCCACCAGTTGGTTCATCTTTAGGTCCTCACGGAATTAACATTCCAGCGTTCACTAAAGAATTTAATGAAAAAACTGCTAACCAAGCTGGCTTTATCATTCCAGTTGTAATCACAATTTATGCAGACAGATCTTTTGATTTTGTGCTAAAAACACCACCTGCAGCTGTTCTTATCAAAAAGGCTTGCGGAATCGAATCTGGTTCTGACAACTCTAAAAAGAACAAAGTTGCAACAATTACAAAAGCACAAGTAAAAGAAATCGCTACTTTGAAAATGCCAGACTTAAATGCAAAAACAATCGAAAGTGCTATGAGCATGATTGAAGGTACTTGCAGAAGTATGGGCGTAACCGTTATTGAATAAGTGGGAGAGTAAAAAATTTTTAATTTATTCGGTATAACCACAAGGAGGAAATTATGAAAGGTAAAAGATATTTAGAAAGCGCTAAATTAGTTAATCGTGCAAATCTTTATACTCCACAAGAAGCATTAGATTTGTGTACAAAAACTGCAAGTGCTAAATTTGACGAAACAGTAGAACTTCACATCAAACTTGGTGTTGATGGCCGTCAAGCAGACCAACAAGTTAGAGGAACAGTAGTTCTTCCTAATGGTACTGGTAGAAGTGTAAAAGTTTTAGTAATTACTAAAGGCGACAATGCAGACCTAGCTACTAAAGCTGGTGCTGACTATGTAGGAGCAGAAGATATGATTGCTAAAATTCAACAAGGTTGGTTGGATTTTGATGTTTGTATCACAACTCCAGATATGATGCCTGTAATTGGTAGAATTGCTAAAGTTTTAGGTCCTAAGGGCTTAATGCCAAACCCTAAGAGTGGTACAGTTACAACTGATGTTGTAAAAGCTATCAACGATGTTAAAGCTGGTAAAGTTGAATACAGATTAGACAAGACAAACATTGTCCATGTTATGATCGGTAAAGTAAGCTTCGGTACAGAAAAGTTACTAGTTAACTTCAATGCACTTATGGATGCTATCGTAAAAGCTAAACCACAAGCAGCTAAAGGTACTTATATTAAATCAGTTAACCTAAGCTCAACAATGGGTCCTGGAATCAAAGTTGATTACAAAGTGATGTAATTTACGGGTTTTTAAAAAAGCACATAGATATGTGCTTTTTTTATTTTTATAATCATAAAAATAATGTTGTGTTACACACAACAAAACCCGTAAATTGCGAAGCCGTCGAGTGTATATAAATAATGCCAAGGCATTGCTTATCTAAACTCTCGGGCTTCTAAATTTAAAATAAATATTATAATATACAAGCACATTTATATGTGCTTTTTTTTATTTTTATAATCATAAAAATAATGTTGCGAACTCGCAACAAAAACTCGTAAATTGCGAAGCAATGAACATAAACAAATGCCACTATCGTGTCGCTTGTTTCTGCTTCTTATGCTTCTAAATTTGAGGTATAAACAAATTAATAGAAATATGTCTTTGTTGTGAAATAATGTATTAGCATAAATACAAAAAAAGATATGCACTAGTATGCATATCTTTTTTATTTTTTATTTTTGATGTGTTTTATTCCAAATACTACTAGAAGTGTGGTTAGTATTACAAATAAAATACCAAATGTAATAGCTAAAATATAATTACCCATAAATACGGCTTTTACATCACCGATTAGGTTGGGAGAGGCTGCTCCCGTAATAGTAAATCCTATAGCTGACCAGCATAAATATAGGTCTATTATACAAAGTAAAATATACAATATTTTTTTAAACATAGTTGGCATCTCCTTTCATTGTAAATGCTACATATGTGTCATCTTCAAAATATCCAAAGTTATCTTCCGTAACCATTGGTTTATTGGTCTCATAGCCCGAAAATAGCCTAATTTGACTTGCTATGTGACTAGGTGTATAAATTATTGGTTTTGATATTTTTTCACTCTCAGAGGCTATTTCGTTCCAGCAATTAAGTGCAAAGTTAGAGCAGTTTTTTAGAGGACTCCATGTATTGTTTTCTTCGATAAATTTGGTAATAGTATTTACATCGTTTATATCTATTTGTTTAGATATAGATAGCCTTCCGTCATAACGATTATTGCATATGTTGTAGTTTGATTCTACATTATACCATACACCAAAGTGGCTAGATATGCTCCATGTTCCTATACACACAGTTTCGCCAGGTGAACAAGCATAAGTAGATATACTTATTGTCTCATTTGATGTGTTTGTAAAGCTTAAATAGCTGTGTCCAAGGTTAAATATTAGTGGTAGGGTATTTTTATTGCCTTCGTGTGTAAATAGGGTAAATTCGCCCACAGCATTGTCTTTATCGACAATTTGTTTTGGTGTAGTGTCTGGACCGCAACCACTAAGTGTAAATATACCAACAAACAATATTAAAATAAATAAATTTAGTAGTTTTTTCATACTTATAAAATATCAAAAAATGGTTAAAATTGCAACATAAATTTAGCAAAATAATGTTGACAAACGGTAGTCTATATTGTATAATTACTTCGGTTTTAAAAAAGTCTTGCCAAAGACAGCAAGTATAAAAGTAAATCTTGCCGAGGTAAACAAATAGTTTTGAATATATATTAGTCTTTCAAACTCTTTCGTTTACTTGTGGTGGCGAAAGAGTTTTTTAAATCCTCACACATTTGATGCAATTAATTTTGCAAATGTAGAGCAATCGCTCACAAATTAAGTTTGCATAGGCAAACATACGGAAAGTTTAAACAAGGAGGATTTACATGAAAGCTATTGAAGTTAAAAAGCAAGTTGTTGAAGAAATCAAACAAAATATTCAAAATGCTGCAAGTATGGTTTTTGTTGATTACAGAGGTATTACTGTTGCTGAAGATACAAAACTTCGTAAAGAATGCACAGAAAACAATGTAACATACAAAGTTTACAAAAACCGTCTAATGGTTAGAGCTTTAAACGAACTTGGATATACAGATTTCGACCCAACAATGTTTGAAGGAACAACCAGTGTTGCTTTCGCTAGTGACGAAGTTACTGCTGCTAGAATTATGTGCAACACAATCAATGACATCAAAAAGATGCAAGTTAAATTTGGCTATGTTAATGGTAAATTAGCAAATGCTGCAGAAGTTGAAGCACTTTCAAAAATTCCTACAAAAGAAGTTTTGGTTGCTATGTTACTTGGTGTTTTACAAGGACCAGTATCAAGCTTGGCTCGTGCTTTAAGTGAAATCGCTAAAAAAGGCGAATAATTAAGTTTATTTTTAATCGGAGGATAATTAAAATGGCAAATTTAGAAAATTTAGTTGAAGAAATCAAAAAGTTAACAGTTATGGAAGTTAACGATTTAGTTAAAAAATTAGAAGAAGAATTCGGTGTAAGTGCTGCTGCTCAAATGGTAGCTGGTCCAGTTGCTGGTCCTGCTGCAGCTGCTGAAGAAAAAACAGAATTCACAGTTGTATTAAAAGAAGTTGGTGCTAACAAACTAGCTGTTATTAAAGCTGTTAAAGAAGCTACAGGTCTTGGCCTTGCAGAAGCTAAAGCTATGGTTGATGGTGCTCCTGCTACAATTAAAGAAAATGTTCCTGCTGAAGAAGCTAAAGCTATGGAAGCTAAACTTAAAGAAGCTGGCGCTACTGTAGAACTTAAGTAATTTAAACTTATCGTAAATATTTTAAATTTGAAATGTGTGATTAAAAAAGAACGAAATTATTCGTTCTTTTTTTGTGT
>JAFVTW010000013.1 GCA_017503005.1 Clostridia bacterium | reverse complement strand
CTACAAAATATAATATTTTCGATTAATTATACTATAATAATATAAAATATATTTTTTTTAGTCAAACAAAATACTATGCAAACTATTATTAAATAGTATTATGCATATAAAAAAAGTAGAAAAATAAAGCCAAATATGATATAATTGCATAGTGGAGATGGTAATATGATAACACCAAGTGCAATTATCAGAACAAATAGAAGAAGTTTGAGTTTGACCATAGCAAAAGACGGTGGTTTGATTGTTAGAGCACCAAAAAAGTTGAGTATGGAATATATCTATTCTTTTATCAAGCAGAAAGAAAAATGGATATTGAATAAACAACGAGCTATACAAAATTCAAAACTGATAAATAATGAAATAGTAAATGGTAATCAATTTCTTTGCTTTGGTAAAATTTATATTAGGGTAGAAATTGATAAAATTAAAAATATAGAACTGGTAGATGATTCTATATTAATTCCAAGTAGTATAGATAATTCCAAAAAATATGCTTTATTATTTAAATGGTACAATCAATTAACAAAAGATATTATAAAGTCTAGGG
Organism: Clostridia bacterium; assembly: GCA_017503005.1. Lineage (GTDB taxonomy): Bacteria > Bacillota > Clostridia > Christensenellales > UBA1242 > UBA6345. The sequence continues at coordinate 70,292 of JAFVTW010000013.1, read as the reverse complement.
TAACATACTTTGCCGACTTGATGCAGGTAAGTTATTCATTAGTAAAAATAGATAATTCTAAGGCAAAATGGGGTAGTTGTGATAATAAAGGTGTCATTAAACTAAATTTGAGATTGAGTATGCTGCCACACAAGGTGATAGACTACATTATAATCCATGAGCTGGCACACCTTTTAGAATTTAATCATAGCAAAAACTTTTATAAAATAATTGAAAGTATAATGCCAGACTACAAAAGGTACAGGGCAATGCTAAAAGAATATAATTTTGTGTTGCAATTACTAAGATAAAAATGATTAATATCAACAACAGATAAGGGTAGAATAAACAAATACTAATTAGTTCTACTCTTTTTGTTTGTCAAAATTTTAATAATAGTTGCAAAAATGTAGTGGGTTATGTTGATTTTTATGTTAAAATACATATATAAACTATTCGCAAAAGGATAGTTTTGCGAATAGTTAAGTATAAAATAGGGCTAAATTAAGCCATTTGGATTTTTCAATAAAAATTTATCGTTTTTTATATTTTATAATTATTTGTCTTATAATTTAATATTATTTTTACTGCAAAAAAGACAGGAATTTGTATGTTAAAATCCTGTCTTTTGGTTATATTTTATTGTTTGCATAGTAGTTATTCACTAATTGCATAGTACTTATTTTAATGCTTTTTTGATATGTTTTTCGATTTGTCCTAATGCATGTTTTACATATAACAATGAGAATGATTTATATTTTGAAGTAAACATATAATCTTGCTCATCGATTGTCTTATAATCTTTTAGATTGTTGTTTCTAAGGAAGTTGATAATTTGTGTCAATGTATTTAGTGATTGATCTTTAAATAATGTGTTTGGGACATTGTATAGCAAGCTTTCGAAAATTTCAAAATAAATATTGTTTTCCTTTCTTTCTTGCATCAAAATATTTTTGATAACTATGTCGTAGTAATAGTACAAGTTGTTTGTATCTTTATTTTTTTGTTTAAAATTGTTTATACTTAGTTTTGGATATTCAATTTCAATTTTAGATAGTGAGTTGTCATAATAAATAACACCGCTAGCTTTGTTTTCATTTTCGTAGGTAAAGCATGGTATAATTCTTACTAAGTAATTAACCTTTTCGCCATCTACTCTTTCATTGATTGACATATTGATGCTATATTGTTCTTGCCATAGCAGTGTGTTTTGGTCGAACATTAATAAGAAGTTGTCAAACAAACCATCTTTGATTTCTTGAAGTGTTAGATGTAAATCTTTTACCTTTTTGTCTTTAGCTTTAAACTTTTTAGATGTAATATTTTTTACATTTTTTGGTTGGTTTATTTCTACATATAAAGTTATATAGTTGTGTTGGCTGTTGTTAGTATCAAAAATAAAGTCATCATAATAATAGTATTTAAAATTTGATTCTTTAAACATTGGCTTGTCAGCAAAAAAATTGTTTACAACTATTTTTGTTAAGTCTACAAGATTTTTCTTAACATTTTTGTAACCAACTGTATCTGTAATATTTAAATAATTTTCGATATTAAACATAGCTTTTATCCCTTTGTATATATAATTTCCGTATTTATTGTATCATATTACATTAAAAATGTCATTTTTAATTTTATTAAATTTCTTTGATTTTGTTTTAGATTGTGTTATATAATTAATTGTATGGGAAATTCAAACTATTTTTTGGAAAGAGATGAAGAAAATATTATAAAAACTAGGGAACTTAGATTGGAGTTGCCTTCTTTTTGTACTCAATTTTTTATGGGAATTGAAAATCAAACAATGCCTCTTACTAGACTTGGTTATGCCCGTGATTTGAAGATTTTCTTTGATTTTTTAGTTACTAATACTCAAGAATTTTATGGTAAAAAGGTTTCTGAATTAACCCTAAACGATTTAAATAATGTTACTGGCACTCACCTTGAGATGTTCCTAGATTATCTTACAGTGTACAAAATTGACAATAAAATCTATAGAAATGGTTTAAAGGGTAAAGGCAGAAAACTTAGTAGTGTTCGTGCCCTTTTGAAATATTTTTTCAAAAAAGAAAAAATTGATAATAATGTCGGTACTAAAGTGGACACTCCTAGATATAGGGATAGTGAGATTATAAGACTGGAAGTTGACGAAGTTGTAAGATTGCTTGATGCTTCCGAAGATGGTACTGGACTTACCACTATGCAAAAGGGATTTCATAAACACACCAAAGAACGAGATTTTGCCCTACTATCTTTATTTTTAGGTACAGGTATTCGTATCTCTGAGTGTGTAGGATTGAATGTAGATGATATTGATTTTGATAATTATGCTTTTACTATCACCAGAAAAGGTGGTTCTAGAGTTATATTGTACTTTAATGATGAGGTTAAAGAAGCATTAGAAAAATGGATGGAAGTTCGTGCTAATATAAAAGACTTACCTCCTACAGAAAAAGCTCTTTTTATAAGCTTACAAAACAAACGATTGGGTGTTCGTTCAGTAGAAAAATTAGTTAAAAAATATGCTAGTATAACTACACCATTAAAACATATTACACCTCACAAATTGAGAAGTACTTATGGTACTAATTTGTACCGAGAAACAAACGATATATATGTGGTTGCTACTGTTCTTGGTCATAAAGATGTAAATACTACAAGAAAACACTATGCTGCTATGTCAGAAGACATAAGACGAGAGGCTTCTACAAAAGTTAAACTTAGAAAAGATTAAAAACTCACCTATTTTACTAGGTGATTTTTTATAAAATTTAGATAGAACAAATGTTTGACACAGGGATTTTTTTGTGGTATTATCTTATTAGTTTATATGAAAGGTGGATTAAATGAAAAAATTTAATAAAGAAGAAGAACTTTTAAATTTTATTAGAAATCATCAAGAAGAATATGGATACCCTCCTACAGTTCGAGAAATGTGTAGAGCTATCAAAGTTAGTTCTACTAGCACAATTTCTTACTATCTAAGTAAATTGGAAAATGGTGGGCTTATAAAGAAAAGTCCAAACAAAAATAGAGCTTTAGAAGTTGTTGGTGATACTATTGCTAATTTTAGTAACTATGTGAGAATTCCTATTGTTGGTAAAATTACTGCTGGTGAACCTATTTTGGCTGTAGAAAATACCGAAGAATACTTTCTTGCCTCACCTAATATGTTTAGAGGCGAAGGTTTATTTGTTTTGACCGTTAGTGGTGAAAGTATGATAAATGCTGGCATATATGATGGAGACAAAATTATTATTAAGCAACAAAGCAGTGTAAACAATGGAGAAATTGCTGCATGTTTGATAGATGGTTGTGCTACAGTAAAAAGATTTTATAAAGAAGATGGTGTATATAGATTACAACCAGAAAATGATACAATGGATCCTATATATACAACTACTTGTGAAATATTAGGAAAAGTTATAGGACTTATTAGAAAATTTTAATCAAAAAAAACACACAAATTTATTGTGTGTTTTTTCTTATTTTAAATATGAAATTATTTGATCAACAGCTTCGTTTTTATTTGTTTTAGACAGGTTTATCCAGATGCCATCTACTTGGTGTTTAAACCATGTTAATTGTCTTTTTGCATAATGACGGGTGTTGATTTTTATTTTGTCTAGACATTCCTCTAGTGAAATTTGGTCGTCTAAATATTCTAGTACTTCTTTGTATCCTATACCTTGCATACATTGATTGTCTATAGATAGATTGTATTTTTTTACTAGCATTTTTACTTCGTCTATTAGTCCTGCTTTATTCATTAAATCCACTCTTAAATTGATGCGATTATATAGTTCTTCACGATCTCTATCTAAGACTATAATAAGCGGTTTTATAGGATTTTGCATATCAGTTTGCATAGTATTGTTTATTTCGGATTTTTTAGTACCAGATAGCTTATATATTTCGATAGCACGAATAACCCTTTTCAAATCGTTTTCGTGTATTCTATTGGCACTCTCGATATCTATGCTCTTAAGAATATCATGTACAGCTGTTTTACCCTTTTCTTCTGCTAATTGGTTTAGTTCTGCCCTTAATTTTTCTGATTTGAAACTATTGCCATAATCATAGTTTGTAAGTAAACTTTGCACATAAAATCCTGTCCCACCTACAATTACAGGTATCTTATTTTGTGAAATTAAATCAGTAATTATAGGCATTGCTTTTTCTTTGTAATCGGTCACAGAGAATTCGCTAGTAGGATCTACAAAATCTAATAAATGGTGTTTTACACCATCTTGTTCTTCTGGTGTGGCTTTTGCAGTGCCTATGGTCAATTCTTTGTATATTTGCATACAATCTGCATTGATTACTTCTGTATTTAATCTTTTTGCCAAATTTATAGAAATGTCTGTTTTACCACTTGCTGTAGGACCTAAAATTATAATTGTATTATACATTGTTATACAATCCTTTTGAACCATTTTTCTATTTCTTTAGATGGCACTTCTATAATAACTGGTCTGCCATGAGGACACAAAAGTACTTGGTTGTTTTGGTTTAACATATTTAGCAAAATTTCGATTTCGCTTTTTGATAATATGTCATTTGCTTTTACAGCACTTCTACAAGCTGACCTTTCTAGGTAGTCTTTTAGAATATCAGACTTAGTTAGATTGATATTTTTTGAGATGTCTTTTAGTACATCATTGAAGAATTGATGTAATGAGATATCTTTTAGAAGCACAGGTACAGAAGATACTTTGAAACTATTTATACCAAAAGGTTCTATATCAAAGCCTAAATCCTTGAAAATAGCCAAATTGTTGTTTACAAAGTCACTTTCTAAATAATTAGTACTTAAGATATATGGAACTAGAAGTGATTGAATTGCCATATCGTTATTTTCAAAGCTTTGTTTGAATTTATCGTATAGCAATCTTTCATGACCGGCATGTTGGTCAATAAAATAAATACTATCTTGATTTTCAACAATAATATAAGTGTTGAAACATGTGCCTATTATTTTTACTGTATTTAGATCAACTTTCTTTTCTTCAAACAAATCCATTTGACTAAATATATGTTCTTTAGTTGCTATAGAAATCATTTCAGAGGCAAATTGATTGTTTTCTACACTTAAGTCTGTATTTTGAGTTGAAACAAAATTAGATAATGAATTCATCAATTTATTTCTTTCTTCATCGAATTTTACTTCTTTTAGTGGTTCTTCTTCGTCTTCTTCTAAAGTTGCATATTGTACAACATCTTTTGGTGATTCTTCTACTATTGTTGAATCAAACTGCTTTCCTGTATTTTCTTTGACTATCTTTAAATTTGATAAGTCGATTTGTTGTTCCTTTTGTTCGATAATTTCTTCGGTTTCATATTTTCTTACTTGAGTACTTAAATTATGCAAGATATCGCTAATCGGTGTATAGAAAGCACCAAAAATAAGATTGTTGTTTTCGAATTTAACCTCTAGTTTGTTTGGGTGTACATTGACATCTACTTTGTCTAACGGTAATGTAACATGACACACAAAGAATGGGAAACAACTTTTCATAATATATGGCTCATAAGCATTTAGAATAGCTGTAGATATTGTTTTGTTGTTTACATATCTGCCATTAATTATAATTGTTTGGTATGTTCTATTTGGTTTTGTGTATGATGGTAGTCCTATATAACCTTCTATATTTATTAAGTTTTGGTATGTGTATTTGATAGGAACTATGCTTTCCACTGCACTTGCTCCATAGATGGTGTATATTGCATCTTTTAAGTCAGTAGCTGGTGAGTGAAAAATAATTTTGCCATCTACAACATATTTTATAGATATAGTAGGATTTGCTAGAATAAGTCTTGAAACTAAGTTGGTTATTTCGCTTTCTTCTGTCTTTGGTTTTCTTAAGAACTTAGCTCTAGCTGGCACATTGTAGAATAAATCTTCTACTGTAATACTTGTACCATCTACACAGCCTATTTCTGTGTGTTCTTGAATTTCTCCACCTTCAATTACAAGTTTTGAGCCCGATTCGTTTTGTTTTACTTTTGATGTTGCAGTAATTTTTGCAACAGAAGCTATACTACTAAGAGCCTCACCCCTAAACCCTAAGGTGCCTATTTTATCTAAATCCTCTAGGCAACTAATTTTACTTGTAGCATGTGGCAAAAAAGCTTTTGGAATGTTTTCATAATCCATGCCACAACCATTGTCTGTTACACGGATTCTTTTAATTCCGCCACCAGTTATTTCTATAGTTATTAAAGTAGCACCTGCATCAATACAGTTTTCAACTAATTCTTTGACTACACTTGCCGGTTTTTCTACAACCTCACCTGCAGCTATTCTATTGAATATAGTTTTGTCTAATATATTAATATTTGCCATTTTTAATCCTTTTTAACTTTATTATTTAGTTGGATAAGTAAATCAAAAGCATTTAGTGGTGTCAATGTTTCTACATTTACATCTCTTAGAATATTGGCTACTTCTAATGCTGATTTTTGATATTTGATACTCTCGGCATTTTCGCTTAGTTTAGTAAGTGATGAGTTTTTGTTTATTTCGTTTTCTTCTAGAGTATGCAATATGTTTTTTGCTCTAGTAATAACATCTTCTGGAAGACCAGCTAATTTAGCTACTTCTATACCAAAGCTTTTATTAGCTCCACCCCTTACTATCTTTCTAAGGAATATAATAGAATCATTGAATTCTTTTACATTTATTCTATAGTTCTTGACCCCTTCTAGAATTCCTTCTAGTTCTGTCAATTCGTGATAGTGTGTAGCAAATAATGTTTTAGCTTTTAGAGTCTTGCTTAGATACTCCATTACACTCCAAGCTATACTTAGTCCATCAAATGTACTAGTTCCTCTACCTACTTCGTCTAGAACTATCAAACTATTGTTTGTAGCTTGTTTTAGTATATTGCTTACTTCTGACATTTCTACCATAAAAGTACTTTGACCAAAAGCTAAATCGTCACTAGCACCTACTCTGGTAAAAATTTTGTCTGTTAAGGATATGTTTGCTTTTTGAGCTGGAACAAAACTTCCTATATGAGCCATAAGAGTAATTAGAGCTACTTGTCTCATATATGTACTCTTACCTGCCATATTAGGTCCTGTAATTATCATTGTTCTAGCATCATTATTGTCTAGATATGTATCGTTAGGTACAAAGTCATCATTCTTAATCAATGCTTCTACTACCGGATGTCTACCATTTACAATTTCAATAGAATTGATTGCTTGAGAAACTTGTGGTTTGCAGTAGTTTCTTTCACATGCAACAGTGGCTAATGATAGTAGTGAATCTAGTACGGCAATTTGTCTAGATGTTTTTTGCATAGCTGTTACATTCTCTAAAAGTACTTCTCTTATTTCATTAAACAATTTAATTTCTAGAGCAATTCTTTGGTCTTCGGCATTTAAGATTTTATTTTCCATTTCTTTTAATTCTTCGGTTATAAATCTTTCGCCATTTGCTATGGTTTGCTTTCTTTGATAGTTGTATGGCACTAAACCTACTTGTGTTTTAGAAACTTCAATGTAATATCCAAATACATTGTTAAAGCCTATTTTAAGGTTTTTGATACCGGTTTGTTCTTTTTCTTTTGCTTCTAATGCAGCAATCCATGATTTGCCATTTTTTGAAATGTCTATAATTTCATCTAATTCGGAATTGAATCCTTGTTTGATAAATCCGCCATCTTTAAGAATATATGGTGGTGTTTCTACAATTGCTGAATCAAGTAAGTTGAATATAGAAGAATAATCATAAATGTCTTTGCAAATATTCTTTAGAATTGTGCTTTTGAAACCAGAAAGTTTTTCTTTGATTTGTGGTAGAACTGATAGAGAGTTCTTAAGAGCTATCATATCTTTTGGATTGATATTGTTGTAGCTTACTTTACCACAAAGCCTTTCTATGTCATATACTGAGTTTAGTAGTCTGTTTAGAGCATCTCTAATAACAACATTTTTGACTAATTCTTCTACACCATTTAGTCTTTGGTTGATTAGTTTTTCGTCGTACAATGGTTGCTCAATATAACTACGAAGCATTCTACTACCCATACTGGTTTGGGTTTTGTCTAGTAGCCATAGTAGTGAGCCTCTTTTCTTTCTGTCTTTTATAGTTTCAGTAAGCTCTAGGTTTCTTCTAGTATTGCTATCTAGAGCCATAAAATCAGAGTCGTTTACATATGAAACTGAGTTAATGTGGGACAAACTTCTTTTTTGGGTTTCTAATAAATAATTTATAAGAATACCAGCACTTATAACGGTTTGCTCTTTATCGTTAAGACCTATAAGTTCTTTTTTATCTATTTGCTTTGTAAGTGTTTTGTGACAATCGTCATAATCAAAACTCTCAAATGCTCTTACTTGGAAATGTGGTATAATTTGCATTTTGGTTGCTATAAGAGTGTCAGCGACTTCGGCTAATTTGTCGTTACAAATAATTTCGCTAGGCCTTACTCTAACTAGTAAGTCGTTAAATTTAGACAAATCTTGATGTGCTAAAAATATGACACCAGTAGAAATATCAGTATATGCAACACCTACAATGCCATTGTCATAGTATCCGGACAAAATATAATTGTTCTTTTTATCATCTAATAAATTGCTGTCAATTAGTGTGCCAGGAGTAATTACTCTAACGACATCTCTTTCTACTAATTTTACACCCTTTTTAGGTTCTGTGATTTGCTCACAGATTGCAACTTTAAAACCCTGCTCAATTAATTTGGCAAGATATGTATCGACAGCATGGTAAGGAATGCCACACATAGGTGCTCTTTCTTCTAGACCACATTGTCTACCTGTAAGTGTTAAATCAAGTGCTTTACTAGCTACTACTGCATCTTCGAAGAACATTTCGTAGAAGTCCCCTAATCGATACAATAAAATAGCATCTTTGTATTGCTCTTTTGTAACCATATATTGTTGCATCATTGGTGATAATGCCATATAAAATTTCTCCTTTAGATAAATTCAGCGATTAATTTATTTCCACTAATTGCTTTAATTTTTACATTTTTGAATGTTGGTAATGTAAGATTAATTGTCTTGTCAATAATTACATTTTTGCCACAATCTAAGGTTGCATAGTAGTAGTTGTCGTCCTCGGTTTCTACTAGTGCTTCCAAAGTCTTGCCCACTAATTGTTTGTTTTGTTCTTTTATTATTTCTTTGCTAAGACTAAGTAATTTGTTTACTCTAGCATTTTTAATATCTTGTGGGACTTGATTTTCCATTTGTTCTGCAATAGTGCCAGTTCTTGGTGAATACATAAATCCAAATACTCCACCATAATTAACCTCTTGTACAAGGTTGTATGTGTCCATAAAGTCTTTTTCTGTTTCGTGTGGGAAACCTACAATGATGTCTGTAGATATAAAGTAATTTGGTACGGTATCTTTGATTTGTTTGATTAAAGATTTGTAATGTTCTACTGTATAATTTCTGTTCATAAGTTTAAGAATTTTGTTGCTACCAGATTGAACAGGAAGATGTATAACCTTGCTTAATTTTGGCTCTGTAGCAATAGCATTTATAACTTCAGTTGTTAAATCCTTTGGATGTGAAGTCATAAATTTAATTCTAAAGTCTCCATCTAGATGTGCTAATTCTGTAAGTAATTGAGCAAAGTTTGTTCCGTCTTTGAAATCGTTTCCGTAACTGTTTACATTTTGACCTAAAAGTGTAATGTACTTGTAGCCTTCTGCAATTAGTTGTTTTACTTCTGTTATAATGTCTGCCATGGCACGGCTTCTCTCTCTACCTCTTACATAAGGCACAATGCAGTATGTACAGAAGTTGTTGCAACCGTACATTATATTTACCCAAGCATTGTTGTTGCTAGTTCTGTACATATCTACATCTTCGCAAATGTCTTTTTCACTTTGCCAAATCTCAAAAACTTTTTTCTTGGTTTGTTGATACTGAATAAGATAGTCTTTGAATTTGTGTAAATTGTGTGTGCCTATAACAATGCTAACATGTGGGTATTTTTGTTTAAATAATTCTGCTCTACCATTTTCTTGAGACATACAACCACATACAGCAATTATCAAATCTGGATTAAGTTTTTTAAGTTTCTTTACTGCACCTATATTGCCTAATACTTTTTGCTCTGCAGCATCACGAATACAACAGGTGTTAAAAACTATAACATCTGCATTCTCCATATTTTCAGTTTCTGTATATCCTAAACTTCTAAGCATACCTGCCAACTTTTCTGATTCGTGTACATTCATTTGGCAACCGTATGTCTTGATAAAATAATGTTTTTGCATTTAATCTTACTCCTAAATTTGTGCATTAAATATAATTTAATGCAAATTTCTACAAAATAAGTATAGCACAAAGAAATGTGTATTAGCAACAGCAACTTTGGTAACTTAAAAAATAATTGATTATAAATGAGAATTTGTTTTTTGATAAATAAAAAATTATAGAATTATACATAATATTTTTGAAGGTGTGCTATGAATAAAAAAGTAAAATTTTTAAAGATAGTTGGCACTATTTTATTGGTGTCGTTTTTAGCAGTTGTTGCATTGTGCTTGACTGTCTTTTTGAGTGCTATAACGGTTAAATTTGATAAGGAAAAGTTAATTGTAGCAAACCAAGAAATAGCCGTTTTTGACGGTCAAAACAATGAAATACAAAGTGATATTACTAGAAAAAACTTGATCGACATTGAAGAATTGAATCAACATACGATAAATGCTTTTGTGAGTATAGAAGACAAAAGTTTTTTTGAGCACAAAGGATTGAACTATAAGCGAATAGTAAAAGCGATGATAAATAACTTAAAGGCTGGTGGATTTAAAGAAGGTGCTAGTACTATAAGTCAGCAATTAATAAAGAACACTCACCTATCTAGTGAAAAGACTATCAAAAGGAAATTAAACGAAATTTTTCTTACAAAAAAGATGGAAAAAGAGTTTAGTAAAAAAGATATTTTAGAAAGCTATCTAAATGTGATTTATTTTGGCGAAAATTCCTATGGTATAGAGAGTGCGGCTCAAAGATATTTTGGAAAATCTGCTAAAGACTTAAATTTAACTGAAAGTGCCACACTTGCCGGTATTATAAAATCTCCATATACATACTCACCTATACACAATGCCGACAAGTGTATAAGTAGAAGAAATCTTGTGCTTAGTGAAATGTTGGAAGACAAAAAAATTACCAAGGCACAGTATGAGGATTCTGTAAATGCTAAATTAAATATTATAAATATAGATGCTAAAGACGATAATAGTAGTTTGTATATAAAATCCTGTATAAACGAGGCTCAAAACATATTAAAAATGAGCGAAAAAGAACTGAGGATTAGTGGGATAAAAATATATTCATATTTGGATATTGATAAGCAAAATTTGATGTGTGATATAGTAAATAATGAAGATAATTATCACAAAAACACTTATGGAAACATTAATGATTCGCTATCTATTTTAGTGGATAATAAAACCTGTGGTGTTGTAGCATTTGCAGGTAAAAGTGACTACGATTTGGTTGATTTTGAAAGACAGCCAGGAAGTACTATAAAACCAGTATTGGTGTATGCCCCTGCCCTTGAAACTGGCTTGATTTCGCCAAAATCGCTTATATTTGATGAAGAAGTAAATTATGATGGATATAGTCCTAAAAATGTCGGTGGAAGCTATAATGGGTATGTGTCAATCGAACAAAGTGTAAATGAAAGCTTGAATATACCAGCTGTAAAAATACTGGACTATTTAGGTGTGGATAATGCTAAAGATTTTGCAAGAAATTTAGGAATTAATTTTGATAAAAATGATAACGGTTTAGCATTAGCTTTGGGTGGTTTTACTAATGGATTAAATCTAAAAGATTTGACTAATTCTTACCTGCCATTTGTAAATAATGGTAGATATTCTAAGTGTGGATTTATAAAAAGAATAGAAGATTGTAATGGTAAAGTGATATATGAGCATCATCTAGAAAATAATCAAGTTATGGGTGAAGATACAGCTTATTTGATGACTGATATGCTAAAAAATGCTTGTAAAGTAGGTACTAGTAAAAAGTTAAATAAACTTGATTTTGATGTGGCTGGCAAAACAGGTACTGTGGCAATTAAAAATACAAACAACAATACAGATGCATATTCTATAGCATATACTAGTAATCACACTATGGGAGTCTGGATAGGAAACTATGCTAATGATGAGAAGTTTATATTAGAAGGCAAAAATAATGGTGGTACATTTGCTACAAATATGATAAGGTTGTGTTTTGAAGAGCTATATAGTAAAGAAAAACCTAATGATTTTGAAATGCCTAATAGTGTGGCAATAGTAGATTTAGATTTGATGGAATACAAGAATAATCATACTATAAAATTAGCTAGTGCAAACTGCCCTGAACGATATAAATTTGAAGCTCTGTTTTCTAAGAGATATATGCCTAAAGAAGTTAGTGATTTGTTTCAAAAACTAACTGTTAAGGGTTTTGATGTAAAACTTGAGAATAAAACTGCTAAGATAACTTTTGATGCTGAGGATTATCTAAAGTATGAAATCTGTAGAATAGAAAATGGCGAATGTAAAACATTGAAAAGTATAACTAACAAAGCTGATACGGTTGTATACTACGACACAAATCTTAAACCTGGAACAAGATATGGCTATTATATAAATATAAAAACTATTGATGATAAAGCTAGTGCTACTAGTGAAACTATTAGTATTTTGACTGATGAAAACAAGGTGTCTATAAGCAATCTAGTAAAGAAAAACAACAAAAATGATTTTTCTTGGATATTTGGATAAAAAAAAGAACAAACAACTAAATGTTTGTTCTTTTTATGTGCTATGCAAACTATTATGCAAATTGATGTAATTTGGCTATATTAAGCAATTTTGAAATGTTCTCTAACCTTTGCTTCAATTTCTTCCATAATCTCGATATTGTTCTCAAGATATTGTTTTGCATTTTCTTTACCTTGACCGATTTTTTCGTCATTGTAGCTAAACCAAGCACCAGATTTTTGGATAATATCTGCAGCTACTGCTAGGTCTACTAACGAACCAGAACGGCTAACACCTTGACCATACATTATATCGAATTCTGCAGTTTTGAACGGAGGTGCCATTTTATTTTTTACAACTTTGATTTTTGTACGGTTTCCTGTAATTTCTGAGCCATCTTTGATAACATCGGTTTTTCTAATATCTAGTCTTACACTGGCATAGAACTTAAGTGCTTTACCACCAGTTGTTGTTTCTGGACTACCAAACATAACACCGATTTTTTCTCTAAGTTGGTTGATAAAAATTACACAAGATTTGCTCTTGTTTGTAATAGCTGTAAGTTTTCTAAGAGCTTGAGACATAAGTCTAGCTTGAGCACCCATAAAGCTATCACCCATTTCACCATCAATTTCTGCCTTTGGTGTAAGAGCTGCTACAGAGTCAACAACTACTATATCTACTGCACCAGTTCTAACAAGAGTTTCACAGATTTCCAAAGCTTGTTCACCAGTATCAGGTTGAGATACAAATAGGTCGTCAATCTTGACACCAAGCTTTTCTGCATAAGATGGGTCTAGAGCATGCTCTGCATCGATGAATGCTGCTGTACCACCCATTTTTTGTGCTTCAGCTAAAATATGTAGTGCTATTGTGGTTTTACCAGAACTTTCTGGTCCATATATTTCTATAATTCTGCCTCTAGGTACACCACCAACTCCTAATGCAATATCTAATGGTAGGCAGCCTGTAGGTATAACTTCGATATGAGTGTCAGCACTATCGCCAAGCTTCATAATAGAACCTTTACCAAATTGTTTTTCTATTTGTAAAATGGCTTGTTCTAGTAATTTTTCCTTATTATTATCCATTGAAAATTAACTCCTTAAAATTGTGTTTACAAAACATTTGTTCTATAACTATATTATACAGTAGTTTTGTCAAAAAACAAATCATTTTGTTTAATATTTTTTATTAAATAAAAGAAAGCTGTCTGTGTCAAACTATCTATTACTTGTTCCCTAGAACCATACAAAACATTTTTGTATACATGTATACCATCTGCATTGCCTACGGCTATATAGCATAACTTACCTATTTTGTCATTTTCTTCGTAATCTATAAGTCCACTAGTGGTAAGAACTATATCGGCATTTGATGTATCTAGTAGACCTGCCGCCATCTCGTATGCACTTTCTACAGAAACAATCCCGTATTGACTAAGTATGGCTGGGCTTACTCTAAGTCTAGATGCTAGACTAGATTCGTTGGTGCAAACTATAGACTCTAGCAAACAAGAAGTAATATTGCTACAATTTTTGATAAGACTAGTACTAATATTACCACCAGTAATAGTCTCAGCTACTGCTAATTTTCTATTACCTATAGTTAGCAAGTCAACTGCTCTTTGGACTATACTAACTTCTTCACCTGCATAGATATATTTATTTAATCTTTCATATACCTTTTGAACAACATCAGCTACAATTTCATTAGATAAGTTTTCGTTGTAGCGAATAACTATAGATACTTCTAAATTGCTTGGATAAGTTAAGAACAAAATCTTATATTTATTTTTAATTAAGTCGCTTAATGTAGAATATATGTCCTTTTCGCTAATTCCAAAGGTTTTGATGGTTGTGATAGCATATTTGGTAGTTAGTCTTTGTTTGATATAATCTTGTAAGTAATTATCAAAAACATATTTAACTACATCTAATTCGCCTGGTATAAATACAAAGGTTTTGTTTTTGCCGGTTACTATAAAGCTTTGTAAAGCACTAATTTTTACTGGTAGTAGATTTGCACCACTTGGTAGGTAAAATTCGTTTTCTGAGTCAAATAGCACCGGAATATTAGACTCTGCATAGAAAGCTTTGACTGTGCTTTCTGCTAGATTGTTTTTGATAAATTCTTGTCCTACAATACTAGCAATGGTTTTTTTGATATTAGCATTTCTTGATGAAATATTTTCACCTATAACAACAATTAAATCAGCTTCTAAGTTTGATATTTGTTTGGTAATGTGTTCCGGATGATTTTCGCAAGTATTTACACATGAAATAATCTCACCTATTGCTAGGCAATGTTTTAGTAAATATTGACTTAAATTATCTTGCTTTTTGCCAAGCAAAATATCGTTTGATACTCGTAAAATTGCTGTTTTCATAATAAATCCATTGTTATTATAACAAAAAAGAAAATAAAATAAAACTTTTTGTCTAATTAGTAAAATAAATTTAGAAAAAACAATAGAGTTGTTGCCCTATTGTTTTTTAAGTTATTTACTTTCTTTTACATTTTTTACTTTATTAAAGTATTCTTGTGCTTTTGTGCTATTAGAAACTTTGATGCCTTCTGGAAGTTTTGGATTTGCAGTAGTATATACATCTTCAAATGTTACTGGTTTTGCACAGTTGTGGTCTTCACCGAAGTGTAATTCGCATACTTTGTCGATGTGATTTCTAATGAATTCATTTTCTGCTACCATACCTTCATATTCAATTAAGTCGCCTTTTTTAAATGTAAGGAAATTTGCACCACAGAAGATTGCTTCGCATAGAGCATCAGCACTACCAAATTCACCTAAGGAATTTATATGGTTTTGCATAGGCTCACAGTTTGTAAATTTTTTGTTTTTTGTTCTAAAATCGTTTGATAATATTGCTATTCTATTTGTGACATTTGATGAAGCAAAAGTATATAGTGTGCAATATTTAGTTAAACTAAGTGCATCTTTGAAATTAATTTTTGCTTTCTTTGATTGTGATGAATCCATAAAGTTGATGTTTGTGGTAGTGTTGTGTTGGATTTCTTTGATGATTGTAGGTGTCAAACATAGTTTAACTTCGCCACCTAATACTTTTTGGAATAACTTACCACATTCGCAAGTTTGTTTTTGACTTTTGAATAGATTTGTAAATTGTTTAAGGTTTTTTGCTTTGATAAGTAATGTTTCATACTTTTTGTTTGAGGTTTTGATAGCTTCGTTGTTTCTATTGATTCTTTTGATAAGTTGTTCTTTGTACAATCTAGAAAGGTTGTGATTTGATAGCTTTTGGGTTAGCTTAAGGTTGTTGTTTACTAAGTCTTCTACATACGACTTTAGAGCTTCTACTGCTTCAGTATATTGATTTGAGAATCTAATCAACTTGTAATCGTTTAGAGCATATAAGTCGTTTTTTGAATACTTTAGCTTTGGTTTAAACTCTTCTAAGAAATCTTCATCAAAGGCAAACATAATTGCTTCTTTTGTGTTTGACAATTCGTCTTGTTTTACCTTTAGAAAATTTGCAAAAGTTTTGTATCCATATTGATCATAAATAGAACTAAACAATGCTGTTCTAGCAAATACTGCTGTATCTAATGCAATCATTTTTTGTTTCATAATTATTGTTCCCCTTGATGATTTATTTGTCATTTAATATATTCGCAGACAAATTGTTTTCTGCTATAAATTTATTTACTTCTTTTAATTTCTTCGCATATAGTTTTTGTTGTTTTTCTAAATCAGTATCTTTTAGTAGTTTTGCTTCGATGTTTCTATCTTTTGTAATTGACTTGGTGATAGATGATACATCTACATAATTTAATTGTTCATACTCCAAAGCACTGATTAGTTTTGCTCTGTCTTCGCTTGAAAGGTTTAAGCTGTCGACATAAGCTAAGGTTTTGGTTGAAATACTCATATAAACCTCCCTAATACTTGTAATAATATATTACTATCAAATATATGGGTTGTCAATGCTGAATTTTTTTAATTAATAACAAATAAAAAGACTATTGAATGTTCAATAGCCTTTTGTATGTAATATTATAATTTTTCGTTGAAATCTTTTTCGAATTGTTCTTTTGTAACAACTATATCTAGAAGCTTACCTTCTGTTTTTGCTACATATCCTTTTTCAATCATTTGATTAACAATATTTGATGGTCTGTTGTAACTAACACCATACAATGTTTGTACTCTAGATGTGCTAATTTTACCTGTAGAAAGTGCTGTACGAGTAACATCTTTTACTAATGGGTCTATTTCATTTGAGCCTTCTGCAGGTTCTTGTTTGCTAGCATCTTTAAGAACTGCGAAGTTTTTGATGATATAGTTGCAACCACTAATGATAGTAAGTACTGTAGCTATACCAATAAGTACATAGTTTACAATTTGGAATACAACTAGTGGTGTGCCACACATCCAACCACTTGCTACTACTTGAGCTTGAACCATTAATAATGGTAAAGCGATTGTTTGAAATGTTGTTTTGTATTTGCCCCACATATCTGCAGCCATTACAAAGCCTTTGGTAGCTGCTACTTGACGGAATGCACTAATGATTAATTCACGACCGATAATAATAATAGAGATAATAATGCCAAATGGATTTGGAATAGTACCATCTACTGTAACTAATATAAGAGCTGCAACTACTACAAGTTTGTCAGCTATAGGGTCTAAGAATTTGCCCATATTAGTAACTAATTTGTATTTTCTAGCAATTTTGCCATCTATAAAGTCGGTGGCAGCTGCTACTGCAAATACTATGCCTGCAATCAAGAAATTGCAAGGAATAAATGTAGCTAGATAAAAGAATATAAATACTGGAAGTAATGCTATTCTAATACATGAAATTTTATTTGGTAGATTCATAAATTTCTCCTTCTAAATCGTAGTTTAATACTTCAGTAATCTTTACAGGAACAATATCTCCTGTGTTGTAAACTAGACCATTTTTGGTTATATACACAACAGTATCTATTTCTGGTGCACTTAAATAGCTTCTTCCTATATAATAATCTTCGTTTACTTCATCGATTATAACATCTAAAATTTGATTAACCAAATTATTATTGTTATTTTCGACAATTTTTTCTTGAGTTTGATAGGCTAATCGAACCCTTTTGTTTTTTGTGGAATGATGTACTTGGTTTGGGAAGTTGTAAGCTCTAGTTCCTTCTTCCCTAGAATATGGGAAGAATCCAACATTTGTAAGCTTTTCTTGATTTAAAAATTCTAATACTTCTTTAAAATCTGCTTCTGTTTCCCCCGGAAATCCAAGAATAAAAGTTGTTCTTATAGCGATATTTGGAACGGCTTCTTTTAGTTTGTGAATAATTTCTAATATCTTATTTTTGTCAGTACGACGATTCATTTGTTTAAGAATATTAGAATTTATGTGTTGTAGTGGTAAATCTACATATTTTACCACTTTTGGATTGTTTTTGATTTCAGCTATCAAGTCGTCATTTATAAGCTCTGGATAGCAATATAATAGCCTTATCCATTCTATTCCATCAATTTTTGAAAGTTTTTGTAATAACTCGGTAATAGCAAGGTGTCCATATAGATCTTGACCATACTTGGTAACATCTTGCCCTACCAAAATTAATTCTTTGACACCTTGTTTTGCAAGTGCTGTTGCTTCTTTGACTAGGTTTTCTATTGGTTCAGATACAAATCTTCCCCTAATAAATGGAATGGTGCAGTATGAACAGAAATTGTTGCAACCTTCCGAAATTTTAAGATAAGCATAATGTTTTGGAGTAGATAAAACTCTATTAAAATCACATTTTGGAATACAATCGGTAAAATCAAGACCATAAAGTTTAAAAATTTTATCTACTATTAGTGAGTTTTCATTAACTTTTACAAAGCAGTCAACTTCTGGCAAACTAGACTCTAAGTCAGCATAGTTCATATGGTTTAAACAACCAGTAACTATTATTTTTTCACACATTAAACTCTTTAAATTTGCAGTTTCTAAAATAGAATTTATACTTTCTACTCTAGCAGATTCTATAAATGAGCAAGTGTTTATAATAACTATGTTTGCTTCTTCTAAGTTTTTGGTGGTTTTAAATCCAGCTTGAGTGATTAAATAAACAATGTTTTCTAGGTCAACACGGTTTTTGTCACACCCAAGCGATATAAAACCTACTTTTTTGTTTAAAATGTTGTCTTTTGTTTGCATTATAGGTCCTCTCCAAATCTTTCTTCAAATTCTTGTTGAGTAATATAAACTACTCTCAGTTTCTTTTCATCTTGAGGACTAATAAATCCTGCAGCTTCCATTTGGTCTACGATTTTGGCAGCTCTAGGATAGCCTAAACCAAACTGTCTTTGTACTTTTGATATGCTTACCTGACCTGTTTTTACAACAGTTCTAACAGCATCTTTTAGTAGTACATCAAATTGATCAAAAGCAGCATTGTCGTTACCTACATTAAATCCGCCTTTGTTTGGGTTAAACATTTGTTCTTCTAATTCTTCATCAAAGTCTGCTGGGTTGTTTTCTTTTACAAAATTAACAACAGCTGCAACTTCTTCGCTAGATACATATGTTCCTTGGATACGAAGAGGTGCTGGTATGTTGCCTGGGCTATATAGCATGTCCCCCTTGCCTAGTAAGCTTTCTGCACCACCTTGGTCTAGAATTGTTTTACTATCAGCAAATGCTGCTACAGCAAAAGCAATTCGACATGGCAAGTTGCCTTTAATTAGACCTGTAATTACATTTACACTAGGTCTCTGAGTAGCAACTACCAAATGGATACCTGCAGCACGGCTTTTTTGTGTAAGTTTGATGATTTTTTCTTCTACTTCTTTTTTGTTGTTAAGCATCAGGTCGCCTAACTCATCAATAATAAATACAATATATGGTAATTTAGGTTCTACACCTGTAATAACTTCGTTTTTGTTGTTAAATTCTTCTAAATCTCTTACTTTAGCTTCTGCAAACAGAGTAAATCTTCTTTCCATTTCACCTATTA
Source organism: Clostridia bacterium (assembly GCA_017503005.1). Taxonomy (GTDB): domain Bacteria; phylum Bacillota; class Clostridia; order Christensenellales; family UBA1242; genus UBA6345. The sequence continues at coordinate 50,580 of JAFVTW010000013.1, read as the reverse complement.
ACCAAGTAAGAGCACTTACAGCCTTGTCTGGTTCGGTGATTGCTTTAGGAATAAGCATGTGTGGTAATCCGTTATATGCAGTAAATTCAACTCTTTTTGGGTCTACCAAAATAATTTTCACATCTTCTGGAGAAGCTTTGTAAAGTAAGCTAATAAGCATTGAGTTTAGGCAAACAGATTTACCACTACCAGTTTGACCTGCTACAAGCATATGAGGAGCTTTGTTTATTATGCCAAATTTGCAACTAGCAGATATATCTTTACCTAAAGCATAAGTAAGTGGAGATTTGCTAGCTTGGAAGTTTGAAGATTGAAGAATATCTTTTAGTGGAACAATATCAATAGTTTTGTTTGGGATTTCTATACCAAAAGTTTTTCTACCTGGTATAGGAAGCTCTAATCTAATGTCACCATTTGATTCAAGTGTCATTGCAATATCATTTTTGAAGTTTTGAATTTTGTTTACTGGAACACCAGGTTTCATTTGCATTTCAAATCTTGAGAATGCAGGACCTTTAGTTACAGAAACTACAGTAGCAGGAACATTAAACATCTCTAATGTTTGTTCTAATAGTTTTGCTTTTTCGTTGTAGTCCTCTTCAAAAGCATTGTCGGCAGGATAAGATTTTAACAAGTCAATAGGAGGCTTGATATATGTTGGAGGTTTTTTGTATGGTTTTTTCTTTGGTTGTTGTTTTTCTTCAGGAGGCAAATCCATTTTGCCCTGAGTGTATATAGGTTCTTTTGGTTTGTTGTTATAGTTATTATTGTTGTTATTAAAGTTGTTATGATTTCCCCTGTGACCGTTTTGGAAATTATTGTTGCGATTATTTAAATTTACAGGTTCGGTTTCAATGTTGATAGTGTTGCCAAAATCGTCATCACCTAATCCTGGTATATCAATTTCAATATCATCTTCATCTGGTTGAATAATATTAGGTTTATTTGGTTTAAAATTATTGCTGAAGTTGCTGTTGTTGAAATTATTGTTGTTATAGTTATTGTTTGGATAATCGGTGCTGTATGGTTTTTGTTTTGTAGTATGGTTAAACAAAATATTTTTTGCAGTTTGATTATTTTGTTTATTTTCATCTTGTTCGCTATTTAAAATATCCATAGCATCATAGTCGTCTATAATGTGATTATTCTTGTTTTCATCAACAATATTTTCTTCGTCTTCAACATATTTTTTACCAAATCTACCACCACTAATGTCGTGTAAATATTCAAGATTCTTCTTATCTTTATCAGAAAGTATTTGCTCTGGTTTGCTATTTATATTATCATCAGAATGCAAGAATTTTTGTGGTTTTGTAGTATTATGTGTATACTTTTTGTCAAATTCATCCATTTTATTGTTAGAATTGTATGAATTTAACATATCTATAGGAGAGTTTTTTCTAGTAGATGTTTGTTGATTATTTGTTTGATTAGCAAGTCCCAATATAGATTTTGCTTTTTGTTTGTCTTCGTTGTTATCAACAACTATTTGTGTAGTATTTGTGAAATTTTCTACTTCTTCGTCTGGTATAAATAAATCATCGTCATCTAGTTCGGAAGTATCTATTTCTTTAGGTTGAGCAGCAACATAGTCATTTTCATTTTCGTACTCAGGTATATCTTCTTCCACAGTTTGAGTCTGTCTAGTTTCCTTTTTTACAACTGTAGGATTGGTAACGAAATGAACTATAGATACAGCTGTTAAAATTACTAATACGATAGACAAAATTACAAATGATGCTACTAAGTGTGTACATATAATATTTACAGGATAAGTAATAAGTGCAAATAATATACCACCACATGTTAGTTTGCTTTTGAAACAAGCTGATAGATATTTACCATATGTCAAATCAATAAATTTTGTAGTGGTTGCTAGGTGTAAAATTGTAATGAATGTAATCATCCAAAATACAATATACAATACATCGCTACCTTGCAATTTTACTTGAATATTTTTGATAAGCATAATGCCTACTACTATTCCTGAAATAAGCATTGCATAAGTAAGCAAACCAAATGTGCCTAGCAAAAGTGAATTTAAAAATGGCATAAGGTTTACAATTAAGTTTATAAGTAATACAGAAGAAATACAAATCAGTGCAATTCCAGTACGGTTTTTGATTACTTGTTTCTTTTGATTTTTGATACTATTATTATTTGAATATACAGGCAAGATACTTCCCTCCATTTTAGATAATACTAATCAAAATAAGTATATCATATTTATCAAAAATTAAAAAATTAAATGTGTTGTAAATATTAAAAAAATAGATGAAATTTATCATCTATTTTTTTATACAATTATTTACTGTTTATTTTAAATTTTCACTTACTGTAACAACTTTCATATTGATGCTATTGTAGTAATCTATAATTTGTGGTAAAGCTTCTAGGGTGTGCTTTGTTGGATGCATCAATACTAAGTCTCCGCCTTTTATGCTTTTTGTAGCTCGAGTATATACTAAGTTGCTATCTTTATCTCGCCAGTCGATAGTATCTTTGCTCCACATAATTGTTTTGTAGCCTAACTCGCTTGCTACATCTAGTGTGTTTTGACTAAACGAGCCACTAGGTGGTGCAAATAAATTCATTTCAAAATCAATATTTTTAGATACTAATGTGTGGCAGTATGATATTTCTTCTTTGTTTTGAGAATAGCCTAGATTTTTATGTTCTTTATGAAAATACCCATGATTTCCTATTTCGTGTCCATTGCTGTATATTTTTTTGAGTAACTCAGGTTCTTTTTCTACCCACTGACCTCCTACAAAAAAAGTTGTGGTAATATTGTTTGTTTTTAACACATCTAATATTGGTTCTATATATTCACTTCCCCAGTACACATTAAACATAAGTGTTACATTGTTATGATTTCTATTTCCATTGTATATGGGAGATGTTGTTTTTGAACCTAATACAGACTGAATGGTAGGATTAAATGTAATAATTGATACAAGTGCAAGCATTGTAAATATAATGGCATTTGTAACAAAATTAAGCTTAAATTTGTGTTTTTTTGATTGTTTTTCCTTCATAAATCACCATATATTGTTTTTTATATGTATATGATGAAATATAACTAGTTATGAGTAAACTTTATTTTATACAAAAAAATCAAACCAAAGAGGGTTTGATTTTTAGCATTTTATTTGTATTTTGTTTGTTTTTTTGTAAGTGGTGCTCCACAAGATGAACATCTACCCAAATCAGATTTGAATACTGATTGACAATAATTACATACTACTACATCGTCAACAGTAAGATGTTCTTCTTCTGCTTGTTGGAAGAAAAGTTTGTTTGGCTTTGAAGTGATTCTACTCATTTTTTTGTAGTATAAAATATCAAATTTACCAGCAATTTCAAATGCTCTGGCTTGACTAAGGGTATAGTCAGAATCTGTAGTATCTTCACAAACTTCGCCCAAATCGTTTCGCCAACAATAATTTATGCGATATTTAGGAACATTGTTTACAACAATTCCAGGTTTGATAGCTACAAATGTAGCTTCTTCTTTTTTGCCTAATAGATTTAGTAGTCCGTGTTTGATAATCTTGACAACAAATACTATAACAGTAATCCAGAACCCTAAGTCAACTAATGCAAATATTGATAGCATAATTATTTCTACTTTAGTAGCTTCTGTAATTGTGTAATTTGCTTCGATAGAATTGAAATCTTTATCGTATGCGATAGTTATTCCATTACCTGATTTGAAAACACTATATGCTTGTGATTCGGTATATCTAGGACTTGTTTCACCCTCATATGTTACACCATCAACCTCAAAAGTGTAAGTAATATAGTAATATTTTACATCATTTACAGTAAGATTGCTATATTTGTTTACAGGTGTTGCAGTAGTTATTGTGCCATTCTTTACAATTTCTTGAGCAGTAGCTACACTTTGAATTGTAGACACTAAAAATATAGATGGTATTGCAAATGATATTGCAAATATAAGCATAAATACTAAAAATGATAGTTTACTTTTAAGCATATGTTTTCTTCCCTAATATGTGTTTACGATATTATTATACTAAAAGAATAAAAAAAGAGCAAAAATTATTGCTCTTTTATTTTATATTTTAATTATTTAGCTTCTTCTTCTGTAGCAGGAGCAGGAGTTGTTGTGTTTACAGCTAATAGTTTAAGGTCGATTCTTTCTTTTTCATCAATTTTGATAACTTCAACTTCTACTATATCGCCAATTTTAACAACATCTTCAACTTTGTCTACATGTTTTGAACTTAGCTTAGAAATATGAATCATTCCTTCTTTGTTCCAGCCAAAGCTACAGAATGCACCAAATGGCATAATTCTTTCAACTTTTGCTGTGTAGATTTTGCCTACTTCAACGATTTCTGCAATACCTAAAATGATTTGTTTAGCTCTTGCAATCTTTTCATCGTCAAGACCAGCAACACATACTCTACCATCATCTTCGATATCAATCTTAACACCAGTTTCATCAATAATCTTGTTGATTGTTTTTCCACCAGAACCGATAACATCTTTGATTTTGTCTGGATGAATAGTGAATGTAATAATCTTTGGAGCATATTTGCTTAGTTGCTTTCTAGGCTCAGGAATAACTGCTGTCATCATGTCTAGAATAAATAATCTGCCTTTTCTAGCTTGTTCCAAAGCTGTTCTTAGAATGTTTTCGTCAATACCTTTGATTTTGATATCCATTTGGATAGCGGTGATACCTTCTGTGGTACCAGCAACCTTAAAGTCCATATCACCTAAGAAATCTTCTAGACCTTGGATATCTGTAAGAACTGCAACCTTGCCAGATTCTACATCTTTGATAAGACCCATAGCGATACCAGCAACTGGAGCTTTGATAGGAACACCAGCATCCATAAGAGCTAATGTGCTACCGCATACACTTGCTTGGCTTGTACTACCATTACTGCTTAGGATTTCGCTAACAGTTCTAATAGCATATGGGAAATCTTCTTCACTAGGAAGTACTGGAACTAATGCTCTTTCAGCTAAAGCACCGTGACCGATTTCTCTTCTGCCTGGGCTCTTGATTGATTTAGCTTCGCCTGTAGAATATCCTGGCATATTGTAGTGGTGCATATATCTCTTTTCGCTTTCGCCTTCTTCTAGACCATCTAGAATTTGAGTGTCACGAAGTGAGCCTAATGTAAGTGTTGTAAGTGCTTGTGTTTCGCCACGAGTAAATACACCTGAACCATGTACTCTAGGTAGAATACCAACTTCGCACCAGATAGGACGAATTTCGTCTAGTTTACGACCATCAGGACGAACACCATCATTGATAATTTTAGATCTCATAACTTCTTTTTTGATTTTGTATAGAACATCTAAGATTTCACGAGTATTGTCTGGATATGTTTCTGCAAAGTGTTCTAGAACAACTCTGTCCATTTCTTCTTCTGCATCTTGACGAACATGACGATCAAAGTGAGACATAACTTCTTCAACTTTGCTTGTAGCATATTCTCTAACAGCTGCTTCGATATCTTCTGGAATAACATAGTATTCAATACTTTCTGATTTTTTAACACCAAGTTCTTCTGCAACTTTCTCTTGGAAAGCAACTTGTTTCTTGATTTCTTCGTGAGCAAATAAGATTGCTTGTAGCATAACTTCTTCGCTAACTTCTTTTGCACCAGCTTCTACCATAAGGATAGCATCTTTGGTACCAGCTACAGTTAAATCCATTAAGCTTTCTTGTCTTTGAGCTTGAGTAGGATTAATGATGTAGTTGCCATCAACATAAGCTACATCTACACTACCTGTAGGACCACCAAATGGAATGTCTGATACTGTAAGAGCCAAAGAACTAGCGAACATTGCTAGTGGTTCTGGTGAACAGTCAGGGTTTACTGATAATGGTGTAGCAATAACTGATACATCATTGAATAATCCTTTTGGGAATAAAGGTCTTAAAGGTCTGTCGATAAGACGGCTAGTAAGAATACCTTGGTCACTAGCTCTACCTTCACGGCGCTTGAATCCACCAGGGATTCTGCCTACGGCATATAACTTTTCTTCAAAGTCAACACCTAATGGGAAGAAATCTTGACCTGGACGAGGTGCTTTTGACATAGTAACATTTACCATAACAACAGTTTCGTCACAAGTAACAATACAACTTCCGTTACTTTGGAAAGCATATTTACCTAGAGTAATATCTACGGTTTTGCCTCCAATTTCTGTTTGAAATTTTTTAACTTCGTTCATTTTCTCCTCCTTGAACATTTACCATAATTTACCAATATTGAAAATGTTTGTTGCCAAACACTAGTATTGCATCGAAATATTAGTTTAGACAAAAGAAAAGGCGAAAGAAACACTTTCCTTTCACCTTTTGACTTACTATCTAATACCTAATTTTTTCTTTAATTCACGACAAGCTTCAAGGTCTTTTCTTTCGTAATATTTAAGTAAACTTTTACGATTAGCAACCATTTGGATTAGACCACGACGAGAATGGTTGTCGTTTTTGTTAACCTTTAAGTGTTCTGTAAGCTCGTTGATTCTAGCTGTTAAAATAGCAATTTGTACAGCACAAGAACCAGTATCAGCATCACTTAGTTGGTAAGCCTTGATTACTTCTTGTTTTTTGTCTTTTTTAATCATTACTAAAGTTCCTCCTAAAATATATTCACTCTACCCAAGTTAATCGTAAAACGAAGGATGCGCGAATAACCTAGCATAAAGTACCAATAAATATTAACATATACAATATTAATTGTAAAGATTATTTTGTAAAAAATAAAATTTATTTAAAGAAATTTTTCTTCTTTTCAATCATTTCATCAATTCTAGTAATATAATCATTTAGATTTTTAACATTTGCGAATCTTTCTATTCTATTTTCTAGGCTAAAGAATCTTTTTGAAATGGCATTTGCACCTACTGCAACTATGGTTGCTACCTCTTCCATACTATCTATATTGAAGATACATTCTTTGTTTGGTTTGGTATAACCTAAATTTTCTAGATTACCGACCATATTTTTTTGTTTGTACAAGTAATATGGATTGTATCCTAGACTAGTAAGTGTTTTGTATGAGTAATCCACCATTTTGACAACTTCATTTTCTGTACCTTTCTCGCCTATTCCATCGCTAAGAGTGCTAGTTCTTTTTACACTTAAAGTATGGATTGTAATATTGTCTGGATCCAGCTCAATAGTCTTTTTTAGGCTATTTTTGAATGTGTTGAAGCTTTCATTTGATAGACCTGCAATAAGGTCCATATTTATCTCAAATCCGTATGGTTTTGCCATTTGATAAGCATCTACAATTTGTTGAGCTGTATGTGCCCTACCTATTTCTTTTAGTGTTTTGTTTGAGAATGTTTGTGGATTTATAGATATTCTAGTAACTCTATGTTTTTTTAATACATCAAGTTTTTCTTTTGTAATAGTATCTGGTCTACCGGCTTCCACAGTAAATTCACTTACAGGATATGTGATTTCGGTCAATATTCTATCTAATTGTTCTGCAGAAAGAGCTGTTGGTGTGCCACCACCGATATATATAGTTTTGACTATATAATTCTTTTGATTGATAATTTGTTTAACTGCTTGAATTTCTTTAATCAAACAATCTATGTATGGTTCAACAAATTGTTGACATTTGTCTATAGGTGCTGATATGAAGCTGCAATAATAACATTTTGTAGTACAGAAAGGAATGTTGATATACAAGTCTACCAAGTTGTCATTGAGTTCAATTTTTGTTTGATTTTTGGTAACATTGTATACTGTTTCTGCTTTTTGTGGGCTAACTTTAAATGTCTTTATAAGCTCTGATTTAGCAATAAGTGAGCTGCCATATTCTTTCTTTAGTTCGTAGAACAATTTAGTAGGTCTAATACCTGTAAGGCTACCCCATGGCATTTGTTTGCCTGTAAGTGATACAAGCAAGTCGTATAGTTCTATTTTTAGATATCTTTTGGTATACTTATCAATTTTTGATAGTTGTTCATTTGAAAGTGTAAACTCTTTCTCGTTTGATAAGTTTACTGGATTATCATTGTAACTACCAGTGATAGAAACGATTGTTTTGAGAATGTTTTCTTTTATTTCGTGATTAGCAGAAAAGTCTAATTGAACTGAATCAATTTCTTCTTGAGGAAAGAATAACTTAATTATAAGTAATATTTCATCACTAAATTTTGGATTTGATACAGATAAATTCATTATTACTCTCCTTTGTGAATTGATTGATTTAATTTAACAAAATTATAAATAGTAGAATTTGCAAGTGGGTTGTTTACATCTTTATTGATTGAAATTGAATAATTGTCTAATTCGTTTGTAATAGAAATAATACCCAATTCGCTAAGAGTCATTGTAACAAAAATAAATTGATTAAATTTGTAGTCCTTGAAGTTAGGATTATTCTTTTTAAGCAATGCAAAATATTCTTGTTCAGAATATGAAGATAGATTTTTGGTAGCCAAACTTTTGATTGCATTGTGGTAAATTCCAAAAATTTTTCTATCTACACTTAAGTCAGTAAATACATTTGATGGGTTGGAATTTTCTAAGACATAAATATTTTGTGTACTGATGTTTTTTAAGTAATTATCGTGCAAAATATTATCTACAAAAACAATATTTTTGTATAGAGTAAAGTTCTTTGTGTTCTTTGCTAGATACAATAATGTATTAGAGCCATTAAGGTCTTTGACTTGATAAGTTTCGAAGTTGGTAATGTACTGATAATAGTTGTTTGCAATATAGTTGTATGTATCGAAACTATTAGAAATTATTAGTGTTCCTACACCATCTTTTAGTAGTGATTCTAGTTGATTTGAATGTACTCTGCAAACATCATTAATTTCGCTTAATATAGGAGTATTTAGTTGTTTTGCATAATACCCTAAACTTATTTCATTTTTTACATTAGTATTTAGTTTGTCTAATGTAATAGATTTGATGACAGCTTTTAGTTTTTCTTTCTTATTGAATGTCTCTACACTTACATCTAAAAGTACTGTTTTGTTGCAATTTGTACTTAGAGAATCGAAGTATTCGTTTAGTGAAAATGAAATCATTTCGAACTTGTCTGCTTTGAATTTTAGAAAGTTTGGATAGTTCTTAAGTCGCTCTGGTTTGATATTGTTGAAAGTATACTTAAATACAGGTTTTTCGTTGCCATAGCCAAATGGTTCTAGTATACTAAGCTCTTTGATAAATTCGCAAGAAATATCTTCTTTGTTAAAGTCAAAATCGTAGTTTTTTACAACTTCGAATACATCTACGGAATATTCGTTAGCAATATTGTTGTTTAAGGTCTCGATAAATTTTTCAATGTTTTTTTCTTCGATAGTAAGACCTGCTGCTCCACTATGACCACCAAATTTAACTAATAAGTCGTTGCATTTAGTAAGTTCTTTGAAGATGTCTATACCCGGTAAACTTCTAAAACTGCCCTTGTATACATTGTCTACTTTGGTAAGTAAGCATACAGGTTTGTTGAACTTTTCTGTTAGTTTGGCACATACGATGCCTAGCACTCCAGAGTGCCAGTGTGGCGAATGAAGAACGATTGCTTTTAGATTAGATACACAGGTGTTGCTAAGAATTATCATACATTCTTCGTATATCGAATTGCCGGCTTCGATTCTTTGATTGTTTTGTTCTTCTAGACTGGTAAGAATATTTATAATTTCTACTGGATTTTTTTCTATAAATAGTTTGTAGGCTACTGTTGCATCGCCCATTCTGCCAGCAGTATTTAGTTTTGGAGCAAGTTTGAATGCAATATCAGATGATGTTAAATTGGTTATTTTTAGGTTTGAAATAAGCTTTTTTACACCTACTGGCAGACTATCTTGATTTTCTAGTCCGTGTTTAACTATTGCTCTATTTTCGGACTTCAATGGAACAATATCTGCCACAGTTGCAAGTGCTGCTATATTTGTATATTTAAGTGCTTCAGTAAGACCTGCTAGAGCTTGAACTAACTTAAGTGCAACTCCTGCTCCACATAATTCTTTGAAAGGATAATTGCTAGGAAGTTTAGGGTCTACACAGATACAATCTGGTGTAATTTCTGGAATTTCGTGGTGGTCTGTAACAATGATTTCTATACCTTTTGATTTGATATACTCTACTTCTTTGTAACAAGATATACCACAGTCTACAGTTATGATAAATTCTGGGTTGAATTCGGATACAATCTTATCGACTGTTTCCATAGTTAAACCATAGCCATCTAAAAATCTATTTGGTAAGAAATAATCAACTTGCACACCGATACTTTCAAAGTATTTGTATAGTATAGCAGTAGCACATATACCATCTGTATCGTAGCCACCTACCACTAAAATTTTCTTTTTAGTCTCTATAGCCATTTGAATTTTGTTTTTGGCTTCGGTCATACCACTTAGTAAAAATGGATTATAAAAATTGTTTATACCACAATTCAAAAAATCTGCAATCTGTTCTTTGGTTGTTAAATCGCGAGAAAAAAGTAGTTTAACTGTGTTTTCGGAAATTCCAAAATCTTTACTTAAACTTTTGATTAATTTATTATTAAATTTTAAATTTTGTAATCTATTTTCGTATTTCATAATTAAAAACAAACAAAAAGCCTTCTAGTATAATTTGTGAAGGCTTTTTGAAATTTGTAAGTTAAACAACAATTTTTTCTTCAGGATTGCCAACTTTGTTTTTGTTAGCATTCTTTTCTTCTTCAATTTTCTTTTGTAGTTTTTTATCTTTTGATCTTTTGTAGATAAATGTCCAAATTGAACCAGAAACGAAAATTGATGAATAAGTTCCAGCTACTAATCCGATAAGGATAGGAATCAAGAATTCTCTAATAGAAGATACACCGATTACTGCTAATAGTAAGATTGATAGGATAGTAGTAATAGATGTGAAAATTGTTCTTGTAAGTGTTTCTTTTAATGATGTTTCAAATAATGCAGCATTAGTAGATTTACGATACTCTTCCTTTCTCAAGTTTTCTCTGATACGGTCGAAAATAACGATGGTATTGTTGATTGAGTAACCGATAATTGTAATTAAAGCTGCAATAAATGAAGAGTTGATTTGAATACGGCAAATGATAACCATTGCACACATAATCAATACATCGTGTAATAAAGCAATGATAGCTGATATACCACTAGCAAATTCGAAACGAATTGCGATGTAAATTAACATTAATACAGTAGCAATTGATACAGCTAGAAGTGCATTTTTAAGTAATGCAGAACTAGCACTAGCACCTATTCTTTGGCTATCTTCAACTTCAAAATTAGATAATTCATTTGATGGATTGATTTTCTTTGTAATTTCTTCTTTGATAGATGTGATTACTTCAGCCATTTGTTCCTCATTATAATTTTTGATGTCTTGGAACTTGATTGAGATAGATGCATTTGATGTGTCACCTTCTCTTTGTAGACTGTAATTTACAATGCCATTATCTTTGACAACATCTTCAATGGTAGCTTTGTAGTGAGTGTATTGGCTAGATGTAATATCTGTGCCAAAATTAACTTTTACAATTGTACCACCAGTAAAGTCGATACCTAAGTTGAATCCAATACATGCAAATACAATAATTGCCGCTAAAATGATAACTACTGGAACTGCAAAGTAGTATTTCCAGTTTTTAACTATATTGAAGTCTTTTTGTAAAAAAGCATTGTACTTTTGAGATAAGGAAGTTTTATTTGATTTAGGCATTTTGAACCTCCTCTTTGTCAGTTTTGTTTAGAGCATCGCCCTTAACTAAACCATATTTTTTGTAACTAACACTATTGATGTTTAGTGACCAGTTGATAAAGATACGAGATAGTATTAATGTGGTAAACATTGAAACTACGATACTAACTAGTAGTGTGTAAGCAAAACCACGGATAGCACCTGTACCTAACCAAGCTAACACTAATGAAGCTATAATAGTTGTGATGTTACTATCGATGATAGCAACTGAAGCTCTTTTGAAACCTGATTTTACACTAGCAGGAATCTTTTTGCCTGATTTAGTTTCGTCTTTGATTCTTTCGAAAATAACAATGTTACCATCAACTGCCATACCTAGACCTAAGATGATACCTGCGATACCAGGTAATGTAAGTTGAATAAATGGTAAAACTGATAATAAAATCATAAGAATGATTGTATAGAATGTAAGTGCTAGGTTAGCAATAAGACCTAATCTCTTGTAAATTACATACATAAATACAAAAATTAATACTAAACCAATAAGACCTGCGATGATGCTTAGTAATAATGCATTTTCACCTAAAGTAGCTGTAACAATATTCTTTTCACTTAGTGATAGTTGAACTGAATATGTTCCACTCAAAATTTTGGTAGCATATGCTTCAGCTTCAGCTTGACTAGCCATACCACCAGAAATGAATGTAGTACCACCAGCAATAGTTTCCTTAACTGTAGGAGAACTAAATAATTCGCCACCTAAGTAGATGTATAGTGGACTTTGATTTGCTGATAATTCGCTAGTTAGAGTATGAAATTTTGTAGCACCTTCTGTAGTGAAAGTAATGCTTACACCATGCTCTGCATTTTCAGAATCATAGTTGTACTCAGCACTCTTAATGTCTCTACCAGTCAATACTGCTTCTGCAGTGTCTGATTCTTCTTTTTTAAATTCTAGTTGTGCAGGTTCACCGATTAGGCTCAAAACTTCTTCTGGGTCGTCTACATCTGGAACCTCAATTCTTATTTGGTTGTCACCTTGTTTAACAATTGTAGCTTCTGGATAATCTTCAGTAATTAAGTTAGTTAAACGAGCGATTGTTGCATCGATTTGTTCTTCAAGTGTTCCTTCACTATCACTTGCTTGTTCACAATCGTATACAGCCATCATACCGCCCTTAAGGTCTAAACCTAATTGAATGCCATTAGCAAAACCTTTGAATGTATAGGTTGTAAATGGAATGTCGAAACTGAAAATAGTTAAAACAAGTCCTAATACTGCAACAATGCACATAAGCACAAAATTACGGATTGCTTTTTTCTTTTTCATTTACTATTTTACTCCTTAAAAAGTTGCTGAATTTATTATATATAAATATATAATATAAGTCAAACATAATACAAAAATTCTTACCATTATATTTAATTTTATAACAAAAAAAGACTGAGAAATTGTTTCTCAGTCAAAGTTGATATATTATTCCCTTATTTTTTTGTTTACAGAAAATATTCCACATATCCCACCGATCAGCATAGCAAATAGACAATCTACAAAAAAACTTAAATTTAATGTAAATGTTCCACCTAATATGCTAAAAATCAAAAAAGCTAAAGTTGTGTACATTAGTCCTATAATAACACCGGTAATTAGTCCTTTTTGTTTGTAGGTTTTTAATGCAGTAAAACATCCTATAAATATACTAAATATTTTGATGATTTGATTGATGGGCATAATGAAATTTTCGGGTACATTTAGAAACTTGATAATAAGAGCAAATATCAATATTAGTACCAAACTGATAGACACTGCAACTAGTGAACCTTTTATAACATTTGAAAAAACAGGAGAAATTGATTTTGATTTTGACATATATTTTACTTCCTAATAATCTTTTTTTTAATATATGAGTCAACTATGTCAAATATGATTAATAAGTAAAAATTATTGCATTGTTTAGTGCTATTCAAAGTGTTATGCAAACAACAAAAAAAGTGCTATATTTAGCACTTTTTTATTATTCTGATTTAGTTGATTTTTTGGTTGATGTTGATTTCTTTGTTGTAGTAGAAGTTTTCTTAGCAGCAGGTTTTTTAGCTGGCTTTTCTTCTGCAGGTTCTTCAACTTTTACTTCAGCTTGAGCTTCTTTTTCGGCAAGTTGTTTTTCTAATTCTTCGAATCTAAGTTCTGCTTCTGATTTTTGATTCTCGTCTACAGGCATACCATTTTCATCTAGTACTACAACTTGTGTTTCGTCTAATCCATATACAGCATTGATATGAATATTTTGGTAAGAAACTTTTTTGTCTTCACCAGATTCGATAAGTAAGATTTTGCCATCAGTTGTTTCGGTAACCTTTAGTACTTTACCATACAAACCATAGTAAGTTTTGATTTTTGCACCAGGTACAATTTTTTCTACTAGTTGGTTGCGGAAAGCATCTTCTTTTTTGCGACGATTGAATGAAATAAACATAAGTACAACTAGTGCAATGATTAATACGATAAGTAGACCGTATTGTGAAAAGAAATTAGCATTGTTTAATAAATTTAACATAATATATCTCCTAGATTTTGTCGATTTGATTATAACAAAATTATTATTTTACAGCAATAAATTATTTGTTATATTTTGTAAATAAACTGATTATTTATTAGATTTTGTAGTTTTTCAAATATTCTTCTTTGAACTCTTTGAATCTATCTTCCCTAATAGCTTGTTTAATCTCTTCCATTAAATTTGTAAGGAAGTGAATATTGTGAATGCTTATAAGTCTAGCACCAAAGATTTCTTTAGCATTGATAAGGTGTCTAATATATGCTCTTGTATAATTTTGGCAAGCATAGCAAGTACAACCTTCTTCAATAGGTCTAAAGTCTTCTTTGTATTCGCCATTTCTAACTACTAGTTTGCCAGTTTTGGTAAATGCTGTACCATTTCTAGCTATTCTAGTAGGAAGTACACAGTCAAACATATCTATACCTCTTTCTACCCCTTCTAGAATACAGTCGGGGCTACCTACACCCATAAGGTATCTAGGCACATGTACAGGATAGTATGGTTGCATAGCATCTAGCATTTCGTACATCATATGTTTTGGTTCACCAACAGAAAGTCCACCTATAGCTACACCATGTTTTACATAAGGTAAAATTCGTTTTGTAGCTTCGATTCTAAGGTCTTTGTAGAAATTACCTTGAATAATAGGAAATAGTGCTTGATCATCGTTTTGGTGGTATTTGTAGCATCTATCTAGCCAACTCATAGTTCTCTCAAGTGCTCTTTCTGCTCCTTTTCTATCTGTACCATATGTGGTACATTCGTCAAAAGCCATAATTATATCTGCACCTAGAGCCTCTTGAATTTCCATATCTTTTTCAGGAGTAATATAGTGTTTTGCACCATTTAAATGAGATCTAAATTCTACACCATCGTCAGATATTTTTCTAAGATCTGATAGTGAGAATACTTGGAAACCACCACTATCTGTAAGTATAGGACGATCCCAATTCATAAATTTGTGTAGACCACCAGCTTTCTTTACTATCTCATGACCAGGTCTTAGGTATAAGTGATAAGTATTGCTAAGAATGATTTGAGAATTGTTTTCTTTTAATTCTTCTGGTGAAAGACTTTTGACAGTAGCTTGAGTACCAACTGGCATAAATACTGGAGTTTCAATTACACCATGTGGTGTAGTGAATTGACCAATTCTAGCACCTGTTTTTTCATCTTGTTTTATTGTTTCAAAACTAAATTTGCTCATTAAAATTTTCCTTTTAAATTAGTAAAGTTGCATCGCCGAAAGAATAAAATCTATATCTTTCTTTAACTGCAACATTGTACATATTCATTGTGTTTTCAATTCCCAAGAATGCACTAACTAACATAATAAGTGTGCTTTCTGGTAAGTGAAAGTTTGTGATTACACCATCAACAATTTTGAAAGTATAACCTGGGTAAATAAATATATTTGTGTCGCCACAACATTCTTCCATTTTGCCATATTTTGTAGCTACACTTTCTAGTGTTCTAATACTTGTAGTGCCTACAGCTATTACCCTCCTACCTTCTGCTTTGGCTTGATTGATAATATCTGCAGTTTCTTTTGAAACTTCGTAATGTTCGGTGTGCATTTTGTGATTTAAAATATTATCTTCACTTACTGGTCTAAAAGTCCCCAAACCAACATGTAATAAAACTGTTGTAAAAATGACACCTTTGTCTTTTAACTTTTGAATAAGCTCATTTGTAAAATGTAGACCTGCTGTAGGTGCTGCACTACTATCATCATGCTTTGAATATACGGTATTATATCTTTCTTTGTTTTCACATTTTTCTTTGATATAGTGTGGTAGTGGCATCTCACCAGCCCTATCCAAAACTTCTTCAAATACACCATCAAATTTGAATCTTACATCGCAAGAGCCGAACTCTCCTATTTGTAAAATTTCACATTTTAGTTCATCATTAATGATGATTTCTGTTCCTATTTTTACCCTCTTAACAGGTTTGATAAGAACTTCCCAATCTGTTAAATTGTGCCTTTTTAGCAAAAATACTTCAATTTTTGCATTTGTTTCAGCTTTTCTGCCAAAAAGTCTAGCAGGAATAACCTTTGTATTGTTTACTACTAATACATCACCAGGCTTGAAATAGTCTACAATATCTTTAAAAATCTTGTGTTCTATTTGAGTAGTGTCTTTATGAAAAACCAAAAGTCTAGATGAATCTCTAGGCTCTGCAGGTTTTTGAGCTATAAGCTCTTCTGGTAAATCGTAGTAGTATGTGCTCTTATTAAAAATATCCATTATTCTTCGTCCTTAGATACAAACATATCAATGTATTTTTGACGGTTTGCATTTATTGGTTTGTCTAAATGTTTGTATGCATTAGGCAGTGCTATTCTTCCTCTAGGTGTTCTAGCAATAAAACCTAATTGTAGTAAGTATGGCTCATATACATCTTCGATAGTATTGCTTTCTTCGCCAGTAGCTGCACTAAGTGTGTCTAATCCAACTGGACCACCATGGAATTTGTCGATGATAGTAAGTAATACTTTACGGTCTGTATAGTCTAGACCTAATTCATCTACTTCTAGCATTTCTAATGCATCTTTGCATAGTTGTAGAGTAATTATACCCTCACCTTTGATTTCGGCATAATCCCTAACTCTTTTTAAAAATCTGTTTGCGATTCTAGGAGTTCCTCTACTTCTAAGAGCTAACTCGTCACAAGCAGCATCGTCAATTTGAATATTCAAAATTTTAGCAGAACGATTGATGATTTTTGCTAATTCTTCTTTTGAATATAATTCTAAACGACATACTACACCAAATCTATCTCTAAGTGGGCCAGTAAGCATACCGGCTTTGGTGGTAGCACCTATTAGAGTGAATGGTTGTAGTTTTAGTCTCATAGTTCTAGCACTAGGACCTTTACCTAAAATGAAGTCAAGAGCATAGTCTTCCATAGCAGGATATAGTACTTCTTCTACTGCTCTAGAAAGTCTATGAATTTCGTCTATAAACAAAACATCATTTTTGTTAAGATTTGTAAGAATACTAGCTAGGTCTGCAACCTTTTCTATAGCAGGACCACTAGTGATTTTTAAACTAGAACCTAACTCATTTGCAATAATATGGCTTAGGGTTGTCTTACCTAATCCTGGAGGACCATACAAAAGAACATGGTCTAAAGACTCACCTCTTTTCTTGGCAGCCTTGATATAAATATTAAGTTGATTTTTAACTTTGTCTTGACCAACATAGTCGTCCATAGATGTAGGACGGAGTGTATTTTCTACATCTTCGTCTTCTAGACTTCTAGTGCTGGTAATAAATCTCTCATCTTCTTCCATACAACACCTAATTCATATTTTTTAAAGCTTTTTGAATGATAACTTCTGTAGTGTCACCATCAATAGCAACTTTTTTGACTAATTTAAGTGCATCAAACTTGCTAAGACCCATATTTACAAGTAACTCTGTAGCTTCGTCACAAGCTGTTGAAGTAATTCCTGTAAGCATAGTATAATCTGACATCATTGTAGAACCTAGATCTCCCATCTTGCCTTTAAGCTCAAGTATTATTCTTTCTGCAGTTTTCTTACCTACACCTTTGGCTCCTGACAATGTTTTGACATCTCCAGCAACTATACATGTAATTAGGTTTTGAACACTTAATGAACTTAGTATAACTAGAGCCATTTTAGGGCCTACACCAGAAACTGTAATTAATTGTAAAAAGACATCTTTTTCTTCTTTTGAAGCAAAACCAAATAATTGCATACCATCTTCTCTTACTTGTAAGTATGTATACACTTTGGCATAGTCACCACTAGTAGGAAGATTGGATAGAGTATTTGTAGAAATATAGATTTCGTATCCTACACCATTTGCATTTACAACTACATAATTTTCTGTTTTTTCTTCGATAATGCCACTGATAAATGAGTACATATTTTCCCTCTTACTTTTTCATCTTATAAATTATACAATAAAAAATTAAAAACAAAAACTATTTAATATCGGTATTTGATAAAATTAGGTTTGTTTGGCTATGACAAAGTGCAGCTGCAAGTGCATCGGCAGCATCGTCTGGTTTTGGAATTTTGTTTAGATTTAGTATAGCTTTGACCATATATTGAACCTGTTGCTTTTCGGCTCTGCCATTACCAGTAAGGGCTTGTTTGATTTGAAGTGGTGTATATTCGTATAGTTTGTCTACACCCATTAATCTTGTAGCTGCTAGAAGTATAACTCCTCTAGCCATTGCAACATTGATTACTGTCTTTTGGTTTGTATGGTAAAAAAGCTCTTCTATAGAAAAATGGTCTGGTTTGTATTTGTTGATAAGAAATTCAATTCCTTCATAAATTTTGTTTAGTCTAACAGCCATTTTTTCACTTTTGTGTGTCTCAATTACACCATAATCTAGCACTCTAGTTTGGTTCTTAGTTTTTTCTATAACACCAAATCCAACTATGGCATATCCTGGGTCAATTCCTAATATAATCATATCTACCTTTTTGACTATTATGCAAAACTACAAAAATAGCCTATATATCTTAATTTTTTGTAACAATACTAGTTTACATAGTTTATATTTTTTTGTCAAACTAAAACACCACTTTATAGAACAAAAGTTTGATAAAATTGCAATAAAAAATACCACCTATTTTAGGTAGTATTTTTTTAAAAATTATTCTTCGTCCTCTTCTTCTGGAAGCTCTACATTGTGGTAAACTTCTTGAACATCGTCATTATCTTCTAGAGCATCTACAAGCTTTAGGAAACTTGAAAGTTTGTCTTCTGGTAATGTAATGTAGTTAGAAGAAATTAGCTCTAATTCTGCACTATCAAATGTAATATTATGTTCTTCGAAATATTGTTTTACTGCTTCGAAATTTTCTGCTGAAGTGATAACTTCTGCATATGTATCATACATAGCACAGTCATCAGCACCAGCCTCTAATGCTTCTAGCATAAGTTCGTCGTCGCTTAGACCTGTACCTCTAGGGATAATAATGATACCCTTTCTTGAGAATAAGTAAGATACACAATTTGTAGCACCTAAACTGCCACCAAATTTGTCAAACAAGTGTCTTACATCACTAGCTGTACGATTTTTGTTGTCGGTTAAAGCTTCAACTATTAATGCAGAACCTGCAGGACCATAACCTTCATAAGTGATAGCCTCGTAGTTTACTGAGCCAAGTTCGCCACTAGCTCTTTTGATAGAACGAGTGATGTTGTCGTTTGGCATATTGTTTGCTCTTGCCTTAGCAATCAAGTTTTTTAATTTTGCATTAGAGTTTGGGTCTGGGCCACCTTCTTTAACAGCAACTTGAATTTCACGACCGATTTTTGTGAAAATTTTGCCTGTTATAGCATCATTTTTAGCTTTGATATTTTTGATTTTGCTAAACTTATTATGTCCTGACATAAACCTTTCTCCTTTATTTTGATAAATTGTACATTATAATGCTTGCAGATACTGAAGCATTTAAACTTTCTACATTGTTTTGCATAGGTATGGTTACGGTGATATCACTTAGGCTCTGTAAAGCCTTACTTACACCATTACCTTCGTTACCTATAATAAGACCATATACACCATCAATTTGTATTTCGTTTAGATTGTTACCATTTAAATTTGCAGAAACTAATTTGAAATCAAAATCTGTTTTTGATTGTGATAGTTGTTCTATAGTCATATTGTAAAAATTCACATTGAAAACATATCCCATACTGCTACGAATAACCTTTGGCAAATATGGAAATACTGAATTGATTGAAACTATATTTTTAAATCCAAAAGCTAAAGCACTTCTAATAATTGCACCTAAATTTGATGGGTCTTGAAGATTGTCGATAACTAAAAATTTGTCATTAAAATCAAAGTCTTTCTTTTTTGGTAGTTCAAAAATAGCGAAAATACCTGGATTAGTAACTGTGTCTGACATTTTTTTGGCTACTTGTTCAGTTATTTTGTATGTTTGATTTTCGAATTTTGATATCAAATCTGCAAATTTATCTATCTTTTTTTCTTCGACAAATAATCTAGACAGTTTGGAACCAGAATTGATTAGATCGACTACAATCTTCTCACCTTCTACTAGACAAACATTGTTTGCTACAATATCTTTTTTGTCTTTTAGTGAAGTTGTGAATTTTACTGTTGGATTGTTTATAGATGTAATTTCTTTGATCATACTATCCTATAATACGAAATTAAAACCTACATAAAATATATAGGTTTTAATCACGATTTTATTAATTTTATTATGCTAATTTGCTTTTAGCTGTGTCGCAAAGTGCTTTGAATGCAGGAGCATCGTTTAGTGCGATGTCAGCAAGAACTTTACGGTTTAATTCGATGTTAGCAAGCTTTAGACCATGCATAAATTTGCTGTATGACAAGTCATTGATACGGCAACCAGCATTGATTCTTGAAATCCATAGGCTACGGAAATCTCTCTTTTTCAATCTTCTACCAACATAAGCATATTGACCAGCTTTCATAACTGCTTGGTTAGCTACACGATATAATTTGCTAGAAGCTCCTCTGTAACCTTTAGCTGCTTTTAAAACTTTTTTACGATTTTTGTTTGCGTTAACTGCTCTTTTAATTCTCATTATAATTCTCCTTCTATATAGTACCTAAAAATTAGTTATTGATCATCATTCTGATGTTCTTTTCGTCTGCTTTAGAAACATAAGCTGGTTGACGAAGAGCCATTTTTCTAGCAGGTGCTTTCTTTGTTAGAATATGTCTACGATTTTGTTGTGATCTTTTAATTTTTCCACCTGGTTTGATTGAAAATCTTTTTTTAGCTGTACTTCTTGTTTTTTGTTTTGGCATGATTAATCTCCTTGTATTGTAAAAAATTTTTATGTTTTAATTTTTGCACAAAGTGCTTTAGGTTGCAAAATTAATTATTTTGCATTTTTTGGTGATATTACCATAATTATTTGACGGCCGTTGATTTGTGCTGGTGAAGTAACTTCGCCTGCTTCAGCAACCATATTAGCAAATTTTTCCATAATAGGCATACCCATTTGTGGGTTTTGAAGTTGACGACCGAACATTCTAAGTACTACTTTTACTTTATCGCCGTTTGCTAAGAATTTCATAACATTTTTAGCTTTGAAGTTTAAGTCGTTATCAGCAATGTTCATACTTAATTGCATACCCTTTACTTCTGCAACTTTTTGTTTCTTTTTAGCTTCTTTCTCTCGTTTTGTCATATCAAAACGATATTTGCTATAGTCCATAACTTTGCATACTGGTGGGGTTGCCATAGGTGAAATTAGAACTAAGTCTAAACCTTGTTCATCTGCAATTCTTTTTGCTTCGTCTAGTGAAACAATGCCGTATGTAACACCCATTTCACCGTTTAATCTAACTTCTGTTGCCTTGATTTGCTCATTAATTAATAACTCTTTAATGGCTGTATCCTCCTAATAAAAATTAAAAAGTGGGTAAACTGGACCCACTTCTCACATAAAAAATAAATTATACTCATAATTGATTTAATTTAAATTTTATTACCAAGCGAAAATCTTTCATTTGCTGGTGAGAAGTTTGTACCTCTACTTTTTACGAGTCAATTATATATTACATTTATACCTTTGTCAATGGATTTTTTGCATTTTTAAAAAGAAAATAATTCTTTTAATTTATAATATAAACAATATTGTTATTTGATTTATAGAAATAAATAAATGTGGTATAATTGAATCGTTTTATGGAGAATATTATGAAAAAATTTTCAATGTATTTATTAATGATATTGATGTGTTTCAACTGCATTTTGTTATTCGGCTGTGATAAAGAAGACCCAAAGTGTACTTGTTGTGAGTTGCACTCAAACGAATGTAATTGCGAGAAAAACAATGGTGAGTCCTCTAATATAGAATCACCTGCAATACCAGAAGAGTTTAAGTTGTGCAATACTGTGATAGTATCTCAAGATGGATGTGGTGACTATAGCTCAGTAGTCGAAGCTGTCAAAAATACAGAAGAAAAAACAGTTATTTATATTATGCCTGGAGTGTATGAAGGTACAATTGAAGCTTTTACTAAAGAAATAATACTTATAGGTGTAAACAAAGATAGGTGTATATTAAAGTCTAATGATGGTAGATATACAAAACCTGTAATTAATATGAGCTGTGGATACATCGCCAACCTTACATTATATAGTGAATATGTAGAAGGTGTAAGCAATAATATTGGTGGTGCAGCTGGAGCTTATGCTATACATTGCGAAAATGAATATGGTGTTGGCAAAAGCTTAAATATATACAATTGCAACCTAAAATCAGACTTCTTCCCTGCTATTGGTGCAGGCCTTAGAAAAGATTTTACTTTAACTATTGAAAACAGTACATTAGAAAATGCTCAAGTTGTTGGTCGTGGTAATTATTCTACATCAACAGCTGAAAATGAAGGAAGTCTAGGAGCTGTATATATTCATGATAGTATCGGTGCTGAAGGAACTAGTTATTTTTCAATGAAAAATTGTGTGTTAAAGTCTAGTTTGGGTAATACTTTTACACCATACTCACACAAACCTAATAGCAACAACAAAGTATATTGTGAACTGGTAAATAATGTGTTGTATGATAAAATAAATGGCAAAACAAATAATGTGTGGTACAGAGGAAATTCATTTAACAATAATTTTTTTCTAGAGCCTACTAGTTTTGGAAATTCAAATCCAGAACTCAATAGTTAAAAAAAACACCCTAAATCTAGGGTGTTTTCGTTTTTATAAATTATTTAATTTCTTTAGAAGCAACTTCGGCTACAATTAGGTTGATAAAGTCTTGAACCAACATTGCACCTTTGTCGCCTTCTTTACGATGACGAACGGCTACTTTGCCTTCTTCTACTTCCTTATCGCCGATTACAAGCATATAAGGTGTTTTAGATAATTGGGCTTCACGAATCTTCTTACCTATTTTCTCGTTACGGTCGTCTAATTCTACTCTCAATCCATATTTTTCTAAACTTTCTTTTACTTGGTTTGCATATTCTAGATGAGCATCAGCTATGTTTAGAATTTTTACTTGAGTAGGAGCCAACCATGCTGGGAATGCACCTGCATATTTTTCGATTAAGTAAGCAAGAGTTCTTTCATAGCAACCTATACTTGTACGGTGAATAATGTATGGGTTTTTCTTCTTGCCATCACTATCTACATATTCCATACCAAACTTTTCTGCTAGTAATTGGTCAATTTGTATTGTAATAAGAGTATCTTCCTTGCCCCAAACATTCTTGATTTGGATATCAAGTTTTGGGCCATAGAAAGCAGCTTCACCGATACCGATTTCATAAGGAACTTCTAAGTTTGTTAGGATTTTTTCCATAATTCCTTGTGCTTCGTCCCATTGTTCTTGAGTTCCTATGTATTTTTCACGATTGTTAGGGTCCCATTGACTGAAACGATATGAAGCATCTTCGTATAGACCTAAAGTTTTTAGCATATAGATAGCTAATTCTAGACAGCCTTTGAATTCATCTTCTAATTGTTCTGGAGTACACATTAAGTGACCTTCAGAAATTGTGAATTGTCTTACACGAATAAGACCGTGCATTTCGCCACTAGCCTCATTTCTAAACAATGTAGATGTTTCATTGTATCTTAGTGGAAGATCTTTGTATGATCTTGCTTCATTTAAGTAAGCTTGATATTGGAATGGACATGTCATAGGACGAAGTGCAAAAACTTCTTTGTCTTTTTCTTCGTCACCTAATACAAACATACCATCTTTGTAGTGGTCCCAGTGACCTGAAATTTTGTAAAGATCACTCTTAGCCATAAATGGAGTTTTGGTTAATAACCAACCTCTTCTTTGTTCTTCGTCTTCTACAAATCTTTGTAGTAATTGTACGATTCTAGCTCCCTTTGGTAGTAAGATAGGAAGACCTTGACCAATATAGTCAACAGTTGTAAATATTCCTAATTCACGACCTAGTTTGTTGTGATCTCTTTTTAGAGCTTCTTCTATCATAGCTACATATTGTTTTAGGTCTGCTTTATCTAAGAAACCATAACAATATACCCTTTGTAGCATTTTATTTTTTTCGTTACCTCTCCAGTAAGCACCATTTACTTTTTCAATTTTGAAAGCAAAGCTTCTTAGGAATTTTGTATTTTCTACATGAGGTCCACGACATAGGTCTACAAAGTCTTCACCTGTTTTGTATACTGTAATAACTTCGTTTTCTGGTAATTCATTGATAAGTTCTAGCTTGTATTCATTACCTTTAAACATTTCTAATGCTTCTGCTTTAGAAACTTCCATACGAACAAAATCCTCATTGTTTTTGATGATTTCATTCATTTTTTCTTCGATTTTTGTAAAATCTTCTGGTGTGATTCCGTGATCTAAATCAACATCATAATAGAAACCATTGTCTATAGCAGGACCGATGGTTAGCTTGATTTCTGGCCAAAGCTTTGTTAGTGCTTTAGCTAGTACATGTGCCATACTGTGACGATACATGTGTAGTTTTTCTTCTTGTTCTTTCTCCATAATTTTTATCTCCTTTTTTGATCGGGCTTTTAAGAAAACAAAAAGCCCTTTGAATTTAATCAAAGGACGAATAATTTTATCCGTGGTTCCACCTTTATTGCAACAAAAAATTGTTGCCACTTTATGTGTACTTTAATCCCAAAGCACGAAATGGTTCAGTCAAAAAAGTGGTTTCAAAATAAGTATAAGTTAATGCTCTCAGCCTAGGCATTATTCTCTGTAGCTTATAGAATCCTATTTCTACTTGTTTTTTATCAACCTGAAATATAGTTTGGTACAAAATTTGTACAAACAAAGTATACTTACTAAATATTTATTAGTCAATACTTTTTAGACTAATAGATTAACTTTTTTATTAAAAATATAGTAGATTACCTTAAAAGTATTGTTGGTCAAAACTCCAGCACAATGTAAGTTTATATTTTTGGGAGCTATAGTAATTAGATTAGTTATTAAATCAACTTCTAAATTGTTTGTGTCGTTATTAAAAGAAAGTACATTATTTTGCTCATCTATAATCAAAAACCTATCGTCTACAAAATACACATCAACTAACCTATGCCTAGGAGTTACAAAATCTATCAAAAATTTAAGTAGGTCCAAAAAAGATTCACTTTTTATAAAATTACAATTATTAGCACAGTTACTAGCAAATTGTTTCCACTTTTTCTTAATTCTTTTTAGTTTGAAATTATAAAATGAAAATAAGTTTATGCCGTGCACTAATTCTAGCTCGTTAATTATGAAAAACAAATCTTCTTCATAATCAAAAATCGTTAGACATTTTATAAGTGCTGATTTTAATTCTGCAGGAAGATATTCTAGAGAAATCATTTTTTCTAGCTCTAATTGTTTGTATATGATGATAATAAGTTCTGCAATTTCTTTTTTGAGAAATGATTCTAATTTGATTTTGTATTTAAAATCACAAGCAATTGAAAGTTTATTTAAAACAAGTGCTGTTATACAATTAAATTTATCTTTAACTTTATTTTCTAAATCTATCAAATAGTCTATATATTCATTTTCTACTTCTAAAAAATATTCCCACATAACAATAATTTACCCCAAAGTAGTATATGTGAAAATATAATTTATTATTTAAAAAATAAAAAAATGGCTTTCGCCATTTTCTTAATAATTGCCTGTAACGATTACATCTACACCAAGTTTACAAACATTTTTTATAACTATATCTCCAGCTTTTGCAGATGATATATTTACTTTTGCAATTTCTTTTAATACATTAGATATCTTACTTTTTGGCACTAAATCAGTAGTTTTTACAGGTAATACACCTTTTTTTGTGTTAATTAGGGCTGTAACCATTCGCATAGGTTTAGAAATTTCACTTTTGCCATACTCTAAACCTCTAGCACAAGTGTTGCCTGTAACTTCTACATTTTTACCATTTTGAGTAATTGTAATTTCGCAACCCACTGGGCACATTATACAAACTGTTTTCATTTTTGCCCCCTTATACATACTGTTAATTCACCAGTAACTTTTGATTTTTCGATTACGATTTTTTGCATTTCGCCAGCATTTGCAGCTAACACATATTTAGAATAAATTTCTTCTCCATTAGATTGTAATGAGATAAAAGATTTTTCTATTCTACCACTTAATCTAAAGTAGATAGTTAGTTCTCCTTCGTTATTGTTAAATGCTGTTTGTGGAGAAACATAACTAATACCTTCTCCTGCAGTAAGATTGATTTGATTTGTATAATTCAATTTACCTAATGCATATAGTGCTGCATTAGTTCCTGCAAGTTTGCTTTCCTCAGTAACATTATCAACTAGGTCGTGTACATGCAGCACATTACCACAACTAAATACACCAGGCAAATTAGTTTCTCTAAATTCATTTACCATAGCACCATTTGTTTTAGGATTTAAAGTTAAATTTTTCACTAAATCGGTTTCTGGTACTAGACCTACAGATAAAATTAAACAATCACATTCGATAAATTTTTCGGTTTCCATTTTTGGAGTAAAACCATCTACTTCTGCTACATATACACCTTCTAGTCTGGTATTACCCACCACTCTTGTAACAGTATGCTTTAGTTGTAATGGAATATCAAAGTCGTTTAGACATTGAACAATATTTCTTTTTAAACCACCAGAGGTTGGCATAATTTCTAGCACAGTAAGAACTTTGGCACCTTCAAATGTTAATCTTCTAGCCATTACTAGTCCTATGTCGCCACTACCTAAAATTACAACTTTTTTGCCTGGCAGTTTACCATATACATTTACCATTTTTTGTGCTTGACCAGCTGTGTATACTCCAACAGGTCTAGAGCCTGTAAGTGTGATACCAGCTGGAGTTTTTTCCCTACACCCCATAGCTAAAACTATTGCTTTTGCAGTTACAACAAATTCCCCTTCGGGATTGATTATTGTAAGTTTTAGTCCGTCTAGACTAATTGCAAATGTATTTAGTTTGATATCTACTTTGGTTTGTTTTAGTAGATCTACAAATCTCAAAGCATATTCTGGACCAGTAAGTTCTTCTTTGAAATAGTGCAATCCAAAACCATTGTGTATACATTGATTAAGGATACCACCTAATTTTTCGTTTCTTTCTATAAGCAAGGTTTTTGCACCTTGTTTATCACTCTCTATAGCAGCTGCCATACCAGCTGGACCGCCACCTATAACTACAACATCATATTTCAACTTTTTTATCATAATCATAGTCCTTTACTTTTCTGGATTAATATCTGATACATAGAAATTTGAACCTAAGTTTTCTTTAACTACATTCATTTCAGAAATTTTGCAAGTTTCACTAATTGTTTGAATAACTTTGGTTAAGCAGAAACCACCTTGACATCTGCCCATACCTGCTCGTACTCTTCGCTTAACTGCATCTACACTAGTAGGTTTAAGAGGAGAATTTAGAGCTTCTTTGATTTCACCTAATGATACACATTCACATTTGCATACTATTTGGCCATAATCTGGGTTTGATTTGATTAGTTTATTTCGTTGTGATGGTGTCATATTGACTAAGCTGGTATATGGTTTGCGGCGAATTAATGAATTGTCTTGGGCATTGTACCCCATTAATTCTTCTACTACATATTCAGCTATAGCAGGAGCAGCACTAAGCCCAGGTGAGCAAATACCTGCTACATTAATTATATTTTCTTTTGTTTGGCTTTTTTCTATGACAAAGTCATCATCTACAATTACCCTAACACCACTAAAGTTTCGAATATTTTTGTTGAATGGTATTTTAGTAATAACTGATTGAGAACGGTCTTTGACTTCTTTCAATCCTTCACTAGTAGTTCTAGTATCAAATTCACATTCGTATGATGTAGGACCCACAATGGTATTTCCATCATATGTAGGAGAAATCAGTACACCTTTACTTGTTTTTGATGGTAGTGGGAATATAGTAAGATTAGTAATATTTACTGTATTGTCTAATAAGAAATATTCGCCTCTTTTAAATGTAATATTGTAATTTTCTGTACCTAAAATATTTGCAACATCGTTATATCCCGCAGCTGCACAGTTTACAATGTGTTTTGCAGAAATTTTCTTGTTGTTTGATAATGTAATATTATATCCGTTTTTTGTGGTATCACATGAAGTAACTTCAGTATTGAAAAATACTTTAGCTCCGTTTAGAACTGCTTCTTCGGCTAAAGCTATAGTAACCATATATGGTGATACTATGGCTGATGTCTTGGCATATAGTCCACAAGTAACATCTTCAGCAAGACCTGGCACTAATTTAAGCAATTTATTTCTATTTAAAACCTTTAGGCCTTTGACACCGTTTTGCTTGCCACGAGCAAGTAGTTCTTTGACTACTGCCATATCGTTTCCTACAACTAATGCCCCACAATTATTTATACCTACATTTAGTTCCTTGCATAGTTGTGGATACATTTGACTACCTCTTACATTAAACCTTGCTTTTAATGTGTTTGGTTTGCAGTCAAAACCGGCATGGATTATGCCACTATTTGCTTTACTTGCCCCCATTGCGACATCATTTGCTTTTTCAATTAGGACAGCATTTAATCCTTTGCGAGTAAGCTTATTTAAAATTGCACAGCCTACAACTCCACCACCTACTACTGCTACATCATATTTCATTCTATACTCCTGTTTTTGCATTTAAGCACAAATAATAATCTTAAACTAAATTTATTATAACAAAAATTGTTATAAAACATAAATAAATAAACAAAATGTTTTAAGTTTTTATACTTTTTTGCTAAAATTATTAGAGATATATCAATCAGGGGGTATTAATTTGGGAAAAAGATACATTTTGGGAATTGATGAAGGCACTACAAGTGTAAGAACAGTGTTGTACGACACTAAAACTTGTGAAATTGTAGATGTAGAAAAAATCAAGTTTAGTCAGATTTATCCTAAGCCAGGCTGGGTGGAACATGATGCCGAAGAGATTTGGGAAGCTACCGAAAAAACCTTAAATGATGTTATTAGAAAAAACAAACTAAAAGATAAAGATATTTTTGGTATAGGTATCACAAATCAAAGAGAAACAACTGTGGCTTGGGACAGAGAAACACTAAATCCTCCATGCAATGCAATTGTATGGCAATGTCGAAGAACTGCAGACTACTGCTCTTCTATCAAAAATAAAGTAGAAATCAAAAACAAAACAGGATTGATAGTTGATTCTTACTTCTCTGCTACTAAGATGAGATGGATGCTAAACAATGTTCCTGAAGTTAGATTGTTGAATAAACAAAACAGATTGTGTTTTGGTACTATAGATAGTTTTCTAGTAGCAAAACTTACAAATGGCGAGAGTTTCTATACAGATGTAACAAATGCATCTAGAACAATGTTGTACAACATTAAAGAAATGAAATGGGATGATAAACTACTTAAACAATTTGGTATTAGTAAAGAAAGTTTACCAGAAGTAAAACCATGTAATTATAATTTTGGAATAGCACATACTATAGCTGGTGATATACCTATTTGAGTGTAATCGGCGACCAACAAGCTTCATTATTTGGACAAGGCTGTTACAATGAAGGTATGGCTAAAAATACATATGGTACTGGTTGCTTTATACTAATGAATACTGGCGAAGAAGCCAATACAAAAAATCAAAAACTACTAACAACAATCGCTTGGCAAATTGGTGATAAAGTCACCTATGCCCTAGAAGGAAGTGTATTCAATGCTGGTGCTGCCCTAGAATGGGGAAATAGACTAGGATTATTTAGAAACTCTAAAGAGACATCTGACCTAGCTGAAAGTGTAGGAAGCAACGATGGAGTGTATTGTGTGCCTGCATTTACAGGATTAGGTGCTCCATACTGGGATCCTAAAGCTAAAGGAACTATATATGGTATTACAGGTGGAACTACAAAAGCACATGTGAGCCGTGCAATACTAGAAAGTATGGCATATTCTACATATGATATTGTTAAAACTATGGAAAGCAAGAACATTCATCTAAAAGAACTAAGATGTGATGGCGGTGTAAGTAAAAATAATTTCTTACTACAATTCCAATCTGACCTAATTAGAACAAGATTATTGAGACAAGAAAGTATAGAAGCTACAGTTCTTGGTGCTATATATATGGCAGGACTAAACTGTGGTGTATACAAAAACTTAAATGAAATTTCCAAACTAATCACCTTCACTTCTTCGTTTGAACCAAAGAAAGGTGAAAAAGAAGTAAAACAATTAATTGCTGGCTGGCACGATGCAGTAAAAAGAAGTATGTTTAAAAGGTAGGATAAAAAATGAGAAAAGAAATAGTTGTTGGTTATGAAAATAGAGATTTGACTGCATATTACTGGGACGATGTAAAAGAGCCTAAGGCTGTTATACAAATCATTCATGGTATGCAAGAACATGCAAAAAGATATGATGAATTTGCAAAAGTATTAAATAAAGCTGGTTTTATAGTATTTGCTAGTGATCTAAGAGGTCATGGTGAAACAGCTGGTCGAGTAGAAGATTTGGGGCATACAAATGGCGATATATTCAAAGAAATTGTATCTGACCAAGTAATCATTACTGAAAAATTAAAGAAAGATTATGACTTACCTGTATATATTTTTGGTCATTCATATGGTTCATTTATTACTCAAAGATATATTCAAGTATGCAATCTAAGTCAAAAGGCTATTATATGTGGCAGTGCTCATACTAAGAACTTACTAATGGGTGCTGGTAATGTTATCGCTCACCTAACCGGCTTCTTCAAAGGAAATCACACTACAGCAAAATTGATTGAAAAAATGAGCTTTGGTGGTTATGCAAAAGGTTTTGAAGATGGAAACTGGTTGACAACCGACACTGCTGTATTTGAAGCATATAAAGCTGATCCATACTGTGGAACACCATTCCCTGCTTGTTTCTACAAAAGTATGTTTAAAAATTTAGTTAGAAACTATAGGGATTTAAAATTAATCACACCAGAGCAAAAAGTATTATTAATTGCAGGTAAACTTGACCCTGTAGGAAGTAACGGCAAGAGTGTAGAAAAACTATATAATACATATAAGAAACATAATGTAAATGTAGATATGATATTGTACGATGACGAAAGACATGAGATTATAAATGGTTTAAAGAAAGAACAAGTTTGGAATGATATCATAGATTTCTATAACAACTAAAAAGTATAAAAAAATAACCGAAATTCGGTTATTTTTTTGTATTTGCATAATAGTTTGCATAGCATTAAATTAAACTAAATGTAAGTGTAGCAGGATTGTGGTCAGAAAATTCGAAATTTATACTTCTACCATTTACTAAGTTTGTAACACTATCTACTCTTACATTGTCACTCACGATAAATCCGTCTAATACTACAGAGTAATTTACACCTTTTGTATAAGGTAAATCTGTAGAACGACATGTAGGGTCGTCAGTTGCTGCAGCAAAATTGAATGTAGAAGGAATGTCGTCTTCGCTTAGTTGAAATACCCATTCTGGAACTTTTTGGGTTGTTTCAAATAGATTTAAACTATTAGCTATATCGTGGTTGAAGTCACCACCTGCTATTACATAATTGCCCTTGTTGTATTCTTCGGTTAATATTGTATTTAGCTTGGCTAATTGTTGTTGTCTAATCAAACCACCTTCATCGTATGCTGACATATGTGAATTGATAAGAACTAATTCTTTGTTATGTTCTACCTTGATTCTATTGATAGAGAAACAACGGTCTAAATCAAAATATTTATTTGGGAAGCTTTCGTCTATAGGATAAGAAATTCTAGTAGATGATGTAACATTAAATTTACTAAAAGTAGCTAGACCTGCAGTATTTGATCCATGTGGATCGTTAAAAGGATACAATAGATATGCTGAATGGAAGTTTTCAGCAAAAGTATTTGCATAGTTTTCGCCTATTGATTTTAGCATGTCAAATTGATTTACATTGTGACTTCTGGTACCCTTTACATCAACTTCTTGGAATAGATAAAAATCAGAGTCTAGTTCTTTAGCAATATCTATAGCTCCATTAGTATTAGTAAGAACTACATCTTTGGTCTTAGCTGTAGAATTTTTGCCAGACACCTTTTTGCCATCTTTCATTTCACCGCTATCCATAAAGAACGAAAAATCGTGATTATATGCACCAAAGCCTATATTGTAAGTAGTTACTGAATAGTTAGTGTTTAGCTGCACAGTAGCATTTTGATTGTTTAACACCTGTAAAGTGTGGTTGTCGTCAATTCTATAGTATTGACATGAAATATAAATAATATAACCACCTACCACTAAGATAAGTAGTCCTAGTAAGCCCAACAGTGAAAAAGCAGTAATTTTTAAAACTTTTTTTGTCATAAGTTTACCTCCACTACACCATAAGTATACAATATAAATTTTAATAAGAAAAATAAAATCAAAAAAAAACTTAAAAACCATTAAAGCTTTTAAGTCTTTTTTTGTGTTATTTGAGTTTTGTCGTAAAAATTCTAATAGCATTTAGTATCGCAATAATACTTACACCTACATCGGCAAAAATTGCTAAATACATATTTGCTAACCCAAATGCACCAAGTAGCATAATTGCTAGCTTGATACCTAGCGAAAATACAATGTTTTGTATAGCAATAGATTTAGTTTTTTTAGCGATTTAATAGAATCGCAGACTGCAGAAAGGTTATCGTTCATAATAACTACATCTGATTGTTCTACAGCACTATCGCTACCCTTGATTCCCATAGAGAAACCTACTTTGGCCATACTTAAAACAGGAGTATCATTTACACCGTCGCCAACAAATGCAACTGATTTGTACTCGTTGACAATACTTTCAAATTTTTCCACTTTTTCGTGTGGTAGTAGATTAAATTTATAGTCATCTATACCAGTCTCAAACGAAATTAATTCTGCCGTAGCTTTATTGTCACCTGTCAGCATAATTACCTTTATTTGGTTATTTTTTAGATTTTGCATAGTATTTTTTGCATCAGATTTAATTTCATCATCTACCACTACATAACCTAAATATTTGTTGTTTTTTGCTACATATATTATTGTGCCAGAACACTGCTGTGGATTAAACTCTACATTATAATCTTGCATAAGTTTTTCGTTGCCACATAGAATTATGTTGTGATCAATAGTAGCAACAATTCCTTTGCCCAATATTTCCTGAGAGTCTTCTATAATGCTACTATCTACTTTATTGTTGCCTACTATACACTTAGCTATAGGATGATTTGATATGCTTTCTGCATATACTAAATACTTAAGCATTTCATTTTCATTTTTTATAGCATTAACTTCTACAATTTTGAATTGACCTTTGGTAATAGTGCCAGTTTTATCAAAACAAATTGCTTTTAGAGAATTGATATCATCTAGAACATTTGCCCCTTTGATTAAAAGTCCATTTTTGGCACTAAAACCTATACCACAAAAATATGTAAGTGGTATTGAAATAACTAATGCACAAGGGCAAGAAATTACTAGAAAAACAGCTGCTCTATGAATGGCACCTACTATACCATCACTATACAATGGGAATAGTGCAAAAAGAAGTACAGCAATACCTACTACTATAGGAGTATAATATCTAGCAAATTTAGATATAAAGTTTTCGGCTCTAGACTTTTTGCTAGAATTATTTTCTACTAAATCTAAAATTTTAGCCACGGTAGAATCTTGATATTTGCTAACCACTCTTGCATATACCGAACAAGACAAATTGATGCTGCCAGACATAATTAGAGTGTTTTTTTCTGCAACTTTAGGAATGCTTTCGCCTGTGATACTGCTCACATCGAAAGTTGTTTCGCCTTTTACAATCTCTACATCTGTAGGAACTTTTTCGCCTACTTTGATTAGTATAATATCGTTTAATTCTAAGTCTTCTGGTTCTACTTTTGTAACTTCGTTGTTTACTACCTTATTTGCAAAATCAGCCTTTAGACTAACAATATTACTAATAGCATTTCTGGTCTTGTCCACAGCAGTATCTTGAAATAATTCACCTATTTGAAATAATAGCATTACTGCTACAGCTTCAGGCATTTCATTAATGCAAAATGCTGCAATAGAAGCTATACTAGTAAGAAATTTTTCGTCTAGCAATTTACCTCTAAGTAAATTCTTAATTGCAGAAAACACAACTTCGTACCCTACTACTAAATATGCAGTCAAAAATATAGGAAGTTTCACCCAAAATCCAAATGGTAATGTCAAACCTAAAACAAATAAAATTAGACTAATATAAACTTTGATAAAATCAAATGATAACCAGTTTATTTTGTATTTAGCAATTTGATAGTTTTTTGACCCTTCGGTTGAATCATCATTGTCAGGAAGTTTATCGATTGTTTCTGCTAAAAGTAGTTTATCGATTTCTTCACTAGATAGATGTGAATGAGGTCTAGAGCTAGTTGTCACATCATTAGACTTGAAAGCAGAATTATTGCTTCTAGATTTTAACTTATCTAAATAGTTCTGTTTTTTCAAATTTTTTATTGTTACATTTGGTAAAACCTTAGAAGTAATTTCTTGAAGCATATATTCTAGCTCTTGCTCACTTTTATCAAAGTCATCTACAGTTTC
This sequence comes from Clostridia bacterium, assembly GCA_017503005.1. GTDB lineage: Bacteria > Bacillota > Clostridia > Christensenellales > UBA1242 > UBA6345. The sequence continues at coordinate 15,794 of JAFVTW010000013.1, read as the reverse complement.
AACATAAAGTTTTAAATCGACAAAATTTAAAGATGCAGATTGTATATATGGAAGTTTATTGATAGCTGTTTCTAAGTTTCCTGCACATACTGCACAGTCAACACCTACAACCTTGAAATTAATCTTCATATAGACTATCCTCCTTTTCGTTGATGTGAATTCGACAAACATTAAGCAGAATATCTATATGGTCGTCTATTAGATAGTAAGTTACAAAATTACCTTGTTTCTTACAGCCTACTATATGATTTTCTCTAAGAGTTTTAAGTTGATGTGAAACTAATGACTGAGAACTATTTGTAGCCTTAGCCAAATCATTTACAGACATAGGAGATTGTTGTAAAGCATAAATCAACTTCAGTCTAGTACTATCACCTATTATTTTGAATAAATTCGCCACCTTAGAAATTTCTAATGTGGTTGGTTGAATAATTTCTTTCATAGATCACCTTCTAAGAATATGAATCAGTATTCATATATCATTAATAAGTATATGAACATTCATTCATATTGTCAAATAAATTACAAAAAATATAACAATTTTACTAATTAAATATTATTCTAATGATATGTTTGTATAGATAAATGTATGATGAATATTGATTTTATTTTTGTGCATATTTATACATTATGCTTTATAAATATAAAAAAGACTTGTATTGCTACAAGTCTTTAATTTTTTAAATATTAGTTGTTTTCAAATTGCCAGCTTGGCTTTGTAAAGAAGTCAACTTTTGGTTCTAGGAATGTTGGTTTATGATTTGTAGGATTTTCTACAAAAGCATAGATTTCTTTTTCGATATTGTCCCAACTAAATATAGAACTATCTAATTTCAAGAATTCTGCCACTTTCTCAACACTTTCTGGGGCAATAGGATGCAATAATGTAAGAGCTACCCTTGCCATATGTAATGCATCTACAAGTATTTGCTTACCTTCTGGAGTATCTGCCATTGAGTTTGAGTATGTAGTAAGTAGCTTGTTTATATTACGAATAAGTGTATCTAATTCGTAGCATACCATATGGAATTTGTGCTCAAATACAGCCTTATCATATTTTAAAATTGTGTATAAACATTCATTTTTAACTTTTTCACTAGGTGTACCATAAGGCATAATTCCATCAAAATCTTTTTGCCAAGTATAGCATAAAGTTCTAAGTACTCTATTAAATACATTTGTAAGTAAGTTGTATTCTCTAACAACTGGATCTTGTTCGTTTGGATTAGCTTCTGGATTTAGTGGCTTAGGCATAAAGCTAGAACTATTGTTACCTACATTCATTCCTAAGAAATGGAATCTAAGTTGTTCTGCACTATATAAATTTAGTAATTCATTAGCCATAGGTGGTTTGATAGCTGAGCTAGAACCAGCCTTTTTGTTTAAGAACAATGTATGTTTGTTTGCTACAATTTGTGGAATTGACAAATGACCATTTTGTACGGCGATTGTAGGATTCTCTCCTTGCATAGCAAACCACATAGCAGTTTGTGCTGGACCATAGAAATAGATATTGTCCTCACCTATAAATTGATATACTTTGGCATCTTTGTCGCACCACCATTGTTTCCATTCGTCTTGTCTATTTAGAGAATCTAAATAAGTTCTTGTAAATGAAATAGGTGCCCACAAACTTTCTGGCCATACCCAGAATGTAAGATCTTTAAGCTCGTCGGTATCTGGTGCATTTACACCCCAAGTTATATTACCTGTAAGTCTAAATGGAACAAGGGTTTTGCCTGTACGATATCTTACACCATTTTCTGTAAGAATATCACAAGCTGTTTCCCTATCTGTAAGCTTATCAAAAACAACAGTAAATGATGGTTTGTTGTCTACAATAAGTTCGTATTTTGGTAAATTAGATATAGCTTTGAATTGATCTAGATATTCTTTCTTTACATATAGTTCTGGTTTCTTTAGGAATTCATTAATTTCTTTGGTTACATAACTGCGAGTAGGTGTTTCTTTGTTTAGATATGCTGTCCATTCTTTTAGCAAATCAATATAATTCTCTAGATTAAAGTACCAGTTACCTATCTCTTTTAGAACAGGTGTTTTGCCTGATAAAGAACTAATAGGATTAATCAATTCTTGTGGCATATACTGATGACCTAAGTCACATTCGTCTGCATAAGCATGCTCAGACATACAGCCCTCGAAAGGACACTTACCCATTACTTGTCTGCCATTTAGGAATGTTTGACGGTCTTCGTCATAGAATTGTAGTGTTTTTAGTGGACTAAGATTGTTTGTTTCTAGTAACCTATTAAACACTTCGTTGCTCATTTGTTGATGAATATCTTTGGACTTTCCTAAACCTGAAGCTCCAAATAAATTTAATGAAATATTGTAGTTGTCTAAAATATCTTTCTGGATTTTATGGTATTGTTGGACATATTCTGCAATAGTGCCGTTAAATTCATTTTTTTCTACTGTCTTTCTGTATCCTTCTAGTATAGGACTACCATGGCAGTCTGTACCAGATACATATATAACATTGTCGCTACCTATTCTATCTCTTAAAAAACGAGCAAAAAAATCTGAGTGGATAAACAATGTAATATGACCACAGTGTAAACTTTTGTTGCCATAAGGCATACCAGAAGTAACTACTGCTCTTTTAGGCCAAGATGGTCTATGTTCGCTCATTCTTTTCAAAATTTCTGATGTAATTTCCATAAAATCCTCCTTAAATTACTCTTATATCTTACCACAAATCAACTACAAACAACAATTATTTTTTCTAAATTTTGGCTTTATATATAAATTTATTTAATTTTTGCATAATACTAAAATATGTATTTTAATTATCATGCAAAAGCAAAAAATTTAATAAAAAATGGCAAACTAGTAGATTGCCAAATAGTAGATAAATATAACAATATTTCTCCTGCACTATTACTTATATTTGAAGACGGATATATAATGCCCATAAGACAACATAAATGGCAAGAATACTTTGATATAATCAACAAAAAAGAGCAATAAACTTGCTCTAATTTGGACTAATAATATTTTTGAATGTATTTGTATGAATGATTTCCCTTTGTTTGTCTAGTTCTTCTTTCATAGGAATTATGTATCTATCAAAGGCTTCATTTGTATCATATTTTTCTTTGATACTAAGAGCTGTATACTTAGCCCTTTGCCATTCGCATTTGCAGTACACACAAGAAATCATTTGATAATACTTAACAGCAGTGTCTAAGGTGTCATATATCGTATTTTTTTGTTTTATAGTCAATTTGTTGTGGTTTTTAGCTAGATTTAGCATCAAATCTTCCATAAGAGATAATGTAGTTCTCATTTCAACTTCTGGTTTACCTTTGTAATTGATACAATAAAACACTTGTGCTTTGCATTCAGTAAATTTTTGCAGTGCTTGATTATAGTCACAGTTGTCTACCATTGTAGAATAAACAGATTTAATTAGGTCGCTAGACACATTTTTTAGGTTTTCCATAGTAGATATGCGATTGTGTGTGATTAGGTCTGTATACCTTTTATTTTTGTTGTTTTTGGCTGTAACAATAATATTGATAACTACACCACATAAAGATAGAATACCTACAATAAATGTAGCTAAGTTAAATTCGTTAGATAAAGTAAGCAAAATAATATTTTTCATATAATCCCCTCTTTTGTTTCCTAATCCTATATTAGCACAAAACAACCATTAATTACCATTAAAAAAAGTGTATTAAGTCAATATAATTACTAAAACTACTACTGCAAAGGTTAAACTTTGTAATTTATGGGAGGTGAACAAAATATATGGCAACTAATAGAAATGCTACTACAACTAATAGTAGAACATCAAATAGTACTACTTCTAGAGCAAAAAGTAGTACTGCTAGAAGTACTAGCACAGCTAAAAACAGTACAAGTGCTAAAGCTAGAGCTAATAGATTAAGTGAAACATCAAAAGCTGTTTCATCTAAAACATCAGGCAGTTCTACAAGTTCTAAAAAGAGATGTAGCAAACCATCATGTTCAAAAACCACTGGAAAGTCTAGTTCAAGAACAAAATCTTGTAACTAGTACAAAAAAAGATGCAGAATCACTGCATCTTTTTTTATTTCACAACATAATTCCAGCCTGGTTGCCAGTTTTTGGTAATTCTCCAGTCGCTCTCTAGAACTTGTAGCCAAGTTTTACCTTGAGTAAGTACTTCTATAGCTAATTGTGGAGCTTTGTGAGCTACAATTGCCACCTTTTTACCATCATAATTAGACTTTAGAAAATCAAGAAAACTAGCTATTCTTTTTTCGATATCCATCATACTTTCGCCATTTGGAAAAGGTGTAGTAATATGCTCAAAATAGTTAGCTAATTTGCTATCCTTACCATTGTAATCACCATAATTACATTCTCTAAGTCTGCTGTCTGTAATTATATCTATATCTCTACCAGCAAAGTCAATATGAGCACTATCTATAGCTCGTTGTAAATCTGAGCAGAAAACAATATCAAAATGTTCGTCTTTGATTATTTCTGCTAAAGCTTTGGCTTGCTCCTTGCCCTTTTCTGATAATTCACCTGGCAACCAACCACTTGCTTTCTTTTCAAGATTGTCAGTAGTAGTTCCATGTACAAAATACTTAATCTCTACCATAATATACTCGCTTTTATTTATTTTCTATATTTGTTCTCTTCCCGTTTATAAATGCCTCTAAGTGTTTGTCGAAACTAATACTTGAAGTAGCAAAAAGTACTGAGCCGTCACTAGCCACAATTAACCCAACACCACCTCTAACTGGCTCAAAAATATATGATGCATCAATATTGTAAGTAGTACTTAAATCTTTACATTTTAGCTCAGCAGTAGGCACTAACCATTCTCTAAGTTTAAAACCATACTCTATTCTTTCATTGTGATTCATTTTATTACCCTTTCGTATATGAATTTTACAATAATAATATAGCATAAATTCGAATTATCTCAAATTGTAAAATGTAAAAAGACTAACAATTAAGTTAGTCTTTTTTTATGTTTTATAAAGTAATGTCTACCATCCAGATATAATTTGGATAATGTGTTAAGAAGCATTGAATCAATACACTCATAGAAATACCTTTATTAATTTCTGTGCCTGTATCATTAAATTGATTGTCGTATAGATTAATCTTGTCAAAGTTGAATGTTAAATCGGTAAAGTTTGTACAACCCAAGAATGCATTAGCACCTATCATATATACGTTGTCACCGATAACAACAGAAGTTAAGTTTGTACAATTTTTGAATGCATTTTCTGAGATTGCTATAACATTGTCGCCCATTACAACACTTTGTATTGTTGTATTACCTTCAAATCCTGATACTGTAAATTGAGTAGCAGTTCCTAAGGTGCTAGGAATTGTAATATTTGTTTCTGTACCATAGTAACCAGCAATTGTAGATAATCCATTACTATCTGGAATTGAGTATACCCAACCATCAAGTGTAGCATAACAAATTACAGTAGCAGCTTTTGTGATACCTAAGTTGTTGCCAAATTGATTTAGTATTCTATTTAAGATTTGAGATGAACCAGTAGCAACAGTTAGATTTGTGCAACCTGCAAATTCGTTTTCTGTAATTGTTGTAACTCCGTCTGGAATATATACACCTTTAATATGAGTATTATTTGTAAATACACCAGGAGCGATTGTTGTAGTACCTTCTTTGATGTAAACAAATGATTTTGTATTGTCTACCAAGCCAACAAGTGTTGTGCCTCTGTAATAACCATTGTTCCATACTTGACCTTGATATTTTGTGCAACCTTCAATTGCTGAATCTGGAATAGTTACATCGCCAGAAATATTAATTGTGGTTAGATTTGAACAGTTTTTGAATGCACCATCACCGATAGATGTAACTGTAGCAGGAATAGTGATTTCTTCTAAAGCTGTACAATTTAAGAACATATTTACAGGAATTGATGTCATATTGCTAGGTAATGTAACATTAGCAAGACTTGTACAATTCTTGAAAATATTTGAGCCAAATGTTGTAACTGTATTTGGAATAGAAATTGTAGTCAATTTGGTACAATCTAAGAATGCATCAGTTGGAATTGTAGTAACACTAGCAGGAATTGTAATAGTGCTAATCAAACTATCTCTAAATGCTTCACCGATATTTTCGATACCTTCATTTAGTGTAACGGTAATACCAGGTGTAGCTGCATAAGATCCAACAGATTTAAATATCTGAGTACCTAACTTTCTTACAGTAGCAGGAATATTGATACTAGTAAGATTACTGCAGTAAACAAATGCATAGTCACCTATTTTTTCTAAACCTTCATTTAATGTAACACTAGTAACATTATCACAATCAGCAAATGCAAATTGATTAATTTCTTTGACTGAACTAGGCACTACAATTTGTGTAAATTCTTCACAATTGTAGAATGCATATTCGCCGATTTTTGTAACTGAGTTTGGAATAGTTACATTAGTTAGTTTTGTACAAGAATTAAACATTTCGTCACAAATTTCGGTTAAATTGTTTGAAAGTGTAACGGTCTCTAAATTTGTAAATGACTTAAATGGAACATTCCAAGAAGTAATTGTGTTTGGCATTGTAACACTTGTAACAGTTAGTTTAGTTTCATTAGAAACAAAATTCTCTCTATTTTGTGCAGATGTTGTACCTTCTCTTACAACAAGTTCTGTAGTACCATCTTTGATACCAACAAGTTGTTTGCCAAAGTAATATGCTCCATTGAATTCTTCAAATTGATATTCAGGACAGTCGTACATAATGCTAGCAGATAGATCTAATGAACCGAAGTTGATAGATACTAAATCACTACAACTATATATTGCTTCGTCAGCAACAGTTTCTAGTGATGAAGGAAGATCTAATGATGTAATTTTGATGCAAGCTATTGCCTTAGTACCGATGGTTCTTAGTTTTGAACCAGATTCAAAAGTAAACTTTGTAATGTTGGTTTCGAAAATACCAGATTGATATGTTAGTCTTTCAGGTAATGATTCTACATCTTTACCTACAATAAATTCACAACCACCTGTAACTTCTTCACCTACACCACCAAATGGAGCATTAGTATATTCATCATGTAATGTAGCATTAATTGCATTGTAGTAGATCTTTTCAAGATTTATGCATCCAGCAAATACATAGCTTCCAAGCGATGTAACACCAGCAGGAATAGTGATTTCTTCTAAAGCTGTACAATTTTGGAATGTTGTATAATTAATAGCAGTAAGTTCATTAGATAGAATTACAGAACTTAAAGCTGTACATCCAGAGAATGAGTTTCCACCTAAATCTGTAACTGTAGATAAATTAGCTTCTTCTAATCCTGTACATTCATAAAATGCACCGTCACCTATAGTTGTAAGTTTTGGGAAGTTAATACTTTCTAGAGCTGAGCATCTTTTGAAAGCTTCCATTTCTATCTCTGTAAGTTCTGGACAGTTTAAGGTTTTTAATGAAGTACAGTTACTGAATGCATTATCTTCTATTTTTGTTAAATTTGGAGCATTAATTGTTTCGATAGAATTAATAGCACTAAATGAATTATATCCTATTTCTGTTACATTTTCAGCTAAATTAATTGTTTTAACATTTTTAGGTAAGAATGTTAAATTTGAGTGCTGATGATTTGGGTTGCTATACAAAGTAATTTCAGTAAGTTTTTGAGGTTGTCTTGAAACATCATTGCTTGTACATTTAATTTGATTACCAGTTGCTATAGTTAGCTCTGGACAATTATCAATTGAAACTTCATTAGCAAATCCTTTAGCATCAATTGTAGTCAACTTTGGTAAATTAGTACAACTAACACCCATAAGTTTGCCACCTGTAAATGTAACTTTTTCTAAGTTTTGATGATTTTGAAGTGTTAAGTAAGAATCAGGCAAAGCATAATCATTAAGTCCGCCAGTAATAACGATTTCTTTTAAATTATTATTTTGTGGAATATTTGTAGAGAATATTGTGCTTGCTGGAATAGTTAGCTTTGTAATATTTAAATTACTAAAACCGTATTGAATATAATAATCAACAGCAGTAACATATCTATCACCTATTTTTTCTGGAATTACAACTTCGCCACTAGCAGTATCTGAAATTGTAACAGTAACAGTTGTACTATCAATTATATTTACAGTATAATTTGGAATTTCATTACCACAGAAACAACCATCATTATCAGTTCCGTCAGGATTTGAGGTTTGGAAATCACATTCTTCTTCATGCTCAAAACCACAATCAGTACAACGAATGTGGTGATGAGTATTATCTACAATAGTTACTCTTTCAAATGTGTGTTCTTTTTGTTCGATCCAACCACATTTGTCGCAAACAACTATGTGAGTAGCATAATATGATGTAGGCTCCTTTTCCTTACCTACATAATATGTAACTGGTTGGTCAATTTGAAAATGAGAAGCCCATTCATTGTATGTCATACCATTAACTTTTTTGCCGCTAAATTTACTTACAGCATTCCAAAAAGTTGCTGTATTAAAGTCTTCAGCTTTTACAACATGAGTAAATTCACATTGACCTTTTGAACAAAAGTTAGATTGAGAACTACTCTTGCCATCATCATTTTTACCACAAGCAGTAAGCATTAAAGCACATGGTATACTAAGACCAGCAGCAACAAGTAGCTTTATTTTTTTACTATTAATCATAAATACTCCTTATATTTTTTTAAATATCGTTGTTAGTTTACCCCCCCCCAGTGGGTTTTGTCAAACGAATACAAAAATTTGAAAATTATTATATATAAATATATAATATGTAATAAGAAATTGTGATTTAAGCCACCCCACCACACTTGACAAATGCAATAGTAATATATAAAATTTATATGATAAAATTTGGAGAAAATATATGACTTGGTTATGGATTGTATTAGGCATTATTGCAGTAATTGCAACTATATTGCTATCAGTAATGCTATATTGTTTCTTTAAAACTTTCTACTCACCTAAAAGACATCAGCTAGAACCAGACAAGTATGAAATACCACCCGGAGAAGAATATGAAGAGTTTCTAGAGGTAATGGTAGAATGGGTAAAAGAAGTAAGAAGACTTAAAGGAAAAGAATTTACAATAAAATCTAAAGAGGGTCTCACTTTAAAAGCTAAGTATTACGAATGTAAAGAAGGAGCTCCTATTGAATTGATGTTCCATGGATATAGAGGCTATGCAGAACGAGATATGAGTGGTGGTGTAGAAAGAGCATTTGATGTGGGACACAATGCTCTACTTATAGACCATAGAGCAAGTGGTCTAAGTGATGGTCATGTAATTACATTTGGTATTAAAGAAAGAGATGACTGTTTAAGGTGGATAGACTTTGTAATAAAACAATTTGGAAAGGATGTAGAAATTATTTTGACTGGTATTTCTATGGGTGCTGCTACAGTATTGATGGTATCTAACGAAAACTTACCTAATAATGTAAAATACATACTTGCAGATTGTGGTTACACTTCTCCTAAAGAAATAATATACAAAGTAATTTTGGATATGAAATTACCACCAAAACTAGTATTCCCTATCATAAAACTATCAGCTAGAATATTTGGTGGATTCAATATTGACAAGTATTCTGCTATAGAATCTGTAAAAAGCACCAAATTACCTATAATTTTCTATCATGGAACAAACGACAACTTTGTACCCCACTATATGAGCGAGACACTTTATAATGCCTGTATTTCACACAAAAAGTTGGTATTGGTTGACAATGCCGGTCATGGACTATCATACCCTGTAGAGAAAGAAAAATATATATCAGCACTTGTGGAATTTGAAAATGAAATAAAACAAAAAAAGAGCGATAATTAGTCGCTCTTTTTATTATTAGTCTTTATTTCTTGATATTTAATCTTAAACAATTCTTCGGTTGCAAGTGCAAGTTTTGTAACCACTCTAGGATTTGTAGGATAACAATAGAATGAGTCTTTTTCGGTAGAAATATCTATGCAGTCTGGAACCCTAGTTTTCTTGATTTTAGCAAAGTCATACTCTACATGTAATGCCATATTTTCGATAGGAAATCTCTGTATACAATAGTCTTTATCTCTATAATTTCCTTTTAGAATAAAACCTTCATCAATATCATGTACCAACTTTGCCCTACCTAAAGGTCTGTATTTCCAACAATGTGGCTGAGAGTATACATCAACATCATCTTCAAAATAATAGTCTTTGTTTAGTATTTGTTGTCTAACTTGTTCTCTTTGCCATTCGTACCAGTCTGGTATGTGGTTAAATTCAGTTTCGCCATCTATTGTTTTTAGATAACCATTTTCTTGCCACAACCATCTTTTACCACACTTTTCACAGAATATCTCTGCTCCTTCGCTAGACATACTAAACTCTGTCTTACAATGTGGACATTGATACAATATTTTGTGCAATCCTTCTGCTCTAAAAGCTTCAGTAATCAATATATTGTTGTCTTTTTGATATTGATAGTCGTCGTACTGAAAAGCTTCTCTTAATTTTTCATTAATTTCTGTAGCAGTCATTGATTCCACTTGTTCTTTAGAAAGAATTTGAGTAATTGTGGTATGTAGTGGAACATTTCTTTTCTTCATATAGTTCCATACAGGAGAATGCAAGTGATTGCCCCTATGAATAGCTACAACAACAGGAACATTGTTCTTTTTGATTAGATTAGCTACAGTATCTGGGAAAGAAGATGTTGTACCACAAGGAGAATATCTAGCCTCAGGATACATTGTAAGCACATCACCGCGACTAAGGACCTTTTTGATAGACTTAACCAAATGCAGGTCTTGAGTGAACTTTCTTGTACCTATAGAACCTATCCATTCCATAAGCCAAGGTCGTTTGTAATATCCATCTATATTTACAACATTATTCATTCTTTGAGGATATGTGCCAACAGATACAAGCTCAAAATCAATAAAAGACATATGATTGCTAAGTAGCATATATGGTGGTTTAATTCCATCCATATTTACCCTATCAACCTCGAACTTCTTGCCTACTAGCATCATTTTGGACAAAACCCAAATTAGCCATGTAAGATATATTGGCTGTCTAATAGGATACTTAGCTGTATTGTAATACTTATTGTTTTTATAATTAATTACAGATAAATTTTGTTTATTTTCGTTTTCTTTTGTTTCCATACTTACCTAAAATAGTGCTTATTTCTAGACTGAGTTTACCATATAATTATATATAATCAAAATAAAAAATAGGCAACTTTAAGTTGCCTATTTAAAATAATTAATTATAGTTTAACAGGTACTTATTGTTATACCCTTTTCCAAGCATGGTCTGCATTCAAAATTAACAATTGATCAGCAGCTGATTCGCTGTTTGATAAAGAGCCTTTATCAATATCTACATTGTTAACTTTCCAAGTTTCTGTTATTTCAAAAACTACAGTTTCTAATTTATCGCAATCTTTAAATGCTTTTTCGCCAATATATATAACACCACTGCCTATTTCAACATTTGTTAATTCTGAACAATCAAGAAAAGCACCTTCGCCAATATACTTAACAGAATCTGGAATAATAACTTCTGTTATTTTGTTTGAGCAGTATAAGAAGGCATTGTTTGCAATACATTTTGTACCCTCTTTAATGGTTACAACACCAGAAGTATCTTCATTTGCAGTTATTAAACAATTATCAAGATAGTAAACATTGTTTTCCCATTCTCCAACATAATCAAAAATATCCGAATAATTAAAAGCATTTGATGCTATGTTTTTAATTGAATTTCCTAATGAAACATATTTTAATTCAAAACAATCATAAAAAGCATTGACTTCAATTGTATTTACAGAATTAGGAATCTCGATACTTTCTAGAGTTGTACAGCCGGAAAATGCATGATTCCCAATTGTAGTAATTGAATTGTTGAAAGTAAAACTTTGTAGTTTGTTACATCCACAAAAAGCATATTCAGGAATAGTTGTTATAGCCTCGCAACCAACAATTGTTTCTAAATTTGAGCACCCAGAAAAAGCTCCATATTCAATTGAAACAGTTGGTGATGTGATTGTTAGGGTTTTTAAACCAGTACAATTAGAAAATGCACTACTTTCAATTTTTCTAACTGATTGACCAATTGTAATATTTGTAAGTTTTTCACAGTACTCAAATGCACAAATTCCAATAGTTTCAACAGAATCAGGAATATTAATACTAGTTAAATTTGTACAATCTTTAAAGGAAAAATTGCCTATTAATTCAATAGAATTTGGAATGGTAACCGTTTCAACAGTTGTACATTGGTAAAAAGCCTCACCTAAAATCGACTTTACTGGAAAGTGTTCATTAAGTTCTTTGTTAAATACTGAAGATTCAATAACAATATTTTTGTCTGTGCAATCACCAATGCTAACCAAAGCATAGTAACCACCCTCATCTTCTGTAATAAAATCATATGTTAGACCTGCAGGAGTTGCTGGTGGTGGATTTGATCCACCATCTTCATTATTTGGTGGTGGTGTTTTTCCACAAGCAGTAAATAGTGGTATAGCTAATATTACAAAAAATAATAATGTTAAAAATTTTAATGTTCTTTTCATTTTAGGTTCCTTATTAAATCAATTTATTGTAAAGTAAAATTTATAATTATTGTGGTTTAAAAATATATTTATATTATATAATATTAAAATTATATTTCAAACAAATTAGCAAATAAAAACAAATTAATTAAATATAAAAAATAGACAACTACTGTTGTCTACTAATTTTAATTATATATATGATAAATCTTATTTTCCGCTTTTCATAGAATTGGAATTATTGATTCTATTTTTATATTTTGTAAGAGCTAGATCAAGACACTCTTCACAAGAAATATTTAGCTCATTTGCAAGAGATAAAATTGTATATAAAACATCACCAAATTCTTCCTTAAAATCATCTTTAAGTTCGAATGATTGTGTGCCGTATTTTGAGTTTTCTAGATATGCTTTTGCCAACTCTCCTAGCTCGCTTTGAATATTTAAAATACGAGATGGAAGTGGTACTGGTTTCTTGTGACAGTTTTTATTTTGATTAAATTCCATAACTTTGTTTTGCATAATGATTCTCCTGTAATACAATTTTAGCACAAAAGAAAAATAAAATAAATCAAAAAAAATAGATAACTTATGTTATCTACTTTGTTGCACCAATACCAAACTAAATCGAACCCGATTTAGTTTTTTTATTTACAAACACACCCCTTTTCACCATAATATATTTCTGAAATACACATAAATAAATTGTTAATTTCATGATGATCATTGTTTTGAAATAAATTCTCTTTATAAATAAATTCATGTGCTAATTTAAAATAATACTTTGTTACTATATTAAATAGACTTATTCTAAACGATTCATTTTCATATAACCACACATCAACTCTTTTTAAAGGTATATAACTTAATAAATTTGCTATACTATCTTTTGTATGATTAGACAATTCCAAAATAATTTGCTCTTGAAAATATATTAATACATTTTTAAATTCTTTTAAGATTGGTAAGATATCTAAGTGTGAACCAAGCTGAAATTTTAACATTAATTCTTTCTGAAATTTTTTATTTATCGTATTGCTTGTTATTATTTTATTTAAGTCGATTAAAAATTCTTTGGTTATATTATTTGGATTATAAGTACTTTTAATTATTGTTACACCAAAATCATAATGCGTCATATATATTCTTAGATTATAAAGCAAGCGATAAGAAAAGCTTTTATCATAAATATTGATTTTCACTTTACTAAATTCTTGCTTAAAATTTCTTTCTAAGTATTCTATATATGAATATAGAGAATTTAGGAAATTATATAATAGTCTATTTATTTCTATTTCGTTAACTTTTTTAATGGTCGTTTGTTCAAAATTTAATTTATTCAATAATATAGTAAAATTGGTTTTTACTATATTATAAAAATCTAAACAACGAATATTTTTGTTTAATAAAATATGATCTTGTATAATTTGATTTGCCAAATTTTCATTTAGTTTTTTTTCTTGCAACAAATCGTCTTCTTTCCAAATAAGTTTATACATATCATTCTCTCTTTATAAGTTTTTTCTAATCCAGCAATAAGATGAATATGTATTACTTAAATAAGTTGAAGCAGTTTCAGGATTTGTTAATTCACTACTATTGATTGTTACAGTTTGAATATTTGAACCTTTTGTAGTGCCCATCCAGTTATTAGTATTTTCAAATGTTGCCGTTTCTAAATTATTACAATGGTTAAATGCACAAGAGTCTATTGTATTTACACTAGAAGGAATAACAATTGATGTTAAATTATTACAATAAGCAAATGAATAGTAACCGATATAAGAGCAATTAGAATTTTCTTCAAAAATCACATTCATTATGTTTGGTGAATATTCATAAATAAAATTATTACAGAATATATATGCAGGTAAAGATTGTACTGAGTTACCTATATATACGATCAAGCCCGTTTGTACATTTTGTCCTGCTTTATAGAACACATAGCTTTGTGTTCCGAAATTTTGACAATTTTTTGCATTAAAGTAAAGCTTTTCTAAATTTATACAATTATAAAAAGAACTTTTGCCAACTTTCTTTATATTTTCATCTATTTCTAATATAGTAAAACTTTCACAACCATAAAAAGAATAGTCACCTAATTCTTCAATAGAATTAGGTATGTCAATATTTTGTAAATTCTTACAATTATAGAAAGCATAATCTTCAATTAATTTTAAATTATTACTAAAAACAATGCTTGTTAATGAATTACAATTTTTAAATGCTGATCTTTCAATTGTTGTTATACTGTTCGGCATAATTACTTTTTTAATAAAACTATAATCTTCAAATGCCGATTCGCCAATAACCTTAACATCTAAACCATTAAACTGATTGGGGATGTTTATTGTATCTCCCTGAGCCATACCTATATCGGTTAATATATAATATTGACCATTTGAACTTAATTTATATTCAAGACCATCGGTGTATGATGGTTCTTTGGTTTTACAAGCAATAAAAATCAAAGGTGTAAATAAAATTATAAACGAATAGCAAACTATCTTTTTAAAAATTTTCATATTATCTCCTTTTTTCATTATAACATATTCCACCAATCCATTTATTTCCACCTTAGTATGTATTTATTATAACAATTTTTATATAAAAATCAAGAAAAAGCCTAAATTAAACTTTTGGTTCAATTTAGAATTGTATTGGTGCCGAAGACCGGACTTGAACCGGTACGATATCGCTATCGCAGGGGCGACTCGTTAAAAAAAGCTGCCAGTGGCAAGTTTTTAGACAAAGCCGGGAGCAACTTGTTTGCGGTCTGGCTCCGACAGGAGTTAAGTCCGTAGGACTTAAAATCAAAAAAAAATAGATAACTTATGTTATCTACTTTGGTGCCGAAGACCGGACTTGAACCGGTACGATATCGCTATCGCAGGATTTTAAGTCCTGTGCGTCTGCCTATTCCGCCACTTCGGCATAAATATTGGAGGCACCGTCCAGATTCGAACTGGAGCATAAAGGTTTTGCAGACCTTGGCCTTACCGCTTGGCTACGGTGCCATACTTATATGTTACCCTACGAAACTATTCGGCTTATCCTATAAAATAAAAATGGAGCGGAGGACGGGATTTGAACCCGCGACATTCGCCTTGGCAAGGCGACGCTCTACCGCTGAGCCACCCCCGCATAAATAAAATGGTGGGAGTTATAGGGCTCGAACCTATGACCTCCTGCTTGTAAGGCAGATGCTCTCCCAACTGAGCTAAACTCCCACTTATTTCACGTCCTTATTTCGAACGCACT
>JAFVTW010000012.1 GCA_017503005.1 Clostridia bacterium | reverse complement strand
TAGGAATGGTCTTATCACATATACAATCTGTGCTTAGTTCTTTAAAAACATTCTTTACTATCCTATCTTCTAGACTATGGAAAGTAATTACTGCCAACCTACCACCCTTGTTTAGACATTCAACCATTTCCTTAAGTGCAATATCTAATCCATCAAGTTCACCATTAACTTCTATTCTAATAGCTTGAAATGTCTTTTTGCATGGGCTACCAGCACCATGAAATTTCTTAGGAATTGCAGCCTCTACAATTTCTTTTAGTTCCATTGTAGTAGAAATAGGTTTTGTTTTTCTAGTTTCAACTATTTTTCTAGCAATTGCTCTAGAAAAATTCTCTTCACCATAAGTATATATAATTCTAGCCAAATCTGCTTCGCTATAATTATTTACCACATCAAATGCTGTGATACCTTGAGAATAATCCATTCGCATATCTAGACTACCATCAAATCTATACGAAAACCCTCTCTCCGGAGTATCTATTTGATGACTAGAAACCCCTAAATCTAGTAGAATACCATCTACTCCATCTAGGTTCAAATCGGTAGCAATCTTTTTAAAGTTTTTAAAGTCCGATTTTACAAAGACAACATTTTCAAAATCTTTAAGTCTTTCTTTTGACACACTCAAAGCTGTATCGTCTTTGTCTATGGCTATTAGTTTACCACTTTTTAATCTCTCCACTATTCGTAAACTATGGCCAGCTCCACCTAAAGTGCCATCAGCATATATGCCATCAGGTTTAATATTTAACCCCTCTAAGCACTCATTTAGTAATACCGGTGTGTGTTTAAAACAATGTTCTTCCATTTTTAGTTGTTATTCAACTCTTTGATTGCATCAGCAAAACTTGTTTGATTATTGTAATTTTTCCAAGTTTGCTCGTCCCAAATTTCAATTCGTTTTCCCACACCTACAGAAACGACATTTTTGGTAATGCCTGCAAATTCTCTCAAACTAGCAGGAATAACAAATCTACCTTGATTGTCTTCTTCCACTTCGAATGTAGAACTCAAAATAGCTCTTACTGCATTTTGACCATTCAAAGCATAGGCAGATATTCTATTGATACTATCTAAGAATTCATTTTCGAAATATGACTTGCTAAAAATATAGATGCAGTTGTCTACACCTTTGGTAGCTACATATTCGCCTAAGCCTGCTTTAAGCTTAGATGGAATTCTTATTCTACCCTTTTCGTCTAGGGCATGTGAATATTCACCAAAGAACATACAGTTACTCCTTTTATAATTTGACATCTTCATTATACAACTTTTATCAACCACTTACAACCACTTTTGACCACTTCTATCCATTTTTATAAATTTTTATTAATTTTTATACAATAATATGGTCAAAATAACCATAAAAATAATAATGTTGAGGAATGTTTATGCAAAATTAAAAATTTCCAATGAATAAAAAAGAAACCCCTATGGGGTTTCATAGTCTGGAGCTTCTGAGCGGGATCGGACCGCTGACCTACTGATTACGAATCAGTTGCTCTACCGACTGAGCTACAGAAGCACAAATGGTGCAATTTTGCACCATTTTATTTTATCTCTATAAGTTTATTTCCTATTAGATCACAACTAGTCAAATAATATTTTATATCATTTTTGCAAGCTATCAATTGTTGTTTTTTATCATATGAATGCAAGTGTCCATACACAACTGTAGAAATCTCATATTTTTCTAGTAATTTAGTAAAATCACTATCTTCTAATTTGCTATTAAATGGTGGATAGTGCATCATTACTATTATCTTTTCATTGTTAGTTTGCAATCTTTTGGCTTCTTGCAAACTAAGTTCTAATCTAAGAACTTCTCTGTTGTAAATTTTTTCATCATCACTAGTTTTGTGTGATTGTTCTGGCACAGTCCAACCTCTAGTACCACATATGATATATTCACCAAATTTGACAGCATCATTTTGAAGAGCATACATACCTACAGGCAATAGATTTCTTAGCTTAGATATACTGCTCCACCAGTAATCATGATTTCCCTTTATTACAACCTTTCTACCCTTTCCTAAACCTGCTATATACTCAATATCTGGCACAGCATCTTCTAGCTTCATCGCCCACGACAAATCGCCAGAAATAAGAACAATATCTTCCTCTGCAACTTGTTCCCAACTCTCACGAATTTCTTCGATATAGTTGTCCCAAGCTGGTCCAAAAATATTCATAGGCTTATTACTATTAATACTCAAATGTAAATCCGAAATTGCATAAATTTTCATAAGTTATCTCCACTTATTATTTTAACAAATTTTGACAACTTTTTCAAATCAAATTAATAAGCATACAACAAAGTTGATTTTTAATGATTTACTTTTCTACAATATAAACAAAAAAGCACCAAATTTTGGTGCTTTTATTTGTATTATTTTTGAGATTTAGTTGTTGTCTTTGTTAGTTGTGCTTGTTTTTGTTGAATAGCAAGCTCTCTTTCCATATCGTCGTATTTCTTTATACCCAAAATAGCTTCATTTTCGTCTACTTTAAAGATTAATCCCTTACCATCATATACATATTCGTCTACTTTTGATACAGGATATTCTTCCTTTGTATATATGTTTACAAGCTTACCATTTCTATAAGTAACTACACCAAATGGAGTATTAAATCTGGTTGTTTTGTAACCATTTTTTACATCTCTAATTTGATCTAAAACATCTTGTTTTGCTTCTCTAACTTCTTCTTTGTCGATTAGTATACTTAGGTCTCTTTTAAAATCCCTTTCTTGCATACTTAGCTCTGCTTCATTTTTAGCCATATGCTTAATCAACTGTTTAGAATATTCGTAATTAAACAACTCAAACTCAGTGGTTTTACCCATATAAGCATTTAATGCCATACTAGCTTCTGCTGTATTTATACAGTATTTGCCTGCATCTACAATATCATCAATTTCTTGTGTGTGACAAATAATTCTGTCTCTTTTTACAGTATACTTTCTAATATTTTTTGGAACACCTAGCCACAATTCACTCATAATCTCGTATCCACGATTAACCATTCCACAGAATGCACCTTTGTTTGTAGCATTTTTGATTCTTGATTGTGGACTTTGTACACTATAAGCAAGTTTTTCGTATTGTTCTACCAATCTAGTATAGTTATCTAATTCATCATAAGCTTTGTTGTATTCTCTAGCCAAATCTTTGTTTTGTGGGTCTCTAGCTAATTTAGTTTTTAACTTTTGAACATCCATAGTATATTTCAAAATGCTCTTTTTAGCTTGTGGGAAACTCTTTTCGATGGCTTTTTGAATTTCATTAATTGCCCAGATAGGAGCACCAACTAATTCTTTATCTAATTCTCTGTACACAAATGGTTTAGCACCATAGTCGCCCACTTCACTGTGAATACCATCAAACAATGTTTTAAAACTCTCTATTTTTTCTCTTTCCATAGAAACCATAGTGTATGCAATAAATGCAGAGTTTAAAGGATTAAATCCAGGGATAGGTTTCTTTGCATTGTTTGCAAAATCAAGCATAAATGGTTTGTACACACCTATGCCATGTACAAATACTTCATCAAACTTCTTTGTACATTCAGGATATCTTTTCTTAAATTCGTCCCATAGAACACTTTTCATTTTTGCAACATTTTTGTCTGCTACCAACATATCTTGAGCATAGGTAGCATACACTTGCTCTGTTAGTTGAGTTCTGCAATCTTTGTAAAAGTCAATCTTATCACTAAAATATTGAACAGTTCTACTATCTACAACACCTTCTCTTTTCTTAGCTTGCATTTCACGATATTGATAGTTTGCTTCCATCAATCTGCAGTTAATCCACTCTAAAATTTCTAAAGGTTCGTTTAAATCATTTGAAATAAATTGTTTGAACATAACTACCTCCCACCAAGTATTTGCAATACAAATTGTAATAAATGTTTTGAAAAGCAAAATAAAACTTATCAAAACAAATTTGATTTTCTGTAAAGATTATACTACAAAAATAGTACAGTTTCAATACTAAAATAAAATTTTATTATTTATATAATAAAAACAAAAAAGATAGAAAGAATTCAATCTTTCTATCCTTAACTTTAATTTGATGGGCAAACATTTTGTTGTACAGGATATAGTGGCAATTCAAAAAAACCTGAGCATACATCTTGGGTGTATTCCTGACAAGGCGGAATAGGACAATATCCATAAGTAGGCACTAATAGTTCTGCCTCAACAATCACCCTGAGAATTAGAGACAAACAGAAGTCTAAATTAAACACACCATCACCCACATATTCGCCATCTGGACTAAGTGCATTTAGATAAGCTTCTATTGTAAATGGAACCACACTAGGCTGTGGCACATATAGTACAACATCAGTATTTACACTAATCTCACCAGTTGCAGTACCAGCTACACCATTAGCATCTGTATAGCTAATCTGTACCGGCACAGTAACAGTACCACTCACTCTCGCAAAACAAGGTTTGTCATCAAATCTATCTACGACCAAATTGTTGATTGTAGTTTGATTTGGAAAAGTTGTAGCACTTACAAAAGTTAGTGGTTGAGCAGGATCTGCTGGTGTATAATCAGTTACCGTTACTTGAACATTATTTTCTTGCATTTGCCTTAGACAAGCATCAAAAACTTTCTTTGTATGTATACATGCCTTCTCACACAAACCACTTAGTGGATTGCCTGTAATAGGACCTGGACAACTAGAATTTCTACTTCCCGAATAAAATGACATAAATCTTTTACCTCCTAAAAATTTAAGCCTGCATATTTTAATATATGTTTTTTTATCTTATTTTTGACACACAAAAAAAACAAACACCAAAATATAATTAGTGTTTGTCTTTAATTTATTAATTTAAAAATTGATCAAGTTTTGAAAGTAGTTCTTCTTTACCATATTTGGTTTCGCTACTTACACCATACACATTACCGGCACCTACATTTAAACTATTAGCAAGTTTACTTAAAGTAGGTTTTACCTTACTTTTTGGCAATTTGTCACACTTTGTTGCCACAATTATAAATGGTATTTGGTAATAATGCAAATAATTAATCATTTGTTTATCTTGTTCGGTAGGATCGTGTCTTACATCTACTAATGCACATACACATTTTAATCTATCATTATTCAATAGATATGGTTCTATAAGACCTTGCCAACCATATACATCTTTTTTGCTAGCCTGAGCATAACCATAACCCGGCAAATCTACAAAATAAAAACTATCATTAATCAAAAAATAATTAATTAGTCTTGTTCTACCTGGTGTAGAAGATGTCTTGCACAATTTAGAATTGTTGACCAACATATTTATTAAACTACTCTTACCTACATTACTTCGTCCTACAAAAGCAATTTGATTTTTTTCATCATTTACTGCTTTTGCAGAATTAGCAACACTTATATAAAAACTACTTTTTGTTACTTTCATTTCTACCACCGATTATTGCAAAATCAATAACTTCTTGGAAGTTAGAGACATAGCAAATGTTTAATTTTTCTGTAATCTCTTTAGGGATAAATTTGATATCTTTTTTATTCTCCAAAGGCACAATTACATTAGGTATATTGTTTTGTACACAAGCATACAATTTTTCTCTAAGACCACCTATTGCATATACTTGACCTGTCAAACTTATCTCACCAGTCATGGCAAACTTGTTTGAAATCTTTTTGTTTGTAAGTACAGAATACATTACTAATGTAAGTACTATACCTGCACTAGGACCATCTTTCTGTACTCCACCCTCACAAGCATTTATATGCAAATCGTATTTTGAAAAATCTATAGGATTCTTTATATTCTTTAATACAAATTTCTTAGCAACAGTATGAGCAATTTGGCAGCTCTCTTTCATTACATTTTTTAGGTTTCCAGTAATAACAAGACTTCCCTTGCCTTTTATAGAAATACCTTCTAATGTTAAAATACTACCACCATATGGGCTCCAACCTAATCCGTATCCCACACCAACTTCTGGTTGTTTTCTAACACCATGAATAGTAACTGGTGCTTCATTTAGAATGGTCGGCAACATTTTTTCTGTAACAACCCATGGAAAATCAAATGCAGGATTTGCCACAATTTTCACTGCAAGTTGTCTACAAATCTTTGCAATCAACCTTTCTAGATTTCTTACACCAGCTTCGTATGTGTAATTATTTATTATAGAATAAATCACATCATCACTAATTTGCAATGCATCTTCTTTTATACCATTTTCTTTTAGTTGTTTAGGTAATAGATAATTTTTAGCAATTTGTACCTTTTCTGGTGCAGTATAACTATCTACATTTATAATCTCCATTCTATCTTTTAGTGGAGCAGGAATTTGATTTGCATAGTTAGCTGTAGCTATAAATATAACCTTACTTAAATCAAATGGAACTTCTAGGAAGTTATCTCTAAACGAACTGTTTTGTTGTGGGTCTAAGACTTCTAATAGTGCACTAGCAGGGTCCCCGTGAATATCTGATGTAATCTTGTCAATTTCATCTAATAAAAACACAGGATTGTTAGAGCCAGCCAACTTTAGATTGTGAATTATTTTACCCGCCATAGCCCCTACAAAGGTTTTTCTATGACCTCTAATCTCGCTTTCATCATGCACACCACCCAAAGTCAATTTTACAAACTTACGACCTAGAGAATTAGCTACAGATTTAGCAATACTAGTCTTACCTACACCAGGAGCACCTACTAGACACAATATTTGACCATTCACCTTGTCATTTAGATGTAAAACAGCTATATACTCAAGTATTCTAGTTTTTACCTTATCTAAGCCAAAATGCTCCTCATCTAACACTTTTTTTGCATGAACTACATCAGTATTATCTTCCGTACACTTGTCCCAAGGCAGTTCTATAACAGTTTCAATATAATTCTTCAATACATTAAAGTCTGCAGCCATTGTAGGAGTTTTAGAAAGCTTTCTTAGTTGATTAAGTACATATTCCTCTGTTGTTGCAGGCATATGACAATCTTTTATCTTCTTTTCAAGTGCTTCAAACTCGTTACCTTCGCCAATTTCTTCGTTAAGATGTTTTATCTTTTCTTTGATATACATCTCTTTTTGTCGTTTTTCATTCTCTTTTCTAATCTTTTCATCAATTCTTTTGTTCAAAGCTTCCATAGAGAACATTTTGTTTATCATTACAATAAGTGTAGTCAGTCTTTCTTCTTCATTGGTTTCAGTAACTACTGCATACTGCTCCTTAATTGTCAAATCAAGAGTAGCAGCTATCATACTTACTACTACATCAACATCGGTACTAGATTTTATATAACTAATCAAATCAATACTAATTTTTCTATTTGAATAACTATTATAATTTAGATATGATGTTTTAGCCTTTTCTAGTAACAATTTCACATTTTCAGAATCAGCATTTATTCTCTCTACAGGTACTACATGTGCCACTTCAAAACCATTTTCGTATCTAACTTCGGTAATATTTGCAAAGTACAATACATTGCAAATATAATTTAAACCTTTATCTTTCACATTTACACATTCAATTTTACACACAGCACCTACTTGATTGTACTCATCGATTACATTGTTATCATCAAATTTTGGAGTAACAATCAAGAATGGTTTGTCATTATTACTTACATTCAATACAACATTTTTTATTCTTTCATCATCTACATCATCAGTAAATGGTAGATATGGGAAAGGATGAGTTCCCTTAAAAGTAGGAACAACACAAAGTTCTAATTCTTGTTTTTGCACATTTTTGTAATATTCATTATATTCAGCATAAAAATTTCTTTTATTTTCCATCAAAAATCCTTTTAAAATTCGCTATATTCTAAGTATATATTAATTTGGCTTAATTTTCAATTAAAATGTTTTGTTTAAATAAGTTGTCAAAATAAAAGACAGACTATGTCTGCCTTTTAAATTATTTCTTTAATTGTTTCTTTATTCTAGCAACAATTGATTTTGTATCTAGTTTAAATTCTTTCAATACATCATCTGGAGAGCCACTAAGTCCAAATGTAGTTGTACCTATTACTTCCCCTGCTTTAATGTATTTGTAGAAGCTCAAATCAGAGCTTAGTTCTATAGCAAAAGTAGGAACATCTTTGCCTAAAACCTTTTCTTTGTAATCATTTGTTTGTTCATCAAACAACTCCATACAAGGCATACTAACCACTCTTACACCAAATCCAGCTGCTTCTAATTCTTGTTGAACATCGATAGCAGTTTTTACTTCGCTACCAGTAGCAATTAATACTGCATCTAGTTTTTTACTTTCTTCTTTTAGAATATAAGCACCTTGTTTTGCTTTTTCGTAATTAGATGTCATAGGCTCCAAATCTTGTCTAGTAAGGACTAGTACTGATGGAGCAAATTTATTTAATGCTACAGCATAACTAGCACAAGTTTCGGTATAATCACATGGACGGAATGTATATGTGTTTGGTTGAGATCTAAACATAGCCATTTGCTCTATAGGTTGATGAGTAGGACCATCTTTGCCCACCATCAACGAATCGTGTGTCAATATATATAATACTCTTTGTTTTGTAAGTGCACTCATTCTAAGTGCTGGTTTTAAATAGTCTGCAAATACCATAAATGTAGATACAAATGGTGTTAGACAGCCATATAGAGATAAACCATTAGCTATAGCTCCCATAGCAAATTCTCTTACACCAAACATTATATTTCTACCTACTGGATTTTCGTGGAAATTAGCACTATATACTTGAGCTTTTGTACTACTCATTACATCTGCACAACCACCTATCAAATTAGAGTAATTTTCTGCTAAGCAATTCAAAATTTCACCACTAGCTACACGAGTACTTGTGTTTTTGTTTTCTAATTTAGAAACAAAATTATCAATATCAGAAAAATCATTCTTTAGATACATATTCAAAATACGATAATCAGATGGATAATGTTTTTTGTATGTTTGCATTCTTTCATCAAACTCTTTCTTTACACTATCATATCTAGCCTTCAATGTTTCAAAGTATTCTTGAGCTTTAGTATTAATTTCAAAAGGTTCACCTACAACACCCAATTTTGCCCTTAATTTCAAGGTTTCATCATCTCCCAAAGGAGCACCGTGAACTTTATTGCTACCAGCCAAACTAGACCCATAACCAATTACAGTATTTACTATAACAAGTGATGGTTTTGAGCTGTTTTTAGCCTTTTTGATAGCTGCTGTAATCTTGTCTACATTGTTACCATCTTTTACTTCAATTACATTGAAACCATAACCCAAAAATACTTGTTTTGTATTTTGAGTAAATGCTACATTTGTCTTTGCATCTAATGATACATTGTTTGAGTCGTATATAACAATTAATTTATTTAATTTTAGAGTACCAGCCAAACTTAGTGCTTCGTGAGAAATACCTTCCATCAAGCAACCATCACCTACTAAGCAATATGTGTAGTTGTCAAACAACTTATAGTCAGGCTTGTTGAATATAGAAGCTAGATGCTTCTCTGCTATAGCCATACCTACAGCATTAGCCAATCCCTGACCTAATGGACCAGTTGATGCATCGATAGCATTGTCACTTTCACACTCTGGGTGTCCAGGACAACGAGAATTTACAGTTCTAAAATTTTTTAAATCATTTTTAGAAAAACTAAATCCTAAACTATGTAATGTAGCATACAACAATGCTGAGCCATGACCTGCAGACATTACAAATCTATCTCTAAGCAAATGTTTCTCTGCCTTTGGTGATACATTCATAATTTTTCCATACAAGGAATATAAAATAGGTGCTGCACCCAAAGCAATTCCTGGATGTCCACTTTTTGCATTATTAATTGCATCCATAGACAATAGTCTTATAGAATTTACACACAAATTATCGTTTTTCATAATACTCCTCTATTTTGTTTAATATTATTTCCACTTCATCTTCTGCAGCAGATACATCTGCCACAATAGTAGCATAACTAACAAGTATCTTATCTCGCTCGCCATACAATTTTTTTGCGATACTTTTTTCGTATCTATTCAAAGGTTCTTTGCTAATCTTTTTATTAAAAGCAGCTTCATCCAACCTTAGATAAATAAGAATACAGCCATTTTTTACATAACCCAAATTTGTTTCATTGTTAAGTATAGAAAACTTAATAGAAAATATAGTATTGTCATAACTAGACAGGGTTTTTACTACACCACTTTCTTGTTTCTCTATATAATCTCTACCTACTATACTTTCTGCTTTTACCAAATCCGAAAAGTCATACTCCATTACATCTGTAACATCTGTATAGTACATTTCGAGCATGTCAGCAACATGCTGTGTTACATCTTTGGTATATTTATCAAGCAGACCAACCATGCATATGTTACTTACCATGCCAACTCCTTTATAATTTATAAAATACAAAAATAACCATATTTCTAATTATATATTTATATTATATAGTATTTTTTTTATTTTACCAAATAATTAAAAAAATTTATAAACTAACCACCAAACAAAATGTAGCATATATACAAAAAAATAAAGCCTAGATATAGGCTTTATATGATAATTTTTAATTTTTTGACAATTAGTACTTAACTGCCGTTTTGTGTCGACTAAAAATTAGTGCTACAAAATCTGTAGAAAACATACTAATACCCACAATTACAGCAAAACTTAGAACAACTACCCACCAGCTTAAAAACAAATAATCATCTACATTTGCAATATTCAACATTTCAATATTTTCACCATCATTTGTATAAAAAATAATATTACCTAAACTACTAGTTTGTTTCAATTCAATATCATTTTGGCTATGGTTGTTATATTCCATTATATTTTCCAACACTACAGAATTTGGATGGTTATCATTCTTTTTATTTGCAGATACCACAGCATATTTTGGATTTACTGCATTTAAAAATTCCAGACTAGTAGAAGTGTTACTACCATGATGACCCAGCTTCAAAATATCTGCATCAAGTTCATCACGATCATAGTTGTTTATCACTTCTAATTCGTTATCTATAGTTGCATCACCAGTAAGCATTACTTTTGTTTCATTGTCATACACCACCATTATAGGAGAATATTCATTAGTACTGGTATAGTAATTTTTAACAGGTGACAACAGATGAATACCCGATTTTATTCCTGTAAAATAGTATGTATCAAAAGATGCAAATTCAACCTTTGTTAAGCCACTTTTAGACAATGATGCCAACTTAGCAATTATTTGTGCATAGGTGTTATTCGTTTCAAAGAAACTCATACCTTCTGCCACACCACTTTCCAAACCACCAGCATATATTTGTGGTCTAATGAATGTATTTACTTTGTATGTATTTAATATTTCTAGCATATTACCACAGTGGTCAATATCAGAGTGTGTAAGTACAGCAAAATCAAACACTTTTTCTCTAGAATTAGCAAAGAAAACATTATCAATATATGACATTACTTTACTTTTACTATCTGGTGTACCAGAGTCTACAATCATTGTTTTCCCTGTAGAAAATCTAACTAATATAGCATCACCATCACCCGCATCTAAAAAGTGAACTTGAAAAGAATCACCACTTACCTTATCAAAATCAGGTTTTAGCATAAGCAAAACCTCAAACCAAGATGAGAAAAATATACTAATAGATAATACTATCACAAAACAACTATATACTATTAACTTTCCTATATTTTTTGAATTATCTTTCTTCATCTAAACTATATACTTCTTTACTTTAAATTTTTTCTTATTATTTTTGTGCAACTTACCTTTAAGTAGTAGTTTTATATTTTCTAATTGAGCAATAGTAGCATTGTAACCTTCAGCAATCATTTCGTCTATATAATCTATCTTTGTAGACTTAAATCTTTTTAAATCAGGTTGAATTACTATATCACCATGTAAATATCCTTTTAGACTGTTACTCTTCATCATTATTTGAATACTAGCCATAATAGTATCTAATACTTTTTCACTTTGTGTACCTTGCCCTCTGGTACAATTTACATCTACAGCAATTACTGCATCACAACCAAATACCACATTAGGCACATTGCTAGGAATGTTGTTCATCAGCCCACCATCATACAGTAGATACTCTTGCTCCTCTACAGGCAAAAAAACACCAGGCACAGCACAACTACCAGCCACTATATTAGCTAAATTTCCATTAGTGAAGTGGATTTCATTACCAGTCCTTACATCTACAGCCACACCACAAAATTTCTTGCCTAGTTCGCATACATCTATATCGCCGATATGTGATTTCACGATATCTTTTATACCATCAGTTTTGGACGGAGTAAAAGGTATAAGTCCTTTTTTGATATCTCTGGTTTTTACACTTTTGGCTATCTTTTCCATTTTTTCAGCAGAGAATCCTGCCGCATAAAAAGCACCTATCAACGAACCAACACTAGTTCCTGCTACATAGTCAAAGCTGATATCGTTTTCTTCTAGAGCCTTTATTACACCTATATGTGCAAGTCCTCTAGCTGCACCACCACCAAAAACTATAGCTACTTTTTTAGGTTTTTTAGTAAACAATCCCATAACAATACTCCTAAAATACTAAAAATATTTTAGCACATTAATCTATCCTTTCAAACCAAATTATACTGGTAAGTATTAACAAAAAAACACCAGAAATTCTGGTGTTTTTTGTTATTCTTGTTCGTTTTCGTCATACCAAGCAATAGCTGTCTTAACATTTTCTATATCAGCAATCAATCTGTTGTAGGTTTTTGTTAATAGCTTGTTTGCTTTTTCTAGTACTGGGTAACGATCTTTGTTTTGTTTAAGAACTTGATCACAGTGGAATACACTTTCTTTAAGTTCGTTAAGAATCTTAACATCTTCATCAAGTTTTTCTTTCTTCTTAGGATCGATCTTAGAAGCACTCTTTACACCATACAATGCAATTTTTTGTTTTGCAACGATAGCTTCTTTTCTTCTTAGTTTTTGTTGGTCACGGTCATAAGATTTCTTGATTCTTTGTAGAGGTACAAATTCTCTTTTGTTTGCTCTAAGTTCTTTTTCTGTTTCTTTGATTTCTTCTTCTAAACTTTCAAGTTTCTTAACATAATATTCTCTAGAATAGTAAGGTTTTTGAATAACTTCTTTTGCATTCTTAAGTTCTTCAACTTTTCTTTGCAATTGCTCGTTTTCTTGAGCAATTCTTTCAAGTTCTGAACCTTGGTCTAAAGCAATATTTTTGTATTTTAATAACTCTTCTTTTTCAGCAGCAAGTTCGTCTTTATCAAGCTTAAGCTCATCTAGTTCTTTAAGCTTTTCTTTCATTCTTCTCTTATGTTCTCTTTCTGTTTCTTCTAGTTGATTTTGCTTATTAGCATCTTTAACTTCTTGCAAATCTTTAAAAGCAGAACGACGAAGAGTAAAGATATCGTCTCTTAATTTCTTTAATTCTTTTACACTAGGATCTTCTTCAGGAGAAGGAGCTTCGATATAGATAATTTCTGGCTCTGGAGCTTTAACTTCTTCTTCAATTTTAACTAATTCTTTAACTTCTTCAATAACAGCAAGTTGAGATTGTTGTTTTGCAACTTCTTCTTCCATTGCAATTTGATCAAGTGCAATTCTAGTTGTCTCTTTGATAGCTTCAGCTAGTTCGTTTTCATCATCTTCAGCATCTACTTCTGCAAACATAGGTTCTTCTACAACTTGTTTTACAGGTTCTTTGATAAAACCTTTGCTTTGTAGCATTTTTTGTTCTTCAGCAGCTTTTGCAAAATCTACAGATGTTACAACTTCGTCTTTTACTACAGGCTCAGGCTCTGGTTCTGGCTCAGGTCTTTGAACAGTTTGATAATAAGGAACTACCGTAGGTTCTTCTTTTACAGGTTGTGGTTCATTTCTATATTCAACATTATTTTGTTTTTTGGTTTTGCGAAAAAATACACCTTCGTGTCCGTCAAAAGTTGACAAAATCAAATCGCCTACAAGTACAACCACAAATGCACCTAGACAAATAATTGCCAAAATTCCTAACACATCAAGTACAACATTTAATACTTCTAACATATTTCCCTCCAAGGTAATTTAAGTTTACCACCCACAAAATTGGTGGAAGCGGCGGGAGTTGAACCCGCGTCCGAAAAAGAAATTTTAAACCCTTCTACATACTTAGTTAATTTGAAAATCTTATTAAACCTAAAAAAATTAACAAATATAGATTTAACCAGCCTATAATTACAAATCACTATTCATAGGCAAAATAATGATTCGTTCCCTACTAAACTAATGCCCTATGTAAGCCCGTAGGAAAACCTACTAGGACAAGCAGCATAAGCTAACTTAAGCAGCTGCTAATACAGTATTTCTTTCTGCATTTAAATTTTAATTTCCGTTTTTTCGCAGACGAGCCTGCGATATGCTTATAGCTTAACCTTTACAATCCCGTCGAAACCATTACGCCCCCAAATAAAATAGTGGGAATGGTTAACTTTTGTAATTTTTGATGGTTCTTTCCATATCTCGCTTGATATCTTTTTCCTTCAAGACTTGTTTTTTGTCAAAGTTTTGTTTACCTTTACACAAACCAACTTCAACCTTAACTAGCGACCCTTTAAAATATAACTTGGTAGGAACTAGTGTATAACCTTTTACCCTAACCTTGTTTAATAATTTTTCAATTTCCGCTTTGTGCATCAAAAGTTTGTGATCTCGTCTTTCATCAGGAACAAAAGCTGTAGACTTTTCATATGGTTTAATATACATATTCTTGATTGCAATTTCATTGTTTTTATCTATAAGGATAAATGTATCTTTTAGATTGCAATTACCTTGTCTTATGCTTTTTACTTCGCTACCCTCTAAGCAGATACCTGCTTCATAGGTGTTTTCAACAAAGTAGTCATGATATGCTTTGCGATTAGTTGAAATAACCTTCATTATTTTTCTCCTTAAACATTTTGGTAATTTACTTCACTTAAAAACAAGCATAAAAAAGCACCACCATTTTTTATTTTAAGAGAAATTTAACACCAATATTATATCACATTATCAAAATAATACAATACCCCTTTTTTAAATTTAAAACTAATTTTTTTTAAAAAAGGGGTGTTTTTTTGCATTATTTAACTATTTTTTTT
>JAFVTW010000011.1 GCA_017503005.1 Clostridia bacterium | reverse complement strand
TATCGATAGTCATCTCACACGACTATCACAAACCTAAATCCAATTAGTAGTAAGATAGAATAGACTAATTGGTTCTGTATTCTAGTTATTAACAAAAAATGTTCCCCACTGCGAGGAACATTTTTTTTGCTTTTAACCCCATTAATTTTTAGTGGGGTTTTATTTTTTTTGATTATATTACTGTTTGTTTTATTTTTTTTAAATTGATATGTTATACTTATTTTAATAAGATATATAGAGGTATATTATGAAACAGTTGCCAATTATTAGTAACGACAAAAAGGAAGTTTGGAGTTTTTATGATTTTACACTTTTTGATTTGGTTAAATCTGGTGTCAAAACAGCTACATGCTATCTAAGCTCTGGAGAAGAGTGTATTGATAAATTTTCAATCTTAAAAAGCAACACTGGTGAGGAATTAAATCTTGAAACCGTAGCGGCTTTTGAGCTGTTGTTTGATGAGGTTACAGAAGAGATGGCTCTACTTGAAGGTGAGGGTGATTTGAGCTTAGAATACTGGAGAAAAGCCCATTTTGACTTCTTTAATAAGGAACTAAAACAGTATGGTAAATCATTTACTAATGACACCAAAATTATTTTTGAGATATTTAAAGTTGTATAGAATAAAAGACTTAAAAGCATAAATGTTTTTAAGTCTTTTTAGTTTATCTTTGTTTTGATTTGTTTTTGCCTTGTCCTGTTATAATGCTAGGGGTATGTTCTACAACTTCTACACATTTTGTAATCACAGGGTCATATTTGTTTAGATATATTTTGTGGTTTACATCGGTAAGGTATACTTTGTCTTTGTCAGGTTCTTTTAGTAAACTACAGCAATATTTCATTACATCTTTTTCTGGTAATCTACCATTTATATCGTAATAGCAGGTTTTTGCATTGTTTTTCTTGTCTAGTTTTACCATATAGTGATAGAACTTGATTGTATAACCATCATCTTCTAGAGTAGCAGCGATAGTTATAGTACAATCAGGTACTAGATGATTTATAAGAGCAGCCAAAGAACTACACTTGCCTTCAGTGTATTTTTTTACAATTTCCACAGAACTTTTGTTGGTCATTTTCTCTAGATTTTTAACAACATTGATAACTGCCAAAATATTTTCTTCTGTAGCTTCGAAACTAACTGATTTGTCTATTCTTTCTGTACTCATAATCAATTTCTCCCACTAATATTGTACTTTATTTATGTAAAAAATGCAATACCTAAATGTTGCTAAAAAGTTTTTGTAACTTTTTTCAAAAAATATTCATATATATATTGATTATTCTTTTTTCTTGTGGTAAACTATGCCCCGAAGCTTGTGGGCAATAGCCTCAAGATGAGGGAAGTGGTACTAGTAGTATCATCTTTTTTTAAAGTAAAAATATATAAGGAGGAAAAGCTTTTAATGAAATTAATAGTAGCATTTTTGGTTGCACAACTGATAAATGTTATACTGTCTACACTAAAAAGTGTAATCACTATCAAAGGTGGCAAGGGCTTAGCTGCTGTTAGCAATGCCGTAGCTTATGGCTTTAATACTATAGTTATCAAAGTTATTGCCGATGTAGATATGTGGGTAGCAGTAGCAATATCTATTGTGTGTAATTTGGTAGGTGTGTATTTTGCACTATGGTTGACCGAAAAGATTAGAAAAGACCAACTATGGAAAATCACTGTTACTGTTCCTACCGAAAACTTCGAATCACTTATAGAAAACTTAAAAGAATACAATATTAGCTTTATTAGTTACGAAACAACTAGTGAAAAATATCATGTATTAGATGTTTTCTCAAAACACAAAAAAGAATCAAAAATTATTCGTAATTTATTTAACTTGTACAATGCTAAATATACAATACTAGCAAACTGTGGTTCGCTGTAATGGTAGGTTTCTTAACCTACTTTTTTTATGCCAAAATTTCAAATAAGCCCACAAAAGAAATTTGTAATTACAATAAAATATGCTAAAATATACTAACTTAAATTTTTAGGAGATATTTATGGAAAGAACTTATGTTATGATTAAACCTGGTTTTCTACAACACGAAGATGCTATTATCGCTCGTATTGAAGGAATCGGGGCAAAAGTTAGTCACAAAAAAGTAATGCAATTAGACGATGAAATTTTAAACCGTCATTATGCAGAACATATCGGCAAAGGATTTTTTGCTGAACTAGTAAACTATATGAAGAGTGGCAAAGTTATCGCTATGTATGTAGAGAGAGAAGGCGAAAATTTAGTTCAAGATATTAGAACTATCGTTGGTAGTACCAAAGACCCTGCACCAGGTACAATTCGTCATGATTTCGGTATAGGAGAAATTACAAGAAATGTAATTCATTCTTCTGATAGTGCAGAATCTGCTGCTAGAGAGCTTGGTATTTTCTTCCCAGAATTTAATTAATATATATTGACCACCTACATTTGTGGGTGGTCTTTATTTGTATATTTAAGTCAAACTATATCAATATAAGGTATTTCGCCAAAACTTAACTTGACAAATGCAGTTATTTCAAGTAATCTAGTTTAGGATAAATATAATATACAAAAAAGTGTGTAAGCACTTTTTATTTTCAAAAGGAGAAAATATGTTACAAGCTATAAATGTATCATTACAATTTGGTGGTAGAAAGCTTTTTGATGAAGTAAACATTAAGTTTACACAAGGTAATTGCTACGGTGTTATAGGTGCAAATGGTGCTGGTAAAAGTACATTTCTAAAGATTTTGACTGGTGAAATTACACCAAACAAAGGTGAAGTTGTAAAAAGCCCTAAAGAAAGAATGAGTGTTCTAAACCAAAACCAAGAAGCATTTAACAACGAAACTGTTATTCGTACTGTGCTTATGGGGCACAAAAGACTAATCGAAGTCATGGAAGAGAAAGATGCTATCTATGCTAAGCCAGACTTTGATGAGGCTGATGGTATGAGAGCTGCTGACCTAGAAGCAGAATTTATGGAAATGAATGGTTGGGAAGCAGAAAGTGATGCTCAAACACTACTAAATGGTTTGGGTGTACCTAGCGAACTTCATTACACCCTAATGGGTGAATTAGACCCTAAAATGAAGGTTAAAGTACTATTAGCTCAAGCATTGTTTGGAAATCCAGATATCTTAATTTTGGACGAACCTACAAACAATTTAGATGCTGTTACTACAAAATGGTTAGAAGATTATCTAATTGATTTTGAAAACATTTTGATTATTGTATCACACAACCGTCACTTCTTAAATAGAGTATGTACTCATATCTGTGATGTAGACTATGGCAAAATTAATATGTATGTAGGTAACTACGATTTCTGGTATGAAACTAGTCAGTTGATGCTTAGACAACAGAAAGAACAAAACAAAAAGGCTGAAGCTAGAGCAAAAGAACTTCAAGAATTTATATCTCGTTTCTCAGCTAATGCATCAAAAAGTCGTCAAGCCACTTCTAGAAAGAAAGAGTTAGAAAAACTTACATTAGATGACATCAAACCAAGTAGTAGAAAATATCCATATATCGATTTTAGAGTGGAAAGAGAAGCCGGTAACGATATTCTAAAAGTAGAAAATCTATCTAAGCCTGGTGTATTTGAAAATATTTCATTTACAGTAAACAAAGGCGAAAAAATAGCATTTGTAAGCGATAAAGGAACTACAATTTCTGCATTATTCAAGATTATTGCAGGTGAAGATAAAGATTATACTGGCGAAGTAAAATGGGGTAAAACTATTACATATAGCTATATGCCTCAAAACTACAACGAATACTTTGATAACTGTGACCTAAATTTAGTACAATGGTTGGGTCAATTTAGTAAAGAACAAGAACAAACCTTCCTTAGAGGTTGGTTGGGTAGAATGTTGTTTACTGGTGAAGAAGGTTTAAAGAAGGCTAAAGTGTTGTCAGGTGGCGAAAAGGTAAGATGTATGATGGCGAGAATGATGCTTACCAGTGGTAACTTCCTATTATTCGACGAACCTACAAACCACTTAGACTTAGAAAGTATTACTGCATTAAACAAGGGTATGATTAATTTCAAAGGTAATATGTTGTTTACTAGTCATGACCACGAACTTATGAATACGGTAGCAAATAGAATTATCGAAATTACCGATGGCAAAAAGACATTTGATAGACTAACAACTTATGATGAATATCTAGAACAAAAGAAATAATAACATAATTCTGTTTGTGATATTAGACAAAAAAAGAAAGACTAGTTTTGGTCTTTCTTTTTGTTTTTTTAATTAGAAACAGTAGTTTCTTACAATAGCAAATGCTAGATAAGAGAAGTACATACCTACTAGAATTGCACCTTCTAGTTTGCTTAGATTATTCTTCTTTGCACACATAATTACAAATACTATTGTAGATATAAATAAAATTGCAATGTCTGTGATAATTGTCATAGATATAGGGGCTTGAGCGATTAGTCCTACAGAACCTAATATAAGTGAAATGTTCATTACATTTGAGCCTATTACATTGCCTAATGCAAGGTCATTTTCACCTTTTCTAGCAGCTACAATGCTTGTTACCAACTCTGGCAAACTTGTACCAAGAGCTACAACTGTTAAACCTACTAATGCTTCACTCATTCCTAGTACTAATGCCAAGTGTTGTGCAGTTGTAGACACACACTCGCCGCCAAATACTACTGCAGCTAGTCCTAGTACAATATATAGAATGATTTGCCAACCTTGTAGTGGTTTTACTGGTGGTTTGTCCAAATTTTCTGGTACAACAATCGAAGTGTCTTGACTAGCCATATATGCTTGTTGTTCTTCTATTTCTTTTTTTCTATTTCTTCTAGCATTAGATATAAGTACATACATATACAAAAATAATATGATTAGTAGTATAATGCTTTCTGTTCTAGATACCATTGCATGAGTTTCGCCATTTAGTAGTACATCTAGACTAAATACCATAAGTATACCAGTAACAGCAATAAAGAAAGGTAAGTCTACTTTTCTAGTGGTAGCATGTACTTTAAGAGGAGATATCAGTGCTACTACACCTAGTATAAGTAGCATATTAGACAGGTTAGAACCTACAATGTTTCCTACAGACATATCTATACTACCAGATATCGCACTGGTTATACTTACAGAAAGTTCTGGTAAACTAGTGCCTATAGCTACGATTGTTAGACCTATAAATAATGATGGCACCTTTAGTTTTTTAGCAATTTCGCTTGCACCACTTACAAAGAAATCTGCACCTTTGATTAGTAGCACCATGCCGATAATCATAAATAATATATTTAGAAAAATTGTCATAAATCCAATCCTTTTCTTTTGTTGTTTTTATTCAACGAGTGAATTATACCATAATTAACCTAAAATTTAAAATGTTTTGTAGTAAAATCTTTCTAAATAAAACTAGTGTTTAAATACTATATCGTATTAATATTATTTATATTTTGACAAAATGAAGCATTGTATTTTTTTAAAACAGAGAGAATATTTGACAATAAAATAAAAAATACTTAAAATATTGAATTGTATTACAAAGGAGTAAATTATGGCTTGGAATAAAATATGGGATAGTATTGTATCATTTTTTGCAAACAATATTTGGAACATTGTGTTATTTGTATCGGTGTTTATTATTGGGTATGTTGTTTTAAAATTATTGTTAAATATTACAAGGCGAGTTTTAGGAAAAACTAAAATGGAAAAAATAACACAAAGTTTTCTTATGACTGCTATAAAATTGGTTTTGTATTTAATTTTTGTTTTAATCTTATTGAGTATGATTGGTGTCGAAATTACAGGGATTCTAACCACTTTAAGTGCTTTATTGCTTGCTGTGGGTATGGCATTACAAAATATAATTGCAAATGCAGCAAATGGGATTGTAGTGGTGTCCACCCACATGTTTAAGAAGGGTGATTATATTATAGTTAATGGTGTTGAAGGTAGCATAACTGAGATAAATTTTTTGTTTACAACAATAATGACTACTGATAACAAACGAATTACAATACCAAATTCAACCATTGTTAATGATATAGTTGTTAATTCTGGACACAATGAAAAACGAAGAGTAGATTTTACATTCTCTGTTGCTTATGAGACAGACATTGAAAAGGTTAAATCAATTGTTACTGATGTTATGAAAAGTGATGGAAGAGTGCATCTGGATCCAGAACCATTTTGTAGGTTGAAGGTATTAGGTGCTAGCAGTATTGATTTTTTTGCAAATTGTTGGTGTGATACGGAGGATTATTGGTCAGTTTACTATTACATAATAGAAACAGTTTATAACGAATTTAAACGAAACAATATTTCTATTCCTTATAATCAACTTGAAATTAGAGAAAGAAAAGATGATGTAAAAATGCCGGTTATAGGAGAGGGAATACCTGATCGTATCGAAAAACAACGCAATATCAAAAAGGGGCATTTTGATATAGAAAATGCAGACTTAACTAAAATATTCAAAAGAAAAAACAATTCTAATAATGAGTTAAAGCAAAATAAGAAAACTCGAAAAACAAAAAAGTAAAGAGCAAATAACTCTTTACTTTTTTCTTAAATATAAAATTGTGATGCATAGTGTAAAGAAAAGTATTTTTAGTTTAATTATGTGTAATTTTAAATTTAGTTTTGTATTAAACATAAAACATGTTATCATATATTTGTAGGAGATAAGGAAATGAAACTAGAAAAAGACTTTGTATTAGGATTAAAAGAAGAATATGGCGATGATTATAAGCTTATTTTGAAAGCTATAAAGTTTGCTGACAGAAAGCATAAAGGTGCAAAGAGAGATGATGGCACACCATATATTTCTCACCCTATGAGAGTGGCTGAGTTTGTTAGAAAATTTAAAAAATCTAAAAATAAAACTAAACTATATATAGCGGCTCTACTACATGACACTATAGAAGATACATATACTTCTTACACCGAATTGTGTAAAAAGTTTGGAGAAACCAGTGCTAGTATTGTAATGGAATTATCTACAGCAAGGTTTGATTCTATGTGGATAGAGAAAAGTCAAAAAGCAGATTATTTGTCAAAAAAGATGAGTTTTATGACAAACTATGCATTGACAGTGAAATTTTGTGATAGGTTAGACAATGTTCTTACATTAGATGGTGTAACCAAGGAAAAGAGAGAAAGGACACTTGCTGATACTAGATATATTATAGATTTTGTGTCTGCAGCCAGAGAACTTACAGGTACACAAAAAAGAGTAATTGCCGAAATTGAAAAGGCTATGGAAAAATATAAAAAGGAAAGTTGATTGCCATGGAAATGGAAAAAGAATTGCTAGATGAGATTAGAGAGATTTATGGTGAGAAAAATTTAATAGATATTGTAAAAGCATTTGAGTTTGCAAAAGTTAAGCACGAAGGTGACAAGAGAGATACTGGTGAAGATTATATTATTCACCCATATCATGTAGCTAAAATTTTGGTTGGTTTTAGAGCCGATGTTCCTTCTGTAATTAGTGGTTTGCTACACGACTGTCTAGAAGATACAGATTGTACTGACCAAGAAATCATAGACAACTTTGGTAAAGAAATATATAACATCTGTCTAGGTGCTTCAAAAATAGAACCTATCAAACATGCTCGTAGAAGACATTTGGAAGAAAATGAAAACCTAAGAAAAATGTTTTTGGCTATGAGTAAAGATGCCAGAGTAGCTTTCGTAAAACTTGCAGATAGATTGCACAATATGAGAACTCTTGCTATCAAGAGTAGAGAGAATCAACTTAAGATTGCCAAAGAAACTCTAGACATATATGTGCCTCTTGCAGAAAGATTAGGCATGAATGAGCTTAAGCATATGTTGGAAGATTTGTGCTTTGAATATATCTTCCCAGAAGAGTATGTAGAAGTAACAAAGTACTTAGAGGACAACTACAAAAAAGGCAAAGCTATCATTGCAGAAATTAGAAAAAGCATAGAAGCTTTGGCTCAAGAGCACAATATTGATTGTAGATTGCAGTCTAGAATGAAGAGTAGTTTTGGTGTATTCAAAAAAACTACCACTAAGGGTAGACACAATGTATTAGATGTAATTGCAAATCGTATCATCGTAAAAGAAATCAAAGATTGCTATACAATGTTGGGTGCTGTACACAATTTGTGGAAACCGGTAGATGGTAGAATCAAAGACTATATAGCACAACCTAAAAAGAATTTGTATATGTCACTTCATACTACAGTAATGTATCCTACTGAGTATGGCGAAATTCCTTTTGAGATTCAAATAAGAACAGAAGAAATGCATATTTACTGTGAATATGGTATGGCAGCTCACTGGATGTATAAGGAGCATGGCTCAAAAGCTACAAAAAATGCAGGTAACTCTGCTATATACAATATGAAGAAAAATTTGAGTCAAAGCACACAAAATGTTTTACAAGAAAACGAAGCTGATGAATTTATGCAAATCATCAAAACCGGTTTTTATGAAAACAAGATATTTGTACTTACACCTAATCTAAATGTTGTAGAACTACCAGAAGGTTCTATTCCACTAGATTTTGCATATGCAGTACACACTAGCTTAGGTAATCGTTGTTCAGGAGCTAAGGTTAACGATAAAATGGTGCCTATTACCACTAAGTTGGCTACAGGCGATGTTGTAGAAATTCTTACTGTAGCATCAAAAGGTCCATCTCGTGACTGGATTAAATTATGTAAGAGCCGTGGTGCTGTTGCAAAAATTAAAAACTATTTCAAGAAAGAGAAGAAAGAAGAGAATATCAAGATTGGTAAGGAAATGCTTGAAGAACAAGCAAAAAGAAAAGGTTACTCTTTGTCTAAATTGTTTGAAGACAAAGAAACTTTGGCAGAAATTGCATTTAAGCATCATTTACTAACTATCGAAGAAATATATGCGGCTGTAGGTTATGGTGGAATTACCGTACCACAAGTATTAGGTAAATTTATTTCTAAACAGCAAAAATTGCAAAAGCAAGAGAAGAAAGCAGAACTTGCTATGCAAAAGGTTGAGCATAAGACAGGCGATGCTAGTGTAATTATAGATGGTCACGACGACTTGCTTAAAAAGGTTGCAAAATGTTGTAATCCTATTCCTGGTGACGACATTATAGGTTATGTATCTAGAGGAAGAGGAGTAACTATCCATCGCAGAAATTGTGCTACACTTAACAATTTAGAACCAGACAGAATAGTAGAAACCAACTGGAATGAAAAGAGTCTAAGCGAAGTGTACAATGCTAACTTTAAGGTTATTACTAGAAACTCATCTGGAGTACTAAGCTCTATTTCATTGAAAATTGCAGATAGCAAGGTAGATATTACATTTATAAAAGGTGAAGTGTCAAAGACTGGTGATGCTATTATCCATGTAGGGGTAAGAGTAAAATCAAGAAATGACTTGATGGACTTGATAAACAAAATCAAAACTATTCCTGCTGTATATGAGGTTATTAGATAACAAAAAGCACTGAATATTTCAGTGCTTTTTTTATTATGGTTTTAATTTTTTTAGTAAACTATTTAGAACCTCTAAATCGTTAGGGTCTTTTATTTTGTCGATTAGTGCTAGTACTACTTCTAGCATAGCTCCACGGCGATCTTCTTTTTTGATGCTCTCAGCAACAGATGTTAGGGCTTCTCCACATGTATGGCAGAAGTTAGCTCCTTCCATTACCTCAGCTTTGCATTTTTCACATTTTTTCATTTAATTTACTCCCTGATTACTTTTTTGAAACTATATTGCCATAAGCTTTGAATTTTTCTTCTCTTAGTTTACTCTCAGCTAGGTCAAATAGGCAAGTATTGTGTGCAAGTTTTTTACTAAGTTCAATTTCGGCAGTATTGTCTTCAGTTAAGAAATTACTGTCGCCTTGTACAATATCCATTGTTCCGTCATCATTTAAAAACATTGTTAGTTGATTGTATGTTTTTGGTGATAGGGTAGGTTTTTTGCCCACAGGTGTTTCATTATATACTTTTTCTGGTGATACACTGTAGTGATTTTCATTTATTTGTCCTACAATATTTCCATTAAAGTCGATTGAAGGGATTTCTGCATAAGGTTCGCCATTGCTTTTGATAGATGCAGATAGGTAGCCTTTTGCTGTGGTTGTTTTTGATAAAGCATTGTTTGTTCTTAGTTCGATAGGGTAGTACACTATTTTGCCACGGCTGTTAGGCTTAGCTAGTTGTATAATTTCTTGTACACCTTCGTTTACATAGTACAAATTGCCTTTTTCAGCTTTGCCCTTTAGGATTACGGTATCGATAAGTTCTTGAATAACATCTCTACCATCTAATCTTTTCATAATTTCATTTTCTTGAGAACCTCTCATCAAAACGATGTGGGCATCTGTATTTAATAGTTTTGTTACTATTTTTATTAGTTCTTTTAGTCTATAGTTGATACCGAACCACATTACTTTGTTGTCTTCGGTAATATCAGCTTTAGCAAGGTCTGCCATCTTCCATTGTTTACCGAATAGGTCACCACCCATTACAACTATAGAATTTTTGTTTAATTTCCTGCAAAGTTCATTGATATATTTGTCATCTCTTACTGATTTGCCAGGGTTTGATGTGTCAAATATATTTAAACTTGATAGTGGGAACAATTCTACATGGTCGCAGCCCTTTGGTAGTTCTACAACAACATTAGAAATGTTTAATGTGTGTTTTTGTTTTAGCTTTTTTGCAAATTCCATTCTTTTAGCCAAAGTTGCATTTTCTAGTTCGTCAGCTGTGGCTAAGTTTACCTTTTTAGGTTGTTTGCCTTCTTCTGGGAAATTACCTTTTTTGTACAGGTCCATTAGAGGCTTTTTCTTTTTCTCCGAAGTGTATGGATTTGGTGTTTCACTCATCTTGTCATACCTCCTTGTTTATTTGCATCTTTTAGTACTTGTTCAGCTTTCTTTGTTTCGTATTGTTTTGCTAGTTTTTCTTCAAGTACTCTAAGTGGTTCTTGTTTATATTTTTCTTTTGTTAGTTTTGCAGGTAGTGAAAGCTCTAGGTCTTTAGTAAATATTTTGTAAGTGCTAAAGTTTGAAATGTATTTTTTGTTTTCGTGTTCGTTTGATTTATAGAATACATTTTGTTTTGGACTTACTAGTATTCCCCAAGAATTTACAGCAGCACCACCAAAGTTTGCTTCTGCAGCATAGTCAGAGTTGTCTTGGAAAGAGTAATTAGAGACAATTAGTATATCTTTACTTGTTGTTCTAATTGTGCGATTGAATTTATCTTTTTCAGGGTATTCAAATCTTTTGTATAGTACACCACCAGCATGGAAGTGTCCTGCATCGCAAATATCGATATCGCCACTAGCATAGTTAAATACTCTACTCATTTGTGTACTGATAGTATCTAGTGCACCTGCCACACCACCGGCTTTGCCAGCACCGTGCATAGCAGCTACTGTTACAGTATGAGTCTCTTTTGAGTCTGCTATAGGCATCTCAAATTTTACTATTACATTGTGCTCAACAAAAGGAACTTCTAGTCTGTCTGCTAATGATTTTAGTACAGATGTATTTGTATCTACACCTCTTTTGCCACTCTTTGAGTCGTGGTTGCCAGGTGTGATAGCTATGATTTTGTGTTGTTTAGCTAGTGGTAATAGTTTTTCGTATAGATAGTCAATTACTTCTTCTGGTGGTAGATTTTCGTCATGAGTATTAGATATACTTGTTTGAGTAGCATTGTCTAATATATCACCATTTAGTATAGTTGCAGAGTTGTATGTAGTTTCTACAAAGTCAACCCACTTTTCGAAAGCATCTAGTCTAGCATTAATGTTTCCTGCATGAAGGTCAGACAAAGGGCAGTAGTTAATGGTTGTGTATGGCCATTGTACATTGATTTCTGTCACATAATCTATAGGTGCATAATGTTGCAAAATGGCATTGTTTCTTTCTTGTCTTAGCTTCTTGGTTGTAACATCAATGGTTGCATTGGGGCTAAATTGTTCAATAATTTTCTTTTCCATTTTAACTCCTTATATTTTTTCATT
Organism: Clostridia bacterium; assembly: GCA_017503005.1. GTDB lineage: Bacteria > Bacillota > Clostridia > Christensenellales > UBA1242 > UBA6345. The sequence goes on along the minus strand of JAFVTW010000011.1, from coordinate 45,722 downwards.
ACAAACTCATTATACTTTAAATATTTTTGCTTTGCAATACCCATATTTTCTAAATGACGAAAAATGCTTTGATTTGAGGATTACTTTTGGTTATTTTAACCATAAAATGTGTGTATTTATAATGAAAATATGGTACTCTAAATTGTTTAAATTAATAATATAATTTAAAAAAAGCAAATAATTCTAATTACATATTGAAATTTGTTTGCGGTTTTGCTAAAATAATATCAATAATAGAAATTTGCGGAGGTGTGACATGACAAATGATGAAAAATTGTTTGTAGAAGAACAACTTTTGCTTTTAAGTCAGTCTACACAAGGAAATCCAATAAGTAATGAGAAGTTGGCAGAAGTCCAAAGGATTATGCAAAACTTTTTTGTGTCACAAAAGGTTGACTATCATGTACACTCAAATGGTTCGCATGATGCTACTGGTAAGATAGGTGAAGTTATCAAAGCTGCTAACAAAGTAAATGTGGGCGAAGTGGCTATTACTAACCATAATGAAATTATGGAAACTCAAATTTACCTTAAGAAATTAAATCTTCGTATTAGGGAAGAAAATGAGGAATTAAATAAAAATACTCCTGAATATAATCCTTCACTACCTATGAACAGAATCAATGGTGTAAATGTTATACCGGCAGTAGAGATTACTTGTGTAATTCCTGGTGTAAAAAGTGAAAAGAATAAACCTCTAAAAATTCATATGCTTGTATATGGTCTAAAACTAGAAGAACCTAGTCCACTACTAAAGCTTTTAAAAGCAAAACACGAAAACGATATGCTAGTTGACTTTGGTTTATTTAGAATTATAGAAAAGAAATATGGTATTCACTTTACCGAAGAAAAAATCAAAGACTATATTATTGAGAAAAGACAACAAACTAAAGGCTTTGGTAGGTTCGGTGCAGACGATGTTATTGATTTCCTAAAATACAATAATATCAAACTATCTAATAGCTACAAAGAAGTTAAAGAACTTCTAAAATCTGCTCCTGGACCAGAAAGAATGCAACTAAATGTAAGTGATGTTATCAAATTAGCTCATGCTTCTGGTGGAATGTGTGTACTTGCTCACCCAGGTGTAAACCTAAACCGTGTAAACATGAATGATAATTCTGGACTAACAAAAGAAGAAAAGAAAGCTCAAATTGTTAGAAAATTATTAGAATATGGTATCGATGGCTTTGAATTATTTTACAATTCAAAAAATACTGATGTTAGAGAAAGAAAATCTGGACAAAAGACAACTATCGAGATTATCAAAGATGAAGTTAGAGATTTCGTAGCTAGTGGCAAAAACAGAGGTAACGAAATTGTATTTACTGCTGGTAGCGATACTCACTTTATGGAAGGTGACCTAAATAATGACAGACAAACTCTAGCTAGTACAAACAAAGGCGATATTACATCTCAAGGTGTTAAGAAGTTTAGAAAAGAACTTGCAAAATTGTATTTTGCTAGACTACAAGGCAAAACAACTCATAGAAAATACAAAACTATACCAAAAGAAGAAATTATTCAAATTCAACAACAATATACACTTACTGCTCAAAACTTTGAAAGAACATTCTTAGAAGGTGTAGACAACTTTACATTTACTAGAACACCTCAAGTAATTAAACCTAGTATTAAGCACAAAAATTCTAATAGAAAGAATTATCCTCCAAAAATTGCTAAAAATTTCCAAGAATTTGAGGCTGGAGAGCTAGCTTTAACAAGTGGCTCGAAACAACAAATGTCTATGGAAGAAGAACTAAAAAGAATAGATGCTATAAACAAAACTGGTGGACATTCAAAATAAAAAGATGCTTTTTTAAGCATCTTTTTTGTTTGTTTGACAATGATTGTATTAAATGGTTTAATTATAATAAGGAGTATGAGCTATGAAAACAACAAAAAAATGTGCTGTTTGTGGTAGCACTACAAATTTTAATTCAAAATATCCTGTAGATAAGTATGTTACACCTACTGGATTTGAAGAGAAGTATTTTTTTGAACTATGGCACAAACCTGCTCTAGAGTGCCCAGTATGTGGGTATACTAGTTTTGACTTGAATATATGTAAAGACTTGAGGATACTAAAAGACAAACAATTTATGTCGGTAGCAGACAACAAGATTGTCGCTAGAATAGATGAGTTTAAACAAACAAATTTGCCTAAGTATCTAAGAGCTGGTAGTTACTACAATCTAATAGGCGATATGCTAAACGAAGGTATTAGCTATCTACTTGCTAGCGAAGAAGTAAATAGGGCACTTATCTACTATATTAGAGAAGTGGTAGAAGATTTTACACAAGACAATCCTGACGAAGTAGAAGTTAAATTAAATAAGTATTCTACAATGTTATTTGATTATGGTGTTAGTAGACTAGAGTTGTTGTACGACCAAAACAATCAAAATATAGATTTGAATATACTACTAGGTGGTATTTTGGCTATGGGTGATGCTGATCAAGTGGAGCAAGGTATATATATTTTATCTCAAACCAAAAAGATGTCGGGTATTTCTTTGATACAATTAAAGACTATAGAATATCTGCTAAATAAAGCCATTCCTACCAAAGAATATCTTAAAGATGAAGAATAATTTGATAGTATAAACACAAAAAAGAACATTCAAAACTGAATGTTCTTTTTTATTTAGCTACCAGTAGATGTGTATTTTTTTAGTGCAAATCTAAATAGTAGATATGCTGGTATAAAGAATAGCATTCCATATAGTGGAGCTAGTATGTTGCCAAATAGTGTTACATTAGGCATATCGAAAATGAACATCATAGGCAAGTAGTTAAAACAGGCAAAAGGTATGATGTAGGTAAATAAGTTTTGCACAAATTTACCATATATGTTTACAGGGTACTGACATAGTTCTCTACCGCCGTCGGTAAGTATGTTCATAGCCTCTATTCCTTCTACAGTAAATATACTAACTGATGCACCTATTAGGAATAGTGCCAGAAACATTACAACCCCACATATTAGCATTAATAGTAGTACTGTAATTTTGAGTGGTGTCCATACAAATGGTTGTATGTAGCAAGAATATATTAGCACTACAATTCCTACTAGTATTCTACCTAATTTTGAGAATTCAACTTCGCAGGAAAGTGCTTGAGTTAGTACCCCTCTAGGTTTTACTAAAAAACCATCTAATTGTCCGGTTTTTACAAGTAGTGCAAAGTGGTCTATTCCTCTAAAGAAGCATTCGGTAAATGAAAAACACAAGTAAACTACGGCATAGGATAGTGATACTTGTTGAAAGGTCCAGCCTTGTACAATTTTGAATCTATCAAATAGAAAGTATATAGTAAGTAGTGCCATAGAAGCAGTTAGAGTTTGTGCTATTAAACTAAGTAGTAGTGAAAGTCTATATTGTGCTATCTTTTTTAAATTCATTTTGAAATATTTAAAATATAACATATTAACCTCCTTGAACTTCTACTTTTTTCAAATTTCGTTTTAGCCATAGGTTGCCTACTAGTACAAAGAATAGTAGCCAAGCTACCTGTATGCCTGTCTGTAGTAGGGAATCTATCAGTGGTATAGAACTTACATAAGTTTGGAAGGTTAGGTCGTTTACATATCTAAATGGTAAGAAGTTTACAAGAGCCTGAAACCATGTAGGTGTAAGTGGTAGAGGTATCATAGAACCATTAAATAGTGCACCTAATGTAGCGATTATTGAGAATATTCCTATGCTTGACATGGTGTGAAACATTAGACAATATGCGATTATATTTATAGATATTATCAGTAGTGAACCTATGATTAGATTTACTAAAAATAATAAAAAGTTTAGGGCAGATGCTGGTGCTCCTAGTCCAAACCCACCAGGTAGTATGATGGCTAATATCAATACAGGCACAAATCTTAGTGCAGTTTTTGATATTCTTTCGGCATATAATGTGCAGAACCAGTTCCCGTATAGGTTCATAGGCCTTACCATTTCGTAGCAAATATTACCTTGTTCTATTTGGTTAATCATTAGTGGGTTTTTGTCTACCATATAGAATAGTACAAAAAATATTTGCTGTAGCCAAATATAAGATGTCATTTGGTCTATCGTGAAGTTTTCTGGTACATTGCCTTGAGCATAAAAAGCTCTAAATAGTAGTATGTATAATAGACCAAAAGCAAATTGTGTAAGTATTCCTGCAAAAGCCGCTGTTCGATATTGTAGTGTATTTATAAATCTAATTTTGAATAGTGATTTATATGCTCTCATACCCCTAACTCCTCAAACATTTTTGATATGATTTCTTCTAGAGATATAGATTCTACCTGTACATCAATTACTTTGTATTTTTTGCTTAGTTCTACCACAAAATCGGCTATTTTAAAGTCTTTTTTGGCTGTTTTGAAGGTTTGTATTCTGCCTTCTTTTTTGATAAATTCAAACCCATCAAGTTTTATTTCGTCATATTCTTTTTCGAATTCTATTTCTATGGTTCGGTAGTTTTTGTATTTGTGTTTGATTTCGTCAAATGAACCATTGAATAGTAGTTGACCTTTGCCTATGATGATTATTTTGTTTGTAAGTGCTTCGATGTCGTTCATATCGTGGGTAGTTAGGATTACAGTGATGCCTAGTTCTTTGTTTATTTGCTTTATAAACTCTCTTACTTTTAGTTTGCTAGTCGCATCTAATCCTATAGTCGGTTCGTCTAAGAATAGTATTTTAGGTCTATGTAGCAGCGAACCAGCCAGTTCACACTTCATTTTTTGACCTAGTGATAGTTGTCTAAGTGGGACATTTATTATATCAGCCAGGTCAAGCTGCTTAGTCAATATTTCTAATTGACTTTTAAATACATCTTCGGGAATTTTGTAGATATCTTTTAGTAGATAGAAACTATCTATTACTGGTACATCCCACCATAGTTGTGATCGTTGACCAAATACTACACCTATGTCTTTTACAAATGTTACTCTGTCTTTCCATGGTATCATATTGTTTATGGTGCATTCGCCACTGGTAGGGGTTAGTATGCCGCACATAATTTTGATAGTGGTACTTTTGCCAGCGCCATTTGGTCCTAGGTATCCTACAATGTCGCCATCGTTTATTGTAAAGCTAACATTGTCTAGTGCTCTTTTTATGGTGTGTTCTCGTTTAAACAGTCCTTTAACTGAGCCTAAGAACCCTTTTTGTTTTTTAGAAATTTTAAATTCTTTGGTTAAATTCTTAACTTCTATCAAATCCTTTTGCCTCCTGTTTTTATTTTGTCGTTAGTATTTGATGGTTTAAAAAAAGCTAATTACTTGCAAAACTAAATTAGGGATTAAAAAAACTCCTTAACGGTTGCCCATTAAGAAGTTCTTACAATTCATATTAATTTTAACAGAAATTTGCTTTTTATTAAATTGTTTCAAAAACAAACGATTCATATGTCTATTATATCATAGTATTTGCTGCATTTCAATATTTTTAACAAAATTTGTATTAAAATTTAGCAAATAAATTACTTTTTCTTTTGAATTTCGTTTATTGCTATCAATATTCCTAATTTGCCATAGTCGTATGTAAGACCACCTTGCATATATGCAGTGTATGGCTCTACCATTGGTCCATCGCAACTTAGCTCAATTGTGGCACCTTGAGTGAATGTGCCAGATGCCATAATTTCGTCGTGTGGGTAACCAGGCATAGGAGCTGCTACAGGTGTTACAAAGCTATCGATAGGAGAACCCTTTTGTATGCCTACATGGAAGTTTGTGATATTTTCTGGTGTGAACAAATTGATAGTTTGAATGATGTCTGTTCTAGGCTCGTTGTATTTTGGATCTACATCAAACCCTAGTTTCTCTAGAATTCTACTAGCGAACACCATGGTTTTTAAGCTAGAGCATACAGCTCTAGGTGCTAGGAATAATCCTTTGAAGTAGTTGATGTTTTCATTGAAGTTTGCACCTAGATCTTTGCCAGTGCCAGGGGCAGAGAATCTTTCTGCAATATCCCAGATAATGTCTTTTTTACCTACAATGTATCCACCGCTTTTACAAATTCCACCACCTAAGTTTTTCATTAGTGAGCCTACTATTACATCTGCTCCTACATGAGTAGGTTCTTTTTCTTCTACTAGGTCACCATAGCAGTTGTCTACCATTATGATTACATCTTGATCTACTTCTCTTATGGCTTTGATTACTCTTTCTATTTTTTCTATACTTAGACTTTGTCTGTGAGCATAGCCTCTAGATCTTTGAATTTCTATTACTTTTACTTTTGTTTGTTTTAATTTTTCTACAATAGCAGGTATGTCAAAGTTGTCGTTTAGTAGTGCTATCTCTTCGTACTTTACACCATTAGCAATTAGTGAGTTTCTGCTATCGCCGATTATACCGATAATAGCTTGTAATGAGTCGTAGGGTGTTCCAGATATGCTTAGTAGGGTATCGCCATATTTTAATAGGCCACTAAATGTAAGTGCTAGGGCATGAGTACCACTCATAATTTGTGGTCTAACTAGTGCATCTTCTGTGCCAAAAATTTGAGCATATATAGCTTCTAGTTTGTCACGACCAGCATCGTAGTATCCGTAACCATTAATTTCGGCAAAGTCAGAACTTGCTACACGATTATCTTGAAAAGCTTTTAGTATTCTTTCGCTATTTTTTAGGCAAAGATTGTCAAAGCCTTTAAATATATCTGTTAGCTCTAATTCTACTACATCTGCTAGTTTTAATAATTTTTCATCAATATCAAATAGGTTATTCATTTTATTGTTTCCTTGTTGTTTTTTACAAGTTGTATTTTAGCACAAACACCATAAAAAAGTAAAATATATTTTGTGAATACAAATTAATGCAAGTATTTGACAATTTGTACATCTTTTTTGTATAATTTGTCGTCAAAAAACTAAAAAGGAAAAATATTTTATGGAGACAAAAAAAGAACAAGCTTGGTTAAACAAGGTGTGGGCCAAAATTGTAAATGTGTGGAATTATTTTACCACATACGAAAAAATCTGGTTTTTTAGTATTACAGTTTTAGCTTTCTTATTTGCATTTTTATTTCCAGAAGAAGATGTAAATGGTGTAAATGGTTCACTTATTATGACATTATATTTGATAGATATTTTCTCAAATATTTTGTGTGAATTACTTATTTCTAAGCAAAGCAAATGGAACTTCTTAGTATCGCTAGTAGTAGAGTTTACTGAGATTGCTATCTGTATAGTATGTGCTTACAGATTTGCTACTATGGCTACTACAATTTTCTTCTGGATACCAGTAGACATTGTTAGCTTCTTTATGTGGAACAAGCACAAAGACAGAGAACAAGAAGAGCTTACAGAAGTTCGTAGACTTACTGGTTGGCAAGAAGTATTAGTAATTTCTGCTATAGTTATATGGACTATAGGTGTAGGATATTTGCTAACACTTATTGATGTAGAAAGTGGTATACTTTCAGACACTCCAGTACTAGAGAAAATTGTTTGTTATATCGATGCTTGCTGTAGTGCTGTAGGTATAGCTAACGGACTATTTATATTGTTTAGATTTAGAGAGCAATGGATAGCTTGGTACATAGCTACATTCTGTGAAATTGCAATAAATATTATGGCTGGTCAATGGATACTATTAGTATTGAAGTTTGGTTATTTAACAAACACAACTTATGGTTATATCAAGTGGACCAAATACATTAAACAAAAACAACTTGTAGGTGTATCTGCTAATGTAGAAAATATTGAAACAGTGGTTGAAAGTAAAGACGGTGTTGTAGCTGGTAGTGAAAATAATTTGTTGACCGAAACAGAACAACCAAAAAAGAGAACAAAAAAGATTGCTGACAAAAAGTAAAAGGTTATTTTGTTGTACATTAGTAGGAACAGTAGTTGACAAGTGACACAAAAACAATTAAAATTGTAATAGATTTTTGAAAAAGAAGGAATTATATATGGTAGATGTAAATGATATTAGAAATGGTATGACCTTACTTATCGAAGGTAATATTTATCAAATAGTAGAATTCTTACATGTAAAACCTGGTAAAGGTGCTGCATTTATGAAGACTAAAATGAAAAACTTAAGAACTGGTACAACTCTAGAAAGAACATTCAATACCAATGTTAAGTTTGAAGAAGCTAGAATTGATAGAAAAACTGTTCAATATTTGTACGAAGCTGGTGACACATATTACTTTATGGACAACATCACTTACGAACAATACGAACTATCTGACACTCAAATCGGCGACAACAAAGATTTCTTACTAGAAAATATGGAAGTTCAACTAACTTTCTATGGTGCTGAACTTTTAGGTATCACTCTTCCTGAAAAAGTTGAATACACAATCATCGAATGTGAACCTGGTATCAAAGATAGTACAGCTACAGCTGCTACTAAAGTTGCAAAAATTGATACAGGTATTGCAGTAAGAGTACCTATGTTTATTAATGAAGGTGACAAAATTATTGTTACTACAGCTGATGGTAAATACTACGGTCGTGCTTAATTAGTAAAATAAAGGTTTGGTATAAAATAAAAACAACTAAAAGCACTTTAATCATTTTTTGATTAGAGTGCTTTTTGTTTAATGTGTAATTTAAATATTTCTTTTAAATCAACATTTTTAATTTTTTGTGTTGTGCTAGTTTGTTAAAACTGCTGTTATAATGGTGGTATCAAACTTAAAGGAGATTAAAAAATGAACACAGATAAAATTTATGCAGAACAAATTGCAAATGAGTATTCACCTAAAAAGACATCAAAGGTTGTGGCTTTAAAAAAATTAGATCAAAAAGCAAAAAAACCAGCTCAAATATTTACTTATACATTTGGTATTGTATTTGCACTTGTGCTTGGTACTGGTATGAGCTTATGTATGGGTGTTATTGGTGAGGGATCAGTTTTGTCAATGGTAATTGGTGTGATTGTCGGAGTTGTTGGAATTGTTGGTTGTGGTTTAAATTATCCTATTTATAAAGTAATACTTGAAAAGGGTAAAGAAAAATATGGTTCTGACATTATTCGTTTGGCAAAAGAAATTACTGAGGAGGAATAAATATGGAAAGCAACAATTTAAATAAATCTGAAAGTAAGTATTACAATACTGCTTGTTTAATGGATGAGGCATTGATTTTGTTGCTTGAGAAAAAAGAGTATTCTTTTATTACTGTAAAGGAAATTTGTGAAAAAGCAGGTGTCAATCGTTCAACTTTTTATTTGCACTACGAAACTATAGATGATTTACTTGCAGAATCTATTGAGTATGTTGGCAAAAAAATTCAAAAAAAATTCAGTGACAAAGTTATAGACAAACAAATTATTAAAAATTCCAAATTAGAAGACTTGTTGCTTATTACCCCTAATTATTTAATTCCATATTTGGAATTTTTAAAAGAAAATAAAGAAATATACAAAATTGCATATTCTCAACCTAATGTTTTAAAAGAACAATATATAATAAATCATCTATATAAAAATATATTTGAACCTATATTAGATAGATTTTTTGTGCCTAAAAAGGAACAAAAATACATGATGAGCTTTTATTTGTCTGGGTTAAGTGCTGTAATGATAGAGTGGATAAAAAATGGCTGCAAAGAAGAATTGCAAACTATTGTAGATGTTCTTTTAAAATGTTTAAATTTGGGAGATATGTCTTGTTTAAAAGGTGTAAAATCTTAAAAAATATTTGTTACCCCCATATTGCAATAGTTGTATTTATTACAGCTATTGCTATTGGAGGGTTAATATATAGTTTTGCTTCTATAAATCCTATACCAGTTTTACAATATTTATTTTATGTCATATCAGCATATTCGTTAACTATTATTTGTTTTAGGGTTCCATTTGTTATTAATAAAATCAAAACATTTTCTAATAACAACAAGCTTGCATTAAGATATAAAACAGACATAAATTATAGGAATAAAGTATCTTTGTACACAACTACTTCTACAAATCTGCTGTGTATGCTTTTTTATTTGATTATGGGTATATTTAATCAATCATTGTGGTTTTATTCTCTGTCTATATATTATTTTTTATTGACCATTATGAGATTTTTCTTGCTTAAAGATATTTATAAAGAATATGATTTGGATATAGAACGACAGTGGCATAGGTACAGATTTTGTGGAATTGTTTTAGTGGTCATAAATGTATCTTTAGCAATAATTACATTCTTCATAATTCGATATGGGTATGGCTTTTCGTATCATTATATCGAAACGATTGCTATAGCATTGTTTACATTTATCGCCACAACACTTGCTATTATAAATAGTATTAAATATAGGAAATTTCATCAGCCGATTATAAGTGCTATAAAATTTGTGGGGCTGTCCTCAGCTTTGGTGTCTATGTTTTCTTTAGAAACAGCTATGCTGTCTGTTTTTGGGTCGTCAAAAGATTTTATGCTGAGACAAATAATGACAACATTGACTGGGTCGATATTTGGATTAATAATATTAGTAATAGGTGTTTTTATGATAGTTAAAAGCACAAATGAAATAAATAACATAAAAAAATTACATTAAATGTTTTTATTGAATTTTAAAAGATTGAGGTTATCTTTGTATGTGTAATTGGCGAAATGTATCAAATGTAGGTATGTTTCGCTTTTTGTTTTAATAGAAGTGCTTGTTTTGTATAAATCAATTTTAATTTATTTTCATTTGTGTTAAACTACTAACGAAAATATAGAGAGGTAATACAATGGAAGAAAATAAAGTAGTTATTGTTACAGGTGCTGGTAGAGGTATTGGTGCTGCTGTAGCCAAAGAATTAGCTAAAGAAAAGTATAATGTGGTGGTTTGCTATAATCAAAGTAGTGAAAAGGCAAAAAATGTGTACAATCAATTAGTCCGTTACAATACCAAACCTATGATGGTAAAGTGCGATATCTCTAATGAGCAAGAAATTAAGCAAATGGTTGAGAGTGTATTTGTAAAATATGGTAGAATAGATGCATTAGTAAACAATGCTGCCGTGTGTTACGATGACCTTTTTCAAAATAAAACTGTAGAAAATTTCAAAGAAACACTTAATGTAAATGTAGTTGGAACTTTTTTGGTAAGTAAATATGTTGGTGAAATTATGTACAACCAAAAATCTGGTAAAATTGTAAATCTAAGCTCTACAAATGGCATAAACACATATTTCCCTATGTGTGTAGACTATGATGCATCAAAGGCTGCCATCAATTCACTTACACATAATTTGGCTATTCAATTTGCACCTTATGTAAATGTGAATGCTATTGCACCAGGGTTTATAGCTACTGAAAGTGAAATATCTGGTATGGACGAAGAATTTATAAAGCTAGAAGAAGAAAAAATACTACTAAAAAGAGCTGGTACAGAGCAAGATGTTGCTAATTTGGTTAAATTTTTAATTAGCGACCAAGCAAGTTTTATAAACAACCAAGTTATCAAAATAAATGGCGGCTTTTATGGCGATTGCTAAAACAAAAAACACCCACTTTAATTAGGGGTGTTTTTTTGTTGTCAAAGTTGAAAATATTTGTATTTGTGATATAATGTAAAAGTAAAACTAAATTGGATTTTAGGAGAAAGGAAATGGCAAAGGAAATTAAAAAGGGAAGCAAGGAAGCAAAAAAGATTTTTGAAGGCTACAAGAAAAGGTTAGAAGAAGGCGAAGATTTAAATTTTTCTTGGTTAATAAAGCATGAAAATATATTAACTGAGGAGCAAATGTATATATTGGGAGAATTAGAAATTGAAGTTTCTAAGAAAAAACTTGAACTTATAAAACGAGAAAATCAACTTTTGGAAGATCTTTCAAAAAATTCGTACGAACCAAAAACAGATGAAGAAATTCAGCAGGAATTGTTTGAGGAGTTGCTTGAAGAAATTAAAGATTTACCAAAGGAAGAACAAGAAGAAAGAATAAAATGGCATAAATATTCCGTTAAGTCTGATAAAGAATTTGAGTCTGTACGAGAAGCATTCGCAAAAGCTAGAGATGAAGAAGATGAACTAATATCAAAAATGTCATATGAAGATTATTGTAAATATTTTGATGCTAGATTTAAATATGGTAGGGATAGTATCAAGATTTCTAAAGATGGCAAAGTAACAATATTAGATCAAAATTTAAAAGAAGATAAAAAGTAGTCTTGTATATTATAATAATGTAGAAATTAATCAAATTTAGTTTAATTTTAAAATAAAATAATAGTTGATAAATGCATAATTAAACAACCTGTTATATAAGAAATACCACCAAAGCATAGTTCTTTGGTGGTTTTTTTGTTGTTTTGCTATTGAATAAGTTGGTTTTTGGTGCTATAATAAATAAAATCTAAATATGTCGTTAATGAATATTCATTAAAAAGAGAGGTTACTATGGCTAAACCACAAATTATTGAATGTGATAATGGTGCAACAGTTGTATATCAAAAACAAAAAGCATTTAATGGTGCATCTTTTGTAATTGGTTTTAGAAGTGGTGCACAACTTGATGGCGAATATAAAGGTCTTAGCCATTTACTAGAACACTTGTTGTTTAGAGAAGTTAGTGAAGATTTGACCAAAAATATTTTAAACAATATTTTGCAATATTCTATCAATCAAAATGCATATACTAGTAAGGATAGTATCTGTGTATCATTTAGTGCTGTTGACAAAAACATCAACTTAGCTTTAGACAATGCTATGCACATGATTACCAAGACAAACTTTACAGAAAAGCAAATCAAAAATGAAATAGAAGTTGTTAAGCAAGAAATCAATCTAAACAAGATTGATCCAGAGGAAGAAGAAATTCCTGTAGCAAATCTATTGTTGGAAAGTTTGCAAGAGAATCCTGATAAAATGACTAGTCTAGATATTTTAGGTAGTGCCAAAACACTTAATATGGTTACACCAGATATTCTAAAGAAATATATCAAAAGATATTTCAACCTAGACAACTTGGTTATTTCAGTTACTTCAAACAAGTCTATGGACGAAGTAATGACTTTAATAGAAGACAAAATTTTCTCAAAACTAAAACCTGCTCAAAAAGCAGAATATATTGTAGATTATCCAGAATTGCCTAAGTTCAAAGAGCAAAATGTGCTAATGGCAGTTCCTGATGATGGAATGCACAATGTTACAGTTGACTTGCTAATTAGAGAAAACTCTGCAAACTTAGATACAGTTGCATTAGCTCAAATGGATAAGATTAATCAAAGAAGAGAAGCAAACAAGAAAAAACCTTTTGCCGACGAAGACATAGACAACTACAAATATGCTATGGAAGTAATCGAAAGCTATATTATGAATAATATCGGTGGCAAGTTGTGGTCTGCTCTTAGAGGTAAGAAAGGTTTGGTATATTCTTATGCTCAACAAGTTTTAGACTTTGGTACAGCAAGATTTACTTGCCTAGAAGCCACAACAAATGGTTCTAATTTACAAGCAACTACTCGCAAATTGTGTGAGGTTGCTAGAGAGTTAGGTTCTACTGGTATCGAGAAACAAACATTCAAGTTTGTAAAACAAGCTTTGGTTGACCAAAAGAATGCTACATTACAAAAATTCAAAAATTGTTCTGCTCAAAGCAACTACAACGATTTCTTATTAGGTATCCCTACACTAGACTATGAAGTGGTTACCAAAATGATAGAAGAAATTGACTACGATATGTTTAACGAATATGTAAAGACAGAATATTTCGAACCAAATATTTCTGTGGCAGTAGAAGGTAAGTTTGATTCTAGAAAGTGCTACAATTTAGTAGAAATTGAGCAAATGGCTGGTAACAACAACCACAAACAAGCCAAAACACAATTAAATACTCCTGTAATGCAAATGACAGGTAGTGTAAAGAATGTTCCAGAGAATGTAGTTGAGATTGTCCAAGCTCAAATGCCAAAACAAGAACCAGCTCCGGAAGTTCCTAAAATTGTAAAAATTGATGACAAGACAATGGAAAGAAAAATGTAATAAAAGGTGGAAACAGGGAAATGAGAAAAACAGAATTATTCAAAGCAGATGCTAGGGATTTGTATGAAATTATCAATGTTCCAATGATAGTTATAGAACATAAATCTGGCAAAAAGATTTCTTATGCTGGTTTTGTGCCTGGACTAACAAAAAAAGATGTACTTAGTGTAGACTATGATGAATGCAAATTCGAGATTCAAAAGAAAACTTTAGAACTACTTAAAAAAGTAGATACTATGCCATTTTTTCCTACAAAAGAGGAAATTATGGAAGACTACGAAAATGTTAAATGTATAATGTTTTTGCAAGTAAAATCAAGAATTAGCTAATATAAGGTTAAATAAAAACACCCTAAATATAGGGTGTTTTTTTGTTTTTAATTAAAACTTTAAATAAGCCAAAGATGTGTCGTCACTTACTTTAAATCTATAGTATTTTTTTGCAAGTTTATCTTTTTGTTGATACTTTACTAATTTATTGTAAATTTTTTCTGCATCGGCATAGCTGTTAATTTTTTTGATTAACTTTTCTGGCGGCATAAATTTGACTACATCATAAACTTGTGAGTAGCCATCACTTAGTATAAGAATTTTGTCAATCAGGGCTTCTTCTACAGAGGCATATATACCATGGTTGATAGCTTCTTCGCTATCGGCTAGTACATAGTATCCGCCTAAAGCAAATTGATTTTTCCTAATTCTAGCTTGTTGAACAATTTCTCCAAATTTGTGTCTAGCCTCCATTAGTGGCATATTGTGTTTTTTGCCTGTGTCTAATACTTTCATTATGGTAAAAGCATCTTTTACTGTGTTTCCTTGTTCTTGTATTGTTATACAAATTCCAGATTTTGATAGTACAACCATACTGCTATCGGTTAGTGAGTAAAACTCTAACATTCCGTTGTTCCTTCTTACTATACTTACTGTAGAACTAGGGAAATCTTCTATTACATTGTCTTTAGCTAGTTTTTGATAATCTTTGACTACTTTTTTAATGCCTGCTTTTAGTATGTCAGGTATCTCTTTTTTTGTGTTGCCTAATGATTTTTTTAGGTATTCGCACCACCAGTTTGAGTACCACTCGGCATCTGTATCAAATTTTGAATAGTGGTCATTAAATAGACAGGTGGCACCATCTAGTACAAAGGCAAAGTCGTCACAAGAGTATACTCTGTCTTCGTTCCATTCTCTGCCTGGTTTTGTAAATGTAAAATGTTCCATGTTTTCATCCTTATAGTTTGTTGTTAATATTATTCTACAAAATTGATATGTTTTTGTATATTAAATTTGGCAATTCTCATATTTTTAATTAATTATTAATTAAATCAATTTACTATGTTTGACTTTTTTTGTGTTTTGATTTAAATTTTAAGTAACGATTATAATACAAGTAGTGTGGCTTGTATGTGTGTAAGGAGAATGTTTATGGATAAAAAATACGAACCATTATTTACTCCATGGAAGGTAGGTAATGTAGAAATCAAAAACAGAATCGTGCTTTGTCCTATGGGTGGTACTTCTATCTTTGGTTGGATGGAACCTCATCATTTCGACAAAGATGCTGCTGATTTCTTTATGGATTTAGCCAAAAACAATGTTGGCTTAATTATTCCTGGTATTGCACCACTTAGAAATATGATTGGTAATGGCTGGTTGTACAAGGCTAAAGGTGCTTTCAAAAAACTAAAAGACTATATGGTAGAATTCCACAAAACTGGAGCTAAGATGTTTATTCAACTTACAGCTGGTTTTGGCCGTTCTTTCTCTATACCTAATGGTATGACAGCTATGCTAAAGAACAAAGTTTTGGGTGCAATAGTAAAACCTATTTTTGATATTTCTCGTTTGTGTGCTGCTCCTAGCAAGTTGCCACTTCGTTGGGCTCCAGAACTTACATGTAGAGAAATTACCAAGAAAGAAATCAATCAAATCGTAGAAGGATTTGCAAAAACAGCTAAAATGTGTAAAGAAGCTGGTGTAGATGGTGTAGAAATTCATGCTGTGCACGAAGGTTATTTGATTGACCAATTTACTACCGAATACACAAACCAAAGAACAGACGAATACGGCGGAAGTTTTGAAAATAGATATCGTTTCCCTGTAGAAATTGTAAAAGCTATCAAGGCAGCTTGTGGCGAAGATTATCCTGTATCAGTAAGATACTCTGTAGTAAGTAAAACCAAAGGATTCTGCGAAGGTGCTATGCCTGGCGAAGAATTCAAAGAAGTAGGTCGCGATATGGCTGAAAGTGAAAAAGCTGCTAAGTATCTACAAGATGCTGGTTACGATATGCTTAATGCAGATAATGGCACATACGATGCTTGGTACTGGGCACATCCTCCAGTATATATGCCTACAGCATGCAACTTAGAAGATTGTAAACATATCCGCAAATTTGTAGATATTCCAGTAGTATGTGCTGGCAAAATGACTCCAGCTATCAGTGCAGAAGCTATCAAAAATGGCGAAATTGATGGTATGGGTGTGGCTAGACAATTCCTAGTTGATAGTCATTGGGTAACCAAACTAATTAATGGTGAAGAAGATGATATTATGCCATGTATCCATTGTCACAATGCTTGTCTAACAATGTCACACTACAATGGTGTAGCAAATGCTTGTGCTATGGCTGATTCTATGCACATGTCTCGTTGTGCTCTAAACCCTATGTCTATGGACGGTGGTAAATACGACCTAATTCCAGCTAAAAAATCTAAAAAGATAGCTATTATCGGTGGTGGTATAGGTGGTATGGAAGTTGCTCGTGTAGCTACTCTTCGTGGTCACAAGGCTGAGATTTACGAAAAGACAGACAAACTAGGTGGTGTATTCATCGCTGCTGCTGCTCCAGACTTTAAAGAAGCAGACAAGAGACTAATTGAGTGGTATCGTCGTCAAATGGAAAAAATGAATATAGAAGTTCATTACAACACCGAAGTTACAGATTTGTCTAAAATTGATGCTGACGAAATTGTAGTTGCTACTGGTAGCAAGGCAAAAAGAATCCCTATCCCTGGTGTAGAAACTGCTATTGATGCTGTAGATTATCTATTAGGCAGAGAAAAAGTGGGCAAAACAGTAGTTGTTGTAGGTGGCGGACTAACTGGTTGCGAAATCGCATACGACTTACACTTAAAGGGTAAAAATCCTATCATTATAGAAGGTAGAAACGATCTTATGATTGCTAATAATTTAAGTTTGGCAAATTCATCATATCTTCGTGATTACTTCAAACTACACAAAGTTCCTGTATATCTAGAAAGTACCTGTTCTGCTATAGAGAAGGGTAAAGTAACTATTAAAGCAAAAGATGGTACAGAAACAGAAGTAAAATGCAACGATGTAATTATGGCAGTAGGTTACAATCCTGCTCCAGTTGCAAAAGCAGCTAAACATGTACACATCGTAGGTGATGCTCTACAAGTAGGTAACCTAAGAAGTGTAATTTGGAGAGCTTGGGATGTTGCAATCAAGTTTTAATGATTAAACAAAAAAAAGAGCAAGATTGATTACAGTCTTGCTTTTTTATTGTAATAAAAAATAGTTTTTTTGCTTTTTAAAGTTGAAAAAAGTGGAAAAATATGATAAATTAGGTGTAAGTATAATTAAAAATATGCGGATTTTAGGGGTTTATGCAAGGCTTGAAAAATTGGTGGGCTATTAAAAAGGCTCAACTTAAGGCATTTTTTAATAAAAAGGGTGTAATTTTTGTGTTGCAGTTAGCAATATTAACTGCAATTGCCTTTTGTAGTTTTGAAAACGGCATAATCAACGAAATTCGTATTTTATTAGAGCCATTAAATGTTAGAAGTCTTACAAATATCAATAGAAGTTTGACAGAACTAGTTATTTCTTCTAAAGCAATGTTGGAGCTTCTTCAATCATTTAACTTTATTTTTATCATTATCAAAATCTTGGTTGCATTTGTATTGCTACCATTAGTTTTTATATTCTTTGTAAAAACTTTGACTAGAGTATCAAAGGAAAACAAACAAAGAAAGTTCTCTTTAACTAAAAAACAATCTGCAAACTATCATGCAGTTTATATTGTTCAATCTAAATTTTTGTGTTAAAAACTGAATATCAAAAGGTTAGTGTAAAGTAGGGGATTACACTAGTCTTTTGGCAGCATTTCTCGGAACCAAAATGGGTGGCGAGTTTTTTGCACTTTTTTAAATATGAGATATTTAAATATAAGATTGCTAAAAACGGCTGGTTTCTACGACTGACTAAAAGAAAAATCTTTAAATACCTTATATTTTTGTGCAAAACTTGAAATAAACCTATCAAGTTCCTTTTTTGCTGCTTATTAGTAAAAGTTGTATTTTTGGCTTTTACTTTTTTGTTTTAAGGGAAACAGAAAATTAGGGTATTATAAGGTTAAATATTTAGAAATAGGGAAAGATTGCAACTAATATTTGCAACTATAATGATTATTTATATATTTAAATACTATAGTATATTTTTATATATGTAATCAAAAACTATTATTAAATACACTTTTCGAGGGGATTATGCAGATTATTCAAATAGTGAGCATGATAGCAACAATGCTATTGCTATTAGGCACATACTTCATTCTTAGATTTAAGGGAGTTAAGTTAAACAGTAAAGTCTTTAAGGCTACATCGCTAGTGCTTGCTGCAGTATTTTTGTTTAGGTTTATGCTAGGTAGAGACAGTTTAGACTCTATACTTGCTCTAGGTAATTCACCTATTCCAAATACAGCTCTTACAGCAGTTAGCTTGATACTAAACTGGGCAATGTATTCGGTTGTACTACTACTTATATTGTATCCATTCTTTGCAGATAGCAAATATGCTTTTGTTATCAAGTATTATGGGTTGATTGTAGGTATAGTTAGTGCAGTATTTGTAGATACATTGACACTTGGTGTTGTGGGAGCAGATGCTTATACTGGATTCAATGTAAGAACTCTACTTATGGGTATTGAATTCGGTATGGTAATTGCCTACTGTGCAGTAGTATTTGCTGAAAATGATTGTTTTAAAATCAAAGCTAAAGATTTGTGGGGACTAGTTTACATAGTTGGTATGTTACTTGCTACAATGCCAGGGTATATGATTAGAGCATTGTTTGGAGAATCTAAATATGTGTTCTCAGTTACAAAGTTTGCACCATATCACAGAATTATTCTTTACATTTCGGTTATCTTACCTGTAGCACTTTACTTCTTGCTTAGAAAGAAAGACAAAGAAGCTATTAGGGGTATTTTACTATATATTAGTTTAGGTACATTGTTATCATTTAGTATAAATAACAAATTTATGGATTTTACAAATGTGACTGACTGGCCTATACACTTGTGTAATACAGCTATGTATATTATCCCACTATGTTTGATATTTAAATGGGAAAAATTATTTTACTTTACATACTTTATCAATGTATTAGGTGCATTTTTAGCTATGGCTATGCCAAACTATGATGCTGCATCAAACATTTTTAGCTTTAGAGTAGTAAACTTCTATATAAACCACTATATTGCATTCTTTATGCCACTACTTATAGTAGCACTTAGAGTGTACGAAAGACCAAAGCTAAAACAATTTAAATATTCTATGGTTGGCTTTGGAATTTACTTTGTACTAGTTCTTATATTTAATGCTTGGTTTAGCAACTACGGTGAAGTAGACTTCTTCTTTACAAATAGTGACTTTATAGCAGAAAAATTAGGGACATGGGCTCAAAACTTGTTTAAAGGAACATGGGCATTCAATATAGGCGATCTTGAATTCGTATTCCACCCACTATATCAGGTATTGTTCTTCTTAGTTTATGTACTGTTGGGACTTGCGATGTGGTTTGTGTACGAACAAGGATATGCTTTTGCAGATATGATGGGAGACATCGTATCTAGAAATAGAAAAATCAAAATGGATAAACTTGCTTTAGAAATATCAAAAATCGAAAGGAGCAGAAGTCAAATGGCTCAAGATGCTAAAACAAAATTAGAATTAATAAACTTTTCAAAGAAATATGGTACTAGCAAAAGTTATGCAGTAAAAGATGCAAACTTAGAAATCAACGGTGGCGAAATATTTGGTTTCTTAGGACACAATGGTGCAGGTAAGAGTACTATTATCAAGAGCATCGTAGGTATTCAACCTATCACTAGTGGAACTATCAAGGTTTGTGGCTTTGATGTAGACAAAGAGCCAGTTATGGCAAAACGAAACATAGGCTTTGTTCCTGACCATTATGCTTTGTATGAAAAACTTACAGGTAGAGAATATATCAACTATATTGCAGACCTATATGATGTGTCTAAAGAAGATAGAACCAAATCTATCGACAAATACACCAAGTTATTCGAATTAGAAACAGCTATCGACAATCCTATCAAGACATACAGTCATGGTATGAAACAAAAAATTACAATTATGTCAGCACTTGTACACAATCCTAAACTATGGATATTGGACGAACCACTTACTGGTCTAGATCCAAACAGTATTTTCCAAGTAAAAGAGTGTATGAGACAACATGCTAAAGAAGGCAACATTGTATTCTTTAGTAGCCACATTATCGATGTAGTAGAAACTATCTGTGATAGAATAGCTATCATCAAAAAAGGTGATATCCTTACAGTAAAGACCATGAAAGAAATCGAAGAAGATTGTGGACTAGAACAATTCTATCTAAAAACAATCGACCCAGAGGGCTACAAAAAATTAGAGAAGAAGATAGAAAAGAAACTAGAAAAAATTGACCAAGATGTTTCTAAAATTGAGAAACTTGAAACAGAGATGGTTCAAAAACAAAAGAACGAAATCGAAGATAAATTAAACGACCCAGAAAAACCAGTTAAAAAAAGTAAAAAGGCTAAGGGTGATAAATGAAAACATTGATACCATTAGTTGCGATGCAACTTAAGGATAAATTAGATTTTAACCCTAAAGCTAACTGGAAAGCTACTTTATTTAAATCTATATTTACCATTTTAAAATTTGTAATAATAACTGGTTTGGTTTATGTTGGTATGTCAGTATTGTCTATGCTTAGACTTATCAGCTTAGGTGCAGGTATTCCAGACAAATTCTTGCTTATTATGTTTACAGTAATGCTTAGTTTGTCCTTCCTTACCTGTACTGTAGGACTAGTAAAAGCACTTTATTATGCTAAAGACAATCAAGTGTTACTTACTATGCCTACTAGCAGAATAAACATTTTCTTTAGTAAGATTATTGTTTATTACATATATGAATTTATTCGTAACCTTACATTTATGCTACCTGTATTTGTAGCATTTGGTATGGTTAATGGATATGCTATCTACTATTATTTGTGGGCACTCCTAGCGATGACTTGGATTACAGGCCTTACAGTAATGGGTGGAGCACTACTATCAATTCCTGCTATGTTCTTAAGTACTATATTCCGTAATTTCAAATATTTACTATATATACTTGTTGTAGGAATTATAGCAGTAGCTGTATGGGGAATCGTATCTGTTATCAATATGATTCCATCAGACTTAAATATTATCGAAAGTTGGGGAACTACCTTCTGGCAAATCCAAGACTTTATGACAGTATTTAGTCAAACATTCCTTCCGTTTAGTTGGGTAATGGAGAGTGTGGTAGGATACCGTTATGGTGTAGCTCATCACTTCCTATATGGCAAACAATGGTTATGTATACTAGGTGTAGTAGGTACTATTGCGGCACTTATAGGACTTTGTTACTTGATTGTCCGTCCATTATTCTTCCACTTTGCAAGTTCACCTTTTGAGTATAAGAGATCTTACAAAGAGAGACACAAAGTAAATAGAAGAACATTTAGTTTCTTCTCATCACTTAAAACTGAAATTTTGTTGTACCTAAGAAATTCAACAAAACTATTCTCACTTTTAGGTGTGGCAATCGGTATGCCTATAGCAATATTGCTTCTAAACAAAATTTATGGAGCTATGGATACCAGATTGCAAGGTGCATATATGACTATTACATTCAATGTATTAGTAACTATGCTACTACTACTAAGTTCTAGTGTAACTATGGCTAGAGTTTATAGTGAAGATGGCAATGCTGCATATCTTCTAAAGACCAATCCAAAGTCATACTACAGCACCTTGTTTGCAAAAATTATACCTAATGCAGTGGTTATGACTATCTCACTAATTGCCACAGTGTTTGTACTAGATACTTATGCTAGTGGTTTGATAGATAGTACAATGCTGTTCTTCTGTCTAGAAGGATTCTACCTAGGACACCTACTATGGAGTGCCGAACTAGATATTATGAATCCACAAATAGCACAATATGCTGCTACAGGTACTCATACAAACAATCCAAATGAAGTAAAATCTACATTATATGCATTTTTGCTATCTGCATTTATGGCATTTTTGGTGTTTGCACTTATTGGTGAAGGTGTTGTAACATTCTGGATTAAGGCTATGATATTAGGAATTATATTCTTTATGGTAAGACTATATTTCTACATTATGAAAATAAAGGTATACTATAAGGAGAAGTAATATGAAGAAATCAACATTAATTATTATCATTATTATATATATTGCTTCTATTCCTATCATTAACTTGTTTGGTATGAATGTAAAGATATACAACGAAAAAATAAACACTGCATATATCGAGTGTCTCAACGAAACTGATGAAAATTGCACAGTGACCGAAAATAATGGAAAGAAAACTATAAAAATAAAATTTACCGAAGCAGCTGACCCTGTAAATCTTACAGGTACAATGCTTCAATTACAATGGAGAGTTGCTCCAGATAATGCAACAGTAAAAGATGTTGAATTCAACATCAGAGGGAATAAAGATCATATCGAAATGTTCAAAGATGCCGAAGGCAACGAAACAGGTCTTATTCTATTTTCTGGTAAAGCCATGGTAAATATTGATATAATATCTACCGATGGCACAAAAGTTCTTACCTCAGTGCTGGTATGGGCTTATTAAAATGGTATATCGTAAGAACTAGAACTTACTTTATATAAATATTACAAAAAGGAGAAAAACATGAAAAAACTAGTAAAATATGTCAGTTCTATTATGATTTGCTTGTTTGCAAGCTTACTACTAGTTGCTTGTGGCGAGCCAACCATTGTTAGTGCTCACATAAAAGAAGGTACAATTGTTACTACTGTTGATCGTGGCTCAGCAAAAACTGATCTTAATTTGAACAATGCTAAAGCTGTTATCAAATTTTCTGATGGTAGCCAAATCGAAGTAGATGCTAGCAAATTGTCATTTGGTGATATTGATTTAAGTACTATCGGTAACGATAAACAACTTAAAGTAAAATATGGTGATTTTGAATTTGCAGTTGAAATCGATGTAGTAAAACCTCATGTAACATCTGCATATATCAAAGCTGGTACAGTAAATACTTCTGTAGTAGTAGGTAGTGCACTAAACTTAACTAATGCAGTAGCAGTAGTTAATTATTCAAATGGTGAACAAAAAGAAGTTGCAGCTGCAGACTTAGGTTTCAATATGGCTACATTAGACCTTACTACTGTAGGTGAAGACAAACCACTTAAGATTACTTATGATGGATATCAATTCGAAATCAAAATCGATGTAGTTGCAGACCCAGAAGATGCTGTGGTTGAAGTTGCAAGTGCTGTAATTACAAAAGGTAGTATCGTAGATACAGTTATCGAAGGTGCTACAATTGCAGAGTTGGGATTAGACAATGCGACTGCTTTAATCACATATGATGATGGTACTAGCGAAACTGTAGAACTAGATGCTGCAGACTTCAATACAGCTAACTTAGATCTAACAACTGTAGGCACAAAGACAATTGCAGTAACATACGAGTACAACAACAATTTAAGAGACACAGAATTTGTTTTCTATGTACAAATTGTGGTAAATCCAGTTCCTGAAGAACAAAAAATCATTCTTACAGGATTTAGTAGTGATTTAGAAGATGAATTTGTTCGTAACAGTGCTGTAAAAGCAAATAAAGAAACAGAATTTATGGATCGTACAAAAACACATAAAGTTGGTGATGATAATGCATTTGACTTTAGAATCAATGCTTTAGGTGTTGTAGATGGCAATATTGTTGAAGGTATTAAGGGTGTTAAAACAGAGGTTAAAGTTCAAAAAGTTGAAAATAGTACTCCTGTAGATTTGACTCCTCAAGAAATGACAGAATATGTAGAAGCTACTACATATACAAGTGTTGACTTTAGTCAAGAAGCTGTAGGTAAAAAATTCAAAGTTACAGTATCTGCTACAAACTTTGACCCAGACTACTTTGAGGGTACTCCATCATTCGATTTAACATTTGATGTAGTTGATGGTTACAATGTATACGAAGCTAAAGAATTGTCATTGTTTGACAATGCAAATATTGATGGTGCTTGGACAGAATTAAAAGAAGAATGGGGCTTTACCAATGTAACTACAAAAGCTTTAGTTCTTCAAAATTCTATTCATGTAACAGATGATGTTATTCCTGATAAATTCTTCTATACTCAAGCAGAAGTAGATGCTGATCCAGAATTAATGAGTAAAACAAATTTAGAACCTGTAGGCTCATTAAAAGATGGTGCTGGTGATGATGATATGCTTTACTTCCGTTATCTAAAAGATGGCGAAACATTTGATATCCATGGTAACTACTTCGATATCAGTGTTGCTGACAAAGTAAATAATAAAAATGAAGTAGAAGTTAAAGGTTTATCTCGTTCAGTTGTTTCTGATACAGATGGTAATGGTATCTGGATTGATAGTGTAAACGGACATAGCTATTTAACTACACATACAGCTTTATTTAAAGTTCAAGGTGGAAAAATGGAAGGTGGTCAACTTATCAATTGTAACGATGGTGCTGTACATACATCTTCTACTGGTAAATTAACTGTTCAAGATACATATTTTATCGGTAATGGTCGTCGTTCAGTAGACCCACTTGCTTCAGGTGGAATTATCTTACTAAAATCTGAAAGTGTAAACTTAGATGTAGTTAATACAATCAACAAAGACTGGTTTATCGGTTGGATGACAGAATATGGTTATGACCAAACAGGTATTCAACCATTCCCAACAGATATGACTGCTCCAGATTTTGCTCAAAAATTTGCGGCTTGGACAAATATTATCAATAATGGTACTGAAAGAAATAGCCACACAAACATTCTAAAATCAAAAGGTTACAACAACTATAGTTCTCTTATGTATTTCTGGGGAACTCCAAACATTGTAATCGGTGATTGTGAATTTATAGGTGCTGGTGGCCCAGTAATTGTTACAGACCATCAAACAGGTGATTACGAAGCATTTAGTACTCCAGACCATCCAATGGGTGCTTCTAGCGAAAACTACTTCCATTACTTAATGGGTAGTGGTGGACATGCTCCAGAAATCGACATTTACAATTCTAAGATGGAAAGTTATGTAAATGGTCTAGAAGCATGGTTTGCTACATATCCTGGTGCTACAGCTCAATTTGCACAAATTGTTACTGCAAACCAAGCATTCACAGCAGCAGGTGTGTCTTCATTCCTAAAGAACTATGAGGGTATTCCAAATGCTACAAACCTAGTTGTATTACACAAATGGGGAGCAAAAGAATTCAAAGAAGTAGCAGTATTCACTCGTGGTACTGTTCGTAAGTTTGATACAAAGGCTCAATACGAAGCATACTATGATGCTGATGATACAAACAATCCTACATACTTTGGTTATGACCGTTCAATTGTAATGACTGGTGATATGGATCAACCATTCAATTATGACCCTGCTAACGGTGCATATACTCAAAAAGTAAAATTAGTTGAATCTCAAATGAATTCAACTGCTCCAGAAATGGTTAGATTCGAAAACTCTACAAATGGTTATAGTGTTGGTTTAGGCGATGGCTATCCAAACAGAGTTGACTTATCTGATGCTGGTTCAGGTGCAGTATTTGCAAAAGCTGCTACTGGTTCTACATACTTAAATGTATATATGGCTAATGGCTTTGGTGCTATGATGGAATTATTCCCATATACACCTGCAGCATAAGCTGTATACGATGAGTTTTATAAACAAAAAAGAGCGAAATTTTCGCTCTTTTTTGTTGTTTTGAATAACTGGATAGATAAATATATGTAAAAGCTCAAATTTGCCCATATAAAAGCTTGTTTGGACAGATTATATATATTTCATATGTTATGCTAAACTGCCACTATAGACAAAAAGAACACCATATAGGTGTTCTTTTTATTTTGTATCTTTTTCTGTAGTTTTGATTTGAGGAATGTCTTCTTCTTCGTCTTCTTCCTCTTCGTCTTCTATACCATATTCTCTTTTGATTTTTTGACTATAGTTTCTTACATGTACTTTGGCATTTAGTAGTCTGTACGACCTTATCAACTGGGCTCTAATACCAGCTCTTTCATATAGTAGTACTTCTAGTCCGTCCCACAGGAACAACCAGCCTATTACTGCTAGAATGGTGTCTAGATACATATTTTCTAAGAAATGATATAGTATAGCTTCTGCTAGTAGTATTATAAATCCTATCACACAAAACCAAATTGCTTTGCCGGTTTCTTTTTTTAGTTGTTCTTCACCGGCAACAATTTCTTCCGCATAGTGTCTTTTTACTGTTCTTCTAATTCTCTTTTTCTCTTCTTGTGTGGTTTGAGTTTCGGTATATATGTCTACAGTTACATTGTCTTCTGCAGGTATGGTAGCTTCAAATGTTTCGATATAATCTTTTACAGAAGGATTCATAATTTCGTATGTTAAGTAAGAGTATGGGTGAAAGAAATCTCCAGCTTCTTTTAAACCTACTGGAATTTGTACAGAGCCGTCTTTGTTGTAGTCTAGCTCTTGTGCTTCCTTAATGGCTGCATTTTTCTTTAATTTTTTTAAAATTCTTCTTCTACTTTGTTTCATAAAATCTCCTGTGTACTATTTTAGCCCAATAAATCTCTTTTGTCAAATCAAAAGTTTGTTCACTAAACCACCATATTATATGTTCTAAATTCATTTTTCTCCCCATACAATATACAAATACTTATGCTGGGGGAGATATGAAAAGATTATTTGCAGTTTTTGCTATGTGTGTATTAGTGTTGTGTGGTTGTGCTAAGAATGGTGATGTCAATCTAGACAAAGTGAGCAAAAATCTCAATACTTATACTATGAATTTAATATATAATGATGACCATACATTGAATGGTTCACAGACACTTAGGTATACAAACAATAGTGATACAAATCTAAAAACTATATGTTTTCATTTGTATCCTAAGGCTTTTACAAAGGGGGCAGTAAACAAACCTGTAAGTTCTACTAACGAAACCAAAGCATATCCTAATGGTCCAAGTTATGGAGATATTGACATAATTAGTGCTAGTATAAATGGTGAGAGAACAGAGTTTAATTTGTCCGGGCTTGACAACAACATTTTGACAGTTGGACTATTAGAAGAATTAGAACCATGCGACAAAGTAACTATATCACTAGAATACAAAGTGTATGTACCAAATATCAATCATCGCTTTGGGTATGGCGACAATGCCGTCAATATGGCAAATTTCTATCCTGTAGTAGCTGTAATAGAAGATGGTGAATTTGTGCTTGACCCATACAATTCTAATGGTGACCCATTTTACTCAGAGTGCTCGAACTATGATGTCACATTGACTATTCCTACAAGCTACAAGGTTGCAAGTACTGGTGTGCAGACAAATTCTACAACTCTGGAAGATAATACTACTTATACTATTAATGCTAAAGCAGTAAGAGATTTTGCATTTGTAATGAGTGAAAAGTTTGAAGTTGCTAGCGAACAGGTAGAAGACACTACAGTGCTGTATTATTACTACGATGACGAAGATTACAAATCAAATCTGCAAGCAGGTGTAGATGCTCTAAATACATTCAATAGATTATTTGGCAAGTACCCATATTCTACATTGTCAGTAGTCAAAACGAACTTCGTGCATGGTGGTATGGAATACCCTAATATGGTGTATATATCAGATGTGGTGGAAGGTGCAGATTATACAAATGTAATAATACACGAGATAGCTCATCAGTGGTGGTATGGTGTAGTAGGTTCAAATGCATTTAGATTTCCGTGGTTGGACGAAGGCCTTACAGAATACTCATGTGTATTGTTCTACCAAGAAAATCCAGACTACAATGTAGACCCAGTAGAGTTGGTCAAAAATACAAATAACAGCTTTGTAACATTTGTGGATTTGTATACCGATGTGCTTGGCAAAGTGGATACTTCTATGAATAGAAGTCTAGACGAGTACAATACCGAACCAGAGTATGTGTATATGACTTATGTAAAAGGAATGCTACTTTTTGACAATATCGCTGAAGTTGTTGGCAGAGATAAGTTAATTTCAACTTTGAAAACCTATTATGCAGAAAATATGTTTACTAATGTTACACCAGAAATTTTGGTGTCTGCACTAGAAAAAGTTACAGGTAGAGAATTAGTTAGTTACATAAATACATGGTTAGAAGGCAAGTGTGTAATAGTAACTATGGACTAACAAAAAGGTTGAGTATATTTTAGCTAAACAATTTGATTAATGTGGTTGCTATATGCTAAACTAACTTTGAGAGAAAAACAATATGATGAAAGTAGTTACATTATCTAGTTCTAGTAAAGGCAACTCTGTGCTTGTGTGTGGAGAGAATACAAACATTCTTATCGATGCTGGAATTAGTCTAAACACCTTAATAGAAAAATTAAAATTGCTTGATGTTGATCCTAGCAGCATCAAAGCAATTTTGTCTACTCACGAACATTCTGACCATTCAAAGAGTGTTGGTCCATTTATGAGAAAGTATGGGGCACTATTGTATTGTCATCACGATGGTGTGCAGGCTATGGTTTCAAAAATAGGTAATGTAGACCAAAGTAAAATTTTCTATTTTTACGAACAAGAATTTGCTATAGACGAATTTGTGATTAAACCATTTAAGCTACCACACGATTCTGTAACTTGTTGTGGGTTTGTAATTCACAATGGTGGTCCAAAGTTTGCTTATGCTACAGACTTGGGTTTTGCTAGTGAGCAAACTATAGAAAATTTGAAAAACTGCAAGTTGGTAATCTTAGAAAGTAATCACGATGAAAAAATGCTTATAGCTAACACAAATTATTCTGACCACTTAAAGCACAGAATTTTGAGTAAGAACGGACACCTAAGCAATGTAAATTGTGCAAAGGTAGTATGTGCTCTAGCTACATCAAATGTGAAGCAGGTAGTGCTAGCACATCTTAGCCCAGAAAACAATACTCCACAACTGTGTTACCAAACAGTATGTGAGTATTTAGAAGCTATGGGTATAGTTCCAAATGTAAATATTAAAATAGATGTTGCACCTCAAAACAATTTGGGAACAGTATTTGTTATAAAATAAACCACATTTAGTTATGTGGTTTTTTATTTTTTTATCCGCCATCTGGTGTTTTTATATATAAATTTATATATAAATAGTTTATTAATATTTTTACTTTTAGATTTGTTGTGTTATACTTTTAGAAGTTAGTGGTGGAAATTTCGAAATTATTCAAAAGGTTATAGATATGGACGAAAAAGAATTTAAAGCTCAAAGTATGCGAAATTGTTTCAATTTGAAAGATAGTGGATTAAATTTTATTTATTCACTTATTTTTCCATTCTTAGTTTCCTTTGTTTTGGCTATTATATTTTTTATATTCAAACTAGACGGCACACAATTTGAAAAGGTAGTAAATATGGCTTTTGTGCCGGGCACATTCTTCTTGATTTACTTCTTGTACTGCAGAAAGAATAATATTAATATGATTTATGCTTCGCAAGTTAGATTAAAGATAAACTGGTTGAAGGCTTTGACTGTAGTGGTTATAGCTGTAACAGCTGTATTCTTGGTATCTCCTATGATTTCATTAATAGATCACTTGTTTACTTTTGTAGGGTACAATCCAAAAAATGATTTGCCATACGAGATGACTAATGTTCTTACATTTATTATCGGCATTATTACCATGGCAGTTCTTCCTGCTATCTGTGAAGAATTACTATTCCGTGGTTTGATACTAAAGGGTGTACAAACCAAATTTGGTCCACATGTATCTATTTTGATTAGTGCTGCTATGTTTACATTGTTGCATGGTAGTTTACAACAAACTGTTTATCAATTTATTTTGGGCACATTATTAGGCTATGCTATGTATTATGGCAAAAGCATTATATATCCTATCTTGTTGCACTTTATCAACAACTTGGTTGTAGTTATTACATCTTTTATATACACACTTAAAGGTATCGATCCAAATCAAGTATCTATATATACCACACTTTGGGATTATGTTTCTCCTATAATGTGGTTTGTTATTGCGGGTTGTATCATTATCGGTTTGATATATGTGCTTCAATATTTGGACAAGTTGCAAACAAGTGACGAATTAAAAGCTGCAGTTAAGGAACTTGCAGAAGAAGCAAAAAATACTCCTGACGAAGTTAAACTTACCAAAAAAGGTAAAAATAAAGAAATAATTGCAAGTGAGTCTAATATAATAGATAGTGAAACCACAGGTTGGACAAAAGAAGAAAAAATCATTTTCTTTGGCTCTATAGGTTTGTCTATATTCTTCTGGATTACTAATACACTAATGCAATTTCTTGGTTTTTAGTCAATATTAGAAAAACCTAACCACTATAAATGTGTTTTAGGTTTTTTGGTTTTTTAAAATAATACTATAAGGGGGCAGAAATGAAGTCTAAAGTTTTTAAAGTTTATTCTATATACTTTGTGTCTATGGCATTGTTTTGTGTAATGAGAATAGCTAGTTCTTTAGGCTTTTTTAGTTTTGCTCATGTAGATGTTGTAGATATAGTGTACACCTGCCTTATTCAAATAGGGCTAATGTTGGTATTGCCATTTATGCTATATACAGCATTTGTTAAAGATAAACCAGGTGTGTTTGGTGCATTAAAATCTGCCAAACTAAATCAAAAAATTTGTGTCAAAGCTATACTGGTGTCGTTTGGCATAGGCATACTGGCTTTCTTTATAAATATAGCTGTATCTACATTGTTTAGTGGTTTATTAAATTTCTTTGGTTACACTCAACCTGTTACAAATGCCACACCGGCAGCAGAGCCTTATGTGCCTATGTTTTCAGTTGGTGTAGAATTTGCTATACAAGTACTACTAGTAGCTGTTCTTCCTGCATTCTGTGAGGAATTTTTGCATAGGGGATTGCTATTAAATGGCACTAGACAAATTGGTGTAAGAAAAGCAATATTTATTACTTCATTGTTATTTGGACTTATACACTTTAATATAAATCAGTTTTTCTATGCATTTGTGTTAGGATTGCTTATGGGGCTTGTTTGTGTGGTGACAGATAGCATATATCCATCTATCATCATACACTTTACCAACAATGCAATTAGTGTATATTTGACTTATGCTGAACTGCATGGTTGGGCGGGTGCTAACTTCTATAATTACCTAAATGCATTCTTGCAAAGTACAAATGCTATACTTACATTTATAGCTTGTTTTGCATTCTTAAGCTTGATAGTTGTTTTATTGGTATTATTTATTGCTAAATTATACAAATACAAACATCTAGATGGTGTAAAGAGAAAGATAGACAGGGCTTATTCTGGTGGAAATATTTCTAATTCGCCTATTAGTGCTGGTTCAAACAAAATGATAGTAGACGATATGGTGGAGAGCAATACTTTACTTAATTTAAATTATGAAGAAATGAAAAGTCCTCTAGATATTGTTTTGCCTAGAGAACAAAATGTATTTAAGCCAAAGCTTGAGGATAATATGTTTTTGATTTCCTCGTTAGTGTTGGGTGGTTTGATTACGATATTTACATTTATATGGGGGATATTGTAATGAAGGTAAAAATAGCATGTGTTGGTAATATAAAAGACAACTTTTTTGTAGATGCTGTGATGGAGTATTCCAAAAGAATATCTAAGTTTGTGAACTTTTCTATTACCGAAGTGAAAGAAGAAAAACTGCCAAAGAACTACTCTCAGGCAGATATCGACAAGGTTGTCAAAGAGGAAGGCAATAGACTATTAAATTGCCTAGAAGGTTATGTCATTTTATGTGGTGTGGCTGCTAAGCAATTTACTAGTGAAGAATTTGCTAAAGAACTTAAAAAATTGGAAAATTCATATAGCACTATAACTTTTGTGATAGGTGGAAGCTATGGTGTGAGCCCGTTGGTTAGAGAAAAAGCTAATATGGTGTTGGGTTTTGGTAGTTTTACTTATCCACATCAATTATTTAGAGTAATGCTAACAGAACAAATCTATAGGGCATATACAATAATTAACAATATCACTTATCACAAGTAATATTATGGAAAAATTAAAATTTATGAAGATTGCCTACAATCAGGCAAAAATAGCAGCTTCGCAGGGGGAAATACCTGTAGGAGCAGTAATTGTGTGTGATGGCAAAGTAATAGCTAGAGCATACAACAAAAAACAGCAAACACTAAATGCAATCAATCATGCAGAGGTGTTGGCTATATCTAAAGCAAGTAAAAAATTAAAAGATTACAGACTAGAAGATTGTGAAATGTATGTAACATTTGAGCCATGCCTAATGTGTGTAGGTGCTATACTTAGTTCCAGAATAAAGAAAGTTTATTTTGGAGCATATGATACTAGATATGGTGCTAGTCAGTTGCTTACTGAAAACAAATTTAATCATACTACACCATTTGAGGGTGGAATTATGGAAAAAGAATGTTCGGAGATCCTTTCCACATTCTTTAAGGACTTACGAAAATCAAAGAAGAAGTAATTGGGTGTTATTAATATTTAAGGGGTGAGCCGTTGATACAAACCGAACTTGAAAACCAGAAAATAACTATAACTAATGATGATGTGTCCGTAATAGTTTTTAGATGTGAAAATTCAAACATTGAAATTTTAGAAAAAACCAGTATTGAGTGGGTGCTAGATTCTGTTAATAAATTCAAAACTCAAATTGTAGATTTTGATGCAAATGCAGATGAATATAGTCAAATCAAAAATAATTTACCAACCTCAAAATATACTATAGTTTTGTATTCTTTCAATCCTTTGCTTACTAGTCAAAATATTGATTTGTGTCTAGATTATTTGGTTTTGAAAAAAATGAAGTTGATAAAACTAAAGTACGGTTATATGTTTGAAACTGAATATTTTAAGCAATTACCAGTAGTCAAAGAACCTGCCATTTTTACAGGAGATGGTAGTGAGTTTTTGCAAATTATATCTAATGAAGATTTTAGCTATGCAACAGAGGTTTTGCAACGAAGAATTGTCAAATATTTTATGGACAATGGTGTGGAGTTTATCAATCCGTCAAATACGGTTGTAAATGCTTATGTTCAAATAGAAAATGGTGTAACCATTTTTCCATTCAATAATTTGTGTGGTGCTACAGTTGTAAAGAGCGATGCTGTACTTAAAGAAGGCAACACTATCATAGATACGGTCGTAGGGGAAGAATCGGTTGTAGCAAATTCAACCATTAAAAACACCAATATAAAAGACCATGTGGTTATATTTCCGTACAATACCATAGATAATTGTTACATAGGTAGCTATTCTACAATCAAAAGCTACAACAAAATATCGAATACCAAAATTGAAGAAAATACAGAGATAGAGAGTTTTAATGAAATAGGCTAGGGGTGATAGTATGTGTAAACTATGTGCTAACACTAAAGAAAACTATTCTGTAATACTAAGTGGTCATATTTGTAGTTACAACACGGTTAAAAATTCACAAATTTATGGTGCTACTATAAGGTCTAGTGATATAGATAATTGTGAAATTTGTAGAGGTTGTAATTTGAATTTTGTATATGCAAGGCAGTCACAAATTAACGATAGTGCACAAATAGGTGTATTTTCGGTGCTTAGGCCCAATACTATTGTTATGCCAAATGCAAAAATAGGTAATTTTGTAGAAACAAAAAATGCTGTTATAGGTCAAAACAGCAAAGTACCACACTTGACTTATGTGGGCGATGCTGAAATAGGTAAGAATGTAAATGTGGGTTGTGGCACGGTGTTTTGCAATTATAATGGCAAAATTAAACAAAAAACAGTGGTGCAAGACAATGTGTTTATAGGCTCAAACTCAAATCTAGTGGCTCCGTTACTTATAGAAAGTGGTAGCTATATAGCAGCAGGTAGTACTATAACTAAGTCAGTACCGTCTAAATGTCTAGCTATAGCTAGAAGTCGTCAGGTAAACAAAGAAAATTATATAAAACAATAAATTGATACTATTAAGGAGAAAACTATGATAGCAATAGTAGGACTAGGTAATATAGGTGCTATGTACGAAAAAACCTATCACAATATGGGTTTTGTGGCAGTAAGCAGATTTGCACAAAAGAATGGATTTACTTTTTCAAAATCAAAATATTCTGCATCGGTAGCTGAAGGTGTATATAACGGCGAAAAGGTGGTTATTTTGAAGCCTTCTACATTTATGAATGCTAGTGGTCAAAGTGTAAAACAAGTGGTTAAAATGCTTAAATTAGACCTAAAAGAGATACTTGTAGTGTACGACGATATTGACTTGCCTTGTGGCAATATTAGAGTAAGACAATCTGGTAGTGCTGGTACACATAATGGTATGAGAAGTATCGTAGAGCATTTGGGTTCTACTGATTTTCCTAGACTTAGAATAGGTATAGGCCGTGATGAAAGAATGAATTTGGCTGATTATGTGTTATCTAGAGTTAGTGAGCAAAATTCTCAGTTGTTAGAGCCGGCTTTTGACAAAGCTGTAGATATAATCGAGCAATTTATAAAATGCAAAGGTGATGTAAACAAAATTAAGGTAAACTAATGTTAAAAAGTTTGATTAGTTCTACAGGCAATTTATCTAAATTATTGACCTGTATCGACAATCATACACCAGTTAGTGTTTTTGGTGTAGGGTTCAAGGAGAAAATCTTAATATTAAACGAGTTTGAGGAGCAGAAGCTTATAGTTGCAGTTAGTGAAGATGATGCTATCAACTTGTACGAAACATTGATTGCTGAAGGTCAGCAAGCTTGTTTGCTTATAAATAGTTTGGAAGCAGAAGTTTCCAAATTTTCTTCTGTTACCCAAACAGGTGTTCTTACAGCACTACAACAAATTGTGTATAACGATGTAGAATTTGTGGTTGTATCACCAAAGGCACTTATTAATAAACTGCCAAGTGTTGACTATATCAAAAACCTTACAAAACAGCTAAATGTAGGGCAAATTATAGACTTGAAAGAACTAACTAAGTGGTTGGTTTTGGCTGGGTACAAAAAGACAGATGTTGTTAGTGAACAGATGGAATTTAGTTTAAAAGGTGATATGCTTACTATATATCCTATCAACTTAGACAATCCAGTCAAAGTGTCTATTTTTGACGAAGAAATTGAATTTATTAGACAATTTGATTTGTCTACACAGCAAATTATTGCAGAGCTTGATTATGTAAATTTGTACAGTGTAAATTATTTAGGTTCTGGTAAAATTGCTCCAGAAAAAATTAAGTTTGAAACCAGAGAGGCAGAAGAAAGCTACAATTCTGCTTTGTCTAGTGTAAATATTGACTTAGAACAAGGTATAGTTCCTACATGGGCTCAGCCGTATCTAGCTGGATATAACCATACCATATTCGAATATTTTAATGATGGTATAGTTGCTTTTGATAATCCTAAACTGATACTAAACGAAATTGAAAGTGTTCTTAAACAATCCAAAGCTGAAATTAAAGAGAAAATAAAAGGTGGATTGCTTACTGAAAAACACAAAGATTTTTATTTTACCCAACTAGAACTATTTGATTTTAAAGGTGTTACTGCTGGACTAGTTGCATTTCAAAATATCAACAATGCAAATAATATTTTTAAGCCTCATGCAGTGTTTAATATACCTACAACTCCACAGATAAATTATGGGTACAACAAGTCTACAATTTATAATGATGTAGCTAGACAAATAGTGATGGGTAATACCGTACTTATATATGCCGAATCTAGGGAACTAGCAAACAAAATGAAAGATATGTTTTTGCCGAAAAATGTGTCTGCTGTTGTAATTTCTTCTGCTAGTCAAATAAATAAAAATTGTGTAAACCTGATTACTAAATCTAGTACTTTGTCGTGTGGTTTTAACGACGAAAAACTGGTAATAATAGGTCTAAAACAAGTAAAACAAAAAACAAAAAATAGTGCTATATCTAGCGATTTTGGAAACTTTTTGCCAGATGTAGGCGACTATGTTGTGCATGTAAATTATGGTATAGGTAGATGTGTAGGAATTACTAGTCTTACTCTAAACAATGCAAAGAAAGACTATATCGAAATTGAGTACAAAAACAATGATAAGTTGTTTTTGCCTGTAGAAAACATTGACTCTATTTCAAAGTATGTAGGCGGTGAAAATCCCAAGATAAATAAATTAGGTTCTACAGAGTTTGTTAGGACCAAGCTTAGGGTTAAAGAAGGCATTAGAAAACTTACATTCGACCTTAAGAAACTATATGCCGAAAGAAGCAAAATCAAGGGCATACAATTCCCAGAAGATGACGATATTCAAGTTAGCTTTGAGAAAAGTTGTCATTTTAATCTAACACCAGACCAAGACAAAGCTGTCCAAGATGTCAAAAATGATATGCAAAGCACAAAGCCTATGGATAGACTTATCTGTGGTGATGTAGGGTATGGTAAAACAGAGGTTGCACTTAGGTCTGCATTTAAGGCTGTGATGGCGGGATATCAAGTGCTACTTATGTGTCCTACCACAATACTTAGTCAGCAACACTACAACACTTTCTCTACCAGACTTAAAGAGTTTGCTGTAAATTGCGAAGTGCTAAATAGGTTTAAGACTAAGAAAGAATCAGCTCAAATTTTAGAAGATTTGGAGAAAGGCAAAGTTGACATTTTGATAGGTACACACAGACTTTTGAGTGCTGATGTGAAAACTAAAAAACTAGGGCTTTTGATACTAGACGAAGAGCAAAGATTTGGTGTAGAACACAAAGAAAAGTTGAAAAAATTAAAGACAAATATAGATGTGCTTACACTATCTGCTACACCTATACCTAGAACATTACACTCTGCACTTATAGGTGTAAAAGATGCTAGTGTAATAGAGACTCCTCCATTTGGTAGAGTGCCTGTAATTACTAGTGTGTGTGAATATTCAGACTCTGTTGTGGCTAATGCTATTACTAGAGAACTTAACCGTGATGGACAAGTTTTGATTATATACAATAGGGTAGAAACCATATATGAATTCAAAGAAGCAATTAGAAATTTGGTACCCGATGTTGTTATAGATGTCGCACATGGTCAAATGGACGAAAAAACCCTAGAAAATGCCATTTTTAAGCTATACAATGGTGAAACTCAAGTGCTTATAAGTACCACACTTATTGAGAACGGTGTAGACCTACCTAGAGCAAACACCTTGATAGTTTGCAATGCAGACATGTTGGGGCTTAGTCAGTTGTATCAGTTGAAAGGCAGAATAGGTAGAAGTGACAAACAAGCTTATGCTATTTTCTGCTACGACAAGACTAGGGTACTGTCTCCTGATGCTTACAAGCGATTAGGTGCTATAGTAGAGTATAGTGGTTTGGGTAATGGTTACAAAATAGCTATGAGAGACCTAGAAATTAGAGGGGCAGGTAGCCTATTTGGTGCTGAGCAAAGTGGGCATATAGAGAGCATAGGTTATAGTATGTATCTTACTCTATTAAACGAGGCTATGGCAGAGATTAAGGGCGAAAAGATTGCTAAGGTTAGTGATGTCAAGATTGATTGTTACTTTGATGCAAACTTGCCATCTTACTATGTGGAAGCATCAAATAACAGAATGGAAGTTTATACCGAAATAGCTAAAGTTTCTAGTTTGGAAGATGCCAAAAATTTAGCCAAAAAGTTAGAATTTAATTTTGGCGAAGTCCCTAGCGAAGTTATTAATTTGATGTATATAGCTAGAATTAAAAATGCTTGTGGAGAACTAAATATCAAGCGAATAAGTATTGGGGTGCACCAAACCACTTTTACATTTGAAGAAGCTACCGACAAACTACTAAAAAATTTTAGTGCAGTTTTGGCAGATAATAAGTTTGATGCAGTATTAAATTTAGAAAAGTTGCCTATACTTACAATAAAAAATGACAGTAATTTGTTTATAAGTTTAGAAAATATTGTGCAAATTTTGAAACTAATGTCCTAAAAATATTATGTAGTTAGTTGCAATATGATTTCAAATTTGGTACAATACCTAGGACTTTATAAAAAGTATTATTATATTATTACTATATTTTGGAGCAAAAATGAAAAAATTATTTAGTTATGTTTTTGCGTTACTACTTAGTGTTACAATGTTTGCTGGTTGTAATTTATTTGAGCTTAATGCAAGCAAATATTACAGTCAAACTGTAGCACAAATTGTGTATGACAATAATAACAAGTACGACTTTACTATGGAAGATTTGTTACAAGCATACAACAATTATGGTTATCAATTAGCGCAAAATGATCAAGAAATGACAGGCGAAGAAGTTTTAAAACAAACTGCAGAACTTATGGTTCAAAGAAAGTTGTTGGTAGAACAAATCAAAAAAGAAATCAGTTTGACCACCGAAGAAAAGAATGTTTTAAAAAGACAAGTCTACGAAAATATCAATTCAACTCTAGCTTCATACGAAGCAGAAATTAGAGTAGAGTGGGATAGAGATATCAAAGAAGAAGCTAGTACAGAAGAAACTCCTGCTACTACTGTTACTCGTGCAGAATATACACCATACGAACCTACAGTAGAAAAACAATACTATGAAGAAGTTGTAAATGGCTCTGCTCAATTAAAATACAAACTTGTAGCAGTAGAAAAAGAAGAAGAGCAACAAGATACAACCGATCCTGGTGAATTTGTACAAGCTACTACAGACGAGGATATCAGTGCAGAAGCTTGGAAGAGATATATCGCTGATTTGCAAAAGAACAACGAAGAATTAGGTAAATCTTATACAGACGAAAAAGCATTCGAAAAAGAAATTGCCCGTATATACGGTATTTTAGAAGAAAATAAATATATTTCTAAATATCAAGAAGTTGTAGAAGATGGTTTAGAAATCGTTTCTCAAGCTGCTGTTGATAGTTACAAAGAAAAATACAAAAGAGATTACGAATTGTATTCTGGTAAAGACGGCGAAGCTGCTTACCACAAAGCAATGGCTAGTGATGCTTCTACAGTTTACTACCACCCAAATAGTGGAAATGAATATGTATATGTTACACACATCTTATTCAAGTTCTCAGATGCTCAAACAGCTGAAATTGAAAGATTAGAAAAACTATACAAATCAAACTCTATTACAAAAGAAGTTTACGATGCTAGAATTGCAGAAGTTAAAGATATTGACAATACAGTAGTTACTTATCTAGACAATGGTGTAGAAAAGAAAACAAATGCAACTTTGGCTTACCAAGACATTCTAAACAATGTAAACAAATATGATGCAGAAATTCAATTTGAACAAAGAGCAAAAGCTTTCAATACAATGTTATATAGATACAACGATGACGAAGGTATTATGAATAAAGACTTTGGCTATGTTGTAAACCTAGATACAAATGTGCAAGATCAAATGGTTAAACCTTTCGCTGACGAAGCTAGAAGATTACACAATAAGGAAGGTTTGGGTGCTATTAGTGAGCCTATTTTGACTGACTATGGCTATCATGTAATTATGAATTTGGGTCCTGTTAGAAATGTTGTAGAATATGGCAATATTGAAAATCTAACATGGGAAGCTTTATACAATATCAAAACTCAACCATCTAGCGAAAAAACATTATTCCATGTAGAATACGATGCTATCAATACTAATTCTACAAAAGTTACAGAAATTTTAAATAGTAAAGTTGCTGACTTGAGTGCTGGTGTTGAAAAGATTAGATACTGGGAAAAGAGATTCCTAACATTGTTAGAAGAAAAGAAATAATACAATAAAAAGTAGGTATATGCCTACTTTTTTTGTTTGTATATATAAATAATATATATATATCAAAATATAATTGTTTGACTTAAAAATATTAAGATGTTATATTAAAATATAATGGACCGTGTGTCTATTACCTTTTTTGTGAAATTTGTAAAGGAATCGTGTGTTTATAATGCTAAAAAACAAAGAAGAACAATTTAATGAGCCTTCTAAGAACAGCACTGCTAGTGTGTACTTTTTTAGCAATCGCGAAAATGAACACATTAAATTAGGAAACAAACAGGCTTCTAAAAAGTTAAAGAGCAACAACCCTATTAAATATTCTACTGTATTTAAGGTTGCCAAAGAAGAAGTTTTTATTTCGGAAGAAGAACTGACAGAAGAAATAGAGAAGGTTGAAGACGAAGCAGAGATTCTTAATTTAGAGAATGCAAAAGAAGTTGTTGAGACTCAATCAAAAAAGAAAACTAAAAAGTTAAACCTTATATTCTTTATAGTCAATATTGTGGTATTAGGCCTAGTACTTATATATCATAGCAATACTTTTGGTGTTGTTTCTTTGGAAATTTTGAAGGGTAATACTAAGTATAGCTATTTATTTTATACATTGTTGGTGTTTGCATTTATAATGCTTATCGAAACAGCTCGTACAACCATATTATTGTACAAGTCTACCAAGCAGTTTAGGCCTGTAATGTGTTACAAGTCCACAGCTCTTTCTAGATACTACGATTGTATTACACCATTTGCTACAGGTGGCCAACCATTTGAGATTTTCTATCTACATAGTAGGGGTGTAAATGGTGGTGTGGCTACAAGTATACCATTGACAAAAGCAATATTTAATAATATAGCATTTTCTGTGATATCTTTGGTAGTGCTTATATTTAATACAAATTTGTTTGGAGAAGAACTTCAAACAGTACTAGTTGTTTGGGGCATTATCAGTTTGTGTATTTCTTGTTTGATTTTGACAATGCTTATCTTGTTTGGTATTAGTAAGCGATTTATGCCAAAATGCCTTATGTTCTGTCTAAAATTAGGTCAAAAACTTCACTTTGTTAAAGATTACAGATTGTCTTTCAATAAATATATGAGAACAATTTTGGAGTATCAAAAGAGTACAAAACATTATGTTTCTAGTTTGTGGATTACAATTGTTTCATTGTTCTGTTCTGCGGCTATTGTAGTGGCCAAATCATTTGTACCATTCTTGTTGTATTTGACATTTAATGATGGTGTTACAACAGCTATAATGTTTGAGATTTTGAGTAAATTTATATTAGTAGAATTGGCTACAAAATACATTCCTATACCAGGTGGTACAGGTGTTGCCGAAATTTCATTTAGTGCATTGTTTGCTAGCTTATTTGCCGATGGAACATTGTTCTGGGCAATGTTGTTCTGGAGAATAATGAACTACTTTATTTACTTGTTACAAGGTGCTATTGTGATTGTGTACGATTTTGTATATGGCAACAAGAAAAATAGAGCACTAAAGATTAAACAAACAAAAATGGAATATGAAATTTTAAATTCTAAACCACAATCAACAAAAAACAAAAAGCATAGATAATTCTATGCTTTTTTATTTGTTGTACGGTTTGTTTCTGTTTAGGTGGTCGTAGACCTTTTGGGGATCAAATAATTCGTTTTGAGGGCAATTTCTAAGGAATTCACCACCTATATTTATATAATCAAAAATATAGGTTTCTGCCTCGATTGTGTGGTTGAAAGAATCGCTAGGCTGCAAATATATTGAAAACTTATATTCTTTCAATAGTTCTTGGTTGTATCTATCATTGACACTTGTGGAAAGTGATTCATAGTTGCAGTTTGATACAAAAATATTTGTATTTCCTATTATATTTTTTACTTCATTTATCCAACTAGATACTTCTTTACTAAACTCAATATGATTTATTTTTTCGAAGTTTTGTCCAGTGTATCCATTACAAGCAAATGACCAGCCAGATTGTTTAAGCCTATTTATGACCTCCAGAGCCTTTTTTATTTCGAACCTACTAGTAGCATTAGATTTTTGTGTTTTGTATCCTAAAATGCCATCTGCACCGTTTATACATATAGTACCTTTTGCATTGTTTAGACTAAAATCTGGATATGTTTTTATAAATGATTCTAGTATGGTAATAAAGTCATTGTCATAGCTTATTCTTTGAGCTATTTTTTGTTTTGAGGTGAATGTGGCTAGATTGTCATTTCTATCCAAAATTATTTTGTCTATAAGCCCTTTGTTTTTGTATTTATCTTCGTAACTGCAATTTGTAAATGTGAGAACGACGGGTTTTTTGTTTTCAGGTACAAATATTGGTTGGGTTAGAGATTTTAAGTCAACCAATACATAATTGTTTGAGTATAGCGAAAATAAAATGTTTTTAAATTCGTTTGGGGTTATGTGATTGTTGTCAAATTGCTCATATAAAGGGTTTTTAGGATTTAGTGCTTTAGAAGGGAAGGATAGGAGGCAGTTTGTGTTTAAAATGGCGATTTTGCCGGCATATTCTGTTAGTTTATTCTTTCGTACTTGATTATAGTTGTGTTCTATTAGTGCTTGTATGTTTTTGTCGTCCTTAAAATATTTTTGTTTATTGTTTAGTAGATTTAGTGCAAATGCAAAATCTCCATTTGCTGTATAGTAATTAGCATCATCTATTAGTATTTTTTTATAGTTTTCTAATAGTTCGGCTAGTTGTTTTTTGTAAAACTGAAACATACACTGGTCAATATTTTCTATTTGTTCTAGATTAGTTAGTGCTTTTTTGTACTCTTTTTGTTCTATCAAGTCCACAACTGATTGAATTTTGTGTTGGTTTGTGGTTTCGTTTATTATGTCCGCAGGGTAGCAGTAGGTTGTCCCACACATAATTGATAGTAAGTACACAAAAATAAAGATTATTAAAATGATTTTATTTATATCTTGATTGTGTTTCATTTGTTTTACTATTTGTATATTTTATAAAAAAATACTTATTTCGATATATAAAATTAGAATAAGTCAAATATATAATCTTATTTTGCAATAGATTAAAGTTTTTGTGTTGTACAATATTGTAGAGGTGATATTGTGACAAATTTTTATAAATCATTAAATGATGCTGTAGATATAATAGAGAAGAAATATAAGTATTTTAAGCTGTTGGTTATCAAAAATAGTGATACTGACAATCTGTTTGGTGAGTTTTTGGATAGAATAGGTCAAAAAGTGAAAAATATTGAAAAGATATGTGTGCCAAATATGAGTGATGGGTTAGGCAGTGCTACAGATTTGGTAAATGCACAAATAACGGACGATGTGGGATTAATTATTAATATGTCGACCGATATCTGCATTGAAGATATTCGTGCTGCAAATATTGATAAAATGTTGGTGCTAGATTCTCCTAATTTGTCATTATTGCTTAAACATTATGAGTATGTGGTGGCAGATTATAATGTTTTAAGTAGTTGTAATTATAAAAAAATAGCAAATTGTTATGGTCAGCTGTCGTCAATTAGCTTTTATATTTTGGAACAGGTGTTTTGTAAGGCTGTGTATTCTAATAATGTCGACAATGCCAAACTTTTAGCACTAGAAGAAGTGATTCATTCCCTCACACAGCTTCCAACACCTGTTTTGAGGACAGGATTTGGTAAAATAATGTTATTTAAATTGTGTTGTAGGGTAAGTGAGCTACTTGATTATGAAAGCTATATAGATAGTTTTGTGTATAGACTATCTAGTGCAATAATAAATAAAAATAGGTACAAAAATATCGGGTTTGGCGAGAGCTGTGCTATATCTATGATTATTGGATTTAAAACATTAAAGGTTGTATTAAATGCAGATGAATTAAGTAAAGATGTTGGGTTTAGCTATGGCGACAGAATGGCTTTTGCTAAAAGATGTAATGATAAGTTTTCACTTAGCAGTATATATAGGTCGTTTGTTTGTGATGACAATCTAGGTGAACATATAGATAATTTTACAAATATAAAATCATCGTTCAAGACGGTGTTTGAAACATATAGTGGATTAGTATCAAAGTTGGTGTCAAGGTTTAAAAAACTGTATTTTGACAATGGGGTGTTTTTAAAAAAGTATATGTCGTCGAGTGTACTGTTGACAGCTGTCAATAGTTTACCTGAGACATATACTAAGTGTTCGTATTCTGTATTTTTGAGAGATGTGGGACTTATGAATAGTCTTATAGTATAAAAATAAAAAACAAGTAAATCATTTGTTGGAGGGACAGATGAAAAGGTTACTTGTTTTTATTTTGTTTATATCTTTAGTTTTGTCATATACTGCTATTAGTTATGAGTACTTACACGATATATTTGAGAATGATATAGAAAGAATTTACATATATTCAAATTGCAAAAGCAACCTAGAAAATATCAGATCGATGCCAAATGGTTGTGGCGAGATATTGTGTGTAGATATAAATGATGTGGGTTGTATTATAGATAAATTATCTAGCATAGCAG
This sequence comes from Clostridia bacterium, assembly GCA_017503005.1. Lineage (GTDB taxonomy): Bacteria > Bacillota > Clostridia > Christensenellales > UBA1242 > UBA6345. Next base: position 1,327 of record JAFVTW010000011.1, on the reverse strand, counting down.
GAGAGTGCTTGCTAGTATCAAATGAATATTCTATAGAAGATATTGTTGGTGCTTTAAGCTTAAATATTTTAGAAACAGTAGAAATAAATGATGGAGTATTGATTACTGGACATACTAATAAGTTGCCTACTAGTATCTTTTCTAATAGCACAAAAATAAATATTCAAATATATAAATCTGGGCCAAAAATGTTAATAGGATATCCACTAATTTTGCAAGGTTTTTGAAATTTGTATGTATAAAAATCAAAATCTGGTCAACTATTTTACTAACAAATAGTGGAGGATTTTAGAATGAAACAAAGCAAAAAAGAGATGGTTGTGGACTTTTTAAAAAGGTACGGCTATATTATTGCACTGTCAGTTATTATGGTTGTAGTGAGCATTATACTTATACTTTCTGCCAACAACACCACACAAACTGACAACAATACACCAGTTGTAAATAATGAGCCGATTAGTTTTTATAGTCCATTACTAACATATACTGTCGCAAAAGACTACAATGATACTAGTTTGGTATACAACAATACTCTTAAGCAGTGGGAGGCCCATAAGGGTATATGTTTTACAGCTGCTGAAGGTAGCGAAGTGTTTGCATGTCTAGACGGGGTAGTAGAAGATGTATATACAAATTATTTAGATGGAACTGTAGTTGTTTTGAAACACAACAATAATTTGAAGACACATTATTCTAGTCTAGCTTCTGATGTAAAAGTAAAAGTTGGTGATACTATTTCTAAAGGTAGTGTTATAGGCAAGGTGAGCAGTACTGCTGCTAACGAATTAAACTTAGGTAATCACTTACACTTTGAAGTTACTCAAGACAATGTAAAGATTGATCCATCAACATATCTAAATTTAGAATCAAAATAATTTTGTCTAAAATTTAAAAGTTAGATTTATTCGCTTTACAAACAATCTTTTAATTTTTATAATTAGATTAGCAAATGTTGAGGAGGAACTCATGGTATTAGAAAAAGTTAAAAGTTTGCTTTCTGCCCAACTAGGTATTAAAGAAGAAAGAATCCAAGCTAAGTCTAGAATTTTAGAAGATTTAGGTGCTGACTCATTAGATTTGGTAGAGTTGCTTATGACTTTAGAAGATGAATTTAATGTAACAGTTAGTGATGAAGAAGCAATTAAATTAAAAACTGTTGATGACATTGTTAAAATCATTGAAGCTAACCAAGCTAAATAGTTTTTTTAAAATTAAAAATAAAACAACCATTTCGATGGTTGTTTTTTTATTTTTGTTGAAATGTTTGATTATATGTTTGACTTAGATATATAAAAAAAATATAATTGGTTTAGGGAAATATTATATT
>JAFVTW010000010.1 GCA_017503005.1 Clostridia bacterium | reverse complement strand
CTAAAAATGGCATTCGAAGAAATTTCAAGATTTGCAACAAATGAAATTACAGAAATCGTAAGAGAAATGTTTAATGTTATTCCAAAAGATAAATACAAGGATGTTGTAGTGAAATCAATATTAGAGGTGGATGAAAACTTTGCTGAACACCTTTATAAAGAATATCAAAACGAAGAAATTGAGAGTCATATTATTTATAATATAGCATCAAAGATTCGAGATGTTGGAGGAAAAATAAATGATAAATATAGAAAGAATTAATGGGATTATTGATGAGTTGGAAAGTGTTTCAAAAGAAATGAAAAATGCTGCCAACATAAGTGTTTCAATGGAAAAATCAATAAAAACTTTCGATGATGCTATTGTACAAGCAAATAAAGTATTGGCCGAGATAGAAAAGTATGATAAAAAGACACATGACTTGATTGAGCAAACAAAGGCATTAACAGAAAAGTTGCAAGATATTAGGAATGATTATCACAAAGTATCAACAGCCATTGAACTTGTTGAAGGCGACTTTAAGACCATACAAAAAAACCTAGATGCAATAAACCTAGAGATCAAGAATACAGCCACAAACATTGTAAACAAAGCTAATGAAGTGAATGAGAGTCTTGAAACAAGAATAGATAAGGCAACAAAAGACTTGAAAGCAGAGAACAAAAGCATTGCAGAAAAATTAGAAAATATAAATAAAGAAATCTCTACAATAAAGAAAATGGCATTAGGATTTGGAACTGCATTTGGATTTGCTGTCATTGTGATTCTAATATTGATGATTGTTTAGAAAAGGGGAATATTTATGAAAGAAGTTTTAGAGTTGTTAAAAAAAGATAATTTAAAATATAAAGAACCTGGAGTTTTAACATCTGCACCTGGTTATGATATTGGCGATTCTACAATGATATATACGGAATTTGGTTATTTTATATGGAAATATACACAATATTATAATACAGATGGTGTTGATATATTAGATCGTCGTGGAAGTACTGACACGATTTGTATTTACATTGCAAAATGTGATATTTATGTTGTATATGAGTTTTCATTTGGCTTTTCAAGATCAATTTCTTCATTTGTATCAATTAATGGTTCAACAGGTAAACCATTTGATGTTAGAAATCATTATGCGTGGTCTGAAGATTACGAGTATAATTTCAAGGAAGGGGTTATAAGTGATATTAATAAATTGATTTTAATGAAAACAAACAGACAGGCTAATTTAAAAACTGCAATTTCTCAAGAGGGTGCTTTATATGGCATGTCTGCACATACAGATGTTGCTTATAATCCAGATTTGCTTAAAAAATATTCAAAATTATTTGCAGAATTTAAAGAGCATATGAATGAGTATGCAAAATATTTAAAATATTATCCATTTGCGGAGAATATGGCAAATGCTGAAGATTTTGATGATTGTTTAAATAATGATGATGTAGAAGCTTTTAAAAAACTAAACCTTGATCCAAACATCTATATCGGGGGAGAACCTTTGTTGCATGCGGCAATTAGGGTAAATGCGGTTAAAATATTTGATTATTTAATTAAGTCAAAATGTGATGTGAACATAGTTGATCTTAAATATGGTGGAGTAGCATTGCAATATGCGGTTTATTCAGATCATTATAAATACTTGATAGATAAGTTGCTTAAAGCAGGAGCAAACATCAATGCAATTGACTTTTCTAGTAAAACATTAATCCACGATGCCATAGAACGCAAAGATGATGAAGTATTTGATTATGTTTATAATTTGCCAGGATTGAATAAAGAATTTAAAAAAGAGCCAGTCATGTTTGAATATGAGGACAATCAAATAGAAAAGAAATTAACAAAAAATTCTATTCAATGGGCGGCAAGCTGGTTGAACAATCATGCTCTAGAGGTTATGCTAAAAGACAAAGGTTCGGATGTAAATAATATTGTAGAAGGCACTTATTCTCCTTTGGTTTATGTAATGATAACAGATATAGATGGAGATAAGTATGAAGTTCTTGAAACATTGCTTAAAAATGGAGCAGATCCATATTGGAAAGAGGATACAGATTTTAATCCTGTAAGTGTTGATAGGGTTCTTAACGAAAAAGGCGATGAAACATTGTATTCAATCATAAATAAATATAGAAAATAAGAGGTTTAACAATGCTTGAAAAAAATAAGGTTTTTGAGATTATTGAAGAAAAGGGGTGGATTTCGTTATTGATTAATGATGTTGAAATTCATTTTTCTGATAGATACAAAAATCAATTCTATGATGAAATTGTCCAAAAAAAGAATCTTGAAAATTTTATTTGTAATGTGCTAGAGAATGAGTCAATATGGTTTACTATTGCTGGGAACAAAGATGGACAAGACTTTTATATGCAATCACGATATAATAAATTTGATGTTTCTGATAAACCTTTATGTTTCATTCCTGAAACATTTTATAATGAAAAACCTTTGTATAATATGGTTGCAAATGACTATGTTTTGAGTTCTATGAAATTTCTTGAACCCCAACTCCAAAATGTTCGTAAAAAATATTATGAAAGCAAAGAAGTGTTTGATTGTTTATTTAAAAACAAGATTTATTTAGAAAACCAAGAATTTGTATTTAATGGTTATCATTTTGAATTGAAAGAGGTTGAAAGACCTAAAATTAATGGAATACATATTGTTGGTGTAAGATTTCTAAATCAATCTTCTGGGTACTATAGTTATTATGGGGACAATTCGATTTATAATTTAGGTGATAGAGTTGTTGTACCAACAGGAAATAATGGAGATCAGATTGGCACTGTTGTCTTTAGAAAAATTTATCAACCTGGAGAACCATTGCCTTTTGGAGGCAATTTAAAAAGTGTTATAAGAAAATTATAGGAGCATAGAATGGAAAAAATAACAAATGAATTATTAGAAGAAGTTCATAAGCATAGTAATAACAATAAAATGGAAATTGAGAAGAGTGATACTTGTGGTTGCTTCTACTGTAAAGAGTTATTTGTACCAACAGAGATAAAGAGTTGGATTCAAAATAAAGAACCAACAGCACGATGTCCATATTGCACAGTAGATTCTGTTATAGGAAATGCAAGTGGTTATGAAATTACAAAGGCACTTCTAGATGCTATGTCAAAGAAATGGTTTGGTAAATAATAATAGATTATAATAGACCGCTAGGGAAACCTAGTGGTTTTTCATTTGTCAAAACATTAGACAAATAGCAGTGTAGAAATACAAATAATTAACACTAGACTTCGTGCAGTGAAGATACAGGTGGACAAGCTAAATTAAGTGGTATCACTGTAGCATAGTCTAAATTAAATTTTTTAAGTAGTTAAGGTGTGACAATTAGTTGCACCTTAATACTTTTTTATAAAAGGTGAAATTATGAAAATTAAGATAACACACGATGTGTTTAATATTACAAATCGCCTAAAGCATATAGATAAAGATTATTTTGTTTTGTTTAATACAAAAAATCAAAAGTATGAAGTTCACAATAGTTGTTTTACTAATACATATTGTTTAACATTGCCGTTTAATTCTTTAGATAGTAGGGCAATTGATTATGTGCTTAAATCTCAAAAAGTAGATGAAATGATAGAAGCAATTGAGTCAAACAATTTTAAAATAGAAAAATCAAACAATCAAATCATAGAAGATAGAGTTAAGTATCAACTCAAAGAAATTTATGATTATTCATCTAAGAAAGTTGTCGGTGTAGATGCTGATGCTTATAAATACAAATGGTGTTAAAAGGAGGGGTTATGATAGTAAAAAATATAGTTAAAAATGCAGCAATGTTTTTAAATTTAAATGATTTGTTAGAGACCACATTGTTAGGAGGGTCTAAAACTGCAGATGATGTGCAAACAGAAGAAATTAATTTCTTAGTTGCTTGTTGTAATTTAGTGTGCAATCAGGTAGCTAGTGAATATATAACACTTACTGATACCAAAAGTTTGACTTCTACTACGGGTATGATTTCGTATCCCTCAATTTCGTCTAAAACTATTGTTGATATATTGAAAGTTAAACAAAACGGTGTGGAGGTTGAATTTAGTTGTAAACCAAACAGACTTGAAACTTCTCCAGGGGATTTAGAAATTGTATTTGCCTATCAACCACTTGTGTCTAATATTAATTCTACAATAGATTTTAACAACTTTAAACTGAGCGAAAGAGTTCTTAGTTATGGTGTAGTTGCAGAATATTGTTATATAGGTGGTAGATATGACGATGCTACAATTTGGGACAACAGATTCAAAACATCTCTAATTAATATAAATAGACCTCGTAGAGAATTAAAAATCAAGAAAAGGTTGTGGATTTAATGGTAAAGAAGGAGTTATTGACTGGTAAAAAAGTCAACTATAAAAGGGTGAATTATGCACATTTTTTTAATGGCATAAATGCTGATTGTAATCAAAATATTTTACCCATAAGCTATTCTACAAATACATACAATTTTAGTTTTGATAATGGTGCTCTCAAGACTGGTTTGGGTGTATCAACAATATATTTGCCTAATTCTTATGATATTACTAGTAGGACTCAAAGAAGGGTTTCTTCTGCTGGTTTTAAATTTAAAGCTAGTTGGTTATACAAAAAAGAAAATCACAATATGTTTGGCTTAGAAGATTATTCTTACGAAAACTATATTATATTTCAAGATTACTTAGGCGATTTTTACTATTTTGATATATGTAACACTTATGATGTCTATGTTAAAATTTTAAACATAAATATACCAGGCGAAGCTACTTTAGTAAATTACAACCTTAATGGTGAAGATTCTATTCTTATTTGTTCTGTAGATGGTATGTGGGTATTTAATAGTAAAGATATGACAGCAATAAAAGTTGAAAATGCACCTAAAATTAAGAGTATGTGTTTACATTACGAAAGGTTGTTTGCTACTGTTTCGGATGATAGATACGAAGTATGCTTTTCAGATGACTTAAATCCAACAAACTGGAATGTATCGCTTACTGAAGGTGGTTTTATTAAATTTAATGACAACTATGGTATTGTAAACAAGGTTGTTAGCTTTAATGACTATGTGTATGTATTTAGAGAGTATGGAATTTCAAAAATTACAGCATTTGCTGATCAAACAGAATTTGATGTGTCTACATTGTTTGTTTCTAGTGGTAAGATTTTTGGAAATACAGTATGTGAGTGTGGAGATAGGATTTTGATGCTCACACAAAATGGTATTTATGTATTTGATGGTTATTCGACTACTAAAATAAACCTAAATATAGATAGTTTGTTAGAAAATACAATGAATCATTTTGCTTGTAGCTGTTATTCAAATGGGAAATATTATGTGGCTTGCAATCTAAACTTCAAAGATGACAAAAAGATTTTGTGTGAAAATTTTGATTACTATAATAATGCCTTATTAGAGCTAGATCTTCAAACTAACACTCTAAATATACTTCGTGGTGTTGATATTCGAAACTTAAATTCCTTGGCTGATGATAAGGTTAATAAAGTACTTGCTTGTTATTTAGATAATGGGGTTTATAGGTGTGGTGAGGTTTCAAAAACTGGGCTTGTTAAAGATACTAATTTACCTAAATGTTGGCAGTCTCCATTGGGAGATTTTGGGTATCCCGAAAAATTGAAAGTTGTCAAAGATATTTATCTAAAATCCAATGTTCCTGTGCTAGTTACAATTAGAACAGAAAGGTTGAAAAAATCATATTATGGGATACCAAAAAACGACTTGATTCATATAAGTACATTTGTTAAAGGTAAGTTGATAGCTGTAGATTTTGAGACAGATAGTGCTGATTGTGAAATTTCAAATCCCAATATACTGGTGGGGTTAGTGTAATGGATTATGGCAAAATTGCATTAACCAAAATTGATAGACTATACAAAACTAATAATCAAAAAGAAAAAAGTTATATAAATAAGTGTGTACAATATAGTGTCAAAACTTCACAAAAATACTTTGTGATAGATGTAAATGGTCAAGGATTTATATATTTTAATATGTCTACATCTAGTAAAGTGAATTGTAGGGTATATATAAATTCTCAGCTTCAATATTACAAATACAATTTTGACTTTGCATCTATAAGATTAAATATAAATGGTAACGAAAGTGTAAAATTTGAATTTGACACAGATGTTGCCTTTGATTGCAACTTGACTATAATGGGTAATTTTAATTTGAAAGATGAGGATGTTACTTTAGTTTCTATTCCGTCTAATTTTCGTTCAATTTTTAAATATGATGGTATGTTTTTGGTTAGTAAAGGAGATAGTGTTAGTGATTCAATAGCTAAGTTTTATTCTGCTACAGGTGGTATATATGGCGGCGAATTTTTTGATTTGTTCGGTAGTAATATTTTGTATAAATTATCTGATGGTATTTATATCTACAATGGTAGCAAGAATATAAAAACTAATTTGCCAATCGTAAGCTTTGCACAAATTGTAGAGTTGAATAATTCTAGTTCGAAATATTTGATTGCATATATAATCGATGGTTTTTTAAATATTGTATATCTAGATTCTTTAGGTCAAATAATAAACGGTTTTTATAATATTAGTGCTGGTAATAATTTGAAAGTTTATAAAATTTGTAGGGTATCAAATATTGTAGATGATAGGATATATTTTGTTTGCACTGACAAAAATTCAAATAATTTTATACTACTATGCAATATCGAAAATAATGGCTTAAATACGACATTTTCTAACCCTATATATTTGTGTAAAAGTGAAGAATGCAGAGTATTAAAAACTACATCAAACAATTATTTGATTTCTTATAAAAATGCAGAGGGGTTCAAAGTTTTGGATGCTAATATTTATTTTGAAAATGGTCAAGTAAACTTAGTAGACTCTAGACAGTATAACAATGCTAATGATGTTTGTTTGATAGATGCAGAAAGAATTGTAGTCAGATATGATGACTCTATTATTGAGGTTGATTTGAGTTAATGAAAGTAAATAAAAAAGTATTAAACAAAATTAAAAGATTTAATTATGGACAATTATTTTTAGGAGGATTACAGATGATGAATTATAATTTGCCAGATATGGTTGTAGGACAGGTAACTAAGCTTGTTGACGAAGAAAAAAAGAAAAAGAATTTGAGTGACATCAATTCAAAAATTGATTCTATTACTGTAAAGTATGGTGGCTCAAATCAAACTTCTGTGCCAGACAAAATTTCGCTTGAAAAGATGGAGTTTAGTAAACCAAGTCAAAGTGAGATTGTTAGACAGAGTGAAGACTCTTTGAGAGATTACAGAAGTGCTGGATTGCAAAATATTGAAGATGAATTTAAACTAAAAGAAGATAATCTAAATTCGAATAAGGATGATATCCTAGAGTCAAACAATCAAGCCAAACAAAAGTTGGATAATTACTATGCTGATGCAATTACTTCTATCGAAAATCAAGCTCTAAAAAGAGGGCTTAGTAGAAGTAGCATTGTAATTAATCAAATTGATGCTTTTGAGAAAGATAAAATAAATGAATATAAAAACCTTGATGCTCAATTATCAAATCAAATTAATGCTATAAATTTCGAGTTGAGTGCTTTGAATAGTCAAAAGCAAACAGCTTTAAATAATTTTGATGTAACCTATGCTGTGAAATTGCAAGAAAAAATCAATTCTCTAAATCAAGAATTGAGTGAAAGGGAAGCAGAAGTTATCAAGTATAACAATGAAATAGCATTAAAAGAAGCTAATTTCAACAAAGAAGTTGACGAATTGAAAAACAAGTTGGGTTCTGCTAGCTGGGAAGATGCTATTGATATGGTTAAACTATATGGTGAATATGGTCCAAATGTTGTAAATAGGGTTAAGAGTGATGAAATATACAATAGTGTAAAAGACTATTTTAAAAATTTAACTAGAGAAGAAATTTTGTATATTATGTCAGATGCCGATTTTAAAAAGAAATTAGGTGACAACTATACAAAATTAGTAAATGAATATACCAAATAATATGTGGGAAGAAATTCTAAATCTAGCTCTTAATAATGGACTATGGGCCGTATTGTTTTTGGGTTTATTGATATATCAACTTAGAGATTCTAGGAATAGAGAACAAAAATATCAAGAGACAATTTGTGAATTAAATAAGACTCTAAACAAAGTAAATGTGATTGATGAAAATGTTTCTATGTTGGCTGATGGATTTGATGAAGTTAAAGAAAACATAATTAAAATAGAAAATACTGTATCAAAATTATCAAACAAAAGGAATAATGAAAATGAAGATTAAAACTACAGGATTTTGGCTTAGTTTAAGTGGTGCTATTCTTATACTGGTGCAAACTATAGGAAATATAGTTGGGTTTGCAGTAAATGTTCAATATTTCAATGAAATTGTAACTTCTATATGTGGTGTGCTTGTTGTGGTTGGAGTGCTCATTCCTACCAAGAAAAGCAAAGAAGATGATGTAGAAGAACATACAGGTAATAGTGATTTGAATATAGACGATGTCGAATAAAATTTAATATTTTGTAATAGACGGGCAGTATTTTTGCTCGTCTTTTTGCTTTTTTGAATGATATATCTAACTTAAATCATTTGAATTTAATATATTTTTAATATATAATATAATAAATAATATCGGGAAAATATGAAAAATTTAACTCAAACAATAAAATATCTTTGCAAAAATTTAATATTTGTACTTGGTTTTGTTGTATTACCAGCTTGCTTTATGGGTGGACTACTAAAGCCTTTTTCTACAATAACTTTTGTTGTGGATTACAAAAATTTAGTTGTGTCAGGATTTGGTGATATTTTAAAAGCAATTTACGGTATTTCTTGGGTAGCAGCATTTAACTGGTTGCTAGCTATTATTTTGTTTGTTGTTTTGATTTCTGCAGTATTAGGTGTTGTAGATAATCATTTCAAAACTGGTAAACTTAATGTTTCTCCAACTTTAAATTTTATAAATAACAACTCTCTAATTGTTGCTACATATTCATTGATTTTTATTGCTAGTTATGTATTATACAAGTTTTTGTTAGGGTTGGTATGCTTTATATTGCATATTGTTTTTGGCTGTCTAAATACAGTAATATCTCTGCCAGCATATATTATATTTGTTATAATATTCGCTTTGTCACTGTTACTAGTAGCTTATCTATTTGGTATGGTATTAATCGCTGTAGTTGATACCTGTACTTGTGGATATTCTATACTTACTAGTATGTCAGATGCTACAGACCTTATAGGTAAAAAAGTTTGGCAAGTAATCTTGTTGGTAGTTCTACCATTTGTAATTATTGTTCCTTTGGTTATTGTAGGACATTTATTTGGATTGTCCGTTGTATTAAACATTATCAGTTTGATTATTTTATATTCTTATTATCCGGTATTAGCTTATACAATGTATTATGATTTTTCTAGAATAACTAGACACGACAATATTAAAAGATATTATTATTAATAGGGCATAATCTTATGATGTACAAAAATACTATAAAATTAATCTTAACTAATTTTAATTTGGTATGGAAAATTTTAGCATACCTAATTCTTTCTTCACTTTGTGTGTTGGGTTTGGTGTATGCTTGTAGTTTGCCCATTGTAAATGTATTAAAAGCTAACGATGTGTTTATCAATATTTCTGTAATGTTTAGTGAATTTGGTTCTTCACTAAATATATATCAACTTATTGTCGGTGCAGTTGTTACTATTGAAACATTTTTAGATGTAATTGTGTCAAATATTTCAAACTTGTGGGTTTATGTAACTTTGCTTTTGGTAATAATTGCATTTGTTAGACCTTTTTTGTGTGGCATTTATAAATTTGCTGCATGTAATGAACTATATAACTATATGAGTAGTAATATCAAAATGGGATTTACTACTAGTTTATTTTCTTGTTTTGGCAAAAATATAAAATATATGTTATGTTCTATTGCACTTCAATTTCCTATTGATTTAGGATTAATAGCAATATTTTATTTGGTTGCTAAATGGTTGATTGCTTCTAGTGGTCTTATTATAATTGCTCCTATTATTTTAATTGCATTATGGTGTCTACTTGTAGCACTTAAGGTGACTATTTTTGCTGGTTGGATTCCTGCAATCGTTACTTTTGATTGTGGTGTATGGCAAGGTCTATTCCGTGGTGCAAAAGCTGTGTTGAGAAGATTTACTCGTACTTTTTCTACATCAATTTTAGTTCTTATGACTGCTTTTATAGTAAATGTAGTAAGTGCTGTTTGTACTTTTGGTGCAGCATTGTTTGTTACATTCCCATTAGCACTTTTGGCTATATTAATCTTTGATATGGTTGCTTTCTATTCAAGCCAAGGTATGAGATTTTATGTAGATGGAGAAACTGTCGTAACTCCTCAAAAAATGGAAGAAACCGATGTTTTGAGCAGTTTAAAGTATATTATTTAATATTTTTCTATTTACAAAACATTTTTTTTAGTTTAAAATAGAACTACTTTTGTTACTTAAATGCAATGAGATTGCATTGTATATATAAAACTATATATTTTTTATTAGATATAAGGCAAAGAGTCCTTAGGATTTTTTGTGTGTAATTTATCATAAAAATTAAGTAAAAATATTATAAAGGAGAGAATTATGGATAAGAAGATTACCAAAGATGTAGAAAAGACAACATCAAAAACTACATCTAAACCAGTTAGAAGAACACCTAGATTCAGTGGTCAAAAAACTGCTCCTGCTTTGAAAATATCATTTTTGGGTGGTGTAGGTGAAATTGGTAAAAATATGATGGCTTTAGAATACGGTAACGATATGATTATTATCGATGCTGGTCTTACATTTCCATCGGAAGATATGCCAGGAATTGATATGATTATTCCTGACTCAAACTACTTGTTACAAAACAAAGACCGTATCAAAGGTCTACTTGTAACTCATGGTCACGAAGACCACATAGGTGCAATACCTTATTTATTGCAAAATATAAATGTTCCTATTTATGCAACAAGATTGTCTTGTGCACTTATAGAAAACAAATTGAAAGAACACAAAAAAATTAAAGCAAAACTTGTATCTATAAAACCAAAACAAACTATCAAACTAGGTGTATTTAGTATTGAGTTTGTAAAGGTTACACACTCTATCGGTGGTGCTGTTGGTTTTGCTATAACTACTCCAGCCGGAGTATACTTCCATACAGGTGACTTTAAGGTAGACTATACTCCAATTGATGGCGAAGGTATGGATCTAGCTAGACTGAGTGAAATTAACAAGAAAGGTGTATTGCTTTTGACAGCAGACTCTACAAATGCTGAGAGACCTGGATTTAGTATTAGTGAAGCTAAAGTGGGCAAGACTATAGATGCTATTTTCTCACAACATAAACAAAAGAGAATTATAGTAGCTACTTTCGCAAGTAACATCTACCGTGTACAACAATTACTAAATATTGCAGAGAAATATGGTAGAAAAATCGCATTTAGTGGTAGAAGTATGATAAATGTATGTGAAACTGCTAGCAAATTAGGCGATTTGAAATTTAACAAAGAAAATGTAATCGATATCACTAGAGTAGATAAATATCCTGATGGAGAAATTTGCATATTATCTACTGGTACTCAAGGCGAAGCTAGAAGTGCTCTTACAAGAATGGCTGAAGGTGATTTCAATAAGATTGAAATCGGCGAAAATGACTTAATTATATTGTCTTCTTCTGCTATTCCTGGTAATGAAAAAGCTATAAATAATGTTATAAACTTGCTATACAAGAAAGGTGCAGAGGTTATATACGAATCATTAGCTGAAGTTCATACATCAGGTCATGCTTACCAAGAAGAACTAAAAACACTTCATGCATTACTTAAACCTAAATTCTTTATACCATGTCATGGTGAGTACAGACATTTAAAAGCTCATGCTAATCTAGCTGAGTCTATGGGTGTACCTAAACAAAATATTGTAGTACCAGATTTAGGGGATCAAATTACTATTACCAAAAATACTATTAAGAAAACTGGTGTTGTTCCATTTGGCTCATTGTTAATTGATGGTATCGGTGTATCAGAAATGGGTAGTACAGTACTTAGAGATAGAATGCAACTAAGTGAAGAAGGTGTTTGTGTAGTAGTTATTTCAATTAGTAGTGCTACTGGAGCTCTTACTAGCAAGCCAGACATTATTACTCGTGGATTTATATACAACAATAGTAACGAAGTAAATACTATAGAAGATGCAAAAAATATTGTAATCAATACTATTAGTCAATCAGATTTCAAATCTCAAGACTGGAGCTTGATTAAGTCAAATATTAGAAAGAACTTAACAGGTTTCTTTGCTAGAGAAATCAAGTGCCGTCCTATGGTAATACCCGTAATATTAGAAACAAAATAAAAATTAAAAAGTGTGAGTTAAACCTTACACTTTTTTTAAAAATTTGATATAATAAAATAGTTATGGAAAATTATTTAGACAATCTTATAGAATTAGATGAAAATGCAATAAAAAAATATAATAGTACATTAGACCAAGAAATGAAAGAAATTTTGGCTTATGCTAGAGAAAACCATATACCAGTGTTATTAGAAGATACTGCTAAATTGCTGTTTAATTTAGCATACAAACTTCAACCTAAAAATATGTTGGAGATAGGTACAGCTATAGGTTATAGTGGTACTTTATTACTTAGTGCTAGTAAGACAAGTTTAACTACTATCGAAAATTTTGAGAGTAATTATGATTTAGCTAAAAAACATTTTGATAGTGCTGGCATTAGTGAAAATGTAAATATGTTGTTTGGTGATGCTTTTGATGTGTTGAATGATTTGGCTAGTCAAAACAAAAAGTATGATTTTATATTTTTAGATGGACCTAAGGGACAATATATCAAATATCTGCCTATATTAAAAAATTTGCTTAGTGATGGCGGATTGTTGGTGTCTGACAATGTACACTTTAAGGGTATGGTTTTTATGGAAGGCACTATTCCACACAAAAAGAGAACTATTGTTGTAAATTTAAGAAAATTTTTAGATGCTGTCAAAGAAGACCCAGAGTTTGAATGGAAAGAACTTAAGTTGGGAGACGGTGTAATGTTATCAAAAATAAATAGAAAGGATTAAATATGTTAGAATTATTAGCCCCTGCTGGGAATATGGATAAATTAAAAACTGCAATCTATTACGGTGCAGATGCTTGCTATTTTGCTGGTACTAAGTATGGACTTAGAGCATATGCGGGCAATTTTACTGATGAAGACTTAATCGAAAGTGTAGACTATGCACATTCATTAGGTAAAAAAGCTTATGTTACAGTAAATATTATTGCTCACAATGTAGACTTTGCTGAAATGGAAGAATATATCAAGTTTTTACACAAAATCAAAGTAGATGCTGTAATCGTTGCAGATGTTGGTATTATTAGTTTGATTAGAAGAGTATGTCCAGAGCTTGATGTGCATGTAAGTACTCAAGCAAATATTACAAACAAATATTCTGCTAAATTTTTCTGTGATATGGGTGTAAAAAGACTGGTTCTGGCTAGAGAATTAAGTGTAGCAGAAATCAAGGAAATTAGAGAATATATACCTCAAGATGTAGAAATCGAAGCATTTGTACATGGGGCTATGTGTATTTCTTATTCTGGTCGTTGTTTGCTTTCTAACTATTTGTGTAATAGAGATTCTAACAAAGGAGCTTGTGTGCAAGCTTGTCGTTGGGAATATACTATTCACGAAAAGAGCAGAGATAACGAAGAATATCCTATATACGAAGATAGTCGTGGTACATATATCCTTAATAGTAAAGACCTAAATATGTTAGCACATATTCAAGAGCTTTACGATGCAGGTGTTACTAGTCTAAAAATTGAGGGTAGAATGAAGAGTGTTTATTATGTAGCTACTGTTGTAAATGCTTATCGTCGTGCCATCGATATGTTGGGAACCAACAAGTCGGTTGCTCCACTCTTAGAAGAATTGAATAAGACTAGCCATCGTAATTACACTACAGGTTTCTACTATGGTAGTAACAATAAAGAATGCTTAGAATCGTCTACTCCTGTACAAACCCATGAGTTTATGGCTGTAGTTTTGGGTCCAGGTAAAGATGGTAGAGTATTGATTGAACAAAGAAACAGATTTAAGGTTGGAGATGTATTAGAAGTTCTTAGCCCTACAGACACATTCAATAAACAAATAGAGGTTACACCTATGTTAAACGAAAAAGGTGAAGAAGTAGTTGATGCTTTGGGTGTACAACAAAAATTGTATCTAAAAACAAAATTAAAATTGCAAGCTGGCGATATACTTAGAAAGAAAATCTAGTATTATGCAAACTATGTAAAAATGGCTAAATTTTGCTATATTTTAGATAAATAATTAATGCTATATTTGTATATAACAAAAAAGAGTTGAAAAATAAATTCAACTCTTTTTTTTTATTATTGTTTTCGTTGTTTTTTGTTAATTTCTTTTAGTATTGTTTTGTGATAAATTGTTTCAATGATCTCTTGAATAATTTTATTTAATTCACTATTTTCCGAATAGTCAGCTCTTGCTATATAATCAACTCTATCTAGGTTTAGTAGGTTTTGATGGGTTTGGGGTAACTCTTCCGCATTGTATACACCTATAGAATAACCATGTTTTGATTTAACAAGTTTCATTGAAGGTATATCTGTTTCGCTGTCGCCTATGTATATAATATTTTCAAAAGGTATGTGACGGTCATCATAAGGCATATAGTTGTTTACAGAATTGTCGTTAGGACGGAATATCCCTTTGTTGATTCTATACAGGAACTGTGTTTTGTTGGTGTAATTCAACATAATTGCAGGCCATATAGCTTCTCCGTTTTCGTCGTAGCAGTAAGTACAAGCATAAATTTCTTTGAAATATTTTGCTAGGTTAGAACCTTCTATTATTTCTTTTACACCAGAAGATATTATGTAGTGTTCTAATTCTACACCTTTAGATTCTGCAAAAGCATTTATTCTATCAAACCAAGTTTCAATTCCTTTGAAATACTCTATATCTTTTCCACAAGAATAGAAAAATTCTCTAGTTGGTTTAATTCCTTTTTCACGGCATTTTTTTAAACCCATATATAGATAAGATGAGATATTGTCTGCACCTTGTTTTTTTGAAAACTCAGCACATTCTGCCCAAAAATTATTTATATCCATACCTATATCGTCTATAAAACTGTAGCTTTGCATATCGTCTACTGAAAGTGTTTTGTCAAAATCGTAACAAATTGCAACTTTTATTTTATTCATAATTTCTCCAACAATTTTTTAATATAGTATCAGTATTAGCAACTATTGTCAATATAGGTACAATAAAAAAGAGTTTTTATATTTTTTCTATTTTTAATTCTTTAGGTCAAATTTCGACAAAAAGCTACATATATATAATTTTAGGAGGTTAAAAAATAAAATTGAATAGAGGTTAAAATGATTTTTGAAAGCTACATAAACTTTATTCAAAAGATAATGTTGTTTTCGTCTTATGTAAAAAACAATACTTCATTTGCAAAACCACTGACAACCAAACAAGAAAATGAATATCTAACTAAATATAAAAATGGTGACCAGGAAGCTTATAAGATTTTGATAGAGCATAATTTGAGGTTGGTTGCTCATATAGTCAAAAAATATAATGGTGCCGAAGAAGCTGACGATTTGATATCAGTAGGTAGTTTGGGTCTAATTAAGGCTATCAAAACTTATCAATTAAATCATGGTACTCAATTTTCTACATATGCAGCTAAATGTATTGAGAATGAAATTTTGATGTTGCTGCGAGTAAATAAAAAACACAAAAACACTATATCTATAGAAGATGCTTTAGGTACTGATAGTGAAGATAACGAATTAGCTCTTATTGATATAATGTTTGAAAGTGATGATATTGAAGAAAAGGTAAATAATAATGTGGTGTCGGAGAAACTAAATGCAAAACTTAAACAAGTACTTACTAAGAGAGAGTATATGATTATTTGCTTGCGGTATGGGCTTAATGGTTGTCCAGCACTTACTCAGCGAGAGGTTGCTTCTAAACTTAAAATAAGTAGAAGTTATATATCTAGACTAGAGAAAAAAGCCATAGAAACCATGAAAGAAAATATATCTAAAGAAGAATATTTTTAGATTGTTGTAACATATTTAGGCTAGATTACATATATATAAGTATGAGTATGTTTGATGGAGATTGCTTCATTTTTAATTATATATATTTATATATATAATTAAGACTATTGGCTTGCCAAAAAAAATTGCATTTTCCTATTGCAAATTTGGTAATGATGTAGTATAATATACTCAGTTAGATATTTATGTGGTCGCATGAATATCATGAGGAAAGTCCGAGCACCACAGAGCAAGGGTACCAGATAACGTCTGGCTAGGGTGACCTAAGGTAAAGTGCAACAGAAATAAACCGCTTTAGTTTACTAGAGTAAGGGTGAAAGTGTGAGGTAAGAGCTCACAAACTTGTTAGGTAACTAACATTTGCTGTAAACACTACTCGGTGCAAGATAAGAAAAACATTTAAAAGTTGCTCGCTTCGTTTTTCGATACATCGCTTGAACACGCTAGCAATACCGTGTCTAGATAGATGACCACTTAATACAGAACTCGGCTTATTTAATATCTAACTAAATAAACACATACTTAGTTATGTGTTTATTTTTTTTTGTTTTAATTGTGTGTATAGGTAAATACTTTACTAATGATATTGATTGTTTTGTGGTTGTTGTATTTTTTGAGTTTAATACTAGTGTTTAGGTGTAATCCGACCAAATCTTCAAAGATCGTGCTATTAGATGGTAAACCAAAAGCTGTTAAAAAGTGTTTAAGTATTAGTAGTAATACTGTTTCGTACAAACATTCTTTCAAAGTATATATTGAAAACAAATTAATTAAGGAATTTAGATATTGCTATGTTGATGGCGGTGTAGTGTATTTGTATAAAGTATTTGATAAATATTTGTATTTGAAATTCAAAAATAGAAGTGTAGAAATTGTAAACAATTCTACTAGTTTTGATTGTAAAATAACAGTAGTATTTATATCTTTTTTAGACAAGGTAAGTGCTACAAAAAATATTTATAAAAAGAACTACAAACTTATTAGTAAAGTATATACAAAACACTCTATTTTTAAGGTGGTAGATATTGTAAGTTTTGATGCCAAAAATAAAATCAAAATTATTCATAAATTTGATACTATGCAAAGTGCTGTGCAATCTTGTAAAAATGCCTATATTATTAGAAATTATAAGAATTTGTATAGTACCAAAAACAAATCAAAAAATAATTGTTTGTTTTGTAATGATTTTACAATCAAAATTACTACAAAAAATAAAGTTTTAAACAAGTTTTTTAATGAACAACTTACTAGTATTTTAAGGCGAAAAAATCTAACAAAAAATTTATTAGAATTATTGAATTTGGTTGAAATTGAAAGTTGTTACAATTTTGGTTATGTGTGTAAATGTTTGTATGAAAATAAGAAATATATTGAGTTGTATATTTATATTTTGAAATACTACTTAGGGGTAGTAGTTCGTAATGATAAAATTATATTTTTAAAAGAAAGATTTTATCGATTTAATTTTAAATTGGAGTACAATGATGATTTGTTTTATATAAACAATGGTGAATATGTTTCGGTAATGTATAACGGTATTGTATTTAACAATATAGAGCACATTAATATTTTTAAATCTTCAAAACAAAATTTGATAAAATGATTGTAATGTGTTAGAATTATTTTGTTGGGAGATACTATGGAAGATTTATTTAGTGAAAATATTAAACAATTTGCTCCTTTGGCTGATAGAATGAGACCTGCTACATTAGACGAATTCTTAGGTCAAGAGCATTTAATATACAAAAATAGTTTTTTAGTTAGAGCTATTACCAGTGGTAGTATAGGTAGTTGTATTTTTTATGGTCCACCTGGAACTGGTAAAACTACTATAGCTAATATTATTGCAAATACCTGCAAAGGTAGATTTTGCAAACTTAATGCTGTCAGTTCTGGTGTTGGCGATGCTAAAGCGATTATAGAAGAAGCAAAGTCTAATTTGAAGCTATACGGAGTTAGAACCTTTCTACTTTTAGATGAATGTCATAGATGGAACAAAGCTCAATCTGATTGTGTGCTTCAAGCTGTAGAAGAAGGAAGTATTATTTTTATAGGTAGTACCACCGAAAATCCATATATCAATATGACTAGAGCTATAGTTAGTCGTTGTAGAATATTTGAATTTAAGGCACTTACTACAAAGAATATCGAAAAAGCACTACTTAGAGCTATAGAAGACAAGGTGAATGGCTATGGCGAGCTTAAGGTTGAACTTACTAAAGAGGCTATGGAGCATATATCTTGGACCTGTTGTGGTGATGTAAGAAGTGCATATAATGCTTTAGAGCTTGCAGTTCGTACTACTCCAGCAAATGCTGATGGTGTCATAGTTATTGACAAACAAACTGCAGAAGAATGTATGCAGCAAAAAGCTGTTGCACTTGATGAAACATCTTTTTACGATGTACTTAGTGCTTTTTGTAAAAGTTTAAGAGGTAGTGATACTGATGCTGCACTTTTCTATAGCCAAAAATTATTGCTTAGTGGTTGCGATCCTAAGATTATTGCTAGAAGAATGATAGCTCATGCTAGTGAAGATATAGGTATGGCTGATAGTAATGCACTGCTGATGGCTATTAGTGCACTTACTGCAGTGAAAGAGTTAGGACCACCAGAATGCGAGCTAGCACTTACTCATGCAATTATCTATATTTGTGAAGCTGAGAAAAGTAATTCTGTTCTTATAGCTAGAGATTTGGCTAGGGAAGATGCTAAGAAATATATAGATGCTCCTGTTCCTAATAATCTAAAAAACCATCCTACAGGATATAACGACAAAACGGGTTCTTATAAATACCCACATGCTTATGGTGGTTATGTAAAACAGCAATATTTGCCAGCTCAAGTCAAAAATCATGTGTACTATATTCCTTTAAACAATGGTAGAGAAAAGGGAATGGTTCGCAAAATTGAAAGAAATAAATAAATAAAAAATAACACAATTTGATTTTTTTCAAGTTGTGTTTTTTATTTTGTTTTATATTATATATAAATATATATGGTATTAAATAATGGCATTATTTAGCCATTTTTTAAATTTTTTTGTGAAAAAGTATTGACAACTTAATTTTAAAAGTGTATTTTAGAGTTGTTGTAAAAGATTTACGAAGCAAAATAATAAAAAGGAGGACATTCGCATGAGCGTATTTAACAATGTTTTTAAATTTGTAGCAACTTTTAATAATTCTATATGCCATACGAATGGTTCTTTTTAATGTGATTAAA
The DNA here is from genome assembly GCA_017503005.1 of Clostridia bacterium. Lineage (GTDB taxonomy): Bacteria > Bacillota > Clostridia > Christensenellales > UBA1242 > UBA6345. Next base: position 30,921 of record JAFVTW010000010.1, on the reverse strand, counting down.
TCTAATCACAAATATTTTATGAGTATTTTAAACCTTCGTATGCAAAAATTTTACGGAGGTTTTTTTATATGAAAAAGAATAAAACAGAAAATATTTCAATTGCAAAATATCTTGCAAAATACAAATTACCGATTGCTGCTTATATTTTAGTTTGTTTACTAGCTGCTACATTTAGTATTGCCATTATTTTGACAATGGCTAGAGCTATCGAAGCTGTTACTATTGCAAAAACTAGTCAAGAATTTTTTGCAGCTATCCAAATATTTATTATTACACTTATTTGTAGTTTGTCTAGACGAATTTGTTGGGTTTTAGGTAATGTACTTTATTACAAATACTCATCAAAAATTATGGCAGACTTAAATTTAGATTTGGCTAAGCAGGCATTTAAGTTGAATTCACAAACTTATGCCGACTACGAAACTGGTACATTTGTTCAACGAATTGTAAATGACCCAGAAAGACTAGTAAACAACTTGGCTGATATTGTTGATATGATTACAGAAATTATATCTGCAATGGTTGTTATAGTATACATTATTTCATTGAATATTTATATAGGATTAGTACTTATAGCCGTATTGATTGCATGTATGATTTTAGAAGCAAAGAGGGTCAAAACTTATAAGATTAATCGTAGAAAAACCCGCAAAGCTAGTGATAAAATCAATTCACTTACTACAGAGATTGTTAGAAGTGAAAAAGATATCAAAGCTATAGGTTTGGAAGAGAAACTTAGTGAAGTTTCAAAAAAATACTATGATGATTACAAAGATGTTAGTTATAGAACAAATGTCAAAGATATGAGCTTCTGGTCTACTAGAAACTTTATTATTGAAACAGTGTCTATATTGATTCTTATTTTAGGTGTATACTTAATTGATACTGGTTTACTTACATTTGCAGCATTTATGATTGTATATTCAAACAATAACGAATTGTACGGTCTTATTTGGCAGTTAGGTAATATTGCATCTAAATTTTCAGAAATCAAAATTAGCTCTGATAGAATGTTTGCACTGTTTAATGGTGTGGACTTTGTTTGTGAAAAGTTTGGCAATGTTACACTTGATAATATCAAAGGTAAAATTGAATTTAAAAATGTATCATATTGCTATAATGATTACGAAAAAGAAAATGAAGAAGATGAATTAGCCGATACAAATAAGAAATCTAAAAATAAGAAAAAACAACATAGAAAGATTATTTCTACAAATCAAATTTTTACAGATTTAAACTTCAAAATTCAACCGAATACAACAGTTGCATTTGTAGGCAAGTCTGGTAGTGGTAAGTCTACTATTCTAAACCTAATGAGCAAAATGTTTGAGGTTGATGGCGGAGAAGTTTTGATTGATGGTGTAAATATTAATGATTTGTCTAAGGAAACCCTTAGAGGTTCAATTTCACTTGTAAACCAATTCCCATATATTTTCGATATGACTATCAAAGAAAATATGTTGCTTGCTAAGCCTGATGCTACCAACGAAGAGATAGAGAAAGCGATTAAAGATGCATCTTTCGATGACTTTATTACAACACTTAAAAAAGGTGTAAATACTAAGGTTGGCGAAAGTGGAGTAAAATTGTCGGGTGGTCAAAAACAAAGACTGGCTATAGCTAGAGCATTGCTTAGAAATTCTTCTATAATAATCTTTGACGAAAGTACTAGTAGCTTAGACAACTTCGCTCAAGAAAATATTAAGAGAAGTATTGATGGTCTTAAGGGTAAAAGTACAGTTGTTATAGTTGCTCATAGACTATCAACAATCAAAAATGTAGACAAAATCTTCTTCTTAGATGAGGGTAAGATTATTGATTCTGGTACTTTTGATTACTTATTCGAAAACAATGAGAAATTCAAAAATATGTTCTTAGCAGAAAATATTTAATAAAAAAGACTGACATATCGTCAGTCTTTTTGTTTATTAAATTTCTGGTGTAAAGCCGTTGCTTACTACATTGTCACAATGTTTTACTACATTTAGGTAATCGTGCTCGTTTAGTACATCGTATGCAATAATAGGCAGGGTTGCATATTTTCTAACATACTTGTTTGGTAGGTCGCATGCATTGTATAAGATGAAGTCTGGTTCACAAAGTTTATTGAATTTTAACTTAGTTAACTTCTTGGCTTTTATACTGCCAAAGTACTTGTCTGTAAATTTGCAGCTTTTGATTCCTCTCCATACATCAGGAGCATTTTCTTTAAACCATTGTAATACATAAGGATTTGCAGAAGATACGGCATATTCGCCGTTATATGCTTTAAGGTGTTTGTATATATTAGCTTCTGTTTTTCCAACTACACCATCGTTCATTATATTTACTAGAATTGGTACTTGACCATTGATGCAGCTTAGTGCTTTATCAAAAGTTAAAATTTTATATTCGCTATTTTTAATTTTTAAATCCTTGATGTCGTTTAGGGTTAGTGTTTGAACATAACCAGTGCCGTCAGTTAGTCTAGCGATATTTTTGTAAGAAAAGCAAATTAAATTTTCATCATCTAAACTTTGTACACATAGCATAATTGGTGCATTCATTTTGATAGCATTTTCGTAAGCACCTGTAGTATTTTCTGGCTCTGTTTCAGTAACCATTCCAAATCTTGTGATTGTATTATTTACAATCCAACTTTCAAATATATCCATTAAATATTTCCTTAATTCATTTATAAAAAATACGGACTAATCCGTTAAACTTATTAAATTATAACAACCGTATTTTATCAAAAATTTTTCATTTTTGCAAACCGATTAGTGTATTTTAGTAATTTTGACTAGTTTTTTAGCCTGATTTATATCTTTTTTGGCAAGAAAATCGGCTGTGAAACTTATTTGTTTCATAAATTATTTATTTTTATCCATTTTTAAGATGTAAATCTTTTACAATAAATTTGTTTTTTATATTGATTTTATATATAATATATTAGTAATTTTATAAATAATATTTGGAGAAAATTTGTGGATAGACTAAGTAAAATTCGTAACTTTTGTATAGTAGCTCATATCGACCATGGTAAGAGTACTTTGGCTGACAGACTTATAGAATACACTGGCACACTTTCTAAAAGAGAACTAAGTGAACAAGTGCTAGACTCTATGGATATAGAGAGAGAAAGGGGTATTACTATCAAGCTTACTCCTACCAAAATGAACTATACTTACAATGGCGAAAATTATGAACTTAATTTAATAGATACACCAGGTCATGTGGACTTTACTTACGAGGTATCTAGATCCTTAGCAGCTTGTGAAGGGGCTATTTTGATTGTAGATGCTACCCAGGGTGTAGAGGCTCAAACACTTGCTAATGCCTATTTGGCAATTGACAACAATTTGGAAATTCTACCTGTTATAAACAAAATTGATTTGCCTAGTGCAGATATCGATTCTGCTAGACAAGAGATAGAAGATATTATAGGTCTAGACTCTAGCATTGCTCCTGCTGTTAGTGCCAAAGATGGTACAAATATTAATCAGGTTTTAGAGCAAATTGTAAAATATGTTCCTGCTCCTAAGGGTGATGAAAATGGTACACTAAGAGCACTTATATTTGATAGCTATTATGACAATTTTAAAGGTGCTGTTTGTTTAGTTAGAATTTTTGATGGTAAAGTGAAACAAGGTGACAAAATTAAATTCTATATTACAGGCAAGGAGTATGATGTTACAGAAGTTGGTGTGTTTGAACCTAAGCCAGTAGCAAAAGGAGAGTTATGTGCTGGAGATGTAGGATATATTTGTGCTAGTATCAAAAATGTTGCAGAGACCAAGGTTGGTGACACTATCACTTTAGCTAACAATCCTACAACTAATCCACTACCAGGTTACAAAGAAGTAAAACCTGTAGTGTTTAGTGGTATATTCTGTGTAGATGGTGCTGACTATGATACATTGAAAGATGCTCTTGAAAAATTGAAACTAAATGATGCATCATTGGAGTATGAGCCAGAAGTAAGCCAAGCATTAGGTTTTGGTTTTAGATGTGGATTCTTAGGACTATTGCATATGGAGATTATTCAAGAAAGGTTAGAGAGAGAATTTGGACTAGACCTTATTACTACAGCTCCATCTGTATGTTACAAAGTGCATACTTCTAGTGGAGAAGTGTTGAATGTAAGCAATCCAGCAGATCTTCCTAAACCTCAAGAAATTGAATTTATGGAAGAGCCTATGACTAGAGTTAATATATTTACACCACCTCAATATGTGGGTAATTTGATGGAATTAGCTCAAGAGAAAAGAGGCGAACATAAGGATTTGCAGTACCTAGACAAAAATCGTTGTCAGTTAGTGTACGATATTCCTTTAAACGAAATAATTTATGATTTCTTTGATAAGCTAAAATCTTGCTCTAGAGGCTATGCTAGTTTAGATTATGAGATACTTGATTATAAACTAAGTGATTTGGTAAAAGTCGATATTTTATTAAATGGCGAAATATGTGATGCTTTATCTATGATAGTTCACAAGGAAAGAGCTTATTACAAAGCAAGATCTATAGTTGAGAAACTAAAAGAAGTTATTCCTAGACAGTTATTTGAAATTCCTATTCAGGCAGCTATCGGTTCAAAAGTTATTGCTAGAGAAACCGTAAAAGCTTTGAGAAAAGATGTGTTGGCTAAATGTTATGGTGGTGATATTAGCCGTAAGAGAAAATTATTAGAAAAACAAAAGAAAGGTAAAAAGAGAATGCGAAAAATAGGTTCGGTAGAAATTCCTTCCGAAGCATTTATGAGCATACTTAAAATTGATTAATGAATTTAGGTATATATGTTCACATTCCATTTTGTGTTTCAAAGTGCTTATACTGTAATTTTTACTCAGTGACCAAACTTGATTTGGTAAACGATTATGTACTAGCACTTGTTAAAGAAATTAAGAGGGAAAGTGATAAGTATAAAGATTATACAATAGATACAATCTTTATTGGTGGCGGCACACCAAGTGTTTTGCCTACTGGTAGTATAAGTTCTATTATAAATACAATTAAAAAGCACTACAAAATCGCCCCAAATTGCGAAATTACCATAGAGTCTAATCCAAATACAATTTCTTACACAAATGCCTTAGAATGGCAAAATGCGGGTGTAAATAGGGTATCTGTGGGATTACAATCAACCAGTGATAGATTATTAAAGAAAATAGGTAGAGCACATACATTTAATGATTTTGTTTTGGCTATAGATAATTTGAAAAAAGTTGGTTTTAAAAATATCAATGCAGATATTATGTTGGGTCTTCCTACTCAAAAACAAGGAGACCTTAGAAGTACTCTAAAGCATTGTTTTAGATTGGGGCTTACACATCTTAGTGCTTATACTTTGATTTTAGAAGAAGAAACACCTTTGTATGATTTAGTAAAAGAAGGTAAGTTAAAATTGCCTAGCGAAGGCAAAACATTGAATATGTTTAATTACTTGCTAAAGCAGACTGGATTGTGTGGATACAATAGATATGAGGTTTCTAATTTTTCATTGCCAAATTACGAATGTAAGCACAATCTTAATTGCTGGAATATGTGTGATTATGTGGGTTTTGGTTGTGCAAGTCATAGTTTTGTGGCTGGTCGCAGATTTGCAAATATATCTAATGTTCAAGAATATATTGCTAATATTTCTTCTTCAAAATCAGTGCTTGAGTTTGAGGAACAAATTGAGAAAAATGAGCTTATAGAAGAAACTATTATGCTAGGATTGAGAACTACTAGGGGCATAAATTTGACTTTGTTTAAAGAAAAATTTAAGGTAGATTTGCTTAAATCTAAGCAAAAACAAATTGAGAATCTTACAAATTTAGGTTTGATAAATATTAAAGATGATTATCTGTTTGCTACAACTCAAGGGTTTTATGTTCTTAATCAAATAATTGTAGATTTAGTCGAATAAATGGCTTTATTTATAAGGTTTATATTTAATATAATATATTTATATAAAATAATCATGGCAGTGCTGTGATTATTTTTTTGTTTTATTTTGTCTAATTTTTTGGTTGTGAATAAATTTTTTTTAAAAATGTTAGCATAAATGATTGACCCAGTAATATAATAATAGTACAATACAATTAGCAGTCAAGAGGTGAGAGTGCTAACAATTAAAATAATTGTCTGCTAAAAAGGAAATAAATGAAGAACGAAATTAAAATTTCTGAAAGGAAGCATGATTTATTAATAAGTGCTGTAGAAAGTTATATCGAAAATGCTAGCCCTATTACAAGTGAGAAAGTACACAACACTTTATTTCAAAACTTGAGTAGTGCAACACTTCGAAACGAACTAAGCACATTAGAAGAAATGGGTTTTCTAAAACAACTGCATACTTCTAGTGGTAGAGTTCCTACTACAAAAGCTTATAGATATTATGTGAACAATATTATCAATAACAACGAATTAAATCCCGATGTGATTAATGATATAAAAGATAAGTTTGTACTAAGATCTGCATTCTTGAGCGATATGTTAAATGATATTGCTAAGAGCATAAATCAAATCACAAATTTTCCTACTTATGTTCAAATCAAAGGTGTAGATAATCTTATTGTGCAAGGTATCAATATTATTCCATTGATTACAGGTCAAGGGCTTATATTGTTCCAGACAAATGCTGGTATCATTAACAATACTATCGAGCTATCTAGAGATGTTACCGAAGATATTTGTAAAGATGCTTCTAAGTTCTTAACAACAAATTTCTATGGTAAAACAATTACCGATATTATGCAAAACATTGATTATTACAATGAGTTGTTTAAAAAACAAATCAGCTTCTATCAAGAATTGTTTGTAGCTATTACCGGGGTACTTAAACAATTTGCTGAGGAAAGGTCGGCTAAGTTGGTTCACACAAATACTACTAAGTTATTAAATGAGCCAGAGTATAAAGATATCAATGAAGCTAAGAAATTGTTAAAGATTATTGAAAATGAAAAAGAAATCAAAACAATTATTGATAATATCGATGACAATTCTTCAAATGATGTTGTGTTTACAATAGGGGAAGAGAATTTGAATGAACAATACTCAGATTATTCTATTATAAACACCAACTATCATATAGGAAATGGGGTTGTTGCAAATGTCAGTGTGTTGGGTCCAGAAAGAATGGATTATGCAAAAATTGCTTCAGCTTTAAAATATATTTCAGACGAGATAAATAAGTATAACAAGGAGTAAGTGATGAAAGACAAAAAGAAAAAAACAACTTGTGGCTGTGGTCCAGATTGTACTTGTGGTTGCCAAGAAGGTAAAGAATGTACTTGCCACGATGACGAATGTAAATGTGGTTGTCACGAAGGTAAGGAGTGTCATTGCCATGACCATTCAAAAAACTGTGGTTGCTTAGATGGTGATGAGTGTACTTGTAGTGATGATTGTCAATGTGACGATGAATGTACTTGTGGTTGCCACTGTAATGAAGAAGATGATATAAGTGCAGATGCTCTAGGTTATCTAGAACTAGCTCAAAGAATTCAAGCTGATTTTGAAAACTACAAAAGAAGAAATGCTGATATCGAAAAGAATAGTTTTAACAATGGTATATATGCTTGTGTTACAAAGTTGTTACCAGTGTTAGATAGCTTCAAACAAGCTAGAGAAACTATTACAGACGAATCTGCTTTGGCTGGATTAAATATTATACACAATCAATTAATCAAAGCATTGTCTAGCTTTGGCATATATAAAATTGAATGTGTAGGTCAAAAGTTTGATCCTAATTTCCACAATGCAGTTTTGACAGATTGTGACGAAACAAAAGAAGATGAAATTATTCTAGAAGAACTACAAGAAGGTTTCAAATCTGAAAGTAGAGTAATTAGACATAGTGTAGTTAAAATCAACAAACTATAACTACTATGCAAACTATTATGCAAAAATATAAATTATCAATAAATAAAGGAATTTTTTAAATTTAAGGAGATATATAAAATTATGGCAAAAATTATAGGAATCGATTTAGGTACTACAAACTCATGTGTGGCAGTTATGGAAGGTGGCGAACCTAGTGTAATTGTAAATGCAGAAGGCGACAGAACTACACCTAGTGTTGTAGCATTCAAAAAAGATGGCGAAAGATTAGTTGGTCAAGTAGCTAAAAGACAAGCTGTAGCAAACCCTGACAATACAGTTATTTCTATCAAAAGAGAAATGGGTAGTGATTATAGAGTAAATATTATGGATAAGAAATATTCTCCACAAGAAATTTCTGCTATGGTACTTACAAAATTAAAAAATGATGCAGAAGCATATCTAGGCGAAAAAGTTACTCAAGCAGTAATTACAGTTCCTGCTTACTTTACAGATAGCCAAAGACAAGCTACAAAAGATGCTGGTAAAATTGCAGGTCTAGAAGTTCTTAGAATTATCAACGAACCTACAGCTGCAGCTCTAGCTTATGGCTTAGACAAAGGCGAAAACAAAAACCAAAAAATCTTAGTATACGATTTGGGTGGTGGTACATTTGATATTTCATTACTAGAAATCGGTGATGGTGTATTCGAAGTATTAGCTACTGCTGGTGACAACCGTTTAGGTGGCGACGATTTTGACCAAGAAATTATGAATTTATTAGTGGAAGAATTCAAGAAGACAGAAGGTATTGATCTATCTAAAGACAAACTTGCAATGCAAAGACTAAAAGAAGCTAGTGAAAAAGCAAAAATTGATTTGAGTGCTGTAAACAAAACAACAGTTAGCTTACCATTTATTACATCAAACGAAACTGGTCCAAAACATTTAGAATATGATTTGTCTCGAGCTAAATTTGATCAAATTACAGAATATCTTGTAACTAAGACAACTGATAAAGTTAAACAAGTTATGAAAGATGCTAAATTAGGATTTAGTGATATTTCAAAAGTTTTAATGGTAGGTGGTTCTACAAGAATTCCTGCTGTTATAGAAGCTGTTAAAGCTCTTACTGGAAAAGAACCATTCAAAGGTATCAACCCAGATGAATGTGTAGCTATGGGTGCTGCTATTCAAGGTGGTGTACTTGCTGGTGATGTAAAAGATGTATTATTGCTTGATGTTACTCCATTATCATTAGGTATCGAAACTTTAGGTGGAGTATTTACAAAATTAATCGAAAGAAATACAACTATTCCTACTAAGAAATCTCAAGTATTCAGTACAGCTGTAGACAATCAACCAGGTGTTGACATTCATGTACTACAAGGTGAAAGAGAATTTGCTAGTGACAACAAAACATTAGGTCGCTTCCAACTTAACGATATTCCTCCAGCACCTCGTGGTATTCCTCAAATCGAAGTTACATTTGATATTGATGCAAACGGTATCGTATCTGTAAGTGCAAAAGATTTGGGTACTAACAAACAACAAAGTATCACAATCACAGCTTCTTCAAATCTAAAAGATGAAGAAATCGACAAAGCTGTAAAAGAAGCTGAAGCTCATGCTGAAGAAGACAAAAAGAGAAAAGAACTTGTAAATCTTAAGAATGATGCAGACAATCTAGTATTTGCTCTAGAAAAAATGTTGAAAGAAAATGGTGACAAGATTTCTAGCGAAGATAAAGAAAAACTAGAAAAGTCTATCGAAAAAGCTAAAGAAGAATTTAAGTCTGACGATGCTGATACTATTAGAAAAGCAATGGAAAATCTAAGCAAAGAAAATGAGCCTATTGTTACAAAATTGTATCAAGCAGCTCAAGAAAAAGCTCAAGCTCAACAAGGTGACCAAGCTCAAGCTAACAATGGTAATTCAGACGAAATCATAGTAGAAGAAGACAAAAAATAATTAATTTAATACTTTCATTTAGGCGAAAACAATACAAAATGTTGTTTTCGTCTTAAGTGTAAAATAAAGGAAATAAAAGTGGCAAAAAATTATTATGATATTTTAGGAGTTTCAAAAGAAGCTTCTCAAGATGAAATCAAAAATGCTTATAGAAGTATGGCAAAGAAATATCATCCAGATATTAACAAAGCTCCAGATGCTGCTGAAAAATTTAAGGAAGTAAACGAAGCATACGAAGTGCTTAGTGACCCTACAAAAAAGAGTAATTACGACAATTATGGTAGTGCTAGTGGTCCAAACCCTGGTGACTTCTTTGGTGGCGGTGGCGGCGGATTTGGTTCTGGTGGTTTTGGCTTTGGTGGTTTAGACGATTTGTTTAATATGTTTAGTGGTGGTTTTGGTGGTAGTACTAGAGCTAATTCTGCTGTAAACGGTAGAGATATCGATGTTAAACTTAATTTAACATTTGAAGAAGCTGTGTTTGGATGTTCTAAGGATATTCCTATTACCAGAATAGAGAATTGCGAACACTGTCAAGGTACTGGTGCAAAAAATGGCACAAAGTATACTACTTGTCCAGACTGTAATGGTGCTGGCACTGTTACATATCAAGAAAATTCTATGTTTGGCAGAGTGGTTCGTACTGGTATATGTAAATCATGTAATGGTACTGGCAAGAAAATAATAGAAAAGTGTGAGCATTGTAATGGTGATGGCTATCTAAAAGCAAACAAAACCATTTCAATCAAAGTTCCTGCTGGTATTGATGATGGTCAAACTCTTACTATGACAAATGGTGGCAATGCAGGTATTAGGGGTGGTAGACCAGGTAGCTTGCATATTGATGTAACAGTTAAAGAACATAAGTTATTTAAAAGAGATGGTACTGACTTAAATCTAAAGGTTTATGTTCCATTCCAAACCTTGCTTGCTGGCGGTGAGATTGAAGTACCACTAACAAAAGGTACTACTACACTTAAGATTCCTGAGCTTACACAAAGTAACACTGTTTTCAAGCTTAAAGGTAAGGGTATCAAGAGTGTTAATGGAAATAGCTATGGAAATATTAATATCACTGTTGTTGGTGAAGCTCCAAAGTCTATGTCAAAGAGTGTTAAACAGCTTTTAGCTAAACTAAATGAAGAATTAGAAGATGGTGATTTTAGTAGATACAAATCTTATGTGAAAGATTTAAAAAGTATAGAATAAATAAAGGGTAGCAATTAAGCTACCTTTTTTTGATTATTTTGCTAATTTATTAAATTTATTTTAATAAATTTATCTGGTGTGTTAAAATAAATGTGTTATGAAAACATTTTATGTAGAAAAAATTGTAAATAATATCGTAGAACTTAATAATGAAGAGCATAATCATCTAAAGAATGTGATGCGACTTAATATAGGAGATAAAGTTAAAGTTGTTTGTGGCGATGAGTATGATTATTTTTGTACCATCTCTCAAATAAACAAAAATAATTCTGTACTAGTGGTTGATTCTAAGGAGTTAAATACTGCTAATCCTAAAGTGGAATTTACTTGTTATATGGCTCTTATCAAAAATGATAATTTGTGTTTGGTAGTCCAAAAACTTACAGAATTAGGTTGTAAAAATTTTGTGCCTTTTGAGAGTAGATATACAGTGAATAAGGATAAGGGTGCTAAAGCCGATAAATTATCTACCGTTTCTAAGCAAAGTCTAAAACAATGTGGTAGAAGTATTCCTATGCAAGTTTATCCTACTATGCATCTAAAAAATCTTGATAAAATGCTAGAACAACACGATTTAATTATTTTTGCAAACGAAACTGAGAAGTCTCAAGAATTAAACGAAGTTCTGTCTAATAATTCAAATGCCAAAAATATTGCAATCATTGTAGGTTGTGAAGGTGGGTTTGAGCAATCAGAGATTGATTACTTGATTGAGAAAGGTGCTATCAGTGTAGGACTAGGTAATCGTATACTTAGAGCTGAAACTGCTAGTATTATGCTTACTGCCATTGTTTTAAATCATTTTAAGGAGTATTGTTAGGTATTATGCAAAGTATTAAAAATACACCTAAAAAAGCCTGTTTGATTAGTTTGGGTTGTAAAGTAAATAAATACGAGATAGATTGTATGGCAAATATGCTAAAACAAGCTGGATACGAAATTACTCTAGAACATGAGCCTGCTGATATCTATATTGTAAATACTTGTGCTGTTACAAACGAGGGTGAAAAAAAGTCCAGACAATATATCTCTAAATTGTCTAGTCTAAATCCTAATGCAAAGATAGTTGTATGTGGCTGTGCTAGTGAAAACAATGTGGAGCAGTTTCTAAAGCCAAATGTTGTTTCTATTATAGGTAATGAGGGTAAACAACATATATTAGAGTTGTTAGAAAATTCTAGGTTCAAAAAGTATGATTTTGATGTTGCATACAATCATGAGGTTGCTAATCCTATCAAGTCAAAAACCAGAGCATATATAAAAATTCAAGATGGTTGTAACAATTTTTGTTCCTATTGTTTAATTCCTTATGTTAGAGGCAGAAGTAGATCTAGAAATTTCGATGATGTTATCAAAGAAGCTACCGAACTAGCCAAAACTCACAATGAACTAGTAATCACTGGTATAGATTTAAGTAGTTACAAAATTGATGGTGTGCCTAGTTTGGGTAAAGTGGTGTATGCACTTAAAGATTTGCCTTGCAGAGTTAGAATAGGTAGTCTAGAAGTAAATGTAATTACAGAGGAGTTTATGGAGTGGTTGGCCAAAACTCCAAACTTCTGTCCACAATTTCATCTAAGCTTGCAAAGTGGCTCAAATGGTGTCTTAAAGCGAATGAATAGACATTATACCACTACAGAGTATTTGTCCAAAATTGAGCTAATTAAGAAGTATTTTCCAGATGCAAATATTACCACTGATGTCATAGTTGGATTCTGTGGTGAAACAGAAGATGAGTTTGAAGAAACTTGTGAAACTTGCAGAAAAGCTCAGTTTGGCAACATTCATATTTTCCCATATTCAAAAAGAGCTGGTACCAGAGCTTATGTTTGGGATTGTCCAGATGGTAAGGTTGCTAAAGATAGGGTGAATAGGCTTGTAGAGATTAAAAAAGAACTGGCTAATAACTATTACAGTAGTATGACAAACAAGACTTTTAAGGTTTTGATAGAAGAAAAAGAAGATGAATACTATGTAGGCTATACTGAAAATTATATTAAAGTATACATAAATGATGTTGTACAAGTAGACAAAATTTATGATATAATGCTATTAGGTCCACACAAAGCAGGAATGCTTGCTAAATTAATTAACAAAGGAGAATAATTATGGACGATTGTGTATTTTGTAAAATTATTAAAGGAGAACTTCCTAGCTACAAAATTTATGAGAATGATAAAGTTTTAGCATTTTTAGATATTTCTGGTGATTACTATGGTCATACATTGGTAATTCCTAAAAATCATTGTACAAACATTTTGGATTGCTCATATGAAGATTTGGCTGAAGTTACAAAAGCTGTAAAACTTATTTCAAATCATTTTGTAGACAACTTACATTTTAGTGGTGTAAATGTTTTGAATGCAAACGGTGAGTCAGCAGAACAAAGTGTGTTCCATTTGCATTTCCATATTATTCCTCGTAAAAGTAATGATGGATTCCATACATATCCAAATCATGACGACCAAAATTTTGACTTAGAAAAAATTGCTAAGCAACTTAAGCTTGACTAATTATTTCTTGGCTTAAATTTCAAGTTTTTACTTGACATTAGTCGGTAAATTACATATAATATTCAAGAATTTTATTATAAGTGGGTGAAAAAAAGAATGTCAACAGTTAGAGTTGGTGAAAACGAAAATGTTGAAAGTGCTATCAAGCGTTTCAAAAGAAAATGCCAAAAAGATGGTATCATCGGCGATCTTAGAAAACATGAAGCTTACGAAAAGCCAAGTGTAAAAAGAAAAAAGAAAACAAAAGCTGCTATCAAAAGAAACAAGAAAAACAGCAAAATTTAGTTAAATAAAAAGACTTGCAATTGCAAGTCTTTTTTTATTCTAAAATTTCTTCATAGGATACTTTAAATAAATTTTTTAATAAAATAATTTGTTGTATGTTTGGTTCGGAGTATCCGTTTTCCCAGTGGCTGATGGTTTTAAAACTTACATTTAAAAGCTTTGCAAGTTGGGTTTGTGTAAATTTCATTTCTATTCTTAATTGTTTTAAATTTTCTTTAAACATAAAATTGTCTCCACAATTATTATCTCAAATTGTGAGAATATATACTTGACACTCTCAAAAATAGAGAATATTATAATTAATAAATATATAAATGAGGTGTGTATATGGGTAAAACAAATAAGATTATGATTGCTATATTATTTGTGATTATGTTGGCACTTATAGTTGTTGATATTGTTGTTTATGTTAAAATGGATAACAAATTAAAAGAGTCTTATGCTGGGAAGCAATATGTTGCTGAAAATACAAATATAGATAATACACTAAAAACAGTTACTATTAAAGTTGATGAAGATTTTGAGATAGTTAATAGTAAATTTACTGTTAAATGTTTAAATCATAGTAGTGCAACTAGTATTAGATATAAAGTAGGTACTAATCAAATTACTGGTCTAGCTCAATACGAGACAGAAAACACAGATAATTTATTTTTGATGATTGAGTTTAGTGTTACTAATACAATTAGTAATAGGGTTTTGACTTTTTCGCCTGGTGGATTTGATTTGATATCTAATAGCGAGTATTGTTATTATGATGAAAGTATGATTTTAGATTCTAATTCAAACATTGTTAATTCTAGTGAAACATTTAATCTTCAACCAAATTTTTCAAAAAATTTTATTGTTGTTTTTGAGATACCAAAAGTTAAGGATAATTACAGTTTGATAAACAATAATTTATTTGCTGTTTTTGATGATGATTCTGATTGGAAAATTGTATATGAAATGATGTTTAAAAATGTCGAAATATAGCCATTTTAGACTTGTTTTGTAATACGACAAATTGCTACATTTTTCTGTTTTGGATTTGTATTGTTTACTGCTAAAATATACTTAATTTTAATTTAGGAGTAAACTTTATGAGTAATTTAAAAAGTATGGCAAGTATTGCTAAAGAACGATTAAAGAGAGGAATATATACTAATGCCGAAAAAATTAAAGCAAAAAATGCTATGAATGTAAATAGCTATTTTATTAAAAATTTGTCAGCCTTAAAGAAGATGAATTGTCAAGCTGAGTTCAAAACTATTAGTGATGAATTTGAGCCTGAATTTGTTAGTAAGGTGTATAAAATATTAGAGTGTGGTTATGATGTGTACAATCCTATAGGCAGGCTAGTTGATACTAAAGTGTATAATACTCTAAATGATATAGAGAAACAATCATATATTTTGACACTAGCAGATAAGTACAACAAAATTAAAAATATGTACAATTTTGAGCTAAGCAAAATTAGTTAATTTGTACCAATTTACATAGTTGTATAAATTGATTAAAACTCCCAATTTTGATATAATTTATTGTATTAAAAATTAGGAGTTTTTTTATGCTAGAATCACTTAACGAAGAACAAATTAAACCTGCTATGGATACCGATGGTGCCATACTTGTTACTGCTGGTGCTGGTAGTGGAAAGACTCGACTTTTGACCGAAAGGATTAGCTATTTGATTAAAGGTAAAGGTGTAGATCCTTACAACATTTTGGCTATTACTTTTACGAATAAAGCTACAAATGAAATGAAAGAAAGAATACTAAAGTTTTGTCCTGATGCTAATGATATCTGGATATCTACATTTCATAGTATGTGTGCTAGAATTTTAAGAGAAAATATTTCAAATCTGGAAGGTTTTAATAGGTTTTTTACTATATATGACACATCTGATAAAGATAAGATTATCAAAAAAATTGTGACAGATTTAGGCTTTGAAACAGACAGAGTTAAAGATTTTGCCGCTGAGATTGACAAAGCAAAAAATATGGGGGCAGATCCAGAAGAATATTATCAAATCATACAGTTTAAAGGTGAAGCTGATGATATTAGAAAAGTTTATACTGCATACCAACAACAACTTAAAGAAAACAATGCCTTAGATTTTGATGATTTACTTGTCAAAACTTTAGAGTTGTTCAAAAATTGTCCAAATGTGCTAAAAAACTATCAGCACAGATTTAGATATATACATATTGACGAATTTCAAGATACAAACTTAGTACAATACAAAATTGCTAGATATTTAGCATATGAACACAAAAATATATTTGTAGTAGGCGATGAAGACCAGTGTATATATGGTTGGAGAGGTGCTAATATCGAAAATATTAGAAACTTTACTCTAGATTTTCCTAATGTAAAATGCTACAAATTGGAGAGAAATTATCGTAGTACAAAAAATATTTTAAAGATTGCAAATACTTTAATTAAAAACAATACTTCTAGAATTGAAAAAGTGTTATGGACAGAAAATGAGCAAGGAGATAGTCCGGTGTATTTTTCTGCCTATGATGAGGTGAAAGAAGCTGAATATGTAGCTAGTACTATTTACAATCTTATAAATAGAGGTGTAGAGCCTAGCAATATTGCAGTATTGTTTAGAATGAGTGCACTTAGTAGACTTATCGAAGAAAAACTACTTAGTTACAATTTACCGTATGTTGTTTCAGGTATTTTCAAGTTTTTTGAAAGAGCAGAGATAAAAAATGTGCTTGCTTATCTTAGACTTACAGTTAATTCTAGAGATAATGAGAGCCTAAAGAGAATTATTAATTTCCCTAAACGAGGCATAGGCAATGCTAGTATTGAAAAGATTGAAAATTTAGCAAAAGAAAATGGTGTTTCTATGCTAGAAATTGTTCTAAACGATAAGTATGAGTTGCCTAAAGCTCTTAGAGAAAAATTAACAAGTTTAAAAGAAGTATATACAAATCTTCCTGATGACAAGAGTATTGCTACTTTTGCAGAACAAATTGTAAAAAATACAGATATAAATTCTGCTTACAACAAATTAGATACAGAAGATAGTGATAGATTACTTAACATTTCGCAATTAATGCAGTCTATCAAGTCTTTCGAGGCTCAAAATCCAAATGCAGAACTTTCTGACTATCTAGAAAGTATTACATTACAAAGTAGTGTGGACGAAACTGATGATGAAAAAAATGCGGTTAGTGTAAGTACTGTACATGCTTCAAAGGGGTTAGAGTTTGACTATGTGTTTATTGTAGGTGCTGAAGAAGGGTTGTTTCCAGTGAGTAGGGCTGTAAATTCCGAAAATGATGTAGAAGAAGAAAGAAGACTAATGTATGTGGCTATTACTAGAGCAAAACAAAAAGTTTATCTTACTTCTACAAAGTCTAGATTTTTATATCATGATAGAAGTTATACTGTGGTATCTAGATTTATAAAAGAAATGGACTTAGTTCCTAAGTCAACAGAATACGGTTCAAGTTATTCTTCTTCCGGTAATTATTCTAGTGGATATAATAGGGGATACTCTAGTGGATCTTCTAGTAGTTATGGTTCTGGCTATAATGGGGGAGTCAAATCTTATGGAACAAATTTTTATGGCAACAGCTATAATTCACAAATGAATAAATATACAAATAACACTAATAATTATACACAATCTTCAACCACAGAATCTGTGTCTACTAACTTGCAAGATTTGATGGTTAAAAAATTAAATACTCAAAAATCAAATTATCAAAATTATACTGTAGGCACACAAGTTTTGCATCCAAAATTTGGTATAGGAACTATTATAAATGCAAATTTGACCGGTCAAACACCAGATGTTACGATTAATTTTGGTAAATTTGGAAATAGAACACTATCGCTTTCAATGGCACCATTACAAATTTTGAAATCAAACAAATAACAAAACGATTATATCATTATAACTATTATTTTTATATTTTTATAACGAATAGATGTTATGTTGATATAACAAAATATATTGCATAAATATACATAATGGAGTTTTTATGGACAAAATAAAAAGAATTAAAGAACTAATTACTTTAATCAACAAACTTAATTATCATTATTATGTACTTGATGATCCACTTATTGCAGACAGAGAGTATGACTTTATCTATGATGAGTTGGTTAATCTAGAGAAAGAAACTGGTATTGTGCTCCCAGATAGTCCTACAAAACAAGTCGGCGATACAGTACTAGAAGGATTTAAAAAACATACACATATTGCCAAACTATATTCTCTAGATAAATGCAATAATTTTCAAGAACTTGAGAGCTGGATAAATGGCATCAAAAAAGATTTTGGTGACATCGACTATTCTGTAGAATATAAGTACGATGGCTTAAAAATGACTATTACATATGAGAACGGTGAGCTTATTTGTGCTGCTACTCGTGGTAATGGTTATGTAGGTGAAGATGTTACTAATCAAGTACTTACCATCAAAAGTGTGCCACTGCGAATTCCTTACAAGGGTAAGGTTGTTGTAGAGGGTGAAGCTATGATGAAGCTTAGTGTACTAAATGAGTACAACAAAACTGCTCTAGAACCACTAAAAAATGCTAGAAATGCGGCAGCTGGTGCTATTAGAAATCTTGATCCAAAAGTTACTGGTAGTAGAAATTTAAGTATGTTTTTCTATGGTGTTCCTTATATTGAAGGCAAGAAATTTGACACATACTTAGAAATGATACAGTTTTTAAAAGACAACGACTTTCCTATGTATGATTATCTAAAAATGGAAAAGTCTGTTTCAAAAATTGAAGAATTAATTGACGAAATCGACAAAGACAAAAAGAACCTTGATATACTTATCGATGGTGTAGTTATCAAAGTTAATGATTTTAAGATAAGAGAAAAATTAGGTGTTACTGCTAAATTTCCTAAATGGGCAGTAGGTTATAAATTTGAAGCTCAAGAACTTACAACTAAGCTGAATCAAGTAGTTTGGCAAGTTGGTAGAACCGGAAAGCTTACACCTATTGCAGAAGTTGACCCAGTAGAACTAGCTGGGGCTACAATCAAAAGAGCTACACTAAATAACTATGGTGACATTCTTAGAAAGGGTGTCAAAATCAATTCAAAAGTGTTCGTTAGAAGAAGCAACGAGGTTATTCCTGAGATTTTGAAAGTTGCCACTGTTGACGAAAGTTGTTATGATGTGCCAAAACCTACAGTCTGTCCTAGCTGTGGTGAGTTATTAGTAGAAGAAGGTGCAAATTTGTTTTGTACAAATTACTATGGCTGTCCCGAACAAATAGAAGATAGAATCAATCACTACTGTCAAAGAAATGCTATGAATATAGAAGGTATTAGTGGCAAGACTATCACTATGCTTAGAAAGAACCTTAATGTAAAATCAGTGTTAGATTTGTATTCTATCAAAAAAGAAGATTTACTTCGTTTAGAAAAATTTGCAGAGAAGAAAGCAGAAAAGCTAATCAATCAAATTGAAAGAAGCAAAAATCCAAAATTTGCAAACTTTATTTTTGCACTAGGAATCAATGGTGTTGGTGAAAAAACTGCAAAAGATTTAGCAAAACACTTTGCAACTTTAGACGATTTAAAATCGGCTAATTTGGAAGATTTGACACAAATTGACGAAGTTGGATTGATTATCGCTCAAAATATTTATGATTATTTTAACGATGAAAAAAATATAGATTTATTGTCTGGACTTGCTAGTGTTGGACTAAATATCGAGTATCCTACACAAGAAATTACCCAAAATACCACATTTACTGGCAAAACCATAGTACTTACTGGTGATTTAGAGAACTTTACTCGAAGTGAGCTCACTGCTACACTAGAGTCATATGGTGCAAAAGTTACATCTTCAGTTAGTAAAAAAACCGACTTAGTTATCGTCGGCGAGAATGCTGGTAGCAAGCTAAACAAAGCAAAAGAACTAGGTGTACAGATAATGTATGAACCAGAATTACTTGAAAAATTAAAATAAAAAATTTATTTAATTTTCAAAAAACTCTTTATTTATATTATTATTATTGCTATACTATATGAGTAATAAAAATAAAGGAAGTGGAAATATGTTATTAGAACCACCTATTGATGCCTTAGTTAAAAAAGTGGGCAACCCATATAAATTAGCTGTTATAGTAAGCAAGCGAGCTAAAACTCTTCAACAAGCTTTAACCGAACAAGAAAGAGAAGAGATTCCAGAAGTTACTCGTGCAGTGAATGAAGTTTATACAGGCAAAATCATTAGTAAATAAATTCTATTGCTTCTATTTTCTAGCAATAGAATTTTTCTTGTTTTAAAAGGTAGTTATGTTTGCAGAAGTTGTAGTTGATGTTTCAACAAATTCATTAGATAAAATCTTTGATTATGAGTGTCCTAAAAATATTGAAATTCTTTTAGGGCAAAGGGTTTTAGTGCCTTTTGGCAGACAGACCATAGAAGGTTATGTTTTAAATCTAAAAGAAACTACCGAACTTCAACCAAATCAAGTCAAACAAATAATCAAACCATTAGATGACTTTTCTTTGATACTACCAGAAATGTTTGATGTAATTAGAGAACTAAAACAAGAATATAAACTTAGAATTATAGATATCTTACATTTGATTGTACCTAGTCAAATTCGCAATGGCAAAGTAAAACAACAAGTTGTCAAAAATTGTTTTTTGACCGAGTATGGGCTAGAAAATTTAGACCAAATAAAGTCTAATGCCAAAAATCAAATTCAAGCATGTGCATATTTGAGAACCATACCAAATTGTGACTTTACTAAACTTGCTACTAAATTTGGTAATCAAACTATCAATACACTTATAAGCAAAGGTTATATTGCTTTTAACGAAACCAAAAGTTTTAGAGCTCCTATGCAGGACATATCTCCAGAGATAGAAGCAGACCTAACTCTAACTGATTTGCAACAAAAAGCAGTTGATACTATTCTTAGCAAACAAAATTTATTTAATTTGCTATTTGGTGTAACTGGTAGTGGCAAGACCGAAGTCTATATGCAAGTAATTAGAGAAGCACTCAAGAACAATCAAACTGCTATTATGTTAGTGCCAGAAATATCACTAACTCCTAAGACTGTTAAACAGTTTAGATCTAGATTTGGCGATTTAGTAGCTGTATTACATTCTGGGCTATCTGATGGCGAAAAGTTTGACGAGTGGTTTAGATTGTACAATGGCACAGCCAAAATTGCAGTTGGTGCTAGGAGTGCTATATTTGCACCGCTAAAGAATTTAGGTGCTATCATTATAGACGAGGAGCACGATGGCTCTTATCAATCTGAGAGTAATCCTAGATACGAAACAATTACTGTTGCAAAGGCTAGAGCTAAGTATAATGATTGTCCTTTGGTTTTGGGTAGTGCCACTCCTACTATCGAAACATTCTATAATGCTCAAATGGGTAATTACAATCTTATCACTTTAGACAAACGAATTAACAAGATGCCATTGCCAAAGATGGACATAGTAGATATGTGCCAGGAATTTAGGTCAGGAAATACATCTATATTTTCAGGCCAGCTTCTAAATGAAATGAGTAAAGCTGTAAATAACAACGAACAGATTATGTTGTTTTTAAACAGAAGAGGTTTTTCTAGTTACCAAATGTGTAGGGAATGTGGCTATGTAGCCAAATGTACAGATTGTGATGTTTCGCTTGTATATCACAAAGAAGACAATTTGTTAAAGTGTCATTATTGTGGTAAAAAATTCAAACCATTGACCAAGTGTCCTAGTTGCGGCAAAACTACTATAAAACTAGGCAATACTGGTACTGAAAAAATTGAAGAAGAATTGCAAAATCTATTCCCACAAACCAAAGTGTTTAGAATGGACAACGATACTACTACAACCAAAAGTTCACATGCTAAGATTTTGAGTGAATTTGAAAAAACAAAACCAGCAATTTTGGTTGGGACTCAAATGATAGCTAAGGGTCACGATTTTCCTATGGTTACACTAGTTGGATTGTTAGATGCAGACTTAAGCTTATTCTATTGTGATTTTAAGGCGAATGAAAAGACCTATCAATTAGTTACCCAAGTGGCTGGTCGAGCAGGTAGAGCGGAGAAAGAAGGTAAGGTTGTATTGCAAACCTTTTTCCCTAAGCATTATGTATATAATTTTTGTACTAATTACGACTATCTTAGATTTTATAACAAGGAAATCAACCTTCGCCAAACTGCTCAATTCCCACCATTCTCTAAGATTATTAGAGTTTTAGTTACAGCAGAAGAAGATGATCCTGCTAAATTACTTACACACGAATTATTCCTTAAATTCAAGGATTTAAGGGTTAAATATCCAAATGATTTTATATTTTTGGAAGCAATGAGGTCTCCTCATGCAAAAATTAAACGAAAATATAGATATCAAGTACTAATGAGAGTTAGTGAAAACAACGAAAAATTAATTGAAGAAATTTTTGAAATTTCAAATGTTATAAATAACAAAGCTACAGTTTTTGTGGAAGTAAATCCTCAAAACCTTAGCTAAAAGGAGAAATAATGGCTATTAGAAATATAGTTTTTTCTGACAATGAATTTATTAGAAAAACAAGTAAAACAGTTACACAATTCAACGAAAGTTTGTGGGACCTATTAGACGATATGAAAGAGACAATGCACAAAAATAATGGTTGTGGTCTTGCTGCTATACAAGTAGGTGTTCTAAAGAGAGTTGTTATTGTGGAAGTAAACAATCTATTTTTGGAACTAGTAAACCCAGAAATTATCGAAACTTATGGCGAACAATGCGAAGTAGAAGGTTGTCTAAGTGTAAAGAATGTTTCTGGTTATGTAAAAAGACCTGAGCAAGTTACAGTTAAGGCTTGTGACAGATATGGTAACGAATTTGTAATCACAGGTACAGGTTATTTAGCTTGTGCATTGTGTCACGAAATAGACCATACTTTAGGTGTTTTGTTTATAGACAAAATGGAAGAAGAATACAAGCCTAAAAAATCTAAAAAGGAAAATAATTAATGAAAATAGTATTTTTTGGAACTCCAGATTTTTCTATTCCTACACTACAAATGCTTATCGATTCTAAGCACGAAGTAATAGCTGTTGTTACTCAACCAGACAAACCTGTAGGCAGAAATGGTAAGGTTGTTTTTAGTCCAGTTAAGCAATTAGCTATGGAGCACAACATTCCAGTACTTCAATACGAAAAGATTAGACTACAAGGTGTAGAAGAATTGCAAAATTTAAAAGCTGATTTGTTTGTTACAGCAGCTTATGGTCAAATTTTAAGTAAAGATATACTAGAAGCTAGTACCTATGGTGTGTACAATGTTCATGGCAGTTTGCTACCAAAATATAGAGGTGCTGCTCCTATTCAGTGGTCAGTAATCAATGGCGACAAAGTTACAGGTATTACTATACTAAAAAGTGATGTTGGCATGGATGATGGCAATATGATTTTGAAAAGAGAAGTGGAAATTGGCGAGAACGAAACTGCTGGTGAATTATTTGATAGGCTAGCTGTAATAGGTGCCGATTGTATGGCAGAAGCTTTAGAACAATTAGAAAATGGAACAATTACATTTACTCCTCAAAATCATGAAGAAGCTACCATTTGTAGAATGCTTAAAAAAGAGCAAAACAAACTAAACTTTGATATGCCTGTAGCTAAGGTTAAAAGCCTTATTTTAGGTCTAAATCCATGGCCTGTGGCTGAAATGACACTAAAAGAAGGTAGGTTTAAGGTGTATAGAGCCGAAATAGTTTCAGGTCAAAAAGTAGACAGTTTGAACCTAAATCAAAATGCCAGTGTTGGCGAAGTTGTGTTGGCTTCTAATAAGCATGGTCTTGTTATAAAATGTCAAGATGGTTTTATAGAAATAACAGAAATTCAAGCAGAAAATAGTAAGGTAATGCCTGCTAAGAGTATGCTAAATGGTAAACAAATTTTAGTTGGACAAATAGCTAATGAATAAAGAATTGAATTTGGCATATAAAGTACTAAATAATGTTTATTTTAAGGGTGCTTATGCCTCAATCGAACTTAATAAAAGTTATATTTCAAATCTAAATTTTAACTTAGTTACAAAGATTACTTATGGTGTAATAGATGATGATGTTAAATTAGACTATTTTGTGAAGCAGTTTTACAAAAAGGCTCCAAAGAAGGAGGTTACACTTATATTTAAACTTGCAGCATATCTTAGTCAAAATATAAATAGTATACCTAAATTTGCTGTAGTCAATGAGTTGGTTGAGATTGCTAAACATTCAAAATTAAAACCTTATGTATCTTTTATAAATGCAGTACTCAAAAAGATTGTTAATGCTGAGTTTGTGCTTCCAGATACAAAAGACAAAAGATTATATTTATCTATTAAGTATTCTAAGCCACTATGGTTTATAGACTTGATGTTAAAAAACTTTAGCGATGATTTTGTTGTGGAATTTTTTGAAGCAGAACTTACAAATTTGACACATATTAGAGTAAATACACTAAAGATTAAATATTCCGATTTTGTTTCTAAGCTAAAAGAATTAGATATCGATTATACTACATCTACTTTAGATGATGCATTGTTTGTAGAGTATTCCAAAATTGTTAGGGAAGAGAGTTTAAATGGCTTATATACTCCACAGGGTATTCCTAGTATGATAGTGTCTAGAAATGTGGTAGGAAATACTATTTTGGATGCTTGTTCTGCTCCTGGAGGCAAAGCTGTGTATATAGCTACTCTAAATCCCAATAGCAAAGTAATTGCATGTGATTACTATGAGCATAGAGCACAGTTAATCAATGATTATAGTTCTAGAATGAGTGTAGAGAATGTAACTACTAAGGTACTAGATGCTACCAATTTTGTACCTGAATTTGAAGGTAAATTTGATTGTGTATTACTTGATGTACCGTGTTCTGGTCTAGGTGTAATAGATAAAAAACCAGATTTGCTTATTAACAATGATTTGGATTTCTTATCATTACCTGATTTACAACTTAAAATACTAGAAAACAACTCAAAATATGTAAAATCTGGTGGCTCAATTGTATATAGTACTTGTACAATTTTGCCTACCGAAAATGAAGACATTATTACTAAATTTTTGCAAAAACACCCTAATTTTAGGCTTGACACAGTAGACACTTTTGGTGTTTTGTGCGATGATAAAGGTGGACTAAAAACCTTCTATCCACATATAAGCAAAACAGAAGGATTTTTTATAGGAAAGTTGGTACGAAATGATTAATTTATTAGATTATACTTTAGAAGAACTTAATAATATTGTAGTTAGTTTAGGAGAGCCTAAATTTAGAGGCAAGCAACTACACAATGCCATTTTGAATGGTAAAGGATACAATGACAATACAGTATTGCCAAAGTCTATGCTTGCAAAATTGCAAGAAAATGGATATCAAATGCAAGCTGTTAAGATTTACAAAACATTTAAATCAAAAGACAAAACAATCAAATTTTTGTTTAAGTTAAACGATGACAACCTTATTGAGGGAGTTTTGATGAATCACAACTATGGCAGAACTCTTTGTGTAAGTACTCAAGTAGGTTGCAAAATGAACTGTGCTTTTTGTGCTAGTGGCTTAAAGTTTGTTAGAAACTTGTCTGCTGGCGAAATTTTAGGTCAAATTGTAGCTGCAAATGCTTTTGTTGGTGGAACTGTAAGCGAAAGGGAAATTACAAATATTGTTCTAATGGGCTCTGGTGAACCTTTAGACAACTTTGACAATGTTGTAAAATTCTTAAGATATGTTACAGCGGAAGATGGTTTTAATTTCAGTGTTAGAAATATTACTCTAAGCACCTGTGGTATACCATCAAAGATCGAAAAATTAGCTGATTTAGGCTTAAGCATAAACTTAGCTATCTCTTTACATGCACCAAACGATGCTGTTAGAAGAACTATTATGCCAGTTGCAAAGAGTTTTCCTATCAAGAGTATTATAGAAGCTGCTAACCATTACTATATGATGACAAATCGCAAAATCTACATCGAATATACCCTAATTGATGGTGTAAATTCAGACATTTCTCAAGCTAGAGAATTGGCAGATTTACTTAGAGATTTAAATTGTAGAGTTAACTTAATTACTTTAAATGATGTCAAGGAAAGGGGTTTAAAGGGTGTGAATGCTTCTAAGACAAATTCATTTATGAGAGAACTACTAAAATGTGGTATTACAGCTACTATTAGAAGAAGCTTAGGTGATGATGTCGATGGTGCTTGTGGCCAACTTAGAAACAAAGAATTAAGTGGCGAAAAATCTAGCTTTGAGGTAAAAGCTGATAGCATAAAATTTGACAAAAAACCTAGAAATAAAGCTTCAAATACTGATTCTAGAAATGATAGAAAACACTCTAGTGACAACTCAAAATTTAAAGCAGACAAAAAGTCATCATTCGACAAAAAAAGTTCTAGAGAAAACTCTAGAAGCACTAGAAAACTAGATGCTACAAAAAAACAATCTAGACCTAGTAAGAAGGCTAGCTCATCAAAATATATTTCAAAAAAGCAATATAGGTAGGATAAGGTTATTAAGGGTAAAATTGTAAAAGGTGTATCAAATCAATTTTTAGTTTACACCGAAAATAATTATGTTAATGCAGTGCCACTGGGCAATCTAAAAAAACAAGGTAGATTGCTAGTAGGTGACAATGTTGAGCTAAAAAAAGATGAATTTAGTGATAATTATGTTATTACTAAGGTTTTTGGTCGTTTCAACGAAATTATTAGACCAAAAGTAACTAATATTGACCAAATTTTAATTGTTATTTCTGCAGTTCCAAAGCCTGATTTGTACTTAGTTGACAAACTTATTGTAAATGCTCATATCAACAATATTAGTCCAGTTTTGGTTATAAACAAGATTGATTTGATTGGTAAAGAGGAGCTAGATGAATATGTGACAATGTACGAAAATGTGGTAGATTCTATAGTTCTTACTAGTGCTGTAAACAACAATGTCCAAACTCTAAAAGAAGTGCTTAAAAACAAAACAAGTGTATTTGCTGGTCAAAGTGCTGTTGGTAAGAGTAGTCTAATAAACTGTATTTCACCAAACTTAAATCAAGCCACAAATATTCTTAGCAAAAAGGTTGAAAGAGGCAAACATACTACTAGAGAATGCACCATTTTTGTACTTGACGACAATATTATGATAGCCGATACTCCAGGATTTAGTATGTTAGAACTTGATGTAAAATATAATGAGTTAAAGGACTATTATCCAGAGTTTGAAGATGCTAAATGTAGGTATAATAATTGTACACACACTACAGAGACTGGTTGTGTAATCAAGTCTAAGGTAAATGCTGGTGAAATCAACAAATCTAGATACGATAGATATTTAGAAATATTTAAGCAATTAAAAACAAAGTGGGAGAGAGAGTATGATTAAAATTGCTCCAAGCACTAATCCAGAAAAAGAAGAAGATTTAGTTCAATATGTTAAGTTATTAGAAGAATCTGGTGCTGACTATATGCACTGTGATGTAATGGACGGCTCATTCGTACCAGCTAAATGTTTGTCTAGTGAGAAATTGTTTGAGGTTAGTCAAAACTCTACTATAGCTCTAGATGTGCACCTAATGGTATCAAACCCACTACAAATTTGGGAAGAATATTATAAGTCTAAGCCTACTATTTTGACTGTTCATTACGAAAGTTTTGAGAGTAAAAACAATTTATTTTATATGTTATCTCAAATCAAAAACAAAGGTATTTTGGCAGGAATTAGTTTTAAGCCAGATACAAAAATTGAAGAAATTGAGCCATTTTTGCCACTATGTGACTTAGTACTAGTTATGAGTGTTGAGCCAGGCAAGAGTGGTCAAAAGTTTATAGAAAATAGTTTGGTAAAAATTGCTGAATTAAATGGTATCAGATTACAAAACAAGTATAATTTTCTTATAGAAGTAGACGGTGGTGTGGACCACACTAATGTCCAAAAAATTTATCAAGCTGGTGCTGACATTGTTGTGATGGGTAGTGCTGTATATAAAGCTGAAAACAAAAAAGTATTTATAAACAAAATTAAACATTTAGTTACTAATTCAAAATAAAAAAAGCACCTATTTTTAGGTGTTTTTTTAACCATAAAAGCAAGAAAATCATATATTATTGTAATATGATATTGAGGTGATTTTATGAAGATATACTGCTTTAAATGTCCCAAGTTTCTTAAGCCTATATTTAAGTTAATATTCAAGAAATCCTTAGATGAACAGGGTAATTTTTGAAATAAAAAAAAGGAGATATTTTCTCCTTATTTTTTATCTTTTTATATGGAAATTAGTCTTCCTTCTTTAATGTTTTTAGGCATCTTGTGCAAACATATTGTTTTTCTGGTTTGCCATCAACTTCGATAGCTTTCTTTTGTAAGTTAGCACTCCAAGTGCGTTTTGTAGCAATATGAGAATGGCTTACTTGATTGCCTGAAACTTTACCTTTTCCACAAATATAACATACTCTTGGCATAATAATCTCCTTAACATATTTTCACTGCATTGTATTATAACAAATAAAGTTGTAATGTGCAACAATATTTTTCTAAATTTTTTTATATTTGCTAAAATACTCTATATACTGGCTTTTTATTAACTAGAATATATATAATTATATTAATTATAAAATTAAATTTCAATTAAAAAGTGTTTACTTTTTTTCTTCTATAATGTAATATATAATGTGTATGTTGAAAATTGTCGGCATATACTTTTTAGGTGAGTACTATTGCTCACTATACTTAGATTAAAATATTAAAGGAGAAAATATGTCAGTTAAAACTAGTAACTCTTATGGTAATATTACTATTTCAAACGAAGCGATTGCTGTAGTTACAGGTTATATTGCTAGAGATTGTTATGGTGTTGTTGATTTGGTTAACCAAAAGTTGACTGATAGTTTTTCTGGCCTTTTTAGAAAAGAGCCTTTAAGTAAAGGTATTAAAATTATTACAGTTAATAACCGTATTTATGTAGACCTTTATGTTGTACTAAAATATGGTGTTTCCATCGGTGCAGTAGCCGATAGTTTAAAGAAATCAGTAAAATATGGATTAGAGCAGTTCACAGGCATGATTATAGACTCTGTTAATGTCAATGTAGTTGGTGTTAGAGTATAATCTTTTTTCCTGTGTTTTTTTCGTGTCTTAATTAAAGGAGTATTAAATGCAAAAGACTATCAATAGCACACTGTTTCGCAAAATGATTATTGCAGGTGCTAAGGTTTTAGAAAATAATAAAAAATTTGTAGATTCATTGAATGTTTTCCCAGTTCCAGATGGTGATACTGGTACAAATATGAGCTTAACATTCAATAGTGCAGTTAAGGAAATTAATAGCTGTCCAGACAACTCTTTCGCAGCAGTATCTAATGCACTTTCTAAGGGTGCTTTAAGAGGTGCTAGAGGTAACTCTGGTGTTATTCTTTCACAAATCTTAAAGGGTATTGCTACTGAAGTTGCAAAGTGTGAAGGAGAGCTTACTACTAAACAATTAGCTAAAGCTCTTAATGAGGGTGCTCAAGTAGCATACAAAGCTGTTACTGTTCCTAAAGAAGGAACTATTCTTACTGTTATTCGTATTATCGGTGAAACAGCAGTTAAAGCAGCTAAAAAGGTAAGTGATTTTGAACAATTCTTCGAAATCATCTTAGCTGATGGTGAGGCTATTCTACAACAAACACCAGAAATGCTTCCTGTACTTAAAAAAGCAAATGTAGTAGATGCTGGTGGTCGTGGACTTATGGTTATCTTTACTGGTATGCAAAAAATGCTATTAGGCGAAGATATCGATATTTCTGTAGAAGAATTAGCTCCTGCAGCAGCAAATATACAAGCTAGTAGCGATAGTAATGACTTTGTTATCAATCTAGATAACTTAGGTGATATTGAGTTTGCATATTGTACAGAATTTATGGTTACACATATGAAGAAGAAAACCACAGTTTCTGATATCGACAAACTTCGTGAAAACCTAATGCAATTAGGCGACTCTGTAGTTTGTATCGGTGATTTAGAGCTTGTAAAAGTGCATGTACACACAAACGAACCAAACATCGCTTTAGGCTATGCATTAGATATGGGTGAGATTATCAATATTAAAATTGAGAATATGGTAGAGCAAAACCGTGAGCTTAAGAGAATGAGAACACAACAACAAGCTAACCTAAAACAATTTGGTATGGTTGCAGTTGCTCCTGGAGATGGTATTGCTGGAGTGTTTAGTGATATTTTGGTTGACGGAATCATCGAAGGTGGCCAAACAATGAACCCTAGTGCTGATGATATTGCAAAAGCATGTGACAAAGTACAAGCTAAAGAAGTATTTGTATTACCAAACAACAAGAACATTATTTTTGCAGCTGAGCAAGCTAAAGAACTTACTAGCAAGAAAATTCATGTTATTCCTACAAAATCTGTTCCAGAAGGTGTTAGTGCAGCTTTAGCATTCAACCCAGATGCTACAGCAGAAGAAAATGTAGAAAATATGACAAGTAGCAAACAAAATGTTACAGCAGCTTCTGTTACATATGCAGTTAGAACTACTCATATGGACGGATTTGACCTAAATCAAGGCGATATAATAGGACTAGATGATAGTAATATCTTAGCCAAAGGATTACTAGTAAATGACACAACATTAGACCTTATCGAAAAAGTTAAGAAAGATGATGTGGTTAATATTACACTATTCTATGGTAAAGATATCAAACAAGAAGAAGCAGAAGCTCTACAAGCTAAGCTGGAAGAAAAATATCCTGATTGCGATATTACACTACTTTCTGGTGGTCAACCAGTATACTACTATATAATTAGTTTAGAATAATCATTGTAAATTCAAAAAACTTGGTAAAAATATGCCAAGTTTTTTTGATTTTAACAAAATTTAAAAAAATATTATGTCACAAAAATGGCTTTATTTCGCATATATTTTTATATAAAAAATTTTTTAAAAAAAATTATAAAAATTTGCTAAAAAGTGTTGCATTTTTCCTCAAGGTTTGGTATATTATAAGAGCGTTAAGTTAAACATTAAGTTTTTCATATCGCAACTGAATATTTAATTTGGTGTGGGAGTTTAGCTCAGTTGGGAGAGCATCTGCCTTTAGAGAATCGCAAGGCTAATCAACAGTTAATTCAATGCACCAAAACATAGATAATGTGGGAGTTTAGCTCAGTTGGGAGAGCATCTGCCTTACAAGCAGG
>JAFVTW010000009.1 GCA_017503005.1 Clostridia bacterium | reverse complement strand
CCTACTACCCCACCTACTACCTCACCTACTACCCCACCTACTAATTTAAATGGTAATGGAAATGGTGGTCAAGGTGACGAGAACGAAGGTGGTATGGAAAGATAATAAAACGATAAAAGGACAGATATATTATCTGTTCTTTTTTTGAAAGGTTATTAATTAAAAAAACAATATAAAAGATTTTTTGTTTTTACAAAAATTAAACAATATGGTATACTGCCAAAGATAATTCAATTTTGTATATAGGTAAAAAAATGATAAAAGTACTTAAATTTTTTAAAACAAATTTTATTTTTACAGTAGCTGTGATAGCTGCTATTATTTCATGTTTTTTTGTACCTGTAGACAAAGAGTATTTAGGATATTTTGATGTAGATACACTTGCTTGTATTACACTTTTAATTATAGTTATAGCAGGGTTTTCAAATATTGCCTTTTTCGAAAAAATAGCTAAATTATTAGTGCAAAAATTTAAAACAGCTAGAAGCATAATAATGTGTTTGATTTTTATAACATATGTTTCTGCTCTAGTAAATGCAAACGATATGTCACTACTAACATTTTTACCTCTTGCATATATAGTATTAAAATACACTAATAATTTAAGATACATAGCTTTTACCTTTATAATGCAAAATATAGCTAGTAATTTAGGTGGTATGATTACTCCTATAGGTAATCCACAAAACCTATACATTTATTCTTTCTACGATATGACCTTATTAGAGTTTTTTAAGATAATGGCTATACCTACTCTTATTGCTTTGGTACTAATTATAGTAGTATGTATGTTTATCAAAAAAGAACCTCTAGAATTTGTAGATAACGAGCAAACCGAATTTAATGTAATCAAAGCGATTGTGTACGGTTGTTTATTTGTAATTACAATGTTGGTTGTGTTTGGTATTATACCTTGGTGGATAGCTACTATTGTAATACTAACAACTATGTGTATTACAGATATAAAGGCTTTTTTGATAGTAGACTATACTATACCACTTACCTTTGTGGCATTCTTTATATTTTCTGGTAACTTATCTAGAATACCAGCAGTAGTCGAGACAATGGCTACCTTTGTTGACACTCATACATTCTTTACAGCATATATTAGTTGTCAGCTTATATCTAATGTTCCTACTGCTATACTATTGTCAAAATTTACAAACAATTATGCTCATCTATTAGTATCAGTAAATGTTGCTAGTTTGGGTATTATATTTTCATCACTGTCTGGTGTAATAGCTCTAAAAGAATATATCAAAGTATCTAAAAAAGAAAACTTTGAAAAAGGCAGAGGTGTAGGATATTATATTTTGATGGATACAATATTTAATGTTGTAGGGGCTTTGATACTAGTTCCACTAAGTTATTTGTCATTAATGCTTATTTAAATTTAAGACACTACTACGAAAGTAGAGTGTCTTTTTTGTATCTACATAGCACAAATATTTTCAATTTTTACATCGAAAAATATTTTACTTGAAAATATAGTGTATTTAGAGTAAAATAATTGTGGTAATTAGATAAAAAGGAAAAAACAAATGTCTACAATAACAGCAATTTCTACCCCTATAGGTGTAGGTGGTATTAGTGTAATAAGATTAAGTGGTAAAGATGCCTTAAAGATTTCTTCTAAGGTTTTTTTGCCTATGGGAAAAGTAGAAAAAATAGAGCCTAGAAAAATGTATTTGGGTAAATTTTCTGCAGAAAACTTTGATGAAAAATGTATGATGGTTTGGTTTAAAGCACCACATAGCTATACAGGCGAAGATGTAGTAGAATTTCAATGCCACGGTGGTACTGTAATTGCTAAAGGTGTATTAGATGCACTACTAAACAATGGTGCTACCCTAGCTGGTCCTGGCGAATTTACTAAGAGAGCTTTTGTAAATGGTAAACTTACACTAGACGAAGCTGAAGGTGTAATGGATATGATAAATGCTGAGAGTGAAAGCGAAGTAAGAGCTGGATACAACCTAATGCAAGGGGCTCTAAGCAAAGAAATAAATGAGCTTCAAGAAAAGCTAACCAAAATGATAGCTAAAATTGAAGTAGTACTAGATTATCCAGAAAACGACTACGAAGAACAAACCACAAATGAAGTGGTAGAAGAACTAGACGGTATCAAAGATAAGCTAAATAATATTTTGAATACATCTACTACCGGTCAAATAGTTAAGAATGGTAGTAAAGTACTAATTTTAGGCAAACCAAATGTAGGCAAAAGTAGTCTACTAAATGCTATACTAAATTTTGACAGAGCTATTGTTACTTCTATTAAGGGTACTACTAGAGATATACTAGAAGAAACATATACATACAAGGGTGTCAAATTTGTACTTACCGATACAGCAGGACTACACAATGCTAATGACGAAGTAGAAAAGATAGGCATCGAAAAAGCAAAACAAGCTGTAAACTATGCCGATGTAATTTTGTTGGTATTAGACAGTACTGCACCACTAACTGATGAAGACAAAGAGATACTTAAATTTGCTAACAACAAAAATACTATCGTTGTAAAAAACAAAAGTGATTTGGGCTCTACCTTAGATTTAAAGGAATACAACTTTAGTAGAGTAATAGAAGTAAGTGCTCTAAAGAAAAAAGGTGTAGAAGAATTGAAACAAACTATATATGATTTAGTAATAGATGAAAATATAGTAAACTCAAATCTTATGATTACAAATGCTAGACATATAGAAGCTATCAAAAAAGCTATTAGCTATATAGATGAAGCAAACAATGGTATAAACTTAGGTGTAACATTAGATGTAATTTCTATTGACCTAAAAAATTTGTGGTTGGCACTAGGTGAAATTACTGGTAACAACAATAATGAAGAAATTATAAACGAAATATTTACAGGTTTCTGTGTAGGAAAGTAATATGGAGCATATGAATTTTGAGTGGAGAAAGACCACTAAAAACGATATTAAAAAATTTAATAACTGGCACACCAAAGTTTTGGAAGCTGGAAAGAAAGATAATGCTAGTTTAGTAAAAAAATATCTAAGCGACAAAGAACCACTTTTAGGTTCTACAGTTCTTACCCTTACCGATAATTTAAATTCAAAATATCACACAAAATCTTTTACTGCTACATTCAAAGGTGAACCAGTAGGTTTTGTGGTTTGTATGGTAAACCAAAATCTAAAAAGCGAAAGCAAAAGATTACATATATATGGTGTAACTGTAAACCCAGACTTAGTAGACAATGGTGTGGGTACAGCTATGATTTTTGATATTGTAAAATTTAGAAAAAAGTTTTTTGATGCAAATATTAATTTGGTTACTACTACTATAAAAAACAATAATGTATATGCCAAAGGTGCATTTAGCAATGTAGGATTTGAGAAAGTAAAAGAAGAAAATCCTAAACAAAAATCTATTACATATTATCAATTACAAACTAGAAAAACTAGCTACTATAACAACGACGAATTAGACGAAAAAATGGCTGAGACTATGAAGTTTGTACAAGAGAATGTGAAAGGAAAATAACTATGAATTTTGTATGGCGAAATGCTACAAAAGAAGATTGTTTAGAATTTAATAAGTGGGGCGAACTTGCTTTTGTTCAAGGTCAAAACGAACAAGTGAAACAAGGTGCTTACAATATAAATAGATACCTTAATGCCGACCGTTATGGTGGACTTGGTGTGATTGTAAGACAATATATAGGTAGTGAAGAATTCCCTGACAAGTACTTTTTTGCCAAAACAGCTACGGTTGATGACCAAATAGTGGGTATGACTGTAGTATATAAGCACGAAAACGAAAATGTGCTAGAGTGTATGGCTATTGCGGTTAATCCAAACTTGCATGGCAAAGGCTATGGCACTGCTATGATTTTTGATATAGTAAAAGAGCAAAAGAAATTATTTAATGTAGAAGAAGAATGTGAGATTACTGCTCATATAGACAAGTCAAATATTGCTAGTCAAACAGCATTTGCTAAAGCTGGTTTTGTAAAGACACTTGCTACTTACAAAAAGTTTGTAGGACTAACTCCTGTAAACGAAAAATTTAAAATGAGACCTACTCAAAAAGTTGTAGAAACTCAAAATACTGATATAAA
This sequence comes from Clostridia bacterium, assembly GCA_017503005.1. GTDB lineage: Bacteria > Bacillota > Clostridia > Christensenellales > UBA1242 > UBA6345. The sequence goes on along the minus strand of JAFVTW010000009.1, from coordinate 97,956 downwards.
AAATAATGACGATTTTGTTAAGTAAACAATTTACAAATATTGTATATATAGATATAATTAATTCTGTTTTAAATTGTTTATTTTTATAAGGAAAAATATGAATACAAAATATGATGCTATTGTAATAGGCTCAGGTCATGCTGGTTGTGAAGCAGTTCTAGCTCTTGCTAGAATGGGCCACCAAACTCTACTACTAACTATGAATTTAGATAGTATAGCTTTTTTGGCTTGTAATCCTAGTATAGGTGGAACTGCTAAAGGTCATTTGGTTTGTGAGATTGATGCACTAGGTGGTGAGATAGGAATCAATGCAGACAAGACAACTATTCAAAGAAGAATGCTAAATAGTTCTAAAGGTCCTGCAGTACAATCACTAAGGGCTCAAGCAGACAAAGTAGCATATCACACTACTATGAAACAAACTTTAGAGAATACCCCTAACCTATTTGTAAAACAAGGTGAAGCAAAAGACATTGTAGTCAAAGATGGTAAAGTAGTTGCAGTAAAAACTGTACAAGGCGATACATTCGAAACTCAAGCAGTAGTTGTATGTACTGGTGTTTATCTAAAGAGTGATATTATCATAGGTAAATGTAGACTTAATAGTGGGCCTAATGGTTTTGCTCCTGCAAATTATCTAACAAAGTCACTTGCAAAATTAGGTTTAACTATTCGTAGATTCAAAACTGGTACCCCTGTAAGAGTTCATGCTGATACTATCAATTATGATATTTTGGAAGAACAATGTGGCGAAGATAACATTCAAACATTTAGTTTTATGACTAAGAAAGCTCCAAAAAATGTAATCAAATGTTATTTAACCTATACCAACGAACAAACACACAAATTAATTTTAGACAATCTAGACCAAGCACCTATGTACAATGGCGATATCAAGAGTGAAGGACCTAGATATTGTCCAAGTATTGAAAGTAAAGTTGTTAGATTTAGCGACAAAAATCAACATCAATTATTCTTAGAACCAGAAGCTATGTCTACAAAAGAAGTGTATATTCAAGGCTTTTCTACATCTATGCCTACCTATTTACAAGACCAAATGGTGCATAGTGTAAAAGGTTTGGAAAATGCTCATATAATGAGAGATGCTTATGCAATAGAATATGACTGTATAGATAGTTTACAACTATACCCTACCCTACAATACAAAAATGTAAATGGCCTATATTTTGCTGGTCAAATTAATGGTACTAGTGGATACGAAGAAGCAGCTGCTCAAGGAATAATAGCAGGTATCAATGCTGCATTATATATTCAAGGCAAAGAGCCATTTATTTTAAAGAGAAACGAAGCATATATCGGTGTGCTTATTGATGATTTAACTACAAAAGGCACAAACGAGCCATACAGAATGATGACTAGCCGTGCAGAATTTAGATTACAGCTTAGACAAGATAATGCCGACCTAAGACTAACTCAAAAGGGTCATGATATAGGATTAGTATCTAAACAAAGATATGCTGTGTTTAAAAAGAGAATTAAACAAATCGAAGAGTTTAAAAAAGAGCTAAAAACTATTATTTCTCCTAAAAAACTAGAAGCTATGTTTGCTGAAAAAGGTGAAAGTATACCAAAAGTAGGCCTAACAATCAAAGATATACTAAAAAGATCACAAATTTATAGTGAAGACCTAGTAAAATACTTCCCAGAGTATGCAAAATACCCTGCAAATGTAATCAAAGAGATAGAAATCGAGCTAAAATACGAAGGATATCTAGCAAAACAAAACATTCAAATAGAACAATCTAGAAAACAAGAGAATACTACCCTTAGTGTGGAACTAGATTATTCAAAAATAAAAGGTTTAAGAATGGAAGCTAGACAAAAATTGAATGCAGTTAAACCATTATCACTTGGTCAAGCTAGTAGAATTAGTGGTGTAAGTCCTGCAGATATTGCTGTACTTACCGTATATCTTAAAACCTTAAATAAAAACAACTAAATTAATACAAAATTAACACAAAATACCATAGTTATATTATAATAACTATGGTATTTTTGTATTGTTATATAAAAATAACTATACAAAAAATGCCTAAATATAGCCATATTTTAAACATGTGTTTTTGTAATTATAAAACATAAAAAATCAAATGTAAAATTTATTGAACAAGATATAAAAATGGTAAAAATTTGAAATTTGAGTCAAAATTTGTAAAAAAACGGCAATTTTTAACCAAAAACAAGTTATATTTATATAAGTAAATTTGTAAAATTGATTTTAAAATTTAAACTTAAAAATTAAAATTAAAAGTTAGATAAAATTGAGCTGATATTATTAAAAATTTAGACCAAAAGTTGATAAAGTTATAATTTGTTTTGATGTAATATTTAATTTATTGTTTTAATAATAAAAATAATAAATTTTAGTTAAAAACAATTATTTTACTAATTTTGGTAAAATTTCATTATTTTGCTGGGTAATATATTGTTTTTTTGTGAATTTTGGTGTAAATGTGGTTCATTAAAAAATTTTCTTTTAAATTTATGCTATAAATAATGATTTTTATGGGGGTACAAGAGTTTTTATTTGATTTTTACTGTTTTGATGCTGTTTTTAGCCGTCTTTATTGTTTTAAATTGGATATTGTCCATTATTTTTAATCCTATTTTACAGAATTAATGAGTTGTTGCTGGTATTTTACTCTAAATTTACATTGTATATACAATATAAAACAACATTAATGTGTGATTGTGTCTACAGGTAGAATGTATTAATCTTTCAAATAGTTTATTTCTTTTGTTTAATGATTAAATTTGTAGTTTAATTATTATATTTTGTATTGTTTGTTTTTTGAAATTTGCCCTATAAATCTGGGCTAATTATTGAAATTTTCACTAAATTATGTTATAATATTGTATATGGGCTTAAGGGTTTTTGTTTTGTATTTTATACAAAATATACTCTGCACCTATATGTGTTTTATGAAAAATGGTAAAATTATAATAAATATAATGTTTCACATGAAACATTTTGTGGAGGTGAATTATGGATTTTAAGCAAGAGATAAAAGAACTGTTTAACAACTATGATTTTGATATTACAGATACTCAAATCGATATGTTTGAAAAATACTTCGAACTAATCAAAGAATGGAATGAAAAATTTAATTTAACTACTATTTTGGAACAACGAGATGTTATATTGAAGCATTTTTTAGATAGTGTACTATCTGTAAAAGATCTAAAAGAAAACTCTAGCCTTATTGATGTTGGAGCTGGAGCAGGTTTTCCTTCAATTCCTATCAAAATTATGAGACCAGACATTCAAATTACTATGATTGATGGTTCAAATAAGCGAATTATCTTCTTAAATGAAGTGATTTCACAACTAAAACTAGAAAATTGTGTAGCTATACATGAAAGATGTGAATTGTTAGCTCATAAGCCTGAATTTAGGGAAAATTTTGACTATTGTGTAGCTAGAGCAGTTGCTGAAACTAATATTTTGGTTGAATATTGTCTGCCTTTTGTTAAGATTTTTGGTTTTATGGTGGCATATAAATCTAAAAACATCAATGAAGAGCTAGGAAATGCTAAAAATGCTATTGAATTGCTTGGTGGTAAGGTTACAGACATCAAAAATACTGTTATTGAAGAATTAAATGCTGAGCGAAACTTGGTATTTATTCAAAAGAAATTTAAAACCCCTATAAAGTATCCTAGAGGACAAAACAAGCCTAGATTAAATCCTTTAGTGTAATTCTTTATATTTTACCCATATACCTGTAAAACAGCCTAAAAACGGCTGTTTTTTATTGTTTTTAGTGATATTTGTGTTGTTTTTTGGTTGTTTTGCCGATAATTTACTTTAATTATCGTATAAAATAAATTAAATGATGGTCTACTGTTATTTTTTGTTATAATCCTATTATATAGTTATAATCCTATTGAATGTAAATTGTTATTTAACATAGTTTTAGATTTGTTTTTTGTCTGGTTATATAAGTTTTGGTTATTCTATGTTTAAACCACCAAATTTGTTTCACATGAAACATTTTTTATGTTTTATTATCGTTTTAAATGGTGTTTATAATTAAAAGTAATATTTTCCCCTATATTACACCAAATCGGCCTTAAAACGGCTAAAATGGGCTTATTTTGGCTTATTTGTGGTGATTATTATATGTTTTATTAAACAACAATATGTTTTGATTGTTTGTCTATAATGTTCTTAAACAATAAATATTTAACAATTATAAATAAAACCCTTAAAATTAATCGTTTTTATATGTTTTTATTAATATTGTTGTGTTTATTTGCTTTAACTTTTGTTGGTATTGTTTAGATGGTAAATGTTTCACGTGAAACATTTTTAAATTATAGATATTTATATAATTAAATTTTGGTTAGTCGATGTGTATTGCATTTTGTCTTGATGCATTAAATTAAAATAATCCTGTTGTTTATAATCGTTTATTATGGATTGATTTATTTACTTTGCTTATCATAGTTGGATGTTTTGTTTCACGTGAAACATTGTAGATTTATCAACAAATATTAAAAAATGTGGGTGCAAGGACTATTTTGTCTAGAATTGTAGCCTATTTTTAATATTTTTTATAAAACTTTTTAAAATAAGTTTTATTTTGTAAATTAAATTGATATAATGAAATTGTAATAGAAATTATACAATAGATTTTTATAAGGAAGTGGTTTTGATGGGGAAAATTGTAAGTTTCATTAACCAAAAAGGCGGAGTAGGAAAAACTACTACATGTGTAAATATGGCTAGTTATATGGCTGTAATGGGTAAAAAAGTACTTTTGTTAGACTTAGACCCACAAGGCAATGCTACTAGTAGCTTAGGAATTGATAAAGACGACAATCTAAAGACCATCTACAATGTAATAGTAGACGACAACCTATTAGATGAAGTAATTATCAAGTCAAAAGTTGAAAATTTAGATATTGTACCTAGTAATGTTGACTTAGCCGGAGCAGAAATTGAGCTAGTGCAAATGAATAATCGTGAAAAAGTAGTAAAAAAGATACTTGCTACTGTTAAAAAATCATATGATTATATTTGTATTGACTGCCCTCCTAGCTTAGGTTTGATTACAGTAAATGCTTTGACAGCTAGTAATTCTGTAATAATACCTATTCAATGCGAATATTTTGCATTAGAAGGTCTTACACAGCTTATGTACACAATCAAGCTAGTTAAAAAGCATTTAAACCCTGAAATTGATGTAGAGGGTGTAGTTTTAACTATGAAAGATGCTAGAAGTAATCTTGGAAACTCTGTAGCTGCTGATATCTCAAAATATTTCAATAATAAGGTGTATGACACTATTATTCCTAGAAATATTAGACTAGCAGAAGCTCCTAGTTATGGCGAACCTATATGTATGTATGACCCAAAATGTAATGGCGCATTTGCATATAAGCTACTTACAGAAGAGTTTTTGAAGAGAAATAACTCAAAATAACTAATGTGATAGTGATGATATGATACATAGTATGAATTTGAGAATAGGTCCATATACCAGCATCAAAAATGGTACAAAAACCATAGAAATGCGACTATATGATGAAAAAAGACAAACTATAAAGATGGGTGACCAAATACAGTTTGGAAACTACGAAAACAACGAAAAACTGATTGTAAATGTGAAAAATTTACACATTTGCCCTTCTTTTGCTGATTTGTATGCAAAATTTGATAAAGTTGCTCTTGGATACAAACCAGAAGACAAAGCCGTAGCAGAAGATATGTTGGATTATTACCCTATCGAAGAACAGAACAAATACGGAGTTGTAGGAATCGGGATAGAGTTGGTAGAAATTATTGACTAAAATTTTGTAAGGTTTCAATTTTTATATTTTTGAACAAATATAATATTTTGTAAATATTAAAATTTGCTTGAGTTTCAAAAATTTTGTAATTTTTGCGAAAAACTCATAAAATAGCAAAAAATTGACCAATTTTAAAATTATTAAAATATGCCTAAATAAAGCCATATTTTGGTAATTTTCAAAAATTTCAAACGAATTCTGAGCGATTTTCGAAAATTAAATGAGTAATTGGTCATTTTAAAATACGAAAACGGCTAAAAACAGCATCAAAAAATAGGTGTTTTTCAAGTAGTTTTTGGTCAAATTTTTAAAGAAGAAAATTTTATAAAAAGTAAAAAAATAAAATCAAAAGGAAGAAGTTATGGAAAATAAAAAAGGTTTAGGTCGTGGATTAGGAAGTTTGTTGGGAATCTTGAATGATGATGAACCAACAGAAATCAAAAAATCCCCTGCAGGAAAAATTGAAGAAATCAATGGCGAGAGAGTTTGTGATATAGATATCAAATTAATTGATGTAAATCCTAACCAACCTCGTAAAAATTTTGAACCTACTGCCCTAAAAGAGCTTGCAGACTCTATCAAGGTACACGGAATTTTTCAACCTATTATCTTAAATAAGAATAGTGACGGTAGATATGTGATTGTAGCTGGTGAAAGAAGATTTAGAGCTAGCAAAATAGCTGGTCTTAAGACAATACCTTCTATCATCAAAAACTATACTGAACAACAAATAAAAGAGATAGCATTACTTGAAAATATCCAAAGAGAAGACCTAAATCCTGTCGAAGTTGCTAATGCAATGAAAGAATTGCTAGAAATTTATGGCTGGACTCAAGAGGTGCTAGCTGATAGACTAGGCAAAAGCCGTCCTGCTATCGCTAATACACTTAGATTATTGTCTCTACAACCAGAAGTGCTAGCATTAATTGAAAGTGGCAAGCTAAGTGCTGGTCATGCTAGAAGTTTGGTAGTAGTTACAGACCCTGAAACTCAAGTAAAACTAGCTAAATTGGCAGTTACAAAGAAAGTAACAGTTAGAGATCTAGAAAAGACTGTAAAACAACTAACAAATCCACAACCTAAAAAGGTTAAATGTGAAGCTAGTGATGAATTAAAGCAATTAATCGAAATTATGCAACACAAGTTTGCTACAAAAGTAAGCTTTATGGGTAATGACCACAAAGGTAGAATCTATATTGATTACTATTCTGCAGACGATTTAGACAGAATTCTAGAATTCCTAAATAAATAATATTAAGTATATACCCTATTGCTCCAGATGTGTCCAACCCACACATTTGGAGCTTTTTTGTTGTTTATGATATACGGAAAGTATTTATATTGTCGTTTTAAAACAGGTCAAATTTTGGCGATTTTGGGCTATATTTGATTTCAATAATATGTAGTAAAACAATACATATTTTCATTGAGTTTTTAGTCTAAATTTATCTAATTAATTGTGTAAATTTTGATGTAAAAAGTTAGCAATTTTGTGCAGTTTTTATCTTAATTTTATGACTAACTTTTACTATTTTTTGGTGAATTCCATAAGCGATTTGAGTACTATATTATTTAAAATATTGTATTGTAAAGTGTAAATTTATAATTAAATATTGACTAAATAGGAAATATATATAATATCAAAAATTGTTTAATAATATGTATTGAAGTCGTATATTAGACGATTTTTGATAATTGTAAAAATGCAATATATTCCTATATATAGCCATATTTCGCATTGTTCCATGTGAAACATTTTGCTGTGTAACATTTTATAATATTGAATTTGTGTAATTATATAATGATATTGTGTTGTATAATATATATACCGATATACCTCTAAACACCTAAAATATGTCATATATCTTGACTTAATTTACGAGTAATAAATAGTTATATATTTATAATAAAAAACGATAATATAAATAGTTATAATAATATAATAAATATGTGGTGTAATTTATAGTAGTTATTTATTATAATTTTCTGTGTCCTACCCTGCTCTTTTTTGGTATGATTTTGATTATTAGGAAGTATAGCATTTAGAATAATAATATATATTTGTAGGCAAATTTTAAATATAAAAAAAGTATCTGAAATTAATCAGATACTTTTAATTTTTTTATTAAGTTTTTGTTATTGTTTTAAATTACAATACAACTTCTACTTGGTTACCATCAGCGAAAGTAACTGTTACAGCTTCACCTTCTGTTTCAGTTTCTAATTTGCCTTTGCCTAAGATGTCGTCGATTCTGTCTTCAACTGCTGTGTAAACCCAATCACTAACATAGCCATATACAAAGTTTGTAAATTTGCTTTCGTTTTCGATTGTTGTTTTAACATTGTTGATTCCAGCTAAGCTTAGAATTGAAGCTAAACCTAGAACAACTACACCAATTAAGAAACCTTTAGCTGCACCAAATACTAAACCTAAAACTCTGTTTAATCCGCTTAAAGCTGAATTGCTGCTTGTAGCATTATCAAATAGTTTTGAAAGTAATGCAATAGCTAGTTTAATTAATAACCATACAGCAACAACTGCAACAATAATTGAAACAGCATTACCTATTTGTTCTACATTGTAAAATTTACCAAAAATTTCTTTGCCGTCTGCTCCAATCCATTCCCATTTAACTAGTAGGTTAGCAAAGAATTCATTTGCATGAACTGTGCTATTTAAGAAACCAGATACAGGACCTGATACAGCAATAGCAATTGCTACAGAAAGTATAGAACTAAAAATTCCTAAAATAGATTCAAATAGGCCTTTGCTTAAGCCGATGATTGCAAAGATTGCAATTAAAACAATAAATACAATATCTACCCAACCCATAATATACCCCTTTATTTATATAATATTACTAATAATATATCACATAATTTGCTAAATGTCACTAATTGTTTGAAAAATTTTGTTAAAATATTAATTATTTTTTGAGTTATGAAAGTCTAAAAATGTGTAAATACTTAGGAATAAAGCCATTTTTGTATATTTGTATAAAAAGTGATTAAAACAATAAATTTTATATATTTTTGACTACAAAAATCAAAAAATAATCAAAAGGAGACTTTTAATATGATTTTAAATCCAAACTCTAGCTGTGATATGACCAAATTTGCATTCAATTTTGTAGAATATTTATGTAAATTTTCGCTAAATCAACCAGTTTTTTTGTGTGTAGGGAACTCAAATGTGGTGGCAGATATTTTTGGACCGATGTGTGGATATATTCTCAAGAATAAGTATGGAATAAATCTGGTGTACGGTGACCTAAAAAACAATATCACTAGCTCAAATTTGTATAGTGTATATGACGAAATCAAAGCTAAGTATCCTGACAGACCTGTCTGTGTAATAGATGCAGCTCTTGTAGATGTGATAGATGTGGATACCGTAACACTAACAAACTACGGGTGTATACCTAGCTGTTTTTCTAGTAGCAAATTGATAGGAAATATGGCTATATTAGGCAATATTAATGTTTTGGGACTAAATAAATTGATGTTTTTGAAAACGGTAAAGTTTGATATGGTTACTTCTATGGCAAGTTTTGTATGTGAAGGTATATTTAGAGGGTTAAAAATTGCTAAAACAATCAAATCTTCTTCAAATAAAAATAGGTGTATAAATGGTTGTATATGTGGTGTTTAGTAAATATCAAAAATTGAAAATGTTTATTTTTCGCCATTTTTCTTATATTTTATAGATATATTATATTTATTTATATATAAAGAATTAATATATTAGTGTACAACGAAAACTTTTTGTGCTAAAATTATTAAGCATTAAACGATAGAAGGAGAATTTTTTTGGAAAAGAAGAAGAAAAACAACGGTTCAAAAATAATCTCACTCATTATGATTATTTTGGCTGTATTTTTAATATTTTTTATGGCGAACCAAGGTAGCACTGGTAAAGAAATCAAGGGTGCCGATGCTGCATATAACCTAATGCAAGAAGGTAAAGTATCTGATATTCATTTGCAAGGTGGGGTTGGTAAAGTAAGATTGGTAGATAGTAAAATTGCAGATAAAGACTGGCCAAAGTCTTCTGACTACTATTTCTACTACACTATGGCTATAGAATTAGAGCCTTTGTACGAGCTTAGAGATACTATCGATATGGCTAAGGAATACAAAGCCTTCCCAGCTGGTACTCCTAGTGACCAAATAGCAGAAATTACTCTAAAGTACAAAGATTATAATAAAGTATCTATTACATCAGAGCCAGTACAAGAAAGTTTCTTGTCTACAATGCTTCCATATTTGAGTGTGGGCATTGTGTTAGTTATTGGCATACTTATGTTTAGAATGCTTAGCGGTAAGGGTCAAGGTGCTGGTGGTGGTTTTGCAAAGAGCAAAGCTAGAGTAGAAAAAACAAATGTTAAGTTTGCAGATATTGCTGGTGCAGAAGAAGAGAAAGAAGAAACAAAGGAAATTGTAGAATTCCTAAAAAATCCTGCTAAATTCAAAGCACTTGGTGCTAGAATTCCTAAGGGTGTATTACTAGTAGGCCCTCCTGGTACAGGTAAAACATTACTAGCTAAAGCTGTAGCTGGCGAAAGCAATGTTCCATTCTTCTCAATTAGTGGATCAGACTTTGTAGAACTATATGTAGGTGTGGGTGCAGGTCGTGTAAGAGATTTGTTCCAAACAGCAAAAAATAGTGCACCTTGTATAGTATTCATAGACGAAATCGATGCTGTAGGTCGTCAAAGAGGTGCTGGTTTAGGTGGTGGTAACGACGAAAGAGAACAAACACTTAACCAACTATTAGTAGAAATGGACGGTTTTGAAAGTAACGAAGGCATCATAGTGCTAGCTGCTACAAACAGAGCAGATGTATTAGATCCAGCACTTATGAGACCAGGTAGATTTGACAGACAAATTTATGTAAATGTACCAGATGTCAAGGGTAGGGAAGGCATAATGAAAATTCATGCTAAAAACAAACCTATAGACGAAAGTGTAAACTTCCAAGAAATCGCTAGACTAACTAGTGGATTTACTGGTGCAGATATCGAAAACTTCCTAAATGAAGCCGCAATTTTGGCTGCTAGAGACAATAGACTAACTATTACAATGGAAGACATCAGTGAAGGTATCAACAAGGTTCTTATAGGACCACAAAAGAAATCAAAGATTATTACCGAAGAAGACAAAAAGATTACTGCATACCACGAAGCTGGTCATGCAATCTTAGCAAAAATTCTAAAATATGGTGAAGCAGTACACGAAGTATCTATCATTCCTAGAGGAATGGCAGGTGGATTTACTTCTACCAGACCAGAGAATGACAATGACTTTATATTCTACAACAAGTTATGCGACAAAATCAGTATGACTATGGGTGGTAGAATAGCAGAAGAAATTGTATTCAATGATATTACAGCAGGTGCTAGCTCAGATATATCTCATGCTACAAACATTGCTAGAAGAATGGTTACAGAATGGGGTATGAGCAAAAAATTAGGATTTATCAACTTAGGTAAATCAAGCGAAGTATTTATAGGTAGAGATTACCAAACACAAGTAAATTACTCAGAAGAAACAGCTGCTACTATAGATGCAGAAATCAAAGCAATTATGGATAGCTGCTATGCTAAGGGTAAAAAATTACTTATGGACAATCGTTCAGTACTAGACAATATGGCTCAACTACTTATCGAAAAAGAAACTATCTATGCCGAAGAAGTAGAATCTATAATTAATGGTGCTGACTACAAAGAAGTTGCTCTAGCTTTGGACAAAAAAGCAGAAGAAGCTAAAAAGAGAAACGAAGAAAGAAAGAAAAAAGCTGAAGCAGAAAACTTTATGAAAATGCAAGAGCTTAAAATCAAAGCAGCAGAAGCACTAAACAATGCAGGAGTTATATCTAAGGAAGACTTAGAAATAATCAAGAGTGGTGTAATGACTACTGCTAGTACAGAACTAGGTGGCAAGTATGCTGAAGAGTTCGAAAAAAGAGTAAATCTAGATGCTCAAAAAGAATTAGAAAAAGAGCTAGAAGAAACAACTGAGGCTAAAGAGGAAGAAACACCAGCTGCTGAAGAAGTAAAAGAAGTAGTAGAAGAAAAGAAGGAAGAGCCTAAAAAGACTACTAGAAAAACTACTACTACAAAATCTGGTTCTACTAGAAAAACAAAAACTACCGAAACAAAAGATTCTAACGACACAGAAGACAAAAAGAATTAATTTTGTTTTGACAATTACCGTATAATATACTAAAATTTATGTATTATAAATGAAAAGGGAACAAAAATGAAAAATACTCTAACAAAAGTTTTAACAATCGTTGCTGTTGCTCTAGTTGCATTAATTGCTGCAACTGCAATCACACTATCTATAGTAAAAACTGATTTTAATCAAGTAATTGATACAGAAAAAGTTGATTCAATTACAGTTTATCTACAAGACAAAGACAACTGCTATACAGCAGAAAATGGTGCTGACGAATTCAACAAAATGAAAGAACTATACAATGTAGGTACAAAGGAAACTATCCTTAGCACATTGTTCCAAGGTGCTTTCTCTGAAGAAGCAAAGGCAGAAGTAATTCCTACTAGTCAAAGCATCAGCAGTCTAAAGACTCCTGCAGAAGGTACAGTTGTACTAAAAATTACATTTAGCGAACAACAAAAACTTGTAGTAAACGATGAAACAATTACTGATTCTTCTATATACGGTACAGACAAATCTGTATACTACGATACTGTATATCTAAATGTAGAAGACCATGACACTCTTACAAAAGTTAGATGCTATATCGTATCTTCTTCTGCTAGCACATACTGCTACAGATATGTAAGCTTCTCAGCTCATCATAGCGAACTATACGACTATGTTTCTGGTTTAGATTTCCCAGGCTAATTAGTAAGAATATAAAAAAAGAACGAAATTGATTCGTTCTTTTTTTGTTGTCTATTTATCTGTTTTTGGTTCGTAAGCAGTTTGTTCTACCTTAGCTACTTTCTCTTTATTTTCTTTAGTTTGTCTTTCGTGAACCTTTTTCTCTTTTACCTTTTTGGTAGGTGTAGCATCTTCGGTCACAGCTGCTTGAGGTGTAGCTTTGCCTACAGATTCTGCTGCTTCTTTGTTGTTTTGTTTAAGTTTCTTCATTAAGTTGCGATAGTATGTCTTTTGAACCTTTCTTAGTAATTTTACAATTTCAGGGTTGTATGCTCCTACAAAGCTAGAGAAGCAATCCCCATTGTTGTTTAGACATACTGTGATAGCAGTACAGCAATTTTCGTCCACCAAATTTTCTTTGGTAGATGTGTTTGTGATTTTGATATTTAATTCGTTTATAGTTTTAAATTTTTGTTCCATATATACACCACCTTACACATTAAACTTAAATAGTATTACATCGCCGTCTTTTACTACATACTCTTTGCCTTCCATTCTTACTTTGCCTTTTTCTTTGGCTTTTAGGAAGTTGCCAGCTTCTACTATATCTTCGTAGCTAACGATTTCTGCTTTGATGAATCCTCTTTCAAAGTCTGTATGTATTTTACCAGCAGCTTGAGGTGCTTTAGTTCCTTTGCTGATAGTCCAAGCTCTTACTTCTTTTTCTCCTGCAGTTAGATAGCTGATAAGTCCTAGTAGGTCGTATCCTGCTACAATTAGTTTGCTAAGACCTGTTTCCTTTAGACCTAGTTCTTCTTTGAATAGTTCTGCTTCTTCTTCGCTAAGACCACAAAGCTCTTCTTCAAATCTAGCACATACTACTACAGATTTTGCATTTTCAGATTTCGCAAATTCTTTTACCTGTCTTACATATTCGATATTATCTTCATCTACAGCAATATTGTCATCACTAATGTTTGCACAATAGATTACAGGTTTTGATGTGATAAGGAAGAAACTTTTGATAAGTTCTTTTTCTTCTTCGTTAGCATCGTAGCTTCTTACAGGCTTTTCGTTTTCTAATACATCTTTTAGTTTTCTTAAGATTTCTACTTCTGCTAGAGAATCTTTGTTTCCAGTCTTAAATAGCTTTTCTGCTTTTTCTAATCTTTTGGTAACTGTTTCTAAGTCAGCCAAAATTAATTCTAGATTAATTACTTCGATGTCTCTTACAGGATTTACACTGCCGTCTACATGGGTAATATTTGAATTGTCGAAACATCTTACTACATGCACGATAGCATCTACTTCTCTAATGTGACTTAAAAATTTGTTTCCTAGACCTTCGCCTTTACTAGCACCTTTTACTAATCCTGCTATATCTACAAATTCGATAATAGCTGGTGTAATCTTTTTTGTATTGTACATTTCGCCTAGCACGGTTAGTCTTTCGTCTGGAACTGCTACTATACCTACATTTGGTTCGATAGTGCAGAAAGGATAGTTTTCGCTAGGGATACTATTTTTTGTAATTGCATTAAACAATGTACTTTTACCTACATTAGGTAAACCTACAACTCCTAATTTCATTTATTCCTCCAAAGCAAACTTACATCTGTAAATTTGAAATTTTAATTAAGCGATAATAGTATATAATATAATTTAAATAAATAAAAGTAAAATTTTGAGAATTAATACAAGTTATATTAAATATACTAAAATAGTAAAATATTTTTAGGGTAATAGATATGTGGGGAATTTTTGTAGTAATAGTTTTGGGGCTGGTGCAAGGTGCTAGTGAATTTTTGCCTATAAGTTCTAGTGGACATTTGGTGGTGCTATACAATATTTTTGATATAAAGGGCGATACAATTTTGCTTAGTATCATACTGCACATAGCTACACTACTAGCAGTTTTAGTATGCTATCGCAAACAAATTTTTGAACTAATAAAGAAACCATTTTGTACTACAAATCGTAAATTGATAGTAGCTACTATACCCACTGTGATTATAGCTCTGTTACTAAAAAATGTAGTAGAAAATAGCTTTGGTGGGGACTTTGTAATATACGGGTTTTTGATAACTGCTATTATTTTGATTATTTCACAGAATATTGAAAGTGGTAGGAATAATAACAAAAATAATGAGTTTTTGTCAAAAACTAACAACATACAGTACAACAACATCACAAATATAGGTGTGGGATATGGTCAAGCTGTGCTTATAGGTGTGGCACAAGGATTAGCTATTTTCCCAGGTATATCTAGGAGTGGGTCGACTATAGCTACAGGACTGTTGAGTGGTGTAAACAAAAATGATGCAGCTGATTTTTCGTTTTTGCTAAGCATACCAGTCATACTAGGTGGGTTGGTTTTCGAGTTGAAAGATATTGTAAAATATGGTGCAGATTTATCTTTTAATTTGGGTGAATTGTTTGTAGGTTTTGTGGTTGCATTTATTAGTGGACTACTAGCAATTACTGTGATGCTTAAACTAGTTAAAAACAAAAAACTGACTGGCTTTAGTATATACTTATTTTTACTAGTGTTGTTTTTGATGTTAAACAAATTTGTACTAGGTTGGTTTTAGGTAGGAGTGAATACATTATTCACTCTTTTTATTTTAAAAAAATGTTTCAAAAAAATTATTATTGTGATATTATAAATGGGTAAAATTAAAACAAGGAAAAATATAATGGATATTAAAAACGAAGTATTACTAGAACTAAAAAAATTAAACCTTACACACGACCTAACAAACTTTGAGAAAATGTTTGTGTTGTCTACAGATGCAAAAAATGGCGATGTTAGTTTGCCATGTTTTCCACTTGCTAAGGAATTGAGAATGGCCCCTGTACAAATTGCTAATACAATCGCAGAAGAAATCAATTCTCAACTTGGTGCAGATTCTATTATAGAAAAAGCTGAAGCTGTAAATGGTTACCTAAATATTTTCACTGTAAAAAGTGTAGTAGCTACCAAAATTGTAGAAGAGATTTTGAAAACCCAAACAGCATTTGGTTCTGCAGATACATATAAAGGTAAAACTGTAGTACTTGATTACTCAAGTGTAAACCTTGCTAAGTATATGCACATAGGCCACCTAAAGACCACCATCTTTGGTTTGGTTATGAAAAACTTGTGTGAGAGATTAGGATACAAGACTGTATCTATAAACTATGTGGGCGACTACGGTACACCTTTTGGCAAAATGATTACAGCATTCAAAAGATGGGGTGACAGAGAATATGTAGAAGCTAATGGTGTAGATGCTGTACAAGACTTGTATGTGAAGTTTAACAAAGAAGCCGAAGAAGATGATAGCTTAAACGAAGAAGCTAGAATGTGGTTTAGAAAGATAGAGGAAGGAGACCCTGAAGCTACAGAATTATCTAACTGGATAATCGAACTTTGTCGTGGCGAAGTAGAAAGATTGTGTGGCGAACTAGGTGCTAAGTTTGATAGCTGGAGAGGTGAAGGTTACTATACCGATAAAATGCAACCAGTAATCGACGAACTAGAAGCAAAAGGACTACTTCAAATTAGTGAAGGGGCTACTGTTGTAGACCTAACAGAATATAACTTGGGTACAGCTCTTATCAAAAAGAGTGATGGTACTAGCTTGTATCTAACCCGTGACCTAGCTGCAGTAGAAGACAGATACAATATGTATCATTTTGACAAGGCTATATATGTAACCGATGTTTCTCAAAAACTTCATTTTCAACAATTATTCAAATTAGTAGAATTATTAGAAAAACCTTATGCTGGTAAATTAGAACACCTAAGTTATGGTAGATACAGCTTACCTACAGGCAAGATTTCTAGCCGTATGGGAAAACAAGCATTACTAAAAGACTTGTTAGAAGCTGCTGTAAACAAGAGTAGAGAAGTTATGGAACAAAGGGGTACAAAGGTTGAAAATACCGAAGAAGTATCTAAGAAGGTGGCATTAGGTGCTACTAGCTTTGAAGTAATCAAGTACGAAAAAGTAAAAGATACTATCTACGATATGGAAGCTTCACTAAACTTTGATGGAGAAACAGCTCCTTATATGCAATATACTTATGCTCGTTGTTGCAGTATTTTGGAAAAAGCTGGCACAGATGTTCAAGTTGGAGATATAAATTATAGTCAAATTACTAACGAACAAGGTTTTGAGCTTATCAAAACTCTAAATAGATATCAAAAAACCATAGTAGAAGCATACGAAAAACAAGAACCTTGTCTAGTAGTAAGACTACTTATGGATATAGCTGGAGAATTCAACAAATTCTATACAGTAAATAGAATCATTGACAATGGTGTAGTAAATCTAAACTATTTGGCTATAGTAAAGGCTACAAAGCAAATTTTCGAAAATGGTTTTGCAGTAGTAAATATTCCTGCGATTTCGAAGATGTGATAGGTGCAAGAAAAAGGATTGAGTATTCAATCCTTTTTTGTCGCACATACCGTGCAACTGTTTTGCTTGGCAAAACCTTGCACCTATTGCATAGCCTCAGCTGATATCAAATGCCACTATCGTGTCGCTTGATTACAGCTTTAGGCTATTAGATAAATGTTGTAGTATTACAAATATTCTAAAATTGTCTATATGCTGTGCAATCCTTTTTGTTGTGCTTAAACTAGTTGTTGTACTAGATAATTTTGAGTAGGTATATTAAAATGCCGAATAAAGTCAAAAAAGATGAGTAATAGGTATTGAAAACTGTGCCTAAATATGTTAAATTATAATAAGAAAAATGAGGAGAGTGAGTGGTTATGATGTCATATGATGAAAGAATAGTGTTCAATATGTATATGGACAATGCTTACAAGTGTGAAGTGAAAGGAAATTATGAATTTGCTATTACCAGATACACTGATGCATACAATGTGGCTAAAACAGCAAATGATTCTGCTCAAAAAGATGCTCTAAACAGCATCACTCGTTGCCAACAAAAGTTAGAAATAGCTAAAGGTGGTAGGAGTAAATAAAAAAAGAAAGGTTATTTTAACCTTTCTTTTTTTGTTAATGTTGTAAATAAATGTTTTTTTAAGTTTCTAAAATAGTTGTGATATTTTCTAAACTTACACTAATTATTTAATAATTCTAATATTCCACATCCATGGAGTAGAAGTTTCTTTGCCTTGTAATGTTGCAACAATCATATAGATTTTTGTAATGATTGTAAGTACAAGCAAACCAGCACCTATAATAACAAAAATTAACATTAAAAAATGAACAGCAGCAACAGTAGAATTTACTAGTGTACCTACTAACAATAGTGTCAATCCTATAAAATCAAAAATGTTGATTTCTAAGCCTTCGTTAGCATGATGTCTAACAAATGAACTTTGAGAATTGATTAGTAGTGGGATAAAGAATAAAATGTATGCTAACCAAGCAAAATTCTTGTTAGCTACAGCATCGTCACTAGGAACAAATTTTGGTTTGTCACCAATTTTTTCGATTTCTTTTGCTTCAGCTTTTGGTTCAGCAGCTGGAGCTTGCTCTTCAACTGGAGCTACTACTTCTTCTTTAACTTCAGCTTCTTTTTGTTCAACTTTTTTTGCCATAAATTCCTCCTTGTTATGCATAGTAATCTTATATAATATAATTAGCTAATACATAGTTTACACTTTTAGTATATTGAAAAAAATATTTGTTGTAAAATGTTTTTTAATAAATTAAAAAAGTGTCGTAGAAATTTCGTGGATTGTGTTATATACAAAAAAACAAAAAAACACTCTAAAAATCAGGGTGTTTTTTACTTTTGTGGTGGAGCAATTCCTACTCCGCCATCGTTTATATTTGAAAATACTTCTGTATAGTCTGCTACCACGGTAGCATCTATTCTAGCATCGTATGTTCTTTGATATACAGAAATTTTGAATGTTTCTTGATATCTAATACTTTCGAAACTACCATTGTCTTTTATTTTGACAGTAATTTTTGAGCTAATGTATTGAGCAGGACCTGTAGCATCCATTACTCCTTTTAGAAAGTATGATGCTTTGGTGCAAGCCACACTAGGAATTAGCTCTGCAGTAGAAGTATATGTTCTAGTTGCTTTGTCATATAGAACAGTGGTAGATGACTTTACTGCACCAGCGGCTGCTGTGTGGAAAGTATCGTTTGTAGTCCAGCCAAATTTGTCTTTTTGAGCTGCTTTTGAGATTGTTTGCCAGTGAGGTTCGTATTGATTGAAATAGTAATCGTATACAGCACTATCACTATATAACTTTGTAGTGTAGTTTAGAGTAAACATTCCGTCCAACATATCGCCTTTTACCTGGAAGTATGTGTAATGTTGAGTAGCATTTCTGCTTCTTTCAAAATTAACTAGTAGTGGTGTTTCATCTACATATATGCCACCATAGTTTGTAGGGCCGCTAATTACTAAAGAACCATCTGTGATTGTAGATATAATGTTTGTAGCATTGTTTAGTTTCTTTTCTGCAGCTTGGTACATACTTGAAAATGTGGAAAAGTCGATTGATGATTGGACGGAATTGTTATTTGATCCAGTATTTGCTTGTTCGTTTTTTTGAGTGGTGGTTGCATCATCAACGGCATTTTGATTAGCCTGTTCTCTTTGTTGCTCTTGTTGTTGGTCGTGTTCACGGTCCAACTCATCTAGTCTAGCTGCTCTCACAGCTGCTGCAACACCAAAAATCAAACAAAACAAAAGTACTGAAACAAGCATGATAATGTTTAACTTCTTACTATTCATATGCTTAATCTCGCTTTGTTTTTATTTACTTGTAAACTACAAGAATATTTTACATTTTATTTGTAATTATGTCAATACCCAAAAATAACTTGAATATGGGTGAAATTTAATTTTTATTTTGTTTTGATAAACTAAATATTGATTATATAATAAATATAAGCTACTCATCTAAAATATATTCAAATAAAATACAAGTTTTGATTGTTGTTTAGTTAGTGGCAAGATGGGATAATAATGGATAAAAAATTACTTAATGAATGCTTAGTTAAATTAAAGCAAGGGGACGATGGTGCCTTTGACTCAATTTACCACCTTACCAAACAGGGTGTTTTTTCGCTTGCATTAAGTATCCTAAAAAATCCATATACTGCCGAAGACCTTATGCAGGAAACATATCTAAAGGTCAAAGAGAAAATATTATATTACAAAGACGACACAAATGGTTATGCCTGGATACTAACCATTACTAGAAATTTGTGTTTTAATTATCTAAATAGGGACAAAAGGGTAGATGTGCTAGATACTAGTGAGCACGAATATCTAAATGCTACTACAGACAAAAACTTTGAAAGAGACGATATGCCTGTATTTAAGATAGCCCAAAAAGTTCTAAACAACTACGAACTGCAGATAGTACTACTATACTCTATATATGGATACAAACATAGAGAAATAGCCGAAATACTAGACAAGCCATTAGGTAGTGTATTATGGACCTACAACAATGCTCTTAGGAAATTAAAGAAAGAAATCAAAAAGGAGGAAAGCAATGAAGAATAAAGACATACTAAACAAGCTAAAGCTAGAAGTCGAACATAGTATGCCACAAGATGTTTTGGAAAAAGCTAAACAAGTGCCTGTAGAAAAAGACTTGTCGCCTATATACGAACAGCTAACTCAAGCCGATGGTACTATGGCCAAATCTTCTGTTAGAGTAATATCTCTAACATCTGCTGTTACTTTCCTTTTCTTTATGATGATGGTTGCATTTATGCCCGTGTTGTTTTCTATTATCAACCCAAAGCCTGTAATAGTTAGCAAAGTGGGTATCGAAATCAATCCTAGCATAGAGATGCTACTAGACGAAGAAGATAAAGTAGTGCTATGTATAGCAAACAATCGCCATGCAGAACTACTACTAAAAGGCGAAGAACTAAAAGGTCTTTACTATAGTAATGCGATAGAAAAGATAATCACATTAGCTACTCAAACTGGCTATATAAAGGCAGATGCTGAAGATCAAGATATAGAAAATGCTGTCCTTGTAACATCTTCTAGTGAAGACAACAAAAAACAAACAGAGCTACTAAATACTATCAAATCAAAAATCAAAGATTTCTATATTGCAAATCAAATATATGGTGTAGTACTTACCGATTTTGATAGCAAAGAAGACCTAGTAGATACTGTACTAAAGCTAAATCCAAACTATACTCCAGACCAAAAAGAATCTTTTATGAAGTATAGCATAAGGGAGCTAAACACTCTTATTCACGACAAATATATTCATCTAAAACATAGGTTTAGAAATGATTTTAATCTAGAGGTTGTAAACCAAAAAGTAAATCAAGTACAATCTACTTATTTTGCAGAAGTTCAACAGATAGAAAAAGCTCTTAAGGAACTGAATAAAAAGTATGACAACTTTGAGGTAAACTGGGCTAACGAAAACGAATTAATCAATCAAAAAATTGCTGACTGGCGAGAAGACATAGCTAGTATGGTAGAAGAGATGAAGACTGCCACCGAACAAAGAAAAGCCGAGTTGCAAGCAAAAATTGAAACTTTGCAATCATATATTGCTAATGAGCTAGATAATCTAGAAAAAAGAATAAATAACAAGGCATTTTTTGATTTTTACAAGAGTGAATTGATTAAGAAAATCAATAATTACAAAAGTCAACTAACTCTAAAACATAGCGAATATCTATCTACTATTGACCAAAAATTGACAGAAACCAGACAAACTATATTTGGTGTGGTAAACGATATAGAAAGGTATAAGACCGAAGCTATAAATAGAAACAAAAAAGCATACGATGACCATTTTAATTCTTTAGGCGATTACAATACTTTCTATACAAAGTTTGTAGACTGGACAGTAAATCATTCTCAAACGGTGAATGTTTTAAAACAAAACTGGGAAACCAGAAAGGTGGAGTGGGAACAGAAATATACCGAATATGTACCTTTTTAAAATAATTTAAAAAATTTTTAAAATATTCAAATAAAATTAAGTAGTGGATTGTTGTATAGGTGTTGCAAGAGAAAAAAGAACACTTGCATCCATAAATCCCTTTTAGCCAAAACATAGAAGCACCAACATCGTTGGTGTTTTTATGTTCTTTTTTTTCTTAAAATTTAAATGACTATCAAATTTTAAGTTGTAATTTAACTTTTTATAGGGTATACTTTTATTAGTGGCTGTCGCTTAGACTGCTACTAATAATTTATTACATAAGGACTATCATGTATATTAGAGTTAAATTAAGTTTCAAATTAGTTAATATTTCCCGCAAGGGATAATAATTTCTATGGTTAATTTTGTTAACCAAAACTTTTTTATAACTTTAATTTAGGAGAATTTTAAAATGATAGATATTAATTTAATAAGAACTAATCCAGAATTAGTAAAAGAAAACATTAAAAAGAAATTTCAAGATGCAAAGCTTACTTTAGTAGACAAAGTTTTGGAACTTGATACAAAAAACAGAGCATTAAAAGCAGAAGGTGACGAACTAAGAGCTAGTAGAAACAAACTTAGTGGCGAAATCGGTCTTTTGATGAGAAACAAAGAAATCGAAAAAGCAAACGAAATCAAAGCTCAAGTAGTTAAGAACAACGAAAGAATAGTAGAAATCGAAAAAGAAGAAGAAGCTCTTACAGCTGAAATCAAACAAATTATGATGACTATCCCAAATATTATCGATAGCACAGTTCCTATCGGTAAAGACGATAGTGAAAATGTGGAAGTTCAAAAGTATGGCGAACCAGTAGTTCCTGCATTTGAAATCCCATATCATGCAGATATTTTGGCTAAAATAGGTGGCTTAGACAAAGACAGTGCTGGTAGAACTAGTGGTAATGGTTTCTATTACCTAATGGGCGATGCTGCTAGACTAGTTACAGCTATGATCAACTTTGCTCGTGACTATATGATAAATCAAAACTTTACTTACTGCATACCTCCATTTATGATTAGAAGTGATGTAGTTAATGGTGTAATGAGCTTTGCAGAAATGAGTGCTATGATGTACAAAATCGAAGGCGAAGACTTATTCTTAATCGGTACTAGCGAACATAGTATGATAGGTAAATTCAAAGACCAAATTATCAAAGAAACAGAACTTCCTATCACAATGACTTCTTATAGCCCATGCTTTAGAAAAGAAGTAGGTGCTCATGGAATTGTGGAAAGAGGTATCTATAGAGTACATCAATTCGAAAAACAAGAAATGATTGTAATCTGCAAACCGGAAGACAGTATGGAATGGTACAACAAAATGTGGGCATTCACAGTAGACATCTTCCGTCAATTAGATATACCTGTAAGAACACTAGAATGTTGTAGTGGCGACTTGGCTGACCTTAAGGTAAAGAGCTGTGATATAGAAGCATGGAGCCCTCGTCAACAAAAATACTTTGAGGTAGGAAGTTGTTCAACTTTGGGTGATGCTCAAGCTAGAAGATTAGGTATTAGAGCTAAGGGTGAAAAGGGTAATTACTATCTACACACTCTAAACAATACAGTATTAGCTTCTACTAGAGCTCTTATTGCACTACTAGAAAACAATCTAAACGAAGATGGAAGTATCAATATTCCAAAAGCATTGCAACCATATATGGGTGGCAAGACAAAAATCGAAGTTAAAGGTTAATTTTTTAACTTAAAATATTAAAATAAAGGAAGAATGTATGGCTGGAAATTTTATTAACATTGATGAAACAAATCAAAAATTATTAGAAAATGATATGAAAGTTATGTATGATGCAGAGAGCACATATAGAGGACAACTTTTCTTATTAGTACAAGATATTTTAAAACAAAAACATTTACCACAAATAGTGCTTTTGGCAGGACCTAGTTGTGCTGGTAAAACAACTACTGCTAGATTAATCAAAGAAATTCTAGAAACAAAGAAGAAAAAGGCAATCATTGTAAGTATGGACGACTTTTTCTTGAATCGTGACGATACTCCATTACTACCTAATGGTATGAAAGACTTCGATAGTTTGAGAGCTATAAACTTAAAACAAATGGAAGAATGCTTTAGAAATTTATTTGCCAAAGGTAAAGCTGGTTTCCCTAGATTTGACTTTATTTCTGGCTTAAATTTGTCTGATGATCACCAATTAGAATTTGATAAAGATACTATTATAATATTTGAAGGACTACATGTACTAAACCCAGAATTGAAAAAACACTTAGGTACAGACAGGGTATATAGTGTATATGCAGATGCATTAAAAGGATTTAAGAGAGATAACTTCTACAAAATTTCTAACAGAAACCTAAGATTAATTAGAAGAATGATTAGAGACTATGCAAGAAGAGGCAATTCTCCAGCAAAAACCCTACAAACTTGGAAAAATGTTTGTGATGCAGAAGATACATACATTACTCCTTACAAAGATACAGCTAATTTCCTAATCAACACAACACACGATTTTGAATTAGCATTATACAAAAAAGAATTCTTCGAAATTGTTATGGAACATCGTGAAGTTATTCAAGAGTTACCTTTCTTAGAAATCTTTGAAGACAGCTCAAGCTTAGACAAGAGAAAAATTCCTGCTACTAGCTTGATGTGGGAATTCGTTGATCCTCCAGCAGTGGAAGAAGAAAAAGAAAGCAAGAAAGAAGAAGAAAACAAACAATTAGAAGCTGCTCCAAAGAAAAGAACTTGCAAAAAATCTAAATAATAAAAAATAAAAGTAATCACAAACTAAATTGTGGTTACTTTTTTGTTTGGGGAATATTGTAATTAAATAATGGGTAAAGTTACTTTACAAAAAAACATATAAATATTATAATAGAACAAATGTTCTAGTTGAAATACAGAAGGGGGGGATATTATGCCTAGGTTTATTTTGCATTCGGACTTAAACAATTTTTATGCTAGTGTAGAGTGTTTGTACAATCCCGAACTTAGAAACAAAGCTGTAGCTGTAGTTGGCGACGAAGAAAAAAGACACGGCATAGTATTAGCCAAAAATTATATAGCCAAAAAGTATGGTGTCAAAACTGGCGATACTGTATGGGAAGCTAAGCAGAAGTGTCTAGAAGAGCTGGTGTGTGTGACAGCTAATTTCGATAGATATTACTTTGTATCTAAATTAGTCAAAGATATGTATAGGACATATACAGACAAAGTCGAAAGCTTTGGTATAGACGAAGCCTGGTTAGATGTTAGCGATAGGGTAAAGACTTTTGATGAGGCATATGCACTAGCCGAAAAAATTAGAGTAAGGGTCATAGAAGAGTTTGGTTTAACTGTAAGTATAGGTGTTAGCTACAACAAGATATTTGCTAAGTTGGGTAGCGACCTAAAGAAACCAAATGCTGTTACTACTATTACACCAGACAACTATCAAACAGTGGTGTGGAGTTTGCCTTGTGAAGAACTTTTGTATGTGGGTAGAGCAACCAAATTAAAACTAAATAAAATGGGTATCAGGACTATAGGAGATTTGGCAAACACAGATGTCGATATACTTAGGTCAGTATTAGGCAAGAATGGCGAGACCTTGCACACTTTTGCAAATGGATTAGATGGTACTCCCGTGTCAAAATATGATTCGCCGGAGCAGGTAAAGTCTATAGGTAATTCTACTACATGTCCTAGAGACCTAAAGACCAACGAAGAAGTAAAGGCCGTGATTATGGTACTAGCAGAGAGTGTGGCTAGACGACTAAGAGAAAAAGGTTTGTGGTGTAGTACTGTAAGTTTGGGTATAAAAACTAATGACTTACAATCTAATGAGGTTAGCAAAAAAATAGACAACCCCACAAATTTGGCATCGGTTATAGCCAAAGAATGTTACAGCCTTTTCAACTTTGACTGGAGCCAAACCATACGAGCTGTAGGTGTTAGGGCATCTGGTCTTAGTGACCAACCAGTGGTGCAGTATAACTTTTTCCAAAACGAACAAACTAATATCAAGAAAGAAAAATTCGAAAAAGAAATAGACAAACTTAGAAGTAGGTATGGCTACAATATAATCAAACGAGGCAGTGTGTGTGCTCTCAAATTAGACGATATAAACCCTGAAAATATCACACACACTATACATCCTGTGAGTTATTTTAAAGATGGAAACCAAACCGAATAATCTACATAATAAACAATAAGTGGGTGCTTTATGACAAAATGTTATGTTTCGGTGATGATAAGTGTAGACGAAGTAGGAAAGAAGATTCCTAAAGTAATTACTGTAGAAGACAAAAATTACGAAGTGACCAGAGTGGTCGAAGTTAAAAATTGTGCTAGCCTCAAGGTGGGTGGTATAGGTGAAAGATATACAGTAAAAATAAATGGTAGGGAAACTTTTTTGTATTTTGAAACTGAAACTGGTAGATGGTTTGTAGAACTAAAAAAATAGAAAGTTTGCAATTTTGTTTTTTTGTTTATCCACAATTTGATATACTTTAGTTGTAATAAATTTTTTTTGACAAAGGATAAGCTGTGGCTAATACATCAAAGAAAAAATTTAATATATCTAAAGTTATGCTTATAGTGTCTTTGGCACTATTAGTGTTTAGTGTTGTTGCATACTTTATGCCTTTTGTGACTTATGCTCCTAAGCATCTGTCTAGTCAAGTTAGCTTTAGTGGTTACGACTTTACCAGAGTGATTATGGGAGAGTCGATGGGACTAGAGTACAAACCACTACTTACATTGTTTGAAGATGAGAGGACTATGCAGTATGCAAATATTGTTGCAAAGTTTGGACCTATATGTGTAGGTGCTTCTGCGATATTATTTATAGTTACCACTCTTGCTATATTCTTTCCTAAATTTAACAATGTGTTTGTAATCGGTGCATACTTGGCAGTTGTTATTGTACTATGTATGGCAGTGCTTGCTGTTGTTGGTAGTATGACAGTTACACAAGGAGACAAGTCTTTCAATAATTATATGTTGGCATGGGGATTTGTGGCTATGGTTGGTTCGGCTATAGGTGCATCGGTAGTAAATGTGATTTCTAATTTGATGAGTAAGTAAATTTTAATTAACAAAACAAATCAAAAGTTTTAAACTATAACTAATTAATTTTGGTTATAGTTTTTTTGTAAGGGAGAGAGTATGAAGTGTAATCTATGTCCTAGAAAATGTAATATAGATAGAGCTGTACAACCTGGATTTTGTGGTGCACCAAAAAATTTGAAAGTGGCTAAAGTGAGTTTGCACTTTTGGGAAGAGCCAGTAATATCTGGTACTAGGGGCAGTGGTACAGTGTTTTTTAGTGGTTGCAATTTAGATTGTGTGTTTTGTCAAAACTACGAGCTTTCTCACGAAGTGTTTGGCAAAGAGATTACTGTACAAAGGCTAGCCGATATATTTAAAGAGCTAGAAAAAAAGGGTGCACACAATATTAATCTAGTGACACCTAGTCATTATGTAGACAAAATAATCGAAGCATTAGATATATACAAGCCTAATATTCCTGTGGTGTACAATTCCAACGGGTATGATACTGTAGAAAATATTCAAAAGCTAAAAGGTTATGTGGATATTTATCTTCCTGATTTTAAATATGTTTCTAGTGAATTGTCTGGAAAATATTCCGGTGCAAAAAATTACTTTGAGGTAGCAAGTGCATCGATTAGAGAAATGTTAAATCAACAACCAGTCAATGAGTTTGACGAAAATGGTATGATGACAAAAGGTGTTATTATTAGACATATGGTTTTGCCAGGTTGTATGAGCGATAGCTGTCAGGTTTTGGATTATATCAAAGACAACTTTGGTGCTGATACATATGTGTCGATAATGGGTCAATATACACCATATTTTTGTGCAAACAAGTATCCTGAGATAGACAGAAAATTGAAACCACTAGAGTACAAATATGTGATTAATCATTTTATAAAAATAGGCTTAAAGAATGGATTTTCTCAAGATTTGACTAGTGCAAGTCAAGAATACATTCCACCATTTGACCTAGAAGGAGTATAAAAAAGGGAGCAATAAATTTGCTCTCTTTTTGATTAATTTTTTAGTGTGTCTAGTAGGTAGTTGTATAGGTTTGTGGTATTGTTTTGTAGGTTTAGATAGAAGCATCTACCGTTGTACTGACCTTCGTAGTTTCTAAGTATATTGAAACCTAGCATTTTTGGTTTGATTTCTATAATTAACTTGTCAAAAGGCATATCGGCAAAGGTTCTGGTTCTACTATAGCAAAACTCTACCCAGTATCCTTTTTTGATTAGCTTCTCAAAATCTTTGGGTGTAACTACTGCTAGTGCAGGAGCAAAATATGCTCTGTCAAATAGTTCTGTTAGGTGTGGCATAACTGCATCTATATCAGCAGGGGTAGATACACCAGATTTGTAAAAATTTAGACCATTAGCATTTAGTAAAATATCGCCTAGTTTCTCTTGCATAATTGTCTCCTTAGGTTGTTTTTCAAAAGTATTGTATCACAAAATAACAAAACTAAAAAACATATAAATTGAATTTGATTTTTTTGTGGTAAATAATTTGTGTTTTATTGTGGTAAAATATCGATAAGTAGTGTATGTTTTTTGCACAATTTTACTTTTTGGTTGTTTAGGTATAATTTTAGGGTAAAATATATATATTTTAATTGTTATATATGTGAAATTTTAATAAAAAAGTTTTGCATTTATAACTTTGTGGTGGTATAATACTTGTAGCAGTATAATTATATATAATTATCACAATGTCCAAAATTTGGGTAAGGTACAATTTTTTAGATGAGTAAAACAAAAAGAATGTTAATGCTTACTAGTGCAATATTGATGATTGTATCCGGTGTAATTACCGGAATTTTGTGCTGTCTTTACATCTTCCAACCAGAGAGGTTAGAACCTATCATTGAGAAGTTTGCAAAGGACGATGTTTCAAATTGGGACAATGTTGCTCAAATGGTGCAACTAGTTATTTCTATGGCTACTTCGGGTTCTGTAGTAGGTATAGTATTTGGTGGTATTAGTATTAGATTCTGTATGTGGTCTGCTGTAGACTTCTACGAAAAGAAGAGTGTAGTACTTACTGTAGCTATTATCTGTACAATGGTTGTAAACCCATTAGTAGGTATCTTGTATATAATTGCTGTATTAATGAAAGACGAAAACCTTAACTTTGATGAAGAAGAGGAAGAAACTCAAAAGCCTGTCGATATCGACAAGATTATGGAAAAGATTGAGAAGCTTAACAAGATGAAAGAGCAAAACATTATCAATCAAGAAGAGTTTGATAGGTTGAAGGCTGACATTCTAAAAGGTACTGGATTAGATAAGAAAAGCAAGTAATTAAACACTTGCTTTTTTAAAATAGAAAAGACGGCTTATGCTATATAGTGTAAGTGAAATATAAGGAAATATTTGAGATGGCTAGACGAAAAAAATTTTTGATATGGGCTAGTGTGCTATCCGGCATAATGTGTGCGATGTATGCTTTTATGGTATATGCACTTATAAACAATGTAAATGGTTTTGCATTTCAACTAAAAGAGCTTATCAACGAAATGGTGACTTTAACCGAAACAGAACTAAACGATTACTTAAATGCCTTTGGTGAAGATGCTATATTTTTTGCTATACTAAACGGAGTATCTTGTATCACTTGTGCAGGGTTCTGTTTTGTAAAAGACGAATTGTTTTATAAATTAAAATATATATTAATAGCTTTAGCTGTAATCAATGTATTGATGGGGGCAAACTTTATAGCTTCTGTTCTTGCATTGTTTGCTTGCTTCAAAAGGGAAGAAAATACACAAACAGCTATACTTGAGCCAGAAACAATGGCTACCCAAAACTTGACAGAAGACCATATTAGAGAACATTTGAAGCTTAGAAATATGGCAGACAAAATTGCCTTAATTAAGGGGCTTAAAGCAGAAGGTGGTATTAGTGACGAAGAGTATGCTAAGCTACTAGACGAGATTATATCTACAGGCTCTAGAGAATAAAAAAAGAACTTTGGAATTTTCCAAAGTTCTTTTTTGTTGTTATCTGCCTCTACCTTCGTCTTTTGGAGCTCTAGCTCTTTCTTCTAGTTGAATGTTGTATTGTTCGATTACACGGTCTGCTCTAGGAGTTTTGCTATTTGAGCCACGGTTGTAATTTAAGAAATTACTATTTGTAGCATGTTTTGCTCTGGTTTGCTCTTTTTCCATTAGTTTTAGTTTTGCATTTAGTCTAGAGTAGGTTTCTATTACCATAGCATACATAGGTGCTACATCTTTCTTTTCGATATCAGCTAAGCTTTTGTCTGCTTCGATAAGTTCTACTAGTCTAGCAAACTCTGCAGATTCTTCATTGATTAAAGTATTCTCTGTTCTGGTTTCTAGTGTTTCGTCATTTACTAGTGCTTCTTGAATATCTCTAATGTTTTCTACAGTTTGTTTGATTTCAGCATTTTTAATTTCTTCTTTGTCGTTGTTTGGATAAATGTTGATATCTTCTGGATTGAAACCACAATCTACTAATTTGATAGTAGCATAGTCCATCAAACTATAGAATGTATTTGTAAGATTTTCTCTTCTAGTCTTTAGGTAGTAAACATCTCTGTATACAGAATTGTTTAGTCTTCTAGAAGTTTCTGCAAAATTGTCTTTGGTTACAGGAAGCTTTGTTATCAGTTTTGTAAGCTTAGCGATATGTTTTGGGTTTTCGCCGTAGTTAGCAATGGTTCTAGCTTCTTCAACTAAAGTATCCATTCTATATTCTAGCTTATTAAATTTCTCTAAAAGAGTTTTTAATTCCATTCTGGTTGTAAGTGTCATAACAAACACCCCCTAATCTCAAATTTATTACTATATATTATATCATATAAATATATTTTGTCAATGGTACATATTTTTATATAAAGTTTGATTTGGCGATATATGTGGATAAGTTTAATTCTTAAATTTTTTATATTCAAAATAAAACAAAAAAATCTAAAATAAGCAAATATTACTTAAAATGCAACTCAGCAAAAATTTAACTATATATGCTTCTTTTTGTAAAATTATTTTACAAGGAGTGATTGTATGGAAAAGGTGTTGAGTAGTCGCAAGAAAATATCTGTGGTTGATGTCGCTAAGTGGTGTGCACTAGTGGTGGTATTTTATATAGCAAATAGGGCAAGTATAGGTATGGGGTATCTCAAACCGTTTGGATTTGGACTATATTATGCTATGATGTTTGCTTTATCTAGGCCGTGGGAAGTTAGTGCCTGCTATCTAGTATCGCATATATTTGCAGATTTTAGCTTGAATGGTTTGTATGTGTCGCTCAATCTAATATTTGTAGCACTAGTTTTTAAGTGGTTACATTCTTCGTTGGGTCGCAAAGCACACTGGATACTAGTGTGTATATATTCGCTACTAGGCAATATTGTATATATCATATTACACACGGCTACAGGCAAGGAAGTTATTCTTACTACTATTGCTATAATGTTGGGTGAGTTGTTTTTGCTGTGTTGTATGTATCTGTTTAGAGTGAGCAATCGTAGTCTCAAGGCTAAGTTTACTACTGACGAAGTGATGTGTATGGGTCTGGTGATAGCTGTAGTGGCTATGGGCCTTAGTAGTATGACTATATTTAAAGTAGAGCTAGTCAAAGTGATAGCCGTATTACTAATTATGATATTGTCATATACGGCTACAAATAGGGTTAATTTGCTCTTTTCGGCATTCTATGGCATAGGTGCTAGTTTGTACTATAGCAATATAGGGTATATGGCAGGATTTGTGATATTTTCAATGTGTGCTATAGGGTTTAAGTCTAGCTACAAGATAATCACAGCAGTTGCTATGCTGTTGTGCGAAGTTGTTTTAGGATTGTACTTTCATACATACTCTGCCTATACGGTGTTTAGTGTGCTTAGTGTTGGTATAGGTCAGCTAGTGTTTATGTTGATACCTGCTAGGTGGCTAAATAGCCTTAGTGACCACATCAAAGGACTTACCGAAAATGTGGCAGTCAGGAGCATTATCAATCGAAGCAGAGATACCCTTACTAAGCGAATGATAGAAGTAAGCAATGTGTTTTGTGAAATGGATACCGTATATAAACAAATGGTGCAAGGTGTGCTACCCGAAAAAGAAGCTAAGCAGATGATAAAAAATGAATTAGTGTCTAAGTGCTGTAAGGGGTGCGAACATAGAAATAAATGTTCTAGGGTAAACGGCAAAATTTTTGATGAAGTGT
The DNA here is from genome assembly GCA_017503005.1 of Clostridia bacterium. Lineage (GTDB taxonomy): Bacteria > Bacillota > Clostridia > Christensenellales > UBA1242 > UBA6345. The sequence goes on along the minus strand of JAFVTW010000009.1, from coordinate 66,182 downwards.
TAGACCATATAGTAGACATAGGGTTTGATAAAGGCAGACTAAACCTACTAGATGTGCCACAACATTTGACCACATCGTGTGGCAGAGTAAACTATCTGCTTAGCACTCTAAATGCCCTATTAGGTAGTTACAAAAGGTACAATGTGATGGTTACTAATATGGATGCTTCTAAGATTTTGATGGCTGATCAACTAAAAGGTGTGAGCATACTACTAAAGTCTTTGGCAGAAGAAGTGAATACAAACATTGTGTATGATGTCAATAAAGAAACTCGTATAAAAGAAGAGTTAGGGTACAATAATTTGTGCTGTCTAGAAGCTCTGGTGTATGAGCAGAGTGCAAATATCAAATATGTGTCGTTGATATTAGCCGAGAAAGAAGTTGACGAAAAAAAGATAGAGAAAGTAGTATCTAAAATTGCTAAATCCAAAATGAGTATCGTATCGGTAAACGATTCGTTGGTAAGTGGTGCCAAAGAGGTACTACTAAAAACCAGGGCAAACTACGACATAGTATTTGGCAGTGCTGCTCAAACCAAGACGGGTAGAGTGCTTAGTGGTGACACACATTCTCTTATCAAAATTGATGATGGCAAATATATGGTGGCACTATGTGATGGTATGGGTAGTGGCGAAAATGCACACAAAGTTAGCGACCTTACTATTACACTGATAGAAAATTTTTACAAGGCAGGATTTGACAACGATATAATACTTAGTAGTGTAAACAAACTATTGTCTATAGGTGACGAAGAAAACTTTTCGGCACTAGATATATGTGTGTTTGACCTAAGGAACAATTTGATGGATTTTATCAAATTAGGTTCGCCCACCACATTTATTAAGCATAAATTCGAAACAGAAAATATAGAGTCTAGTGGGTTGCCTATAGGTATACTGGACGAAATGAAACCACATATTACCAAAAAAGTTTTTACTGATTTTGATATAGTAGTATTAGTAAGTGATGGTGTGTATGAGGCTTTTGGTGAAGAAGAATTGAATATATACATAAACAATGCGGATAGCACAAATCCACAGACTATAGCCGATCAGATATTAGATAGAGCAGTGGAACTGGTCGATGGTAAACTAGAAGATGACTTTACTGTGGTGGCTGTAAGATTGTTTCCTTTGGTTTAAAAGTGAGAAGAAGTAAGCAAAAACTTGCTTCTTTTTTTAATTTTTTTATAAAAAATAAGAAAAATATTTTAAATTTGGTTTATATACTATTTTATTTATTTATTTTTTATGTTAATATAATATTAATATAATTGTAAATATGCACTTTTGGGGGTTTTGTGTGGAAGATATTGCCAACAAAAGAGTGTTTGCATAGGAAAAATAATTGTTAGTGAAGGGTGAAGGATTATGAAGAGCATTGAAAAAACAATTATGAAAAATGGATTAATTCAAAAAGGCGACAAGGTGGGTGTTGCTGTTAGTGGTGGCAAGGACAGTATGTGTTTGTTGCATTACCTAAATGCTATATCTAAGGATATGGGATTTGAGGTTTATGCCATTACTATAGACCATAGTTTGAGAGAAAATAGCAAGAACGATGCACAATTTGTAGTAAGCTATTGTGAGAAACAAGGTATCAAGGTTTTCTCATACAAAGTAGATGCTATGAAGCTAAGCAAAGAAAAAGGTTTGACTGTAGAAGCTGCTGCTAGAGAATGTAGATTTAGAATATTTAAGGCATTAGTAAATAAAAAGGTTGTAAACAAAATTGCTTTGGGTCATCATATGCAAGACCAAGCAGAAACCATTTTGCTACACATCTTTAGAGGTAGTGGTATTACTGGTGCTAGTGGTATGGATGTTGTTAGAGATGGTGTATACCTAAGACCACTTTTAAATACTTCTAAGTCAGAAATTATGGCATACATCAATACAAACGAAATTCCTTATGTAGAAGATGAAACTAATACAGACAATGATTTTGCTAGAAACTATATTCGCAATATGATTATGCCTTTGATTCGCAATAGATGGAAAAATGCTGACTCAGCTATATGCAGTTTTGGCGAGTTGTGTAAGCTAGACGATGACTATATATACTCTACACTTAATGACAATGGTGTGGTATACGAAGGTTCTGGAATTGTAAAAATTCCTCTAAACTACTTTAGTTATCCTGTAGCTGCTATCAACCGTATACTTAGAAAGGCATTTAAAGGTATAGGCATAATGAGTGATATTGAGAGAAAGCATATCAAGATTATCAACAGCCTTGCATTAGAAGCAGAAAACGGTGCTAGAATTACATTGCCAAACAAACTTACAGTAATCAAGGAATACAACTTTATTACTATTACAAACAAGAACTTTACTCCAGAGGCTAAGACATGGCCACTAGAGAGAGGTAAGATAGATATACCTAACTTTGGTGTAATCGATGCTACTGTTACTAGGAAACTAGATATTTCAAATTATAGCCATGTAGTAGACTACAATGCTGTTCCAAAGAATGCTATATGGAGATATCGTAAAGATGGCGATGTGTTTGAGAAGTTTGGTGGCGGCACAAAGAGCCTAAGCGATTATCTAATCGACAAAAAGATACCTGCTAGACTAAGAAAATATATTCCAGTACTAGCTTCTGGTAATGAAATTTTGATTATTGCTGGTGTAGAGATTAGCGACAAAATCAAAATTACAGACAAGACAAAAACAGCATGGGCTATCAATGCTGTAAGATTTTCATAAAATAGTGGAGAAAATATGATTGAAGTAAGTGAAAACCTAAAGAATCTAGCTCAACAAGTAGAGAAAATAGGTCATAAACTATATGTGGTAGGTGGTTATGTAAGAAACTCACTACTAGGATTTGATGTAAACGACCTAGATATATCTGGTTCGCTAACAGCTACCGAGATGAAAAAGGTTTGCAAACTAAATGGATACTCTGCTGATGTAATCAACAAAACATTAGGTACATTAGTTATCCAAAAAGATGGCGAAAGATACGAGTATACTACTTTTAGAAAAGAAGTATATGACGAGTCTGGCAAACACAAACCTGACGAAGTAGAGTTTGTGGACAATCCGGAAACAGATGCTCGCCGTCGTGACTTTACTGTAAATGCTATATACTATAATATCCTTAGTGGCGAACTTAATGACTACTTTGGTGGTAGATTAGATATCAAAAAGAAAAAACTAAAAACTACTGTAGAGCCAGAAGTTGTATTTACTGATGACGGTCTTAGAATACTAAGAATGATTAGGTTTACTTGCGAATTAGGTTTCAAACCAGAAAAGAAAACTTACGAATCGGCTAAGAATTTTGCACACAAAGTTGCAGATATTAGCAAAGAAAGAATTTTAAACGAAATCAAGATTGCTATCAATGGTGGTCTAAAATATCACTTAAAAAACACCACTCACGGCAATGTGGTTAAGTACTACAACAATTTAGATTTGTGGCAATATGCTATTAATCCTGTGCTTAGAACATTTAGAGTAAAAGCTAGTGGCAAGATGTACAAGGCTTACCTAAAGAGTGATGGTAGTTGTAGATATGTAGCCTTTATGTGTATGTTACTATACAACTATATCAAAGCTAGAAGTAGTGAGAAAAATATTGCATTCTCTGTAAATCAAATCTTGGGTAATGATGGATTGAAAGAGTCAAACAAGAACTTTAAAGATGTGTTAGAAGCATATAGTTTTGTAAACAAATTATTGTTCTACAAAGAAAATGAATTTGTTACAAATAAAAATTGTTTGATGTACGAAAATTTACCTTTTGAAACCAAAAATTATTTATCTTTAATCAATCCAAACAAGATTAATAAATTAAAGCTTCAAACTATGAATATGCGAAAAGCTAAAGTTCCTTTTGTAGAGGCAGAACTAAAAGTAAATGCTACCGACCTTATAGAGCAAGCCAAAATCAATCCTAAGTTTATATCAAAAATCAAAAGCACATTGTTTGAAATGTGTGTAGAAGGTATGATTGTAAATGATAAAGAGATTTTGCTAGAACAAGCTAAGTTCCTAAGCGACAAGATACTGGCTATACTTGCTCAAGAGAAAAAAGAAGCTTATGAGCACAATCGCAAAAAACAAGAATTTCTACAAAAGCAAAATGCTGCTAAAGTAACCGAGACCGAAGTAGAAGTAGAAGAAGACAAATAATACAAGCACCCAAACTTTGGGTGCTTTTTTCGTGCATATTTTGTCGATATTGTAAAACACTAGTTGTATATAATTATGGTTATATATAATAATGTATAAGGAATTGTATATGAAAAGAAAAGTTACAAAAGGCAAAAAAGAAGTTCTAAAAAACAAGAAGTCCAAGAAAAAGGGGGTACTAAAAAACACCACACAACCTTTTTATGATAGTGGAATACAGGGTAGGGGTGTAAGGGTGCTCAAAAGGGATAATACGGGCAAACTACTACTAGGACTTAGTCTTATTAGTCTAGTGCTGGTGATGGCTGTGGTTGGGCAATTTTTTGTGATGGAAAGTGTAGACCCTAGCGATGTGATTAGTAATGGTACAATTATTAGTGGCATAAATGTGGGTGGTATGGATAGGCTAGATGCTGAGCAGCTGATATATGATGTATTCAAGGAAAAGAGTCAGGATTTTAGCTTGACCATAAACTATGGCGAAGATAGTTGGGTATATACCAAAGATGATTTTAAGGTAAATAGTGAGATACATACTATCATAGAAGAGGCTCAAAAAAGAAATGCCATTTTGGAAGACTATGATACCCAAAAACAAATTGTAGAAGAATACAATGGTCAGGGTAAGAGTGTGAATGTAGCATTTGATTATATATTTGTAGGGCTAGATGACAAGATAGAAGAAATTATAAAGTCTGTAGAGTATGCGGCTGAAGATAGCCAAATAATATTTGATGCTACAGCCAAGAAGTGCTTTCAAATATCTAAACATAAGAATGGTCTTAGGGTAAATAAAGAAGAATTGTACTACCAGATAAACGAGCAGTTTAATAAATCTAATCAAATAGTGGTAGACCTGCCTACGATAGAAGTGGAGCCAGAAGTTACAATGGAGGATAATCAGGCACAAACAGAGCTAATTTCTACATATACTACCTATGTGGCTGATTCTACTGGTAATAGAAAATCTAATGTAGTAAAAGCAGTTAATATGTTTAATGGTTTTGTGGTAGAGCCTACACAAGAGGTGAGTTTTAACAAAGTTACGGGTCCACATACTGCGAACAACGGATACAAAGTAGCCACGGTAATATACAATGGTAGGTTTGTAGATGGTGTAGGTGGCGGAATATGTCAGGCTAGCACAACATTGTACAATGCTTTGTTGCTTGCAGATGTAGAAATTTTGGAAGTGCACAAGCATTCTCTACCAGTCAAGTATGTTCCATTAGGGTTAGATGCTATGGTATCAGAGTATGTGGCAGACCTTAGGTTTAAAAATAATGCAGATACTAAGTTATATATTCAAACAATTACCGATAGTGAAAGTGTTACAGTTAAAGTATATGGAACCAAGCCGGAGTACAATATAAAGTCTTCTAGCGAAACTGTGCAAACCCTAAAGCATACGGGTGACAAAGTGGTTCTAGATACAAACAAAGAGTATACCGACAAAGTTTTGTTTAAGGGCGAACAATATAGACTTACATATCCTAAAGATGGGTATGAAGCCAAAGCATATCTAGAGTACTATAAAGATGACAAGTTGATAGAAAAGAAAGAAATTAGACACGAATACTACAACCCTCAAAATGGTATAATCATAGAAGGTGTAGAAGATCTGCCTAATGGTATGAATATTATAGAGAATAATGTGAATATAAACACAGCAGTTATGCATAACTCAAGTATAGAAAATAGGGTTCCAACCAGCTTTTGCCCATAGGCTATGTGGATAAGTAAGCAGGAAATGGGTGGTTTTACCATAAATTTGTGGATAACTTTTCAAAATTTGGACGAAATATCCATATTTTCGATATTTACCAAACAAAAATCGAAAATACTATGTGGATAACTACCCATATTTTTGTGGATAAGTGGATAACTTATATGAATTTCGACAATTTTTATGCATAAAGTCGGTTTTTTATGCATAATTTTATAAATATACATAAAAATTTATAATAATTACTATGTGCAAATGTGGATAACTTGCAAAATCGTGGTAAATCCGTGGTTTTTTACACATACCCTATATGTATAAAAATTAATAACATTTAAAAAATGGCTTTATTCCGTAAAAAACAAGCAAACTAGTATATAGTCTGCTTGTTTTTTTGTTCAAACAATATAGTATTGCTTGATGTATTAAAAACAGTAAAAACTGGGAAAGGAAGGGGTATAAAGCCAAGTTATCCACATAACTATACAGGGGCAATAGATTTTGTATGTGGATAAATACAAGCTTTATACATTTCATACTATGTATCAATATTTTAATGTGTTACAACTAACTATTAATTGTTTGTAAAATTTGTAAAAGTAAGGTACAATACATTATACAATTTAGGAGTTTTTTATGAGTAAAATTATTGTAATTACAGGTGCTAGTAGTGGTATAGGAAAGTGCACTGCAGATATGTATAGAGCCAAGGGTGAAACTGTAATCAATGTGTCTAGAGAGATAGATAAGGACTATCCTGACTATAGCTATTCTTGTGATGTTTCAAATGAAGATAGAGTAAAAGAGGTGTTTGGTCAAATCGGCGAAAAGTATGGCAGAATAGATGTGTTACTAAACAATGCCGGATTTGGTGTAAGTGGAGCTTTTGAGTTGGTAGATAGCCAAGTGTTTAGAAATATAATGGATGTAAATCTATTTGGTGTATACTACTGTACTAAGTATGCTCTACCATATATGTCTAGAGGGTCTAAGATTATCAATATCTCTAGTGCTTTGGGTATATGGAGTGTACCATTTAGAGGAATGTATTGTACTAGCAAGGCAGCAGTGTTGTCTTATAGCTATGCTCTAAGGTTGGAGCTAAACGAAGCTGGTATAGATGTATGTGCTATATGTCCTGGCGAAGTAAAGTCAAACTTTAGTAAAAATCGTGTAAGGAATTTTGAAACCAACGAAAGATATGGCGAAAGGATAAACAAGGCTGTAGGTTATGTAGACAAGCACGAGAGCAAAAGAATGCCACCAGAAGTTGTAGCAAAAGCTATACTAAAACAAACTTACAAAAAGAAAAGTAAACCTATGGTTATAGTTAGCAAAAAGTACAATGTGTGCCACTTCCTACTTAGATTTTTCCCTACCAGTTTTGAGTTGTTTATGATAAACAAGATATTTGGTGGTGGCAAATTAGAATCTAAAAAAGAAGATGATACCAAACCAAAACAAGACTAATACATACTAGCGACATAGTCTATGACTGTGTCGTTTTTTGTTTGTTGTCAAAATCTAGGCGATACACTATTTGTGTCCTTACTATTAGATAGATATCTGTATAGATATGTTTTTTGACATAAAGATGTTGTTGTGTGTGCAAATTGTGCAGAATTGGCTATGTAAAGGATTAAGTTGAGTGGTGGTAGAATGTAAAAATTTGACCAAATTATTTTCAATTTAAACTTTTAATTTTTGATTTGTTGTGCTAGAATATATAAGCTTACAAAAAAACAAAGAAGGTATTACGATGAATATTTGGAAAGATATACACCCTAGAAGAATTACACCTGAGACATTTGAAGCTGTAATTGAGATTGAACAGGGTAGTAAATTAAAGTATGAATTAGACAAAGAGACAGGTCTTTTGAAACTAGATAGAGTGTTGTATACAAGTACTCACTATCCTATGAACTATGGTTTTATACCACTAACATATTGTGGTGACCATGACCCATTAGATGTGTTTGTATTATGTAGCCAACCTATCACACATTTGTGTCTAGTAAAGTGTTACCCTATAGGTGTAATTACTATGACAGACAGAAACGAAGATGACGAAAAGATTATAGCTATACCTTATGGCGACCCACAATACAACTGCTATACCGACATTACTGATTTACCTCAACACATCTTTGATGAACTTATGCACTTTCTAAGAGTGTACAAGGAACTAGAAGACAAAAAGGTAGAAGTAAAAGAATTAGGCAATAGAGAAAAAGCTCTAGCTGCTGTAAGACAAGCTATCGAACTATACAAACAAAAAAGACAAGAAGGCGAAATTTAATAAAACATTTTAGATACCGAAAACTATTCGGTATCTTTTTTTGTGAAAAATCTTTTGACAGTACTGCTTAAAAATTTTTGTTTGGGCAATACTACAAGTAGGAGAATGTTTATGAAAGATAAGAAGATATTAAATATATGTTTGCTATCTTTTGGGTTGATAGCATTGATTACTTTTATTTTGCCACTCAAAAAGTATACTGTTTCTTCAACCGATAGTGGGTTTTTGAAGGTGATGTTTTATGTGTTGAATGCAGTACTAGTCATTAGCCTTATTACCCTTATTGTATTGTCTATATTCAATTTATTTAAAGACTGCTACAAAGCTGTCAAGGTTATGGAGACTATGGCACTGGTAGGATTTGCAGCTGTGTTTTTGGTAATGCTGATGTTTGCCAGTTCTAGTATCAGCAGTATCAGTATAGGGTATATACTAGTATGTGTAGAGATGTTTTTCTGTGCAAACTTTAGCCAAATGTTTAGACTATTTAGTACTAGTAAATTAGTCTACAAAAAACCCAAAGGCGATAGTGTGAAAAACGAGAAGAAGACAGAAAGAGACAACAATGCAGTAATTGATAGTGGTATACAAAAGTCGAAGATTGTCGAATAAAATATATAGACCTGCCTAAAAAATAAAGGTAGGTCTTTTTTTGTATTAATATTAAATAAATGGTGAAATGGTGTTTTAATTTGTGTGTTGTTTACACAAAATAATTGTAAATTAGATTTTACTGTGATATTATATATATAATAATATAATTAATGGTATGTGCTCTAAAAGACTATTAGGTTATATAATAGAAAGTTACAGCATATATTTATGTGATTTTTTTAAAAAGGATAGCAATGAAAAAGTTAGTAAAATTTTTAACTTCATCAAAATTTTTGCTTGCATTAATGTTTATACTTAATGTGGCTCTTTTTGTATTTGCTATGACTTCTTTACCAAATTATGTATACCCATTATTCTCTTCAATTTGTGCACTACTATTAGTAGGTCAAGTATCTAGAAATACCGACACATCTGCTAATGGTTTGGTTTGGCTGATTGTTATAGCTCTTATGCCTTTCTTTGGTGCTGCACTATATATTCAATTACATACTTCTCGCTGTTCAAAAGCAAAGAAGAGAAAATTTCAAAATGTAAGCTACCAGTCATTTAAGACTTTAGAGCAAACTCAAAATTCACTTGATGCACTATCAAAGTTTGATCAAGGTTCTACAAATATTTCTAAGTTTGTGCTAAATACCGAAAAATGGCCTGTGTATACCGATACAACATCTACATATATTTCTAGTGGTGACGATTTCTTCTTAGATATGTTTACTGCTATTCAAAAAGCAAAGAAATATGTGCTTGTAGAATACTTCCAAATCAAGTCTGGTGAAGTCTGGGAAAAGATGTTTAATGTTCTTAGACTAAAAGCTAGAGAAGGTGTAGAAGTAAAACTGCTGTACGATGAATATGGCTGTATAGATAGCTTTGATGATAATAAGTTCTTCAAAAAGTTAAACAACCACGGTATCGAAACAGTTCCTTTTAATAAAATTGCTCCTGCACTTAATACATTCAATCAATGCCGTGACCATCGCAAACTTGTAGTTATAGATGGCAAGATTGCATATGTGGGTGGTATCGATGTTTGTGATGAATATGCAAATATTCAAAGCGAATACGGTGTATGGAAAGATGCTGCTGTCAAACTAGAAGGTGGTGCTGTGTGGAGCTATGTTGTAATGTTCTTTAACAACTGGCAGGTGTCAGCAAAGAAGTTTATAGATGTAACTAAGTACAAGGTTTCTTATGAGAAAAACTCAAAAGTAAAAGAGTTTGTACAACCATATGCTACGACACCTTTGACAAAGGCCCCTATAGCAAAATCTATATTGCTAAAAGCAATCAACACTGCTACCAAGTCTGTAGTGATTACAGCTCCATATTTGGTATTTGACCACGATGTGTTACAAAGTATAAAGCTAGCAGCATATAGTGGTGTAGAAGTAAAGATAATGCTGCCAGGTGTAATTAGAAACAAAGCATTGTATTTCTTGACTCGTAGCTACTATACTGAGTTTATCAAAGCAGGTGTAAAAGTGTATGAGTACACACAAGGTTATATTCATTCTAGAATGGTGGTTATAGACGAAAATACAGCTATTATAGGTAGTGCACATTTAGACTTTAGAAAGTTGAATACACACTTTGAGTCTGGTGCTATTTTACATAATTCAAAAACAGTTACATCTATCAAACAAGATGTAGATAAGTTGATAGGTAGTAGTCATGCTATTACACTTAGAGATTGTAAGCAAAGAAAGATTAAAGAAAAACTAGCTGCTAGATTTTTAAAATTCTTTGCACCATTTATTTAAAGAAAAAACACACTAATATTTAGTGTGTTTTTGTTTTTTATTATTGCCAGTCTTTTGGGTTACTCGAAGCCGATACGGTTTGGCCACTAAGGTGCTTCTTTGCTTTTGAAAAATAAATAACAGTAGTTACTTGAAAGCAAATTCCAAAAAACAATGAAACTAGTGATAAAAGGGTAAGCCATACATTTTCTACTTCTAATGTATTAGAAATAATAGTAATAGCAAATCCTACAACGATAAGAACAACTGCTGCGATTTGAAAACCAGTTGCTTTTCTTCTTAATTTGTTGATGAAATCACTTCGTTTTTGCAAAAATTCTCTATTAGTATTTGGCATACATTCCACCACCTTTTATCAAAATTTGTACATTTAGTATATATTATTTTTTTTTATTTTGCAACAGTCAACACATATAAATATATGTCATATACAATATAATATATAATTGTTTTATATTATATATGCCTTTGGTTGTACAAAAAAACAAGTCTGGTTGTTCCCAAACTTGTTTGCTTCTGGTAGCCCTATGGGGAATCGAACCCCAGATTCCGCCGTGAGAGGGCGACGTCTTAACCTCTTGACCATAGGGCCATATTCGCTACTTTTTTTGAAAGCATTGTTAGTATAAATGATATTTTATAAAATTGCAAGTCCTTTTATTTACTTTTCAATTAGTTTAATAAATGTTAAAATGATTGTAACAATATAATAGGAGTGTGTGGTTATGCAAAAAAATAGTAAAGGGATTACTCTATTTAGTATATTATGCTATATAGTTGGTGTAGCAGGAATAGGTGCTTTTGTGTACGAATTAGTAAAAGCAAAAGGTGACTACTTATCAAACTTAGCATTGTTTGTAGGACTGCTTGTGGGTGGTCTAATGTTTTTGGTTGTAGCTATTACTCTAAACCCACCTAAATTCTTTAATTCAAAATCTAGAAATTTTGTGTGTGGTTTAGTACTGCTTGCATTTGCTGCTGTAACTTTGGCATTCTTAATCTTTGACTGTATCAAAGCTTTTGACTGGAAAACAACTATTTTGTGTGTTGTTATTATTTTGTTGTGTGGCAACTTTGGTACAATTCTACTTAAGATTGCAAAACAAGATATCAATGTAGATGCTAGAATAGAAGCCGAAAAGAAAGCAGAAGCAAAGGCAGAGAAAAACAAAGCTCCACTAAAGAAATGTCCACATTGTGGTTGCAGACTTACTGGTGAAGAGTCTAATTGTCCAAACTGTACAGCTATTCTAAAGTAAGAGGTGATATATGACTAATATTTTGTGCTATATATCAAATCTTATGTTGAATGTAAGTAGACTTTTAAATCAATTTTATTACAACGACTTTGATTCTGCAGTAGACAATGCTCAAAATACTTTCAAGGTAGTAGCCATTATATTTGGTGGTATATTTGTAGGAGTACTTGTGCTAAGTATAGTACTTATAAGCAAGGGTAGAAAAACTACAAAAGACATTGTAGACAAAGTAAAAACCAAAATCGTAGAAAAACAAGAATACGAAAAGGCCAAAAACTTGTGTGAGTACTGTGGTGCAAAACTAGCAGAGACAGATCAAAACTGCCCTAATTGTGGTGCAAACAGAAAAAAATAAAAGACAGTTTTTACACTGTCTTTTTATTTATTCTTCGTTAGACATATTTTGTACAGTTTCGTAAGTTTTTTGTGCTCTGTCTATTTCTTCGCCTAGCACTTTTACTATTGTACCAAATGGTTCACCTTTATCTTTGATTTGTTCGTTTACTAGGTTTAGTACATTTCTAGCACCCTCAAAATCATTGAATGTAGCTAGAGTTCTAACTAATGCGAAGTTGACTGCTACGGAGTGTTTTTGATTGATAGCTTTTGAAGCATGTCCTAACACTAGTCTATTTAGAAAGTTTACTTTTTCGGCACCTGCAGTAAATAACATATAGTCTTCTGGACCTAATTTAGGCATCAACAACTTGCCTTCTTGATTGTTATTTTCTTTGTTGGTGTCGTGTTCTTTTATAAACTTAAGTAATTGATTGTCTAGTATGTCTACAGCAGCCATATATCCTAGACAAGCTTTGTCGTGGTCGTCTATAAGTTCGCCACAATATCCACTAAGCTCACATAGCCTAAAATAGTTTTTGTTGTCTAGCAATTTAAAGTTGTCGTCACTTAGTATCTTGTGTAGGCTTTCTTGTTTTGACTTTAAAATCTCTACTTGCTCTGGTGTGTAATTCATTTCGGTAATTGCACAGTTTGGGCAGTAGTTGAAATTGTGAAAGTAACACATTTTTACAACCAAGTTAGGATCGTTTGTAAATATTTCTAGAATATTGGTTTGGTCTTCGGCTGTGTAATTTATATATTCTTTACCACAGATAGGACATTTTGCCATAGTTCTAAACTCCTTAAAGTGTAATTAGAATTTAATTTTTTCTAATACGAATGGTACGACTTCGTCTAGTTTTAGTCTAATTTGTTCCATTGTATCACGGTCACGAAGTGTAACTGTATCATCTTCTAGTGTATCGAAGTCTACTGTTAAGCAGATAGGTGTACCGATTTCGTCTTGACGACGGTATCTTTTACCTATAGAACCAGCTTCGTCGAATGTACACATAAAGTAATTTGATAAGTTGTTGTATACTTCTTTTGCTTTTTCTGTTAGTTGTTTTTGTAATGGTAGTACTGCTACTTTGTATGCTGCTAGAGCAGGGTGGAAGTGCATAACTACTCTGGTTTCATTTTCTAATTGTTCTTCGTCGTATGCTTCACATAGTACAGCTAGCATTAGTCTGTCTGCACCTATAGAATATTCTACTACCCATGGTATAAACTTTTCGTTTGTGTATGGGTCTAGATATAGCATACTCTTACCACTATATTCTTGGTGACGGCTTAGGTCATGGTTTGTTCTGTTGTGAATACCATTTAGTTCTTGCCAGCCCATAGGGTAGTAGTATTGAATATCACAAGCTGCTTTTGCATAGAAAGCTAGTTTGTCGTGGTCTTTGAATCTTAGATGGTCTTTGTCAAAACCGATGTTTACTAAGAAGTCAAATGCTTTTTGTTTGTACATCTCGTAGAACTCTTGGTCTGTACCTTCTTTACAGAAAAGTTGGTGTTCCATTTGTTCAAATTCGATTGTTCTAAAAATAAAGTTACCAGGTGTTACTTCGTTTCTAAATGCTTTACCTACTTGAGCTATACCGAAAGGAACTTTTGCTCTCATTGTTCTTTGTACATTTAGGAAGTTTACAAATTCGCCTTGAGCTGTTTCTGGTCTTAGATAAATTTTGTTTTGGTTTTCGTCTGTTACACCTCTAGAAGTATCAAACATTAGGTTGAAGTTTCTAATAGGTGTCCAGTTGTGGTTACCACATTTTGGACAGTTGATTTTGTGTTCTTCGATAAATGCTTGCATTTCTTCGTTGGTCATCTTGTCTGGAACTACACCTTCGATATTGTGTCTATTTGCATAGTCTTCGATTAGGTTGTCAGCTCTTTCACGACTTTTACATTCTTTACAGTCTAGTTTTGGGTCATTGAAACTAGCAGTGTGACCACTAGCATCCCATACACGGCTGTTCATAAGAATAGCAGCATCTACACCAAATGTGTTGTTGTTTTCTTGTACGAATTTTTTCCACCAAGCTCTCTTGATGTTGTTTTTAATTTCTACACCTACAGGACCATAATCCCAAGTGTTTCCCATTCCACCGTAGATTTCACTACCTTGAAATATGATACCACGGTTTTTGCAAAGGTTTACTACTTTGTCCATAGTTGCTTTTGTTTTAATTTCTGCCATAATAATTTTCCTTCAAATAATGTGTATTTTGTGTTTAGAATTTTGTTTTGACTTTACCTTTGACCTAAAACAAAACACAATAAAAAACACATTTTCTGTATTTTATTATACCAGTATAAAAAATATATTTCAATTTATTAATCTAAAAATTGAATATATTTTAATAAACTTTGTTTATTTATTATCATTTTATAGGTTATTTGTGTTAAAATACATACTAGAAATAGGAATATAATTATATGCCGATATAGTTTGGGCATAAATTTTGTATAAAGGTGATAATATGGCAAAAAGCACACAAAATGATGTTGCCGAAAATCAAGTAAAACTTGATTTGGCAGACAAACCTGTTACAACCGAATCAAAACCAGAGAAGAAGGTTTCTACCACCAAGGCTACTACAGCCAAAAAGACTGGTACAACCAAATCTGCTAGTACTAAAAAAGTGGCAGATAAACCTGCTACTCAAAAGACAGCGACACAAGCTAGTCAAAAACCAAAAACTACTCAAAAACCAAAAGTAGAAAAGGTAGAAAACCCTGTGGCTGTGGAAGAACCTGTGGTAAAAGAAGAAGTTGACAACTCAAAGAAAAAATCAAAATCAGAAGTAGAAGAGATTAGAAAGCCAAGAATACTTACTCCAGAAGAAGTTAATCCAAAGCTAAAGAAAGAGAAAGAGAAAGAAGCAAAGTTAGCTAAAAATAGAAAGAAGAACTTTGACATAGAGAAAGTTTCTAGATTTGAGATTGATTTAAAAAATGGTCTTAGTCAAGAACAAGTAGACCAAAGAGTGAGCGAAAATCTACACAACAAAGTAGAAAACAAAAATGTAAAGACATATCGCAAAATATTCTTTACTAACATTGTTACATTCTTCAACTTGCTAGTATTTGCTGTAGCTGCAGCCTTGATAGCTGTAGGTGCTTTAACAAACTTATTCTTCTTATTAATCACATTATGTAATACTATCATCGGTATTATTCAAGAAATTAGAGCGAAGATTACCATCGAAAAAATTAGCTTAGTATCTGCTCCTACTGCAACAGTGCTTAGAGAGGGGTACAAAAGGGACATACCTGTAGATGATGTAGTATTAGATGATATTATATATTTCTCTACAGGTCGTCAAATTTGTGCTGATTGTAAGGTGGTAGAAGGCGAAGTAGAAGTAAACGAAAGTTTGCTTACTGGCGAAAGTGTAGCTGTAAAGAAAAGAAAAGGTGACTTTTTGTACTCAGGTAGTTTTATATCTAGTGGTAAGTGTACCGCAGTAGTTGAAAGAGTGGGTGAATTTAGCTATACAGCCAAACTTTCTGCAAAGGCTAAAGAATACAAAAAACCAAAGAGTGAACTATTAAAAAGTTTAAATACAATCATTCGTTGTATAGGTATTATCATTATTCCTTTAGCAATTTTAATGTTCTACAACAATAGTGCAGAATCGTTGCCTATTAGTGAAGTAGTCAAAAAGACTGCAGGTTCTATCATAGGTATGATTCCTGCTGGTATGTTCTTACTAACCAGTGTGGCACTTGCTGTAGGTGTGGTAAAACTTGCAAAGAAAAGAACACTAGTTCAAGACTTGTATAGTATAGAAATGCTTGCAAGAGCAGATGTGTTGTGTCTAGACAAAACTGGTACAATCACAGATGGTAGTATGAAAGTAAATTCTGTAATTCAAATTGCTCCATCACTAAAACATACTGTCAACGACATTATGGGTAGTATGCTTACTGCATTAGAAGACAACAATGCTACTTCTAGAGCATTAGCAACTTACTTTGGATATAGCAAAGAATTTACAAAACAAATAGTATTGCCATTTAGCAGTGCTAGAAAGCTAAGTGCTGTAACATTCAAAAATGATGAAACATATGTATTTGGTGCTCCAGAATTTGTACTTAAATCAAAGGACCCAAATGTAGACCCATTAGTAAAACAATATGCTAGCAAAGGTTTTAGAGTAATATTGCTAGCACAATGTGAAGGCAAAATCGAAGGCGACAAAGTTCCACAAAAGAGAACCCCTGTTGCTATTATCGTAATCGAAGACCACATTAGAGAAGAAGCTGCAGAGACCATAAAGTGGTTCAAAGAAAATGCAGTTCAAATCAAAATTATAAGTGGTGACAACCCTATTACTGTAAGTGAAGTAAGTAAGAGAGTTGGTGTAGAAAATGCTGAAAGATTCATTAGTCTAGAAGGACTAAACGAACAACAAGTAGTAGAAGCTGCAGACAACTATACAGTATTTGGAAGAGTGTCTCCAGAACAAAAAATGATTTTGGTAAAAGCTCTAAAAAATAAAGGTCACAAAGTAGCTATGACAGGCGATGGTGTAAATGATATTTTGGCACTAAAAGAAGCAGACTGTTCTATAGCTATGGCTAGTGGTAGTGAAGCTACCAGAAATGTAAGCCACCTAGTACTGCTAGATAGTAATTTCTCTAGTATGCCTAGTGTAGTTGCAGAAGGTAGAAGAGTAGTAAACAATATCCAAAAGAGTAGTTCGCTATTCCTTATGAAAACATTCTTTACTATTTTCTTGTCTATATTCTGCTTGATAATGTCAGTAACTTACCCATTTACTACAAACCAAATACTATTACTTGAGTATTGTGTAATAGGTATACCTGCATTCTGCTTGTCCTTACAACCAAACAAAGCACCTATACAGGGTAAGTTCTTGCCGAACTTGATATGTAATAGTTTGCCAGGTGCAATCATATTTACACTAAATGTAATAGCATGTTTCTTGTTTGATAGAATATTAGGTACAAGTGGACAATTTATTACAATGGCAAGCTTGCTTGTAACATTCTCTGGACTATTAGTTCTATTTAAACTTTGTCAACCATTCGACATCTACAGAGGTTTCTTGTATGTAGGTATGCTGATGTTGTGCTTTGCAATGCTTACCGTGATACCATTTAGTTTCTATGAGTATGTAAGTTTGAATTTGACTAACATATTGTTTATACTATGCTTAGTTCAATTCAGTTATCCATTGTATGCAAACATTGTAAACCTAATCAACAAGATAAGGTTTTCGTCAAATCAATAATTATAGAGAAATCGTACAATATGTACGGTTTCTTTTTTTTGGGTATTAAATATATTGGTATTGAATATAAAAAAGTTGTGTGGTATAATCACAGTATGGAAGCAAAAGATTTTGAAATCATCTTTAATAGTGTAAAGAACAAATCTATCGACCTAGCAGAATTGAATCCTGAAACTAAGGCAGAGAAAATATTTGCAAAAGCTATCATCAATGCTAGTAGAAGAAAGAGTCACGAAGGTGCATCTAAGGAATGTTCTTTTTTTGGTGAGAAAAATTTGCAATATGCACTTTTGAAACACAAGAAGAGTGTAAAGAAAGCCGATATGCAGTTTGAGGCTGATGCCGAAGTTATTAAGTTTAACAACTGGCTAATATCTAAAGGTTTTAACATTCCTAAATTGTACACATTGTTTTATGCTGACCAACACTACTACGAAGTATTCGACAGAGCTGCAGGCAAAGAGATATCGCTAGTAGGTCATAGCAATATTCTTACACAATCTTTGGGCAAAGATGCTACAGATAAAATGATAATTATCAAACCAAACTTGTATCAAAGGTTAAAAATGAATAGGTACTTGTATAGTTTCAATATCAAAAATCAAAAAATTCTAGTAGACCTGCCTCAAGAAAAATATGACGAATTGTTTAGGCAATACAAAGAATTGTACGATATGGGTTTTCACACATTAGATACTAATGCTGGGAACTTAATGGTATCGCCAAATGGTTTTACAATGATAGACCTAGATATCAAGTCTACTTTGGGATACATCTGCAATCAGCTACCTAATTATGATAAAAAACTAGACAGGGCAGACAATGTGATAAAGTTCTGCGAAGCAGGCAACAAGTTGCCACCGCCATTCTTGTATCCAAATACAGAAGAAGAGGCACAAGACCAGCTGTGTGCAAACTTTATATTCCCATTCTGTGCTAGCAGATTTCATCAACATTTACTTAGCGAAAGACAATGCAAAAATCTATATCTAAACGATATGAAGATTTTGACCAAGGTTGTCAATGCTATTACCAATAACAATATGCAGTTTAATCTACTAGAGAGTAAGACCAGAAATCATTTGTTGTTTACTCTAAATAATAGGGTAGCACATTACTACGAAGTGTGTGATGCGCAAGTGCAATTACAAGATAGATTAAAGACAGAAAAGGCTGAAAAAGAAATGCAAAAAACCAGATAAAAAGTTTCCCACAAGTTGGGGAACTTTTTTTGTGTTTGTGTGGATATAATAAAATGGTATAAAATGGCATATACTTTTTTAGATAAAATTTAAATTTTAATTATTAAAAAAATGTAGAATTATAGGGAAAAAATATTCAATTTACTTTATGATATTTTTTAAATGTGCTACAATTATTGTAAGATAATCATAATTAGGAGTGTGTTATGGAAATTTTATATATTGGTATAGCCGCTGCATTATTGTGCTATGTGGGGCTTATGGTGCTTAAAATTGTTGTCAATAAAAAGAGACAAGCCAAAGAATTAGGCATTCAAAAAGAGAAAGAAGAACTAAACTTAGATATAGTTGACGATGTAAGATATACAGTAGAAGAAAATCCTGTAACAGTAGACGAAGTTACTCAAGAAGAAACTGTAAATGCTACTTATAAACAAGCAGATATTATTCTACCACAAAGTACACCTATGACTGTTTCTACTGAAGGCGAGTTGAAACCAGGTAAATACATTATTTTGTCAACAGACGAAAATATTTCTTCATTCAATATTCGTGTAGGTATCTATGTAAGAGAATATAAACACAATCAAGAAATCGTGCTAGCAGAAGGCGATACAATCTGTGCAGTTTCTTGCAATGTAATTTTAAGATAGTATAGGGGGACTTTATGGGTTTATTTAGTTTTATTAAAGGTCAATTATTAAAATCTTTAGAATGGACTGACGACAGCAAAAATACTCTAGTTTACAAATATCCTATGGATGGCCGTCAAATTATGATGGGCAGTAAACTTACAGTAAGAGAAAGTCAAAAAGCTGTATTCGTAAACAAAGGTAAATTAGCCGATGTTTTCGAACCAGGTATGCACACATTGACTACATCAAATTTGCCATTCTTAACCAAAATGTTTAACTGGGCATATGGCTTCAATTCGCCATTCTATGCTGATGTTTACTTTGTAAATACCAAACAATTTACAAATATCAAATGGGGTACTAGCAACCCTATTACAATGAGAGACAAAGATTTTGGTACTATTAGAATTAGAAGTTATGGTACATATGCATTTAGAGTATCTGATGCTGCAGTATTTTTGAAAGAACTATTCGGCACAAACTCTACTTTCAAAACAGAAGATATCACAAATTATCTAAAGAGCATGCTAGTGGCTTGTATCTCAGATGCTATTGCTGAGTCAAAAATTTCTGCTTTAGACTTAGCTTGTAATTTGCTTGAATTCAACCAAGTTGCTCAAGGCAGACTAAATACAGAGTTTGCTAAATTAGGTTTGGAGCTTACAAACTTAGTTATCGAAAATATTTCATTCCCAGAAGAAGTAGAAAAAGCTATCGACACTCGTAGCTCTATGGGTGTAATGGGCGATATGGATACATATGTAAAATATCAAGCAGCTAATGCAATGAGAGAAGGTGCACAAAATCCTAATGGCAATATGGCTGGTATGGGTATTGGTTTAGGTTCTGGTATGGCTATGGGTACTGTAATTACCGAAAGCTTCAAGGCAGCTCCAAAGAAAGACTGTCCAAATTGTGGTGCTAGTCTAAATGAAAAAGCAAAATTCTGTACAGAATGTGGTTACAAGTTTACTGTAGCTGGTAAGAAAAAATGTGTACACTGCAATGCAGAAATTAGTGCAAAGGCAAAATTCTGTCCAGATTGTGGTAAAAGCCAAAATGTAAAAAGAGTTTGCAAAAAGTGTGGTGCCGAAAATAGTGGTGTTGGTAAGTTCTGTGTAGAATGTGGTGAAAAACTATAAAATACATAACAAATCAAAAGCAGTTGGTTTTCCAGCTGCTTTTTTAACATTATATATGTAATAGTCATAAATACTTTTTAAACAAAAATATTTGTGAATTTTGTAATAAAATGCTACATTATTATTGTTAGATATTATTTAAAGGATAAGAGAATATGAGCAAAGTAGAATCTAGTAAATGTCAATCCTGTGGGTATACTTTAAAGTATAGTCCTACAGACCAAGCTTTAAAATGTGTACACTGTGGTAGTGTGGCACATATTGCCGACAATACTATTGGGGCTAAAAAAGACTACACCCCAGAAAGTTCTGTAGAGAAAAATAAAAATCAAAATAGTATGCATGAGTGTACTAGCTGTGGTGCAAAGACAAATGTGGGCGAAACTGTGAGTGGTGTATGTCCATATTGTGGTGCATCAAATATCAAAGAGCTTGCAGATGCTATTAGCTACACTCCAGATGGATTAGTGCCTTTTAAGATAACAAAGGAAGAAGCTGGTGATAGGTATAAACAATGGGCAAAAACTCGTAAGTTTGTGCCTAATAAATTTAAGAAAGTAGCACAATTAGACAAGAGTGAAGGTGCATATGTCCCATGCTGGCTGTATGATTTTGATGTGGACTCCACATATCGTGGTGTGGGTATAGAAAAACACACTAAGACCGTATACAGAACAAATTCTGATGGCACTAGAGTAGCACATAGAGAAACATATGAAACTAGACACCCATTTAGTGGTAGTAGGACAGACAATTTTGTAAATTATATCTATTCTGCTTCTAATTCGCTTAGTCAAAAAGAAGTAAAAGGTTTGGGTAATTTTGGATTGGAGAGTTTAAAGGCTTACGATACAGCATATTTGCTAGGGTTCTTAAGTTCTAGTTACGATCAAGATGTACATACTAGTTTTGACCAAACCAAGGTCGATGCAAAAAGCGAAATTGCAAATAGGGTAAAAAATTCTTATCACTATGACCGTATCGAAAACTTCAGTATGCAATCCAAGTTTTATTCTATCAAGTGGCAGTATGTGTATCTACCAGTGTACTTGTGTAATTTTAACTACAAAAAGAAAAGTTACAGATGTGTAATCAATGGTTATACAGGCCATGTGACAGGCAAGACTCCAAAGTCAGCTCTAAAAATAACAGCATTTGTATTGGCTATTGTTTTGGGTGTAGGAGCACTAGCATATTTATTTGCAATGTTGTAAAATGTAATTTTGAAAGACAGCATAATTTGTGTTGTCTTTTTTGTTGTTTTATACATTTTGCATTCAAAAAAATCACACAAACATTTTGGTAGTTGCTATCGTTATTTTGTACTAGTAATATAGGGCTATAGTGAGAAAACATTTTTATGATTTTTTGTATAGATTTTGATATATTTACCACTCTTTTATTCATATTTATGAATAAATATAAAAAACTTTGTTTAATTTGTTTACAATTAATTTTTTATTTGTTACATTAATAAAAAATAGATGCAAAAAATGTGAGTTTTTGTGGTTTTTAGGGGTGGCTTATGCAGGATACAGTTACATATTCAACAGCCAAAGTGGCAGTTACAGAATTTATAGAGAAAGAATTTGAAATTTTCCCTAAAAAGCTACAAATGCAATTTTTAAACTTCTTCTCTAGTTTGGCTAACTACGAAGAAGAAGGTACTAAACTTCATCCAAACTTGTTGTTTACAAACAATATTGATTTTGTGGCAAAAAATATACCTGATTGTTATCGTATAGTTATGTTTAACGATGACTTAGCAGAAATTAAGTTTAACTATTATGTAAAAAAGTTGGCTCCTTTCTGTAAGCATGGCTGGATGATATTTATCAACATCAAAGAAGATGGTATTAGTTATGGTATTTGTCGTGCACTAAATAGTATCAAAGAAGAGAACTTGAAAAACTTAATTTTCAATAATGCTGTTCTTAAAGAAAGAGTGGACAAGTTGTCTGTATTTCATGTAGAGCCAGTAAACAGCTATACTACAGTGCTTACTAGTTTGAAAGGTGAGAAATTGAGTGTAATCAATACTCTAGACGATGCTATAGTTACTGACTGGCAAACAGAAATTAGAGAGTTTGTAGATGCTAGTTTTAGCAAACTAAAAACTACAAACAAAAAGTTGACCGAAATCAAAACTATGTACGAAAATGTATTTGATTCAGTATTTAAAAATGTACACGGTGCTCTGTGTGTAATTGTAGATAAAGATTATGTGGACAATGGCTTCTTCCAAGACGGTGTTTGGCTAAAAGAACCTATTAGTTTCTCTAAGTTGTTCCTAAGGAGCAAGACATACAATGAGTCTAAACTTACAGCATTCTGTGATTTGTTTATGGATATGCTAGACTACGATGGTATCACTATTGTAGATAATACCGGTAGGATTAGGGCATACAATGTGTTTGTAGAAAGTAATACAAAAAACATCAATGTAGTGGGTGGTGCTAGAAAAAGAGCTGCCTATACAGTAATCAATTCTAGAAGAAAAAGAATTGTAGGTGTGTACTTCCAAAGTCACGAAGGTGAAATGTTCTACAAAGCAGTTAAGAAATAAAAAAACAAAAGTCTTCACGATATGTGAGGACTTTTTTATTGATAAATTGTAGTAGTTGTGGGTTTTACTTTACAATTTGAGCCTAATTTTTTATCATAAATATATGGATATTATAGAATTATTTAACAAAAGCAAACTACCTACAAATGAGCCACTAGGCTATACCTATAGAACAGGCTCAAATATTTTGTTGTCTGCACCACATGCTGTCAGTCAATTAAGAGATGGTGTGCAAAAGTTTGCCGAGGTGGAAACCTACAATTTAATAGAAGTAGTCAAAGAACTTACTGGAGCTAGTATTATAGCTAAGACTTGTAATTTGGGTGATGATGCTAATTTTGATGAAACCTCTAGCTATCGTGATAAAATAGCAGATATGATCAAACAAAAAAAGATTAAGTATATATTAGATATACACAACCTAAATCTAAAAAGAAGTCAAACTATCAATCTAGGCACAAACAATGGTCTAAATCTGGGTGGTAATTTTACACTGCTAAAACGAATACAGCAGATTTTTGAAAAAAACAATTTAGAGACTACAGAGGATTATCCTTTCTATGCAGGAGCGAGAACTATATCTAGCTACTTTGCCAAAAATTACAATGTGTTTTGTTTGCAAATAGAGATTAATAGCAGACTATACAAAAATCCACAAGATGTCAAAAATTTGGTAGAAACACTTGCCGAAGTTGTAAGATGTATAGCATCATACGACAAGCTTATGTCATAAAGGTGTACCATGATGGCTTTTGACAAGATTTTAGAACTGTTGGATAACAATAAAATAGAGTATGTTGTGCACGAACATAGTGCTATACCTAATGTGGCCACAGCGATAAATGTAGTGGATTTTGACTTAGATAGATGCTTAAAAACTTTGGCATTTGAGTATAACGACAATATTATATTTGTTTGTTTGCCAGCCATGTCAAAGCTAGATTATGCTAAGTTGTCTAAGTGGTTGGGTGTAAATAGAAAAGATATAAAAATGCTAGATGGTGTAGTGCTTACAAATTTGGGTTTTGGAGATGGCGGAGTAGCACCATTTAAAATCAATAATAGTATTAGGGTGTTGTTTGATGATAGTATACAGCCAAATACTATAGTGTATTGTGGCTCAGGTGTAAGTACCAAAACCATAGAGATAAATAGCTCAAAACTTTTTGAGATTAATAATGCTACAATTTTGGATTTACAAAAAAAATAAAAAGCAAGGATAAGTCCTTGCTTTTTTTGTTATAGTCCTAGAATTGAAGAAGCTATCAAGAAATAGCTAACTATTGCTATACAGTCTACTAAAGTAGAAATGATAGGTGCAGCCATTATAGCTGGGTCTAGTTTACATTTCTTTGCTAGTATAGGTAGTCCGCCACCTATAAATTCTGAAATAATTACTACGATGATTAAGCTTAGTGCAATTACTAATCCTAGTAGTGGGTCGCCATATCTTAGCCATACTATAAAGAAGTTTACTACACATAGCACACTACTTACAAGTAATGATACTTTAAATTCTTTGAATGCTACTCTAAAGTAGTCTTTCATACTGATTTCGCCTAGAGCCAAACCACGAATTACTAGGGTTGCAGATTGAGAACCACAGTTACCACCAGTACCCATAAGCATAGGAATAAATGTAACTAGTGCTGGAATTGCTACAAATGCTGCTTCAAAGAATGACATTATAGCACCAGTAATACTAGCAGATATGGTTAAGAATAGTAGCCAGAAAATTCTCTTTTTGGCATGAGTAATGGCACTGGTTTTTAGGTAAGGGTCTTCTGTAGGAGAGATAGCAGCCATTTTCTCAAGGTCTTCGGTAAATTCTTGTGTAACTACATCTAATACATCGTCTACGGTTACGATACCTACTAGTCTTTCTTCGTTGTCGATGATAGGCAATGTTTGAAAGTCATATTTGTCGAATAGTCTACTTACTTCTTCTTGGTCGGTATGAGTGCAAGCGAATATTACATTTGTATTCATAATTTCACTAATCTTCTCATCACGGTCTGCCATGATAAGGTCTCTAATACTTACTACACCTTGTATCTTTCTTTTTGAGTCAGTTACAAAGATAGTGTCGATAGTTTCAGAGTCGGCAGCTTTTTGTTTGATTTTTTTGAAAGCTTGGTCTACTGAGATTTCTTGTTTGATATCGATAAACTCAGTGGTCATTATGCTACCAGCACTATTTTCTGGGTAGGTAAGAAGTTTGTTGATAAGGTCACGGTTTTCTTGGTTGGTATTTTTAAGTACCCTTTTTACTACATTTGCTGGCATTTCTTGTACAAAGTCAACGGCATCGTCGATGTACAAGTCGTTCATAATAGCTGCAACTTCTTTATCTTTAAGTGCATTTATGATTGTTTCTTGAAATTCTGGGTCTAAAAAAGAAAAAACATCTGCCGCTACATCTTTGCTAAGCAATTTGAACAGAACCACGATTTGTTGTGGTGTTTCTAGTTGTTCAAAAATTTGAGCAATATCGGCAATGTTTAGAGTTTCAAGCATTTGTTTTAGTTCTTGAAAATTTTTGTTTTCAAGTTGTGTTATAATATTTTCCATACTCTTTTCTCCTTTGCATAAGGTAAAAAGAGTATATTGTTCGTGTTTAGATAGAAAGCAATATTTCCTAATTATCTTATGCTATTAAATTTTTTTGTTTGTTTGATAATTCGGCGGAACGGCGTCCATAAAAATTACTTCCTTTTTATTTATTAGTTTTTGCGAATACCAATAATTGCTGTTTGTACACACCTATATAATTATTGATTTCTGCCTTTAACTGCACAAATTTTAGCAAATAAAATTGTAATTGTAAACCCTATTTTTTGAATTTTTTTTGAAAAATTTTTATTTTTATTATGGTTTATGGTGTTTATTTCGTTTTGGTGATAAAAACAATATTGAAAAATATCAATAAAACGACTGAATAAAGCCATTTTTTAACTGTCAAAAAAAGTTGAAAAAATTTGCAAAAAGTATTTACATTTAGCTCAAATTGTATTATAATAAACTTGCTTTTAAAAAAATCACACAAGGGGAAATAATTTTATGAAAAAATTATTTGGCAAAGCTATTTGCGTGGTGGCATTAGTTTTAGTATTCGCTAGCTTAATGCTTACTGTGCTTATAAACGGTAATTCAGTATATGCTAGAACTACTAGCCTAACAATGGATCACAACCTATCTTACACTCAAGGTGAGACTTGTGCTGTTGCTCCACTTGTTTCTAATATTAACAAATAGCTTATTTAAAGTTGGGAGTGCCCCAACTTTTTCTTTTTGTACCACAACTTTATTTTGGTAGGTCTAATTGCTTTAAATATTGGCTTGATTTGGTATATACTTATAGTGTAATAGGTGAGAGTATGGTTGTACTAAAGATTATTTTTTTTCCAATAACACTTTTATGGTGGGGGATTGTACAGATTTCTTGCTTGTTTAAACGAGTGTATATAGGAATGTTTTTGAGGAAAACAACCATTTCTAATATAGATGCTCTTACAGGTGAGCAGTTTGAAGATATTGCTAAATTAATGTTTGAGTATGCTGGATACAAGGTTGTAAAGACAGCACAGTCTGGTGACTATGGTGCAGACCTAGTGCTTACCAAAAAGTCAAAAATTGTAGTACAAGCCAAATTATATTATAAGCACGGTGTGGGCAATCATTCTGTGCAAGAAGTGGTATCTGCTATCAAGTACTATTCTGCTGATTTTGCTTGTGTAATAACCAACTGGAAATTCACACCAAATGCTATAACTTTAGCAAATGTGCACAAGGTTATACTTATAGATAGAGAAGAAGTAATTAAGTTTTTGCTAGATGTTAAGAATAGAACCAAAAAAAGTGTAATTTTCAACTTAGACAAAGTATATAGACTAAGTGTGCTACAAGGATAACTATATATCTAAAAAAAATTTATAAATATAGCCATTTTTGGTTGCTTTTAGTGTGAAACTATGAAATAATGTAGGACTTAATTAAAATAATTTAAAAAGGAGTGAGGTTTTTGGCAAAAGAAAAAGTAAAAAAAGATAAACTAAAAAAGAAAGAAAAACCACAATATGTCACTGTAAAAGATAGTGCTGGTAACGAGCACATCAAAGAAAGAGGATATAAAGGTTTACAAAAAGCATTTAGATTTTATCGCAGATATATGGGAATGTTTATCGCCATTATTTTGCTTAGTTTGCTAGGCAGTGGTGTATCTGTACTTAACCCTATCTTTGAAGGTCATATGGTTGACCAGCTTACTCAGTTTAATATAGAGAAAATTTTGTATTATGCTGTGTGTGTATTCTGTGTGACAGTATTCAACCAAATGGTATACACAGTTTGGTATATAGTTCTTATCAAGTTGAATAAGAGTGTAAAGACAGACATCAAAAGAGAACTTATTATCAGCCTAACAGAACTAGAAACTCAAAATTATGACAAAACCAACTCTGGTGTGTTTATATCTAGAATAAACAAAGATGCAAACGAACTTTCTAGCTTTTACAATAATGTGGTAGACTGTCTAGCAGATATTATATCTAATATAGGATTTATCATATATATAGGATTTTTGAATATCTGGGTGTTCTTGTTTATCGTATTGTACATTACTACTACATTCCTAGTAGAAAACCAAAGAATAAAGTTGTGGTTTATCAATCGTAAACGATGGAAAAAGGCAGACGAAAAGGTTGTGGGCACATACTCAGAACTAGTTCGTGGTGTTCGTGATGTAAAAGTTCTTAACTTGAAAGATGCTGCTATAGCTAAGGCAGAGCAACTACAAAACGAAGCTATAGCTATATCTCAACATTTTGACCTTACAAATATGTGGTGGAGAAGAGCAGGTCAAACATTGATTGCTATATTAGACCTAGCATTTATAGCAGTATGTGTATTCTTAGTAACCAACGGTATGATGCTACTAAGTACTATGCTTATAGTGTATATCTATATGGGTAGAGTAAGAGGTCTTATCAACTATGTAATCAATGTAAAACAACATTTGGTAGATGGCGAACTTGCTGCAGAGCGAGTATTTGAAATTTTGGAAAGTACTACATTTACCAAAGAAACATTTGGCAATAAAGAGCTAAAAGAAGTTAAAGGTGATATCAAGTTTGAAAATGTAACATTTGGTTACGAAAAAGACAAGATATTATTTAAAGATATGAGCTTTAGTATAAATGCAGGTGAAACCGTAGCATTTGTAGGTAAAAGTGGTCAAGGCAAAAGTACCATACTTAGCTTGATTGATAAACTATACAAAGTTCAAGGTGGCAAGGTTACTATCGATGGTGTAAATGTAAATCATCTTACCGAAAAGAGTCTAAGAGACAAT
Source organism: Clostridia bacterium (assembly GCA_017503005.1). Taxonomy (GTDB): domain Bacteria; phylum Bacillota; class Clostridia; order Christensenellales; family UBA1242; genus UBA6345. The sequence goes on along the minus strand of JAFVTW010000009.1, from coordinate 37,877 downwards.
GTAACTATAGTGATGCAAATACCATATATTTTCAATACAACCATTATGGAAAACTTACTATTAGTAAAACCTACTGCTACCGAAGAAGAGATATTCGAAGCTTGTAAAAAAGCACAAATTCACGAATACATTATGAGCTTACCAGAGAAGTACAATAGTATGATAGGCGAAAATGGTGTAGTACTTAGTGGTGGTCAAAGACAAAGGTTGGCTATAGCTAGAGCACTACTAAAAGATAGCAAAATCATACTATTTGACGAAGCTACTAGTGCACTAGACAACGAAAGTCAGGACAAAATTAAAAAGGTAATTGATGACTTAAAGAGAACACATACAATCGTGGTAGTTGCACACAGACTATCAACCGTGGTAGATTGTGACAAGATAGTAGTTATCGACAAAAATTCAGTAGAAGCAGAAGGTACTCATAGATACCTTATGAAGAATTGTGCTGTATACAAAGACTTGTATAAAACCGAAGAAAAGGCAAAGCAAGAAGAACAAGAAGCTATTGAACAAGGATAAGATATAAAACTCATAGTTAAATATTACAAAATTGAAAGATTATTATATATAATCTTTCTTTTTTTGTTGTAATTAATTTTTAAAAATCTAGGTAATTTGATAAAATATGGTTGTGTACAAAAGACAGACCTATGAGACTGGTCTGCGATTGTAAGTTTATAATATATGGTTATAGACAAAAATCTTTATTTTAAAGGAAGGAATTATGGCTTGTAAAAATTGTACAAATTGTGGTCAACCAGACAAAATTGACAAGATTGTCAACAAGTTCAAAGGTGACCCTACCGAACTAATCCATTGTTTGCAATTAGTTCAAGAAGAGCAAGGATATATTTCACAAGATGCTGTCAAGAAAATTTCTGTTTCTTTGGGTGTGCCAGAAAGTGATATATTCTCTGTTGTGACATTCTACTCACAATTTACTCTTAAACCAAAAGCACAATATAATATCGAGGTGTGCATGGGCACAGCTTGTTATGTACTAGGTGCAGATAAGAGTATTAAGAAGTTTGAGGAAAAATTAGGCATCAAAGTAGGAGAGCAAACTGAGGACAATAAGTATGCTCTATGTCAATCTCGTTGTCTAGGTTGCTGTGGACTAGCTCCTGTTATCAGTGTAAATGGTCAAATACACGGCAAAGTAACCGAGGACAAAGTTGACGAAATTTTGAGTAAGCTAAAGTAGGTGAAAAGTATGACATACAAAGAATTAGTTGAATTGCGAGAAGCTCGCTTAAAAGAAATAGATGTTCGCTTTAACAAAAATTCTCCTAACAAGGAAATTATGGTTTGTTCTAGTACAGGCTGTAAGAGTAACCACGGAGATGCAGTAATCAAAGCTTTCGAACAAGCATTAAAACAAAATAATATTACAAATGTAACAGTAGGTAGAACAGGTTGTTTTGGACTATGTGCTCTAGGTCCTATAGTAATAGTGTACCCAGAGGGAACATTCTACTGCCGTGTTACAGAAGAAGCTGCTAAGGAAATTGTAGAAACTCATATCAAAAATGGTCAAGTAGCTACTAAATACTTGTACGACCCAGAGGTACCTACACAAACCACCAAAGCAGATATTGACTTTTACAAAAAACAACATTTTATAGCTAGAAAAGATAGCGAATATATAAACCCAGAAAATATCCTAGACTATGTAGCACTATTTGGTTACACTGCACTATACAAAGCTGTTACAGAAATGACACCACAAGGAGTTATTGACGAAGTTAAACTTAGTGGGCTAAGAGGTCGTGGTGGTGCTGGTTTTACTACTGGTGTAAAATGGGAACTTACAGCTAAAGAAACTGCAAAACAAAAATATGTGGTATGTAATGCTGATGAAGGCGACCCAGGTGCATTTATGGATAGATCTATCGTAGAGAGCGATCCACATAAATTAATCGAAGCTATGGCTATAGCTGCTTATGCAGTAGGTGCTAGTAAGGGTTATGTATACCTAAGAGCTGAGTATCCACTAGCTGGTCAAAGATTAGAGAAGGCTATCAAAGATGCTAAGAAATATGGTTTCTTAGGTAAAAACATTTTTGGTACAGACTTTAGCTTTGATTTGACTATCAAGTTTGGTGCTGGAGCATTCGTTTGTGGTGAAGAAACTGCACTTATGCATTCACTAGAAGGTAAAAGAGGAGAGCCTAGAAACAGACCTCCATATCCTGCTCAAAGTGGTGTATTCAAATGCCCTACAGTTCTAAATAATGTAGAAACTTATGCTAATATTACCGAGATTATCAAAAACGGTGGCGAGTGGTACAAACAAATAGGTATGGGCAAGAGTACTGGTACCAAAGTATTTGCTCTTAGTGGTAAAGTAAGACATACAGGACTTATCGAACTTCCTATGGGTACAACCTTAAGAGAGATTATATTTGATATCGGTGGCGGAGTTCCTAATGGCAAAAAATTCAAAGCAGTACAAATAGGTGGTCCTAGTGGTGCATGTCTACCAGAAGACAAATTAGATTTGCCAGTAACCTACGATGACCTTAGTGCAAATGGTGCTATGATGGGTTCTGGTGGACTTATCGTACTTGATGAAGATAGCTCAATGGTAGAGGTGGCTAAATTCTTCCTAGAATTTATTTGTGACGAAAGTTGTGGTAAATGTACTCCATGTAGAATAGGTAACAAGAGATTGCTAGAACTACTTAACAAACTATTAGATGGCAAAGGAACAATGGAAGATATCGATGAGTTAGAAGCATTGTCTCACTTTATCAAAGAAAATAGTTTGTGTGGTTTAGGTCAAACATCTCCAAACCCAGTATTGTCTACATTGAGATATTTTAGAAATGAATATGAGGATTTGGTAAAAAATGCTGGCAAACCAAAAACTCCAAAATACAGAATTAACAAAGAAAAATGTATAGGTTGCTCTGCTTGTTCTAGAGCATGTCCAGTAAAATGTATCAATGGCGAAATTAGAAGTCCATTTGAAATTGATGAAGAAAAATGTATAGGTTGTGGAACTTGTCAAAGAACATGTAAGTTCAATGCAATCGAAAAGGTATAGGAGGGAGATAAATGAGTAAAGTTAATTTAATTATTGATGGCATCGAAGTTGTAGCAGATTCTTCCGATACTATTTTAGAAGCAGCAAAAAAGGCTGGTATAGAAATTCCTACACTATGTTACCTAAAAGATGTGTGTCAAGATGGTGCATGTAGAGTATGTGTAGTAGAAGTAAAAGGTAAAGCAAACCTAGTTACAAGTTGTAACAATAAAGTAGCAGAAGGTATGATTGTAGAAACAAACAACAATCGTGTAATGAAAGCTAGAAAAACCAATATTGAGTTGGTACTATCAAATCACAACAAGAAATGTTTGACTTGTGGTAAAAACTTAAAGTGTAAATTACAAAAATTAAGTTACGAATTTGGTTGTGACGAGACCAAAACTGGTGGCGAAGTAGAATCAAAGCTAGACTTAAGTTCTCCTTGTATTGTAAGAGACAATTCAAAATGTGTACTATGTGGTAGATGTGTAAATATGTGTAAAAACATTCAAGCTACTAGTGCTATTGCAAAACAATACAGAGGATACTCTACTATCGTTGGTTGTCAATTCGACAAACCTGTAGAAGAAAGTACCTGTGTAGGTTGTGGTCAATGTGTGCTAGTATGCCCTACTGGTGCATTATTAGAAACTAGTAATATCAGCAAAGTAACCAACTTTATGAATGACCCAGAAAATATAGTTATAGCTCAAGTAGCTCCTGCAGTGAGAGTTGCATTAGGCGAAGAGTTTGGATATCAAATGGGTGACTTTGTAGAAGGCAAAATGGTTACAGCTCTTAAAAGATGTGGATTTAATAAAGTGTTTGATGTCAATGTAGGTGCTGACCTTACAGTATTAGAAGAAAGTGCAGAGCTTATCGACAGACTAACCAAAGGCGAAAAGTTGCCACTATTTACTAGCTGCTGTCCTGCTTGGAAAAAGTATTTAAGTATTCACTATCCAGAGTATGTGTCACATTTGTCTAGCTGTAAGAGTCCTAACGAAATGCTAGGTGCAGTTATCAAAAATTATTATGCAAAAGTAAACGATATCGACCCTGCTAAAATCAAGGTTGTAGCAGTTATGCCATGTACAGCTAAAAAGCATGAGATAGTAGGCAACGAAGATGTAGATGCAGTACTAACTACTAGAGAGCTAGCAGCACTTATCAAAATGAAGAATATCAACTTCAATATGCTGCCAGATTCTGCATTCGACAATCCACTAGGAAACTATTCTGGAGCAGCACTTATATTTGGTGTAACAGGTGGTGTAACCGAAGCAGCACTTAGAACTGTAGCTGACAAACTTACTGATGGTAAGGGTGCAGTCGACTTCAAAACAGTTCGTCAAAGTAACGGCTTAAAAGAAATAAAACTAACTGTTTCTGACAAAAACTTAAGTATTTGTGTCGTAAATGGATTAAAAAATGCTGAAACCGTGCTAGAGCAAATTGTTAAAGGAAAGAAACATTATGACTTTGTAGAAGTAATGGCTTGCCCTGGTGGTTGTGTAAATGGTGGTGGTCAACCATTTGTAGATTACACAAAAACCGATTACTACGATGTTGCAAAATTAAGAGCAAGAGGATTGTATAAACACGACCAAAAATTAGAAAGTCGTAAGAGTCATCAAAATACACAAGTGATGGATTTGTACGAAAACTTCTTAGTTCCTAATGGTCTACACAAAAAATTATTGCATCATCATCACGAAGAATAATACAAAAAAAGACAGGTAAGTATAACCTGTCTTTTTTATTGTCCTAAAATTAAATTTGTTTTTTGTCCATATACTTCTTTAGTGGTTCGCAAGGTTTACCTTCGTATAGTACGAATAGGTGATGCAAACTACGGGAGGCTGAAATATATAGGTTTTGGAATTCAAATTCTGAATTGTAATTTTTCTCACTGGCATTAGGAATGATAACACAGTCAAATTCTAATCCTTTACTTTGGAAGCTAGGAACTACTATTAGTCCGTTTGGTAGTGTTACAGAATTCGCTGTGATTGTTTCTACTTGCATATGAGGGGTTAGTAGATTTACATAGTAGTCACATTCTACTTGGTCTTTAGTAATGATTGCTATGTTTTTGTATTCTCTATCTTTTACTTGGTCTAGTATTTTTTGAATTTGCTTGATTAGGTCTTCTTCATTTTTGGTTTTTATGATGCCAGGTTGGTTGCCACCTTTTCTTATCATAACCACATCTTCTCTGCCACCTATCATATTACATAGTTCGCCGATTTCTTCACTGGTACGATAGCAACGATTGATAGTCAAGTACATTGAGTTGTCAAACAAACTATGTAATTGTTCGATAGCTTGTTTGCTTTCTCTAGGACACATACTTTGACCGTAGTCACCTAGTATTGTTTTTGAACAAGGGTATAGCACATTTAGTACTCTAAATTGCATAGGGCTATAGTCTTGCATTTCGTCTACTACTAAGTGTTCGATAGATGTAAAGCTGTCTAGTCCGTCTAGGTAGTTGTCTATAAGCATTAGAGGGAAGGCATCTTCGTATTTGATTTTGTTGCCCACTTTGTTGTATGTAAATCCGTGTTTTGCTAGGAAGTCTTTGTATATAATCAAGTTTAGATTTTTTGGTGTGATATATTTGATGTATCTTTCTATAGCAAGTTTGGTTTTGTATTCGTTGTATTCAAAATCCCACAAAGCACTCTTTACTGCTAGCTGACCTCTAATCTTGTTTTTGATTTGCCAGAATGGTAGGTCTTGATATTGCTTGTATACTTCTATGATGCTTTCTTTTTCCATTACAAAGTTTTCTTTTACAAAATCTGTAAGGTGTAAGTAGCTTAGGATATTGTCTTTTAGATATGTCTCTAAGTCATTAATAATTTCGATAGAGTTTTTGTATGAAATGTCTGGGGTTAATTTTCTTAACTTCAATATTCTTTCGTACTGTTCAGCTTTGTTTTCTACTTGTTGTTTTCTTTCGTAGTAGTAGTCGTTGATTATTCTATCGAAGTTAATACTCTTGATATTTTCTTCACCCATTTCTGGTAACACATTTGAGATATAATCTTCAAATACTGTGTTTGGTGATAATATTTGTATATTGTGTGAGTTTAGTACGGTTCTTTGTCTATATAGTAAGAATGCTATACGGTGCAAAGCTATACTGGTTTTTCCACTACCTGCTACACCTTGTACTATTACATTAGTCTTATATGGTAGACGGATAATGTTATTTTGTTCTTTTTGGATAGTAGCAACCACATTTTTCATTTTTTCACTAGTGTTGTGTGAAAGTGCTTCCTGTAGTATTTCGTCATCAATTTTTAAACTACTATTTATAATGTATTGTAATTGACCTTTTTCTATCTTGATTTGGTTCTTAGATAGTAGGTCTAGGTCTTTCTTTTCGTCTTGTACTTCATATTGTGCAGGACCTACTTCGTAGTCGTAGAACAAGCTTGATACCGGAGCTCTCCAGTCTAGTATGAATGGAGCAGGTGGGTCTGTAAATCCTGTAAGACCTATATATAGTTCTTGTTCTTTACCATCTTCTTTTATTCTTATCTTTCCATAGTATGGGCTGTCTTGCATCTTTTCTAGATTGCGAAGCATTCTAAATACAACCATATAATCATCTATGGTTTGATTATAGATTGTTTTGTTCAAAGCTTTTTCTACATCGTCCATATCGGTGATGGAGTCCCAGAATTCAGCTCTGCTTTTAAGTCCTTTGTCTAAGTAGTATTGTTTTTCTTCCTGTAAAATTTCAATCTTCTTTTTTACAGCTTGCAAGGTTTTATCTAGCACTTGAGTTTCTTGTTGCATCAGTTTGTCACTCATAAAATTCCACCTCTCTACTATTTAATTTTAGGACTAATAAAAAAGTACTAAAAACTCAAAATACCGATACTTTTGACATTTTTAGTACAAAAAAATTAGCGAAAACGAGTATAACATACACTAAAGTGTATGTCAACACCAAATTTTAAATTTTGTGCAAATTGTATATAAAAATTATGTAGAAATCTATGTTTTTTGTTGTTTTGTATGTGCTATAGAAAATTTTGTAAATATGTGTAAACAAAAATAATATTGTTTTATTCGGTAAGATTTACAAAAAAACACCCTTATAAAAGAGTGTTTTTGTATAGTTATTATACAGCTAAATAGTTTAGAAAAAATGTTACTCCAAATATTGTCCCTATTACTAAGCAAATTATTGCCTCAATAAAAAAGCATACAACCCAGCCACTTACAAATGTATTTCTTTCGTAAGTGTCTTTTTCGTAGCATAAAAGCCCTATGATTAATCCTATTAGACCTAAGAAAGCACAACACAAGAAACCTATTAATTTTTTTGTGTTACCATGGATATTTTTAGGCTGAGGTTTTGCATTGTAGTTGTAATTTGTTTTTTGGGTAGGTGTGCTGCTTTGTGGTTGATTAACTGCTTTTGTGATTATAAACTCGCCATCTACTTCAAACATTTCTATTTCTTCATTTATTTTTGGTTGCCAGTCAAAATCATTTCTTCTTAATTTGATTACAGAATTATCTTTTTTTGCAACATATACTTCTGTATCTGTTATTTTAATTATTCTCATTGTTGTTACCATCCACTTAAACAATTGTATACTAAAATATTACACAAATGTATATTATGTGTCAACACAAATGGGTTATATATGGTTTACAAATGTATATTATAATACAAACGAAATTTAATGACGGGGTTTGTTTTGTGGATATTTTAGAGAAGATTGAAAAATTGAGAAAGGATAGAGGTTGGTCTGTATATAAGCTGGCAGAAGAATCTGGTGTTACTCAGTCTACTATTGCAAATATGTTTTCTAGAGGCACTATGCCTAGCATTGCCACGTTACAACAATTGTGCAATGCTTTTGGTATATCTATGGCAGATTTTTTTGGTGGCAATTCGGGTTTGAGTATAGAAGAGGAAAAAATATTGTCTGGTTATAGACAACTAAATGCAGATAGCAAAAAAATAATTGATACATTGTTTCAAACTTTAAAAAATAACTAATCAAAAACACTTTTAGATAAGTGTTTTTTGTTTTATTATAATTATTAGATTAAAGTATGGAAGAAATGGTTTTATGAAAAAAATTGATTTAACTACTTGGGATAGAAGAGAGTTTTTTGAGTGTTATAGCAATAACAAGATGCCTATGTTTGGTATTACTACACCATTAGATGTGACCAAGGTTTACAATTTTGCAAAGAGAGAAAATATATCTTTTTATTTTTCACTAGGGTATGCACTATTTAGAGCACTTAAAGATGTTGAAGACTTTAATATTAGAGTTGTTGATGGCGAACTAGTAGTTAATGATAATAATTGGATTAATTTTGTGTGCCTTAGAAAGGGTGAGCGAAATATTAGATTTATAGATGTAGAGTACATGGACGATGTCGTTGAGTTTTGCAAACTAGGCAAAATAAATGATGACAATCAAAATACATTGTTTTCGCCTGTTTCTAGAGATAATAATTGTATAGCATATATTACTTGTTTGCCATGGTATGAATGTACCGACATTACACATCCTAAAAGTGGCGATTTGGACGATTTTATACCTAGATTTGCTTGGGATAAGATCAAAGATGTAGATGGTAGAAAAATGGTAAACTTTAATGTAGAAGCAAATCATAGAACAATAGATGGCTATGCTATAGGAATGTTACTAGAAAAGTTGAATTATTATATAGACAAAATTTTTAATTAAAGTATTTTAATTTTAGCTTTTGCATTGACATTAAAATATTAAAATGATATAACAATAAGCAGTTGAATAAAAACTATGAAGATGTGTAAGTAGCATATATTTTTCATATAAGGAAGGTTGGTCACCGACTGAGAGCCAACTATGTTCAAAATATATTGTGAATTTCAGCATTGGAGTTGCCTACGAGAAACTAAGTAGTGCCGGAAGATAACCGTAAAAATGTCTAACGAGGCTAGATAATATCTAGTGAAATTAGGTGGTATACCGTTTAATTAAAACGGCCTATGTTTAGGCTGTTTTTTTGTTTTTAAAAGGAGAGAGAAATGTTACAAAAAATCGAAGAAACACAAAAACAATTTGCTCAAGATGTTTTAGCAGTAACAGACCAAAAAAGTTTGGAAGAGCTTAGACTAAAATATATGGGCAAAAAGGGCTTAGTTACTATGCTAATGCCATTACTAAAAGATGTTCCTAATGACCAAAAAAGAGAAATGGGTATGAAGATTAATGCTGTAAAGAATGAAATCGAAAGTACTCTTGCTAATTTGGCCACAGAATTAGAACAACAAAAAATGAATGCAGAAATTGCAAATACAGAAAAAATTGATATTACATTGCCAGTAGATAATGGTGTGGGTAGTCTTCACCCTAGAACAGTTATCCAAAAAGAAGTAGAAGATGTATTAATTTCTATGGGGTTTGTGGTAGATATGGGTAATGAAGTTGAAACAGAATTTAACAACTTTGATGCAGTAAATGTACCTAGCACACACCCAGCTAGAGACACTCAAGATACTTTCTGGCTAAGCAATGGCGAAGTACTTAAAACTCATACTTCTGCTGGTCAAAATAGAATTTTGAGTAAGTACAAAGGAACTTGTAAGGTTATATTCCCAGGTCGTTGTTTTAGAAATGAAGCCCTAGATGCTGGTCACGAAAATACATTCTTCCAAATGGAAGGTGTAATAGTAGACAAAAATGTAAGTGTAGCAAACCTAATTTACTTTATGAAAGAAATGCTTTCAAAAGTATTTAAGAAAGAAGTAGAAGTAAGACTTCGTCCTGGTTTCTTCCCATTTACAGAGCCTAGCTTTGAAATGGATGTAAAATGTCCTTTCTGTGGTGGTACAGGTTGCTCTACTTGTGGTGGCAGTGGCTGGATTGAACTATGCCCATGTGGTATGATTCATCCTAATGTACTAAAAATGGCTGGTATTGATTCTAACGAATACAGCGGTTGTGCATTTGGATTAGGTTTTGATAGATTGGTTATGATTAAGTCTGGTTTGAATGATATCCGTGCTTTAAATAGTGGAAATCTAAAAATTCTAAAACCATTCAAACTAAATATTTAAGGAGAATACAATGAAAATTTCTATAAATTGGATTAAAGATTTCGTTGATTTAAGCGGAATTGAAACAGAAGAACTTATTAAAAGATTCAATTTGGCAACAGCAGAAATCGAAGATGTTTTCTATATGGGCGAAAATACAAAAAATGTTGTTTTAGCTCGTATTTTAGAGGTAAATGACCACCCACAAAGTGACCATTTGCATATACTAAAGGTTGATGATGGTAGCCCAGAGTCTGTACAAGTAGTATGTGGTGCACCTAATGTAAGAGTAGGTATGGTAACAGCTTTTGCACAAGTAGGTGGTATGGTAAGTGGACACAAAATAGGCAAAGCAAAACTTGTAGGTGTAGAAAGCTATGGTATGTGCTGTAGTGAAAGTGAATTAGAGATAGGTAGCGATAATAGTGGTATCATGGATATTGTAACCGATGCAAAAATGGGTACACCATTACACGAAATCTATCCTATGAACGATGTAGTGTTTGAAATCGACAACAAAAGTCTTACAAATAGACCTGACCTATGGGGACACTATGGTATAGCTAGAGAATTTGCTGCTATATTTGGTAGAGAACTAAAACCACTAGCAGTAGAAGACCTTAATCAATATGACAGTCTAGACAAATTAAATATCAAAGTAGAAAGCAAAAACTGCTATCGTTATAGTGGTATTACCGTAGAAAATGTAACCGAAAAAAGAAGCCCTATGGCTATGAAAATAAGGCTTAATTACTGTGGTATGAGAGATATCAACTTACTAGCTGATATGACAAATTACCTTATGTTAGAATTAGGTCAACCTATGCATGCATTTGACCACAATATTGTTAAAGGTATTACTGTAATCGAACCAGAAAAAGAAGTAGATATGCTTACATTAGAAGGTGAAGTGCACAAAATTGCTCCTGGCTCTATGGTTATTTGTGACGAAGACCGCACACCTGTGGCTATAGCAGGTATCAAGGGTGGTCTAAAATCTGGAATTACAGATGATACAAATTCACTTTTACTAGAAAGTGCAGTATTTGATGCTGTTGCTATTAGAAAAACAGTACACAAGATAGGTCTTGCTACAGATGCTTCTATTCGTTACGAAAAGAGCTTAGACCCAGAAACAACTCCAGTAGCAATAGCTAGACTTGTAAAAATCTTAAAAGAAATCGACAATGGTGTAAAAGTAAGCAGTGCTCTTACTGATGTGTATAATTTCCATTATCCAAAACATGAAATCAAAATTAGTTACGAATTCTTAAACAGAAGAAGTGGTGTAGAATTGCCTCAATCAAAAGTTGATTCTATACTTACAGCACTAGGATTTGAAATTGTAACTGATGGAAAAGAATTGACTGTGTCTGTACCTTCTTGGAGAGGCACAAAAGATGTATCTATCAAAGAAGATTTGGTAGAAGAAGTGCTTAGAATGTACGGCTATGACAACATTGTACCTCAAAGTATGAGCTTCAACCTTATGCCTGTAGAGCAAAGCAAAGAGCATATCCTAGAGTACAAAGTAAAGAGATTATTTGCAGAAAAATATGGTGTAAGTGAAGTACATTCACACATCTGGAACTATGCAGATTTCAACAAATCTAATGGAATCGAAGCTGAAAGTTATGTAAGTTTATTAGATACATCTAATAGTGGACAAGCAGGTATTAGAAGTAAACTTGTGCCTACTTTGCTTCGCTTTGTAAACGACAACAAAAACAATTTTGACGATGTAAGAATGTGTGAAATTGGTAGAGTTGTTAGTGGTTTAAACGAAAACAATTTAGCCATCGAAAACCATATTTTAGCCATCGTTTTGGCAAGTACCAAAAAGAGTGAAAAAGACCTTTATTTCGAGCTAAAAGCTATGCTTGAAAATGTATGTGAATCACTTGTAAATACTAAAGTAAATTATTGTGATGGCGACACATCAAACTACTATCACCCAGTAAATAGCAATGTGATTAAACTTAGTGACGGAACTGTAATTGGTGAGATGGGTGTGGCTCATCCACAAATCAAATTGAATATTACTCCAAAGCACAATTTAGTGTGTCTAGAATTGGATTTTGAGAAGTTGTGCAATGCAGAAGTGGTTAAGTCTCAAAGAAACAAGGTAAGTAAGTATCAAACAGTTGCATTAGACTTCACATTTGTTGTACCAAACAATGTAAACTATGCAACACTAGAAGAAATTATTGCTTCTTACAAAACTAAACTAACTATGGAGTATTCTTTGAAAGATATCTACGAAAACAAAGAACAAATGGAAGATGCAAAAGCATATACATTCAACTTTGTAATCGGAGCTATGGATAGAACTTTGGAAGCTAAAGATATCGAAAAATTCTCTAACAATCTAATTGAACATTTCAAATCAAATGGTATTAATCTAAAGGGTTAGTAAAAGTTAAAAATACAAAGAAGATATATCCTGCACCAAAATTGTAGGGTATATCTTTTTTTGTTTCTTTTTTTGAGATTGTTTTGCTGTACATAATAGCCTTAAAAAATCGCCATAATATATTTAATAAATATATTAAAATGCTTCAAGTGTGGTTATTTTGTTTTGAGTAATAGACTTTTTTTGATAAGATATAGTTGATTATGTCGAAAATTAACATCAAAAAAGTTTAAAGATGGTGAAATTATGGAAAAAAGTAAAAAATTTAGAACATTATCATTATTGATTTTGGGGGCACTTTGTAGTGTACTTTCTTTTGGTTGCTCATGTGCAAAACAGGTTAAGCCTACCGGTATCACAATTGATACTCAGGAAGCCGCTGTTTATGTGGGCAAGAGTGTAGATGTAAAGTATACCATAGCACCGGTCAACTCCTCAAACTGCAAGGTTGATGTAGTTGCTAGTGACAGTACTACTGTTACCTTGAGCCAAAGCAGTTTTGATGCTGCTGAAGGTACAGTGACTATTACAGGTAATGTAGTAAATGTGTCTGGTGTTACTGTTACATTCAAGATTGACGGAACTAGTCTTTCTGCATCTATGGTGGTTAAGGTAAAGCCTGACCCTGTGAAATTAGCTACACCTGCTGGAGTTGTATTTAACTCTCAGACAAACACAATTATGTTTAAGAGTGTACCTAATACCAGAAAGTATGTAGTAAAAATCAATGATGTCGACCATGAAGTAACTGATCCATCTACTTCTACTACAGAACACTTTGTACAACTACCAGTATTTACTACAGATGTTCCATTAGAACTAAATGAAGTAAACACTGTATCAATCAAAGCTGTAGCAACCGAAGAAGCTTATGCTGATGGTGATTACTCAGAAGCATATAAATTCTTAAAGTATTCTCCTGTTACAGGTATTACTGCAAACGAAGGAGTAGTTACTTGGGAAAATCATGCACTAGCAACTATGTACCAAATCAAAGTGAATGGTGCAGAGCAAGCTGTTATGGCTTCTACAAATTCATATACATTACCTGCTACAGATTCCGGTGAGTATTTAATTCAAGTAGCTGCAACTGCTCCGGGGGCTCCATATATAGATGAGAATGGTGTTAATGTATTTGCTTCTGACTATAGCGAAGCTTTCAAAATTACAAAACTAGCAAATTGTGTATTGACTCTAGATAACGAAGCTTTAGACGAAAATGATGTGTTAGGGTATAGTAAAGTTACATTCCCAGCAGTGTTGGGTGCTTCAAAATATTCTGTAAAGATTACTCCACAAGTTGGCGAAAATGCAACTTTCGATATTACAGACAACTTTATTGAAATTGACGAAAACTTTGTATTAGGTACAGAGTACACAATTGAGGTTACACCTATAGGCGATGCTACAAACACAATTGCTGCATCAACTACCAGTATCTCATTTAGAAGAATACCTACTATAGGTGAAGCTCAAATTAATCACAACATTTTGACTATTGATGGTGTTGCTACTGCTAGCAAATATGCAGTTATAGTAAAATCAGACAATGATCAAAAATACATCGTGTCACCACTTACAACCATTGATTTGGCTGAAGAACTACCGGTGGCAGGTACATACAGAGTATTTGTAAGACCTATAGGTATGATTGCCGAAAATGTAACATTAGCAAACGGCGACCTATTTGATACCGGACTTACAATTACAAAAATAGTAAATCCTATAGTTTCTGCTATCAATAACGATGGTACAGTTCACTGGAATGCAGTTGACAATGTTATTAGTTATTCAGTATTTGTAAATGACGAATTTGAAAATTCAGTAAGTACAAATAGTTTCAAAATTGATACTACAGCACTAGAAGCTGGCGATCACAATGTAAAAATTGTGGCAGTAGGTGATGGTACAAATACTATCTCTAGTGGTAAAGCAAATGCTGTAGCTTATGACTTTATTAAATTACCAAAAGTTGATGTTCAAACATTCTCTATTGTAAATGATGCTGTTAGATTCGAAGGAATCACTGAAGCTTACAACTATAGTATCAAATTCAACAATGGCAACTATCGCTTGATAGGCAAAGTAGAAGGTCAACAAGAAGTACCAGTATCAATAGATGATGTTGTAAACGGTACAAACGAAATTTATGTAATGGCGATGGGTGACGATGTAAAAATAATTGCATCTTCTCCTACAAAATATACAGTTACTAGACTAGATGCTCCTACAGATCTTCGCATCGAAAATGGTGTGTTGGTATGGAGTGGTTCTACTGGTAACAAATACAGAATTTATACTGGCGACAGTGACGAATACACCGAATCCAACGAACCTAATTGTGACAATGTAAAAGGTGTTAGTGGTGAGTTAGTGGTTAAAGTAAAAGCACTACCAACTAGTGGAAACTATATTAGTAGTGACTTTGGAACAATTACAGTTGTTAAATTGCCTATGATTGCCGAAGAAAACATCAAGGTGTTGAGCAAGGGCGACGACAACGAAAAATCAAATTACAAACTAACATGGACAGCAGTAGAGAATTGTACTGGTTACAACTTGTCTATATACACATCAGCTATGGCTGAGCCAGAAGTATTTACAGGATATCAATCTACAGAGCTTGATCTTAGCGAAGATTATCCTGCTGGTACATACACAGTAAAAATTGTAGCTACGGGTAATTCTACAGGTGATGGTACAGCATATATCAACTCTAGTGTTTCCGAAATTGAATTCAAGAAATTAGGTGAACCTAGAGGATTGAATATTGTAAACAATCAGCTAACATGGCTTGATGCTGTAGGGGATACTCCTAGCTCATATATGTTAGGTATTACTTATGCTTCAAGAGATGAAATTTTTGTGGTAGTTCAAGAAAGAGCATACTCATTTGATTTATCTAAATTTGAAGATGATGAGACGGTTAAAGTTAGAGTTAGAGCATTAGGTGACAATGTTGGTTCTGTAACAGGTGCATATTGTAACACATTTGAGTTTGGTAGAGCTAAGAAAGTAAGTAACTTAATGATTAAAAATGGTGTTGTAACATGGAATCCTTTAGTTGATGTAGAGGCTACATACTTAGTGTATGGTAAAGAGACGACTGCAGATGATTCTACATATACACTAATGACAACAACCAATATTGTAAGCCTAGAGTCTACTATCCAAAGCACAATTAGTGGATTAGAAGTAAATAAACAATATTCTATATATGTTGTTTCTTGTGTTTCAGGATTATTGTATAGTGATCCTTCTGAAGTTTTAAAAATAACAAAACTACCACTTGTTCAAAACTTTAAAATTGAAGAGAACACTTTAAAATGGGATGTAGTCCCAAATGCAACAAGGTATGTAATAGTAGATGGTAATAATACCAAAATAGAGACACCAAATACAAATTTGTCTTTTGATGTTTTTGGTTATACAGCAAATGGTGATTATTCATTTAGAATATATGCTGTAGGCACATCTGAGAATACAACAGAAGGTTATGTAAATTCTAATACAAATATGCCTTTGACAGTTTCTATTTTGGATGCACCAAATAGTGTAACTATATCAAACAATAAATTAGTTATTACTAACTCAAGAAAAAATTTACCTGTAAGTTATACAATAGAGTTTGATAATATATCTGATTTTTCAACAAATACACACAAAATAGAAAATGTTGTATTAGGTGCACCAGAAGCTGGCTCAACAACATCTATTACAGAAATAAGTTTAGACAATTTAACACTAATGGGTGCTGGTCAGTATATGATATCGGTATACTGTATAGGTAATGGCAAAGAGTTAATTAGTAGTGTTTCTCCATTTGTTATAGAAGCAGTTGAAAAGTTAGACAAAGCTTCTGTTGGTGTAAAAGTTGAAAATGGTGTACTAAGATGGAATGCATTAGACAGTGTATTGTTTGATGTATATTTCAACAACAATTTAGTAATAAGAAATACAGACAAAAATGTCGTAGATTTCGATGCTTTGAAAAAAGACGGAATATATACAGTAGAAAAAGATGTAAATACAGTAGTTAATGTCGTGGCTAAAAAAGAAGGTTCTATTAGTAGTGACAAAACTACAAACTTTACAATAATAAAACTTCCTGATGTTAAAAACTTTGGAATTAAAGAAACTCCAATAGATGGAACAATTGGTCAATCAAAATACGAATTTATCTGGACCCCTTTAGAAGACTATGAAGGTTACAAGTATCAGTACGAAAACGATAGAAATAATTTCTCTTATGAGGTTGTAAATGTTTTAGGAAAAGATTTGACTGACAAAGAAATTGTTGGCGAAGATAATCCACAAGTAATAGGTCAAGAATTAAATTTGAAAACTGAAGACGGAATTGCTACTTCAATCGAATTTAATTATGGTAAAACCGTTTATGGATTATTTAAGTTCAATATTTATGCTAGAGGAACAAAAGATTCTGGCACAAAAGCATACGGATTTATCAATGGTGATGTGTGTGAAAATCCTATCAATGTAACAATATTGTCTCCACTAAGTTTAGATAATTATGATAGAGAAAATAATCATATTAATTTGATCAATCCAAACAATGATGGTGGAAACAGAGCAAGTTATATAAAGGTTGCATACGAAAATTTACATCCTGCTGATGGCGAAAATAAATATGTTGTTGTAGATAATATTGATAGCCAAGCAACAAGATTTGAGGTATCATACCCTACAGGATTTGAGCCAGGACAATACAAAATCTGGTTTGGTGTTGTTGGATCATTAAATGCTGGTGATTATATATTGAATCCTGCAGAACAATTTGCTCAAAAATTTGAGTTGTTAGACCCTGTAAGTGAATTCTATACTACAAACGGATATATAAACTGGTCACATCCGGGTGGCGAAGGTGTTACATACGAAATATATATAGACGACACCTTGGTTACATATATAATTTTGGAAGAGATTACTCCAGAAGATGGTGGATCTACAGATAATCCAGCTGTGCTTAATGATGATGGTCAACTTCCAGATGGTGGAGAACCATTACCTCCAGATGGCGGAGAACTTCCTCCAGAAGGCGAAGGTGGTGAAAATCCTCCAACGGGTGAAGATGGTTCAGATGCTCCAGAAGGTCCTCAATACAAAGAGGTTGTTGTTACTTCATTCAAAGACCCACTTGAAGCTAGAATGATAAACGATTTGATTTTAGATACAGATATTCATAGATTACAAATAAGAGCAGTTAGAGAACAGCAAGAAGGTTCGGATTTTATAACTGCAAATAGCCAATTTATGAAAGATGCTAGTGAAAATCTAGTATATTTGATGACACAAAAACTTCCTGGTGTAGCAGATCCAGAACTGAAAAATAGATATTTGTATTGGACAAAGGTTGCAAATGCTGCTGGATATATTATTAAGTCTGATGATGGTAATATGGCAGATACTTTTGGTGAGTCGTACGATGCAGAAAGAGATGGTTACTGGGCTAGTGGTAATATGGCTGGAGATACCGGTGTTATGTTGCCTACAACTATTCCTGCTGGTCAATATACATTCTATGTTGTATCTGAAGGTAGTACAACACATGATATTACTGAATCAGCTTATTTGACAAGCTCAAGATTGGGTAGTTGTCTTACTGAGGTATTAGGTCAAACAAGTGCGATTTATACATTTAATGGCAATACTACATGGGATCATGTAGAAGGAAATGATGGCTATAAAATTGAAATTTATAAAACAAAAGAAATCGATATAGAGCCAGATGATGATTGTGAAGTTTTTGAAACAAAAGACAATTTTGTGAACTTAGATAATTATACAAAATATCCTACAGGGTATTATTGTGTAAAAGTATATACTTTGGGTGACGGAACTGAGTATTTAGATGCTAATACTGGAGAACCTGCATCTATTACAGTATACAAACCACCAAAGCCAGATGCTACTGGTGGCAAATTTAAAATTAGAAATGGATTCTTAAGCTGGTCAGTGCCTTTAGATAACGAATACTTGTTAGAAATGAACAATTATAGAGCATATGATGCTGATACCTACACAGCTTTATTACTTGCAGCAAAGGGTGATCAAAATGCTGATGGAACATTATCTAACAATCTAGAATTCTTCAGAAATTTAGAAGTAACCATAAATGGTAAGGTTTATGTAAGACAAACTGTACACAAAGTTGAATTAGACACTGTAGCTCAAGAATTAATTTACTACTATGACTTTAATTTCTCTGTACTAAGAAATCCATATACAATCTCAGTTAGATTTATGGGTGGTAGTAGAGGAAATACTGGCGGTGAAATAATTGCAAATAGAGGCTCTGGAAAATATTCAACCTCAATATTAGAAGGTGAACTACCTCCAGAAGGTGGTAGCGAAACTCCTCCTGAAGAAGGTGGTGAGAATGCTGGTGCAAGTGGATTCTCTCAAGAAGTTGTTTATATACTAAATGGTAATTACTCTGGTGAATTTACTGGACACAAATTAGTTCCACCACAAACCCCAGTTGCTGACAAAGAATTAACTGGTAATAAACAAATAATGGTTTATATGGACAATCTGTACTTCTCTAAAGTATATGTTCCAGATGAGGGATATGCTGTTGATTATATGATTTTGGCAGATTGTACTGATCCTCAAAAAGAAGACTTAGAGTTCTATATTGACTCTACAAATAGAGCTAATTACGAACAAACTATGACACCATCAAGTAGTGCAAATGCATACTTCAAAGTTCCTGTAGCTGATATAGGAATTGAGACGGGTTATGTATATAACCTAAAAGTAAAAGCTATGGGTACAAAAGATTCCGATTTAGCAGGTGGACAAAACTACTTTACAAGTAATTATGACCATAGCTGTGAAGTTGAAATGCTACAAAAACCTTCAATTTCTGTAACTGAGGGTGATGTAACAATAACAACTATTCAAACAGCTGTTAGCCAAGAAATTAAGATTTGGAGTACAGCTCTTGGTGCTACATATTCATTTACCGAAAGCTTACCTAACGATACAAAAGATCCAGATAAAGCTGCAGAAGTTATATTGTTAACTCCTGCTGGTGAAGTTTTAGTTTATGACGAAAGTGGTCAGTTGGTTGTAGATCCAGAATCTCCACATGCGGGATTTGTGGCTGTTGTAAATGGTAACTTTGCATATTCATTTATGGAAAATGGATTCTTCCCTGCTGGAAGTTATTATGTAACAAGTAGAGCTATCGGTGATGGAACAGAGAAGATATCTTCGTTGTCAGCTCCTGTAAATGAGACAACAGGTGCGGCTACATTCGTTGTTCATAAATATGATAGAGTAGATACAGTAGATTTGAAAGGTGGTAAGTTTAGATGGGAGGTTGTTGATTTTGACAATGGCTCAGTAACTTCTACAGCTACAGATTATCGTATTGAAATCTTTAGAAAAGAATGGGTACAAAAAGAACCAAGTGGTGAAGATGATGGCGAAGGAGAAGAAGGCGGACTAGTTTATGAGCCTGTATCTAAAGAAGTAAAAGTTTTAAATATTTCTAAGTTGTCTAGTGACAATAGAATATGTTACTTTGACTTAAATCCATTAATTTATCCAGCACAAGATGAGGCAGGTAATAGATATGAGTATGCCATCAAAGTTTCTCCTGTAGGAACATTAGATTCTACATTGGTTGTAGGTGTACAAAATTACTTTGTAACTGGTAACCCTAGAATGTCTGGATTCTATAAGAGACTATTACCTCCACAAGATGTTAAGATGGTACAAGGTACTCTTACATGGAAAGAAGTTGAAAGTGGTTTTGAGTATGAAGTTTATTGTCTAAATGAAGAGCTAGAAGAAGGTGTTGATTTTGCATACACAATCATTTCTGATGCGAATTATAGATATCTAACATTTGTACCAAAGCATGAATATGAAAATAGTGTGTTCACACTTAGAATTAGAGCTATTCCAGGTAGTGAAACAACTCAATTCTTAAATGGTGAATTCTGTGTTGAAATTTTAGCAAAACGATTAGAACAACCACTATTAAGAATAGAAAATGGTGTTATCAAATGGAATAATACCGACCTTAACTTTGCAATCGCTACTGGTGTAAAAGTTAAACTGGTTAAAGTTGCAGAAGCTGGTGGAACTGATACAGTTATAGTAGATCAAGAATTTGATATTACTGATGCTGTAAATTCACCTGAGGGATATAAATTAATCGGTACAGACGAAGAAGTTCCTAGTGGTTATTATAGAGTCGATGTATCATATCTAGGTTCAAATGGATATGTAACCGAGTCTGATTTTGATGGACCTACAGATGATGAAGAGGAAGGTGCGGGAGATTCTGAAAACCCTGACGACCCTAATAATCCTTCGGGAGACGATAATAATCCAGAGGAAGAACTACCTCCAGAAGGTGGCGATGAAGAAGGTGAAGAGGGTGAAGAAGATGACAAATTTGCTGATTTAGGCAACTATTGTTGGTTTAATTCATTGCCTGCATCAATGGAAATCTTTAAATTACCTACTCCTAAAGCTGATTTATATATAGGAACAAAAGACGATGCTCCTGTTAACTATGTTGCAGTTGAAATTATTGAAAATGCTAGATACTATCAATTTACAGTAGTTAAGTATAAAGATTCTGGCGAATTTGTAAAATCTCATACATTTACGGCGACTGATATAAATACTATAAATAGCGAAGATCCATACTATGCTGTTTATACCGATGTTGATTTGGGTAAGACATTTGTAATGTTTAATGTTCAAGCTGTAGCAGATTACGATGCACTTGATCCAAACAATCCAAATCCATTTGGTCAAAAATTCTCAGTATACTGTAATGCATATGGAGAAGACAGATTGTTTAGTTCTGCACAAAATAAATATTCAATGACAAACAACTCAAATGAAGTTGCTATTGAAGTTCCACTTACTCCTACTGGATTGGTTGTAGATTCTTCAACTGGAGAAATTCGTTGGGAAAATGCTTCTAGTAAGACAAAATCAAGAGTAAGGATTTACTATAACGGAAGTGACACTCCTGTAATTACAGATTTACCTGAAACTGTAAATACATATAAATTGCAAACAATGGGTGCATACAGTGTTAGTGTATTAAGCTTTATTGATGCTGCCAATGGAATAGAAATGGCATCTGCATATTGCGAACCTGAAGCTGGGGAATGTTGGATATTTGGTTCTGGTAGTGGTACTGCCGAAGACCCATATCTAATTAGTACTTCAAAACATATTATAAATATCGATTACTATCTAGATAGTCACTTTAAGTTCATATCTGATATTCCTATGACGGAAACTGATTTGGCAACATATGTTAAAGACTTTGTTATTGCCAGAAAAGAAAATACTGTGTTTAAAGGTGTAATTGATGGTGATGGATATACATTGAGCAATGTAAGATTTAAATTTACTGAAGCTGATCAAATTGCACTTATTAGAAATATTGCCGCAGGTGCTACTGTTAAAAACTTGAGAGTGGGTATTAACTCTGGCTCAGGTGCCTATAGAGTAGGCAAATTTGGTGGCATAACAATTGTAAACAATGGTTCAATTTCAAATGTTCAAACTTTACCATGTACAATGACTGGTGAAGGTCAAGATGGTGAACTTGTATATTATCCATCTAACAACCAAAGAATTGCAGGTATAGCTGTTGAAAACAATGGTATAATTGAAGATTGTGTAAATAATATGCTTATTAGAAATTCAAGTACACCAACAAATATGAATACTTATGTTGCCGGTATTGTTGTAACAAACAAAAAGAATGCTACAGTTATAAGAAGTGGTAACAATGGAGAATTAAGAGGTGCTCAAGTAGGTGGTATAGCTGTATTTAACTATAGTTTAATTACATATTGCTATAGTAAAGGAAATCTATCAGCTATGGGATTAGCATCTTCTACACAAGCAAAAGCTGCTGGTATTGTTATAAATAATATGGACAGTACTTCTGAAGGACAAGGTGAGATTTCGACATGTTATACCATAATTGACAAAATTGTTGTTTCAGGCTATATAAATGGTCAAGCAACTCAATATGGTGCAGGTATTGTCTGTGATAACAATACACAAAATGCAAATTCTGTTACAAATTGTTATGTAGCTCTTGGTACTGTATCGGTTAATGGTGGTGCAAACGATGGTAAAAACAATAAGTTTGGAACAATCGTTGCAGCAGATGCTAGAGTAAATATTGCAAATTACTATACAAATGATTACTATTATGTTTATGGTACAATCAATATCAACTATGGTGCACATGGTGATACTACAGTTCCACTAACTGGTGTTACACAAAGTGCTACAAAATCAAGCTTTGTAACAACTTTAACTACAAGCTTAGGTTCTGTGTACAAGGCTGATCCTAATACAATTAATGATGGCTATCCAGTATTTGAGTGGCAATTAACTCCTTATATTTGGAAGTAATATTAACTTTAATTAATTTAAGAATGTTGGGGTATGGAGTGAAAAATATCTATACTCCAACGACTTAAATTTAATAAAATAAAAACAAAAAATGGACAAAATCAGTCCACAAATTGATTAAATTTTGATAAAATATTTTATGTTAAGTTTTAGAAGTTTTGATTAATTTTTAAAGCTTATGCAATTATATAAAAAAGGCTATATATAGCCAAATTTACTATTTACAAAAAATGGCAGGATGAAGAATGGGAAAAGGTATTTTCAAACAAAAAAACACAGTGCTTTCGTTTATATTTACAATCTTAAAAAACTTTTGCCTAGCAGCTTTGATTACTTTGGTTTTTGGGTTTGCTTCGGGATATAAAGTTCTTAATATTTTGACAGGCTCCATGAGTCCTACAATGCCAAAAGATACTGTTGTAGTTATAAAGGAAATTCCACTAGAAGATGTTGAAGTGGGCGATGTAATTACCTTCAAGGTAGGTAAAAACAATGTAACTCACCGTGTAGTGGAAAAACAAATTTTGGGCAGGAATGTTACACTAAAAACACAAGGTGATGCTGCAGAAAATATGGGAACAAGAGAAACAGTAACAGCAGAAAATTTTGTAGGTGTAGTTATTTACCATGTCAAAGATTTGGGTGTGCTACTAGATATTGTTAAAGAAAATATCATTGTTATAACTGTGTGCATTGTACTAGCAATGTTTATTGTTGTATATAGTTAAGAATATATTGCAAATAATAAAGATAGACATATAGATAATCCTATATGTCTATTTTTTATGTATATATAAACTATTAGTTATTGTTATATATTAATATATATTACTTTACAAAAAAAATAAAAAATCGTACAATTAAAATAAGGAAAAGTGTGTAGTTATGAGTGTATACAAGAGAAAAAATTCAATAACTAATGGTTGGCTAATAACCCTTATTTTGGTAGTTTTTGCACTAATGATAGGTGTGGGAATTACTTTTGCTTGGTTTACCGATTTGTTTAATGATGAGGGCGAGGCTACTATAGGTGAAGTGGGTATCGAAATTTATAATGGCGATACCAAAATTAATAGTGAAGTATTGGCTGATGGCACTCTACTGGCTGCTACATCGCTTACTGTTAATTTGCCAGGAGAATTAAATACCACACTTCCTTATGACTTAAAAGTAAAGAATACTGGTAATATACCAGGTATTGTTAGATGTTTGTTTGTAATTACTACTGACGATATTTTGTATGACCACGAAGGAAATCTAGTAGGTGGTGCATACAATATTGTTCCTATGCAACAACTTACTATAGGTCAAACTGGTTGGGTTGTTAGACACGATAACGAACTATTAAACGACCAGTATTTCTACAATGCCTTCTTAAATTCACAATTAGAAGGTGGTGCAGATGTACAACTTCTTACTGGTTTGACACCTATTGTTGATGGTTTGCAAGGCAGAACTTTACACATTTTTGTAAGGGCAGAAATTGTGGCTTATTCTGGTAATGCATATCAAGTAGATACTCCAGAAAATCCAGTAGAAGACAAAGATAAACCTTTTGGTGTATTGCCAGCAGATTTTTTAAACAACACCTGGACTGCTTGGAAATTAAATCCATAAAATTTTTATATTATTTCAAATTTTAATTAATTTTTATTTGTTTAATAAGAAACACAAAATCTAGAAAGGAGGTAAGTAAATGGAAGAAAGTATTTTTGATTACGGACATTTAGGTAGTAGATTTAACAAAATGACTTCCTTGCTTATCATTGCTGTTTTGTGTTTTTTGATTTTCTATTTCATAACATCGGCATGGTTTGGCGAAAGCGAATATGCACCCAAAGTATTTATTATGGGCGAGTTAGGTATAGAGGTCGAGACTGACCTAGAAATACCAGGTGGACTATTAGAACCAAACAAAATATATAATGATATGCCTACCACTATTAAGTGTGCAGAAGATACTGACGAAGCATATATCAAAGTAAAACTGACTACTGACTATCAAGTAGCTGATTATCATGTAGTGTTACCATTGCTTCATGTAAATGACAGAGATGAGGCAGACGGTAAGCAAAGTTGGGTGTATAGCCCTATAGATGACTGTTATTATTATGTAGGATATATTTCAACTGCCGAATCTGCTACATTTAATACTGGCTTGATAGTTACTAATGGCATAAATAATATTGACAAAAATAAGCCGGTCAAGATGTATTTGACAGTGTATGCTATACAAAGATACTATAGTGCATATTTAGACCATGAAGACTGGGAGGGTGCTCCTGATGAGTGGTTGGAAAGAATAAAAGAATATGATGTGAGGGATTGTGGTAACTGTGGTACACAGATTGTGGGAGACAACCCATGTCCAACCTGTCCACCACCTGTAACACCTTAATTGTAAAAATCTGTTTGTAAAATAACAAATTTTGTGTAAAATGGAAAAAGGAGGGAGTATGTTTGAGCAGCAAAAAAATTCAAATTTAGTAAACTCTCAAAGAATACTAATTATAATATTGAGTGTATTGCTTCTTGTAACACTGACTGCAGGGGTTACTTTTGCTTGGTATACTCGTATAATTTCCGAAATGCTGGGTGTAACTCTTTCCGACCCGGTAGAAATATATATTACTGACGATATGAGTGTAGCACAAGGCACAGTTACACTACCTTTGGAAGAGGCTGACATTTTGCCTGGCACAAAGATTAATATGAAATTAGGCTTTGTAATGGGTATGGAAGGTAGACCTTCTTCTCCTGCTTATGTAAGAGCTAAACTTACAGTTACATCAGATGCATTGACCGACTTGGGTGGCGATATTGTGTCTGACGGTCTAGTAGATTTTGATAATGGCAGCAGTAAGCCAAACCCTATATCTAGTGACTGGGTAGAGGTTGATTTTGGCGAAGCTGATGGTGGCAAATGGTGGGTATTTAGCGAAAACCGTGATGGTAAAATTTTGGCTAGAACTGCTTATGACGGAGACGAACATATATTTATAAATGGTCAAATAAGAATAAGCACAAAGCTTACAAATGTGTTTGCAAACAAAGATATAGATATTGAATATACAGTAAGTGCAATCCAAATAATGAATGTAGAGAACCCATTACTTAACTTTAGTAATCCTACTTGGGGCAAACTTGAAGAATAAAATCTGCAAATTTTTGCAGATTTTTTTGTTTTTGTATAATGTTTTGATTTGAATAATACAGCCAAAAATTGTCTAAAATTATATAAGAAATTGTATAAGGGTATAGTGTATTATAATGTAATTTAGACTATATTTTGGGTGTGTGATGGATACGAAAAATAAACAAAAATTGCTATCAAAAATTGAAGAAAAACTAAGTAAAATAGAAGATAAAAAAGAGTTGGAAAATATAAAAGACTGCGAAGAAAATTGTGAAGAAAATTGCATTTTGCTGTATAAACTAAAAAGGTGGAATAAAGCCTTTGTTTCGTTGTTTTTTGTGGGTGTGATAGTGTCTATTGTTGCAATTATTTTTGGACTAATGACACTAGAAGAAAATATTAGGCTAAGGGAGAATTTGTCTAGAAATATTTTGCCAAATGTGACACTAGAAATATTTGATAATTCTACAACAACAAAGAGTGTGACAGTGCCCAATAATGTAGTCGGGGAAATGTACAACCAGTCGCTAACTTTGGATTGCAAAAATTTATCAAAGCCACAGGTGGTTAGGGTCAAAGTTTTTCTTACAAGAAGCGATGGCGAGACCGTAGAGGTATCACTTGCACAAAATAATATGTGGCAGATAGGTGGTGATGGATATGTGTACTACTATGCTGTGGTAGAGGGCTCAAAATCTGTTGCTGTATTTGATAGTGTAAAATTCGGTACGGACAACCTAATATCTACTATGGATGGTTTTCACTACCTTAGTTTTGTGGTGGAATGTTTGGATTTCGATAGTGAAATAGCCCCAAAATTGTGGAAACAAGCCCCTACAAGTTGGATAAATGGGTATGTAGACATGTGATTTTTGCTAACAAAAGTTTTAGTGATAAAAACCAAATAATATAAATATATATATTAAATAAGCATATTTAGGAAAATTTATTTTACTAAAACCTAAAAATTTAATATACTATTAAGTAAGTAAGATGTGTAACTATGTCTAGCAAAAGTTTGTTGGGAGAAATATGAAATTTTCTAAAGAAATAAACAAATACACAAGCTTAATAATAGTTCTAAGTGTGCTTCTAGCTATCTCATTGATTGCTGGTGCTACTTTTGCGTGGTTTGCTAGTACAGATAGAGAAAATACTACTATCACTTTGGGTGATCCCGTAGTTGTAAACATTGTAGAACAAACTGATGGTACAATTCTGCCAGATGGGGCAGAGTTGCCTTTTGTCATCAATAATGCTAAATTGTTGCCTGGTATGCAGATCAAGACTTATGCATCTGTTCGTTTCCAAGAAAGTAGAACCCCTGCACTGCTTAGAGTAAAACTAAATGTGTCAGTAGAGAGTAGTGGTGCTTCTTCTAGCGAGGTTGCTGAGTTGACTGAGAACTTGAGAAATCAAATAATTGATAAGGCTTTGAAGTTTGATCCAGAAGATTACTCATTGCCATTGTGGGTACTAGATTCAACTACTGGCTGGTGGTACTACACTGCAGGCGAGAGTCTGGACAACAACGATACCAAAAACACTTTGGTCAAAGCAATCGATTGTTCTACAGGTCCTGTTATTGATTTCTTGAACCCATACACTAGAGGTCAAAACATTATATTCCCAACAACAGTTGACAACAAGTTTGCTGATTCAAAAGTTACATTCTGGTTCTCTGTACAAGCTATACAGGCTAAGATTCCAGTGAGCGAAGACGATACTACAGGAGCATTTGTAACTACAACAATTCGTAATGTAGAGCATGTATTCACCGAAGCATTTGCTGGTAGTGATAGTAATATATAAAAAGGTCGTTTAATTTTGTGAGTAGTTAAATCAAAAAGGAAATAGATATGGCAGAAGATAAGAAGGATAAAAAGGAAGTCACTAATAGTGCCGAAAGATCGTCGGTACATTCTTATTCTGCAAAAGTATCTACTCACCAACAAGTTAAACATACAAAAGAGAAAATAAACGACCTACATGACCGATACAAAAATCACAAAAAGAACGGTCCAAAAGATGAATTAGATGAATTGCCTGAGTTTGAAGAGATTGAAGCTAGAGAAAAAGAAAATGCTAAAAAAGAAAAAGCTGAAAAGAAAGCTAAAGGCAAGATAGACAAAAAGAAATTAAAAAGAATAAAAGAAGAACTTTTTGCAGAAGACAATGCTGAAAGTTTTGAAAATAAAAACAAAGCTCTACAATCTTCTCAAGGAGATGTGAGAGAAGAAGTAGGATATTTTGATGCTAATGGCAAAAGGTTAAGTAGAGATGCTCGTATTTCTAAGAAAAATGAGCAACTTATGGAAGATGTCTTTAGGTATTCTAGACAACGAACCAAAGAGATTGTTGATACTAGAAGACAGATATTTACCATAGTACTTACCATAATACTGATGGTACTGCTAATAGGTGTTATAACTTTGGGTGTGTTTATCTATGTAAGACAAACTACTAGATACGAAGAACAGTACATTCGTGTAAGTGTAAGTATGACTAATAAGGAAATATTCTATGACACCGAAGTTACTGGCGAGCTTATACCAAAAGATGTCAGCCCTGGAGATAGATTTGCTCTAAATATCGTGGCAAGCAATAGTAACTCTATAGCTGGCGATACAGACATAGATGAGTGGTTGACTATATATATTAGATTCAAAATGACACTTATTGTAAATGGTGTAGAATACGAAGATTATATCTATATCGAGCCAGACACAGAAGTTTGGGAAAGATATGACAAAGATGTAGAAGACACATACTTAAATAGTTCTACAGACAGAACCCCGGTCGTAAAAAATGACGACGGATATTACTATTGTAGAAAAGTATTGTGGCCAAACGAAAAGGTTACAGTTATAGACTGGTTGAGGTTTAGTGAAATCAAAATTACAGAAGTAATCGGTGGCAACGATGCAGTTCTTAGGGTGGATATAGAGGCTCTAGAAGCTATTCCAAATATTATCAAAAACCGTGAAATTTGGACAGATGCTCCTCAGCACTGGGTAGAATATATAACTAACGAATATCCAGATACTGGTGTTCACGAGGAAGAAGGCGAGAGTGGTATAAATATCTGGTATATAGTAGTATTTGCTTGTGTGGCTGTGGTATTGATACTTGCTATCATTGTGGTAACTACTCGCAAGAAGAAAAAGAAAAAATTCGATATTGCATCAATTACTCGTTCGTTTGACAATAAATAAGTTTAAAAAATAAAAATAAACATATACTAAAATAAATCAAATAAATTTAAACCTTTAATTATTTTAATTTGTGTAGCTATTTTTATATAGTTACACAAATTATTTCTAAAATACATGGAGACAAAATGAAGCGATTACAAAAATGGTTTAGCTTAATAGTGGTTCTTTTCTCGACAGTTGTAATGACAGCTTGTTCGTTTGGTGAGTGGTTTAAAACAGAACTCAAAGCTCCTACAATTTATCTAAATTCTAGTGAGAAGAAGATAAGATGGAGTGCTGTACCTAATGCCGAAAAGTACGAAGTTTATCTAAACAACGAATTGTACGAAGTTATTGCAGCAACTGCAGATGTGAATTTTTGTGGTTTTGCAGATACGGTAAATGCTGATACAAAGATATATAAGTTTTATGTAATTGCTTGTGCTGAGGGCTACGATAGAAGTCTAAAGAGCAATACTGTAAGCTATGTAAATCAACCAGATAGTGATGGTCTAGAGGTTAAAGATTCTATTGCAGTAAACAATTCTGCACTATCGGCGATTTCTGGAATAGAGATTACAAACAATGTAATTACCTGGAACTCAATCTTGGGTGTTACCAAATATGCTGTATCATTATACACAAACGATTTGGGTCAATTATTTTTTGAAACAGATATCAATGCTTTTGATTTTAGTGAATATGTAAATAATGACGAAATTGTTGTACTAAGGGTAGGTTTAAAAGATGGTGAACAATACACACTATCTAGACAATATTATTACAACACAAATACTAGTCAACCTGCATACAATAATAAATTCTTCTTTATAGATGGATATGTGGGCGACTATTATATTAGTAGCCAAAAAGAACTAAACAAGATAGTTTATTATGGATTTATCAACAGAGTAGATTCGGTAGAGATATATTTGGCTACAGACTATATGAATCAATTAGTTTCTACCTACGGTACTACAAGCCTAAATGGTACTACATTGTATCATTTATCAAAAGCCGTAGAGGTGGCTTGCTATAGCTTTGTAGAAACTTGCGACTATGACACATCTTTTACAGGTACAAAAGTGTCAAATCCTACCAAACAAGATATAGGTATTAGTTTTACTTTTGGTGCAAAACTTCCTACAAACAAAAAGACAGCTCCTAGAACTCAAAATGTTTTAGATAAACCATATTATGAAAGAGTAGATTTAGAGGACCGTCCTGTAAGTTATAACAATTTTGTAAGTGACAAACAAGCATTGTTATTGCCTGTTGAAACTAGTGAACAACTATATCATGCTGTAGAGAGTAAGGCAACTCCTATGTTCGAAGAAGAAAATACAAAAGCAGAAGAGTTGTACAACGATGCAAAAGATGTGCTTAGAGACATTATTAGTGACGAAATGACAGACTATGAAAAGGTGCTAAGCATATTTGATTATATCTGCTACAATACAGTATACGATGACGAAATTGTAGAACATAATGATGACCGAGTAAGTTTTACTAGCTTCAAAAGTTTCTATCTAGAAGGTGTGTTTGATGATGGTCTATCAGTGTGTGATGGGTTCTCAAAAGCATTCTCTATGATGTGTAATATGGAAGGAATAGACTGTGTAAGAATTACTGGTAAGATATATAAAAATGGTGTGTATAAAGGTTTACATGCTTGGAACAAAGTAAGGATAGGTGATGACTGGTATATAGTAGATATCACCTGGAGTGTAACCAAAACTGATGAAGGTTCATTTACTGATGGTGGTGAAGCTTTAGACTTTAATGCTGTAGAATTTTTAAGTTACAAATATTTCTTGGTAAACGATAGCTTTATCGCATCTACACACTATCCTATAGATGTAGATTTCGATAAATCTATGCCAGCTACTACAAACTACTATTATCATTACAATCAAACTTATGACGGCTATGCAAACTTTATAATTGAATCTAGAGAAGAATTTACTGACCTAGTAGAATTTATGCTTGAGAACAATCAACTAAGTTTTGAAGTTGTATTTAGTAGTGAATATATTGCTTTGCCTATAAACAAAGAACAAGAAGCTATTCACAACAATCAAACAAGTACTGAGTCAAAAGCAGTAAAGAAAGCTTGTGGAATAGAAGATGCAAATATATTGTTTGTAGGTGTTACATCGCAAATAGTTGCACCTAATCTGTATGGTTCTATATACAATATTTCACTTATCAATTTAGGCAATGTGGCATAATCTTATAAACAGAATAAATAAAAAAGTTAGAGTGTGTGCTCTAACTTTTTTGTTGTTTGAGGAGTGCTATCTATTGAATAAATAAGAGTAAATTTCACACACTAATACAAAATATTTTGTATAGGTGGTTGTGTGTTTTATGAAGCTAGTAAATTCACTCCAAGTTAACATTTCAAATATAAAATCAGCATTCTCATTTAGTCCAGATGTGATATCTAAGGTGTTTGATTGTGGCAGGTATAGGGTAGCCATAATTTATATAAAAGGTTTGGTTAATGTGCAACAACTAGCAGATTATGTCATAAAACCTATGCAAATTGTTGGTCGAAGTGGGTACAAGTGTACTGTTGATAGTATTTTAGATAATGTAATTTCTTTTCCTGAAACAAAGAAAGATGACGATTTTGATAGTGTTATTAGCCAGATTGCAAAGGGTAAAGTAGTGCTGATTTTTGACGGGCAAAGCTTGTCATACATTCTAGAATTAGATAGTCCCAAAGAGCGAAGTTTGAGTGAGCCACCTACTAGTGCTGTGCTTAAAGGACCTAGAGAAGGTTTCAATGAAAATATAAAAACAAACATTGCCATTATTAGAAAAATTTTTGCTACTGACAAGCTAGAGACACAGATGCTGACTATAGGTGAAATGACTACTACCGATGTGTGTGTAATGTATCTAAAAAATATTGCAGACAAGACTATAGTTAAACAAATTGTAAACAAATTAAAAAGTATAAAAATTGATGGTGTAATTGATAGCTACTATTTGGCAGAATTTTTAAAACCACACAAGGTTAGTATGTTTAAGCAAATAGGTAATACCGAAAAACCAGACATTGCTTGTGCCAAAATGTTAGAAGGTAGAGTGGTAGTTTTGGTCGATGGATCGCCACTAGCACTTACACTGCCGTTTGTACTATTAGAAGATTTTCAATCGGCAGACGACTACTACAAAGATAGTTCTCATGCTAGCTTTGTGAGAGTGCTTAGGATAGCTAGTTGTTTTATAACTGCACTGCTACCAGGACTATATATAGCTATGCAGATGTTTCACTACAAGGCAGTACCACTTTCTTTTTTGGTTACTATCATAAATTCTACACAAGGTTTGCCACTTACACCCGTGACTGAGATTTTGTTTGTACTGGTATTGTTTGAAATATTGTACGAAGCCAGCCTTCGAATGCCAGAGTATTTAGGAATTGCACTTTCGGTAGTGGGTGCTTTAATTTTGGGTGACACAGCTGTCAAGGCTGGGCTTATCTCTTCACCTGCAGTAATGATAGTGGCACTTAGTGGTATTACACTATATACAATTCCGGACCAGGCTAATCAGCTAAGCCTATTGAGGGTAATGTTTACTATAGTTGGTGCTGCACTGGGATTTTATGGAATTATAGTGTTGGGACTATTTTTTGTTGTGTATTTGTGTGACTATGACAACTATAGATCGCCATACCTAGCTCCGTTTGCTCCTATCATCAAAGAGGACTTGAAAGATTCTGTATTGAAAGTTCCACTTACACAAATGCGACATAGACCAAAGAGTGTATACAACAAAAATAGAAGGAGAATGGATTGATGGTTAGGAAGATAAATGATTTTCAGTGTGCACTTTTGTTGTGTGTAGCGACTATCGGTCTAAACTTTTTGGTGTTTCCTGCACTATTTGCAAAGTATGCTTATAGCGACATTTACATTTCAGTAGCTATAGGGCTGGTTATTGACTTTGTGTTGTGCTCTATAGTGCTTAGGGTAATGAAGAACAATCCTAATGTTACTTTTTTTCAGTTTGTATCTAGAGCAATGGGTAAGGTAGTTGCAGTAGTTCTTACAATGTTTATGTGTATACATCTATTTATAAAAGGTGTGCTTGTAGTTAAAGAAATCCATAATTACTTTAACGAAACATTATTTAACGATATTCAGTGGATTATATATGTGATACCTTTGCTTGTTTTTGTGGGATTTATCGTTCTCAAAAATTTTAGAGCATATGGTAGGGCTATGCAGTTTTTTGTATGGCTGATAGTTGTAGCTATGGTGGTGTCTGTAGTTATTCCTGCCACTCAGGCTGATTTTACCAACTTATTACCATTACTAGAAAATGGTTCTTTGGGTATATGGAAAGGTGTGTTTTTTTGTTCGTTCACTTTCGGGGATTATTTGGTATTGCTTACTCTTATGGGTAGGGTAGAGTTTAGGGAGAATTCTATTAGTAAAATATCTAAATGGCTTATAATTACAGATGTGCTTATTGTAGGATTTTGTGTGGTATTTTCTGCTATTTTTGGCGACACAGGACTTAATCATTCTTTGGCACTAAGTGAAGTCTTGTTGTATACCAGTATCAATACTCTTACCGGTAGTATCAACTGGATAAATATATTGTTTTGGTTGGTTATATTGTTTTTGCAGGTGGGATTGTTTTTTCTAAGCTCTGCTAAACTTATGAGAGAAGCACTGAATATCAAGAGCAAAGTAGTGGTAATGGCTATTGTGGTAGGGCTATTGTTGCTGACGGTGTCGTTACTATATCTTAACTTAATTAGAGCTATCAATATAGTGATTAGTTTGCCTTTTATTATTACAGATTTGAGTATACAACTGTTGCTGTTGGTGGTATATATTTGGTCGTCTATAAAAACTGGCAAAAGTAGAAAAATGTCGCTTGTTTCGGTGTTTAATCGTAGTATAGTTAAGTATCAGCTGACGGGTATCACAGGTGTAACTGCTGACCAAAAATATACAAGTGTAAAAGCAGGTGAAAGATGATAGAGTATATCAAAAAACGAAAGCTGTTTGTTATGCTGATAGTATTTTTGTTTGTGCTGGCACCACTATCGCTTATACAAAAAGCTGAAACAGACAAAGTTGCTGTGGTTACAGCTATAGGACTAGATTTGCAAGAAGAAAATATTCTGCTTAGTGCAAATATTGTAGTGCCTAATAGTGGTGCATCGGGTGGTGGTGGTACAGATGGTACAGTAAAAACAGTATGTGTACTAGGTGAAGATGTATCTACAGCATTTACAAATTTGAGTATTCTTATAGGCAAAATGCCTGGTCTTGCTCACTGTGATGCTGTGGTGTTAAATAAAGAACTGTTTAAAGATAATGTAACTAAGTACTTAGACTTTTTTGTAAGGACAAACAATCTTACATCAAATGCTAATATCATAGTTGCAGACAAGGAAGCTAGGTCTGTGCTAGAAACTAGTGCCGAACAAAAAGGTGTAAGGGCTGTGTCGCTTAGCAAAATACTATTAGTAAACAATGAGTATACATTGGGCGAAGAGGCAAATATTGATACTTTTTACGAAAAATATTTTACTAAACCCAGTGCTAGTATATTGCCTGTGCTAAACGAAGGAGATAGCAAGGTCGCCGAAGCTCAAACTACTGGTGGAGATACAGAACAAAACAGTGGTAACAATCAGCAAAGTGGTAGCAACAATCAGCAAAGTAGTGGGGGACAATCTACAAGTTCTATTGGAGGTTCTGGTGGCGGAAAAGAACAAAGTGCTAGTGGTAGAGCAGAAAAAATTATAAAGAACAATGGTCAAGGTGTTGTGGTAAAAAACGGTCAAATCAAGGCAGTTTTGGACACCAACCAAATGTATGATTTTAATCTAATAAACCCTAATACTAGAAAGGGACACATTAGAGTGTCGGGTGTGACAGGCGAAGGATTTAGTGATGCCACATTGTTGTTTGAAATCTTTGACAAAAGAAACAAAAATACAGGAATGTTTCTAGGCGATGTGCCAGTATTTAATTTTGGACTAGACCTTATAGTGAAGTTGGAAGAAGTGGTAATGGACAATATAAGTATAGACAATATGACAGTGGTCAAAGACTATGTGGTAGGCAATATTCGGGCAGAGTTAGAACGACAACTTTCTCGTCAAATATCGGTGGTGGTGGAGTTGGCAAAGGATACCAACACTGACTTTTTGGGTGTGTACAACTATTTTTATAAGTTCTACAACAAATCGTGGAAGAAATTTTTGAGTGGTCTAGACAATCCAGATGATTATCTAAAACATATTGTTTTTACTTGTGATTTTGATATAGAAGGCAAGATATAAATAGAGACTATATATAGTAGTCTCTTTTTTGTATATATATTAATAGTAAATAAAATAAAATTTATGCTTGATAATTGTAAATATATTTGTTATAATAGCACCGTAATTAATACGATTGATATTAATTGCCAACTTGCTTTTGTAAAAAAGCCGAATAGACCATAAGGAGGTAATTTATGAACAGATACGAAATGCTAACCATTTTCTCTGCTACTCTTACTGATGAAGATAAAGAAGCTGTTGTAAAAAAATATACAGATCTTATCGAAAATGAAAATGGCAAACTTGTAGGTATCAATAAATGGGGTGTTAAAAAATTAGCTTACCCTATCAACTACAAGAAAGAAGGTTTCTATGTATTATTCGAATTTGATGCAGAACCATCTTTACCAAAGAGAATCAATGATCTTATGAACATTGACGAAGCTGTTATGAGAAGCTTGTGCTTAAAGAAAGAAGCATAATTAATTTAATTTTAAGGATAAAATTATGAATAAAGTTATTTTAATCGGTAATTTAACCAAAGACCCTGAAATCTCTACAACAACAAATGGTGTATCAGTATGCCGTTTTGCTCTAGCTGTAACTCGTCGTTACACAAATGCTAGTGGCGAAAGAGAAGCTGATTTTATCAATGTAGTAGTTTGGAGAGCTTTGGCTGAAAACTGCCACAAATTTTTGAAGAAAGGTAGCAAAGCTGCTGTAGTTGGTACACTTCAAAGCAGAGCATACGATGCTCCAGACGGATCAAAGAGATATGTTACAGAAGTTGTAGCTGAAGAAGTAGAATTCATCAGCACCAAAAACAGCGATGGTTTTGAACCAAAGAAAGACGAAGAAGTAACAAAGTTAGAACCTATCGATGATACAGACCTTCCTTTCTAATTAATTAAATAGTATTATAAGGAGTTTTAAAATGAGCGAAGAAAAAATCGAAGTTGTTGCAACAGAAGAAAAAGTTGCTGCTGCACCAAAGCGCTTTAAGAAAACTTCTAGAAAAAAAGTTTGCAGTTTTTGTGCAGAAAAATCTGAATATATTGATTACAAAGACATCAATAAACTTCGTAGATATATCACAGAAAAAGGCAAAATTGTTCCTAGAAGACAAACAGGCACATGTGCAAAACATCAAAGAGAATTAACCGTAGCTATCAAAAGAGCTAGATTTATGGCTTTAATTCCATATGTTGGTGAATAATTTATAAAACAAAAACACTCTTAAAATTAGAGTGTTTTTTTTGTTTGTATTTGGACATGAAAAAACACCCTGAAACTCAGGGTGATTTTTACATTAGATATTAAGTAGGCGCCAAATATGTTTGCTTGTAATCATCATAATTAAGTCTACAATCCATACAATTGTGAAACCGAAGATTAATCTGATTAAAGCTGCAACAATTTTGCCTTCGCTAAATCTTGTAACAGCACCGCAAATCCATGCAGTTACAGGGATAATAGCAAGGATTACACTAATAAGGTAACCTAGTCCAAAGTAATCTGATTTTTTAGCCATAATACTTTCTCCTTTTTTATTATTACTAATATATTAACTTAAAATTGAATTTAAGTTAAATATTTTTGACATATTTTAAAAATTTTTGATTTAAATTTGTATTATAATGTAGAAATTTTGTGATTTGTTTTTGATTTAGTTTGTGTATTTGTTAGAATATTTATGTAAGAGGTGTATATGGAAATTAAGACAATCGAAAGTGATATACTAGGTTCAAATACCCATATTGTTATAGAGAACAATGAGGCTATTATATTTGATGCCGGTGCAGAATTAGAAAGGGTGATTAGAGCTGTAAAAGGTTTAGAAGTAAAAGCTATATTTTTGACCCATTTACACTTTGACCATATATTTTTTTTGAATGATTATGTGAAAGAATTTGGCTGCAATGTTTACTTGTATGATGAAGAACTTATAGACGAAAAACACACTCTATCATATATGATAGGCGATGTCAAAATTCCTACTGGCTGTTATCATTCGCTAAAGACCGAAGCCGTTGTAAGTGTAGGTGGATTTGATGTGAAGTGCATACACGGTCCTGGCCATAGTGATGATAGTATGTGCTATGTGACAAATGATATTTTGATAGCTGGGGACACATTATTTGATGGTACTATAGGAAGGACGGACTTGCCTACATCTAGTAGGGAAGATATGTTAGATACTTTACAGGTGTTAAAAGACCTAAAATTCTATGTGTGCTATAGTGGGCACGGTGGCTCTTCTACTTGGAGTGAGCAGATGGAAAATATTAAGTAT